>NZ_JBXANE010000010.1:0-275243 GCF_058801365.1 Pedobacter sp. GW822-FHT03F06
CCAAAAAAAGAGTTTTTCTTAAAATAAATTTGCAATTGTGGTAAACCTAGAATACGACCGTAGCGGAGAGATCTTTTAATATTGTCTAAAGATCTCTCCACTACGCGTTGCTCCGGTCGAGATGACGATTTCTAAGAGGGTCTGTCAATGGGGAGTCGAAGGGTTCTTATCCAGTTTTATCAGCAGTAAAAAGTGCACAAAAAAATAGCCCATATTACTATGGGCTATTTGTTATTCATTCCCCTTTAGGGGATTTAGGGGCCTAATAAGCCCTTTGGTTATTTCCTTCTTTCCAGTTAACAAAAGCTTTATTTACCACTTTGTTTCCACCCGGGGTTGGATAATTTCCGGAGAAATACCAGTCTCCCTTGTTTTTCGGACAAGCTTCGTGCAGGTTCTCTAAACTTTGATAAATTACTTCAACCTCAGCAACAGTACCTTTTGGCGTAATAATCTGTGCAATTTTAGCCGAAATTTCTTCTGGCGTAAACGGTTTATAAATTTCCTTAACGTGATTTACAATTTCCTCTTTAGGTAAAAGTAACGAAGCTTTACATTTGGTGTAAACATCTTCTATTACCTGCCACATGCCACGTTCGGTAAGCAATTGTATCGCCGCATCGAAAGCCACGAACTGCCCCATTCTGCTCATATCGATACCATAACAATCAGGGTAACGGATCTGAGGTGCAGAAGAAACAATAATAATTTTCTTGGGGTGTAAACGGTCAACAATTTTAATGATACTCTGCTTTAAGGTAGTACCACGTACAATCGAATCATCAAGTGCAACTAAAGTATCCTGGTGGTTATTGATAATACCATAGGTAGTATCGTAAACATGTGCCACCATTTCGCTACGGTCTGCGTCCTGAGTAATAAAGGTTCTCAGTTTAACATCTTTAACCGCCAGCTTTTCTACACGAGGAGCTAAAGATAACAGGTCTTCGAGCTGCTGATCGGTTAATGTTTCTTTTTTATGTAAAAGTATATCTTTCTGGTGCCTGCGCACATATTGCTGAACACCATCAACCATTCCAAAGAAAGCAACTTCTGCTGTGTTTGGAATAAATGAGAATACGGTATTTTTTAAATCGTAATTAACGGCTTGTAAGATTTTATCGCTTAATAAGCGACCAAGCTGTTTACGCTCACGGTAAATTTCAACATCACTTCCTTTTGAGAAATAGATGCGCTCGAAAGAGCACGATAATCTTTCGGTAGGCTCGCGGAACTGCTCCATGCTTACCTCGCCGTTTTTCTTGATAATTAAAGCATGCCCAGGATCGATCTCTTTAACATCTTTAAACTGGATATTAAATGCGGTTTGTAAAGCTGGCCTTTCCGATGCCGCTACAACAATCTCATCATCGTAATAATAATACGCCGGACGGATACCTGCCGGATCGCGCATAATGAACGAATCGCCATTACCCACCATACCACAGATCGAATAACCTCCATCCCATGTTTTGGCTGAGCGGCGAAGAATGTTCGCAATATCTAAGTTATCAGATATTTTGTGTGTAATCGCAACGTTATCATGCCCTTCTTTTTTATACTGATCGAAAAGCTCCTGGTTTTCATCATCTAAAAAGTGACCAATTTTTTCTAATACCGTTACGGTATCTGCTTTTTCTTTTGGATGTTGACCTAACTCGTACAATTGCTCCAATAACTCATCTACATTCGTCATGTTGAAGTTACCCGCAATTACCAGGTTGCGTGTCATCCAGTTGTTTTGCCTTAAAAAAGGGTGGCAATTTTCGATGCTGTTTTTACCATGCGTACCATAACGCAAATGGCCCATTAACACCTCGCCGATAAAGCTTACGTTGTTTTTGAGCCATTCTGTATCCTGCATTAATTCAGGCGTATTTTCCTGGATATCGACAAATTTGTTCTGTACATATTCGAAAATATCTGCTACCGCATTAGATGCCATGCTCCGGTATCGGCTAATGTACCTACTGCCCGGTTTCATATCCAGCTTAATGGTGGCAATACCTGCGCCATCCTGGCCCCGGTTATGCTGTTTTTCCATTAAAAGGTATAATTTGTTAAGGCCGTAAAGTGCTGTACCGTACTTTTGCTGGTAGTAAGAAAGTGGTTTTAACAGGCGAATAAAAGCGATTCCGCATTCGTGTTTTATCTGATCACTCATTGTGTGGGTTTGAAGCCGCAAAGTTATCCTTTTAACTCGTTACAACCTAAAGAAAAATACTTTCTTTTATTATGATGAGTTTAAACTGACAGATGTACCAAATGTACGCTAACCTGTCTTCCACGCTTAAAATCGTGTATTATTAATTATAATCTTTCTAAATAACTTGCATAGTTAGTGTAAAATCAACACCTTTGCATCACTATTAAGATTTAGTCTAAATTGAAGAAGCTATACACATCCCTATTTTTGTTTTTTATTTGCGTTACCCTGATGGCGCAAGTAAGAAATGTGGTTACCGGAAAAGTGGTCGACCCTCAGAACAAGCCTTTAGAACTTGTCAACATCAAAATTGTAGAAACAAACCAGTATGCCATAACTGATAAGAATGGCTTATTCAGCGTAAATGGAACAGAAACCAACAACATTTTAACGCTGGAATTCTCATACATTGGTTTTCAAAGGTTAAGATTACCGTTAACGGTTAAAGAAGGAGAAACGAATCTCGGTAACATCACCTTAAAGGTTCTTGATTTGAGTTTGGAGAATATTGAAATCAATGCCAAGCGGAATTATTCGGGTCAAACCAACTCATCACTAATTATTACGAGAGATTTAATTGAACAGACTCCTGCTTTAAGTGTCAACGACCTTTTGAACCAAATCCCAAATAGAAAAATCCAACCACCATCATTACAGAATGTACAGAATATAAATTTAAGGGCCGCTTATGCGCCTACAACCGATGGAAAAGGAAGTTTTGAATTAAATAACGCATTTGGTATCGCCATCATTATGGATGGAAATACCATTAGTAATAATGCCAATATGCAGAGCTTTAACCCTGGCAGGATTGGTGGGGTAGGAAGTTCCTTTGTTACGAGCGGCAGCTATGGAATTCGTGGTACTGGAGATATTGGCAAAACAGGATACACAGGAGATTATACTTTTGGCGGAACAGATTTACGTCAAATACCAGCAGACAATATTGAGAGTATAGAAGTAATTGCTGGTGTTGCGCCTGCAAAATATGGCGACTTAACCGATGGCGCAATTATTATTGAGCGACAAGCGGGTAAATCTCCTGCATACGTCCGTATGCAGTTACGTGATAACGCAACATCATATGGTTTCTCTAAAGGTTTTGAAATTAGCCCAAAATATGGTTCAGTAAATGTTGGTATTAACTACGTCAATTCCTTTCAAGATAATCGTGACAAACTAAAGGCTTACCGAAGAATTAATACCAATGCCATGTGGACAAATTCTTTTGGAAAAACCAACCAGTTAAAAAACACGCTTAGTGTAGATTATGGCCGAAATCTAGATGGTATAAAATATGATCCAGATGATGAAAAAAGCACAAGAACGAAATTTGACAGCTGGAATTTTAGTGTTGCAAACAGAAGCAATTATCGTTTCAACAATGGTTTCTTAAAAAATATTGGGATTAATTTAAGATATTCAGCAGGGCATCAGGTTAGCTATAAAGAAGAATTAGTAAATGATGCGTACGTATTATATAGCACAGCAACTACCACAGGCATACATGAAGGATACTATGATTCGGGAGTTTACACTGCGAAATCATTAATAGATGGCCGTCCGATTACAGCAGCAGCTAATTTGGATTTCACGGGGGGATTTGCTACAGGAAATTTAGTTCATAACCTGTCTTTTGGCACCAGTTTTAGTTATAGTGCCAACAAAGGTTTGGGACAAACAATTGATCCGAACGAGCCACGAGGCACAGTAAGAGCCGCGAGTACTTCTTTAGGTACAAAAAGTTCAGAACGTTACTACGATTTTCGCTTAGCGCTTGCGCAAAAAGATCTTGGCTTTTATATTGAGGATCTCTTTACAGCATCTGTATTGGGCAAACCATTAAGTATTAGAGCAGGCATGCGATCTGATATACAAAATGGTTATACATCCTTCTCGCCAAGAACAAACATCAACTATGAGATTAATAAAAACTTAAGATTTGGTGTTGCTTATGGTTTATCATATAAATCGCCGGGGCTAGCGCAACGCTATCCGGGACCAACATTTTACGAAATACCATTACTTAATGCCTATAATGGTAAAGTAAATGAAAGTACTTATTTGGTATATGTAGAAAGATATGAGCCAAGTAGCGCAAACTTAAAACCTTCAAAAAGCGAAAGTATTGAATTATCAGCCCAAATTAAAATTGACAAATTCAACCTTTCAGTAACCGCATTTAACAAAAAATCAAGAAATGGGATTTCGACTGCGCAAAATTTACAAAGTATAGAATTACCAACTTATTCTGCAACAATTAACCCTGGGGCAAAACCAACCGTTACTCAAACAGGAATTCGACCATATGCTATAAACTATTTTAACTTCGTAAATGATCTTTTTTCGGATAATCAAGGTTTTGAAATCATACTAAATACTCCCGAAATTAAAGAGATTAAAACGTCATTTAATGTTAGCGGCGGTCTTTTCAGAACTGCCTACAAATCCACATCCAATACTTTAAGTAGTAAAGTTCCAAATACTATCCCGACAGATCCAAATTACGCGTTTATTGGTGTTTACGAGCCCGAAAATACGAAAGCATATTTCAGTAACGGAAGAATCACTAGCGTTACACACATTCCAAAATTAAGTTTAGTTGTTTCGTTTGTGGCAGAATTCGATATTTTAAATAAAAACATCACTCCTGCTAGTTCGCAAATTCCAATTGGCTACTATAATAGACTTAATCAATATATTCCAATTACTAATTTCGATAAAGCAAATACTTCTTATGGTCACCTTTATAAAACACCAGAAGAACTATCTGAAAATGATTTACCAAGGGTTATTTCAAACTATCATTTAAGCATTGCAAAGGAAATCAAAAAACGGTTTAAGTTCGCCTTTAATGTTTACAATGTGTTTAACCACAATCCATATTATACTACTCAAACAGGGTCATACGTATTCCCAAATAGTAGCCCAACATTCGGTGCGGAATTATCTATAAAACTTTAAGATATGAAAAAATTACTATATACATTATTAGTTATTGCAGTCGCTTTAGCTTCATGTAAAAAATATCAAGGAAATATTCCTGAAATCCACCCTGTAAGATATCAGGTAATTACTTCGTATGCTTCAGATAACCTGGGTAAAGTTTTACCTAAAGCTAGAATAGAAATTACGATTACAAATACAAAAACCAGCTTAAGTCAAAAATATCTCACCAAAAGTGATGGAACATTTATTATCGACTCAATTTCTCCTGGAGTTTATGATATATCTGCAAGCATTAAAATTTCTGCTTTAGATTACACAGCTTTAACAGGCGAAACAGTTACAAAAGAAGTTGTTTTTAATGCTTCAGAGAAAGGAAAGACCATTACCGTTCAGGATAATCAACTTTCAGCACTTAAACTTATATCTGGTACAACTGGCCCATGGGTAATTAAACAAATTTACTATGCTGGATCAAATACGACAACAGGTGCATCTTTTAGAGATCAATTCATTGAAATATACAACAATACTGATTCGGTTTTATATGCGGATAGTTTATATATAGCAGAAGCTATTGGTCTTCAAAACTTCACAGCAACTAATGTTTACAGACAAAGTAACAGCCAATACGACTGGAGCAAATCACAAGCTATGCCGTCTGATATTGATGCAAATAATGGTTACATCTATACTAGGGCATTATTGATGATTCCGGGAACAGGCAAACAATACCCTGTTAAAGCGGGCGAAAGTATCATACTTGCTCAAACTGCATTAAATCACAAATCGCCATTTACCGGCACTGATGGTAAGACGATTACTGCAAGAGATCCGTCTTTAACAATAGATTTAAGTGGAGCCGATTTTGAAGCTTACTATGCTCCATTTCTACCAAAACCATTAGCCTCTGATGTAGACAACCCTAGTGTGCCTAATGTTGAAGTATTATCTTATAACGGAACTGATTTTATTTTAGACAACCCTGGAAGAATGGGCTATGTTATATTTAAAAATAAAGGCCAGGCTGATATTAAAACACTACCTCAATATCCATTCCCTACAATTGCACCTCCTTCGGCAAATTCCGACAAGTACTATCAAATTCCAATTAATTTTATAATTGATGGTGTAGAAATTCAACCGAACACTGCAAGTGCACGAGTTCCTAAAAAACTTGGAGCATCCTTAGATGCCCTGTATACCTATGTTCCAAATGGAGCATATTCTTCTCAATCTGTGATCAGAAAAACAGAAACTACTATAAACGGGCGAAAAATTTTAAAGGACACGAATAATTCTGCAGAAGATTTTGACTTTTTACCACTCGCAATTCCCAGAGGCTTTAAATAATCTATATTAAGCCAAATACACAATAAAATGAAGAATATTATCTTATATATATTTTTAGTAAGTAGCTCGCTGTCAGCTTTTGCACAACGAAAAGACATATTAAATCAAAGTATGACAAGCAAGCTATTTTCTACAGATTCAGCTATTTTTAGTGCATATGAATTTGCTAAATCAAGTCCTTTTTACATTAAAAAATTAATGCCGGCAAACTACAATAGTTTGAAGATTGGCCAAAATTTTGAAAAAGGAAGTTTAATGAAGGCTCAAGATGCAAGTACTCTTAATAACACGGTTTTAAGCACAGAAGGAATCTCACAACTGGGTTCAATTAGTATTTGGGGGCAATTTTCATACAATAGGATTGTTGAAGATAGTACATCATTTTCTCATCAAACCCGAAATAATTTGGCTAATCCGTATTATTTTGGTTCTCCTAAAAACTTAAGTTATCAAAGAACACTGTATAATCTGAAAGCTTTGGCAAGTAAGAATATCCTAAAAAATAATTTACCAATAGGCCTGGGGGGTGATTATAGAATTGGCAATCACTACTCAACAAATGATCCTCGCGGTCAGGTAAATGACTTTCAATTTAATTTGATTGGAACAATTGCCTATAATGTTACTAAAGAATTAATGATTGGTGCCGCTTATCGTTATGGATACGGATTGGAAAAGGTAAATGTGGCATATAAAAACAGTAGTCTTTCTCAGGGATATGTAATTCCAGAGTATAACAACTATTTAATTAATGGATATGGTGAACCTGAGCAATATAACACAGATAGAACGGTTCAAAGCAACCAGACCAGAGATGGCTTAGATGCATATTTGACATATGAAAATGCAACATTAGGAAGCTTTAACTTGAGTTATCAAACATCCAAAGAAAAACAAAAATTTGATTATCGAACCTCGCTTGCAATTACAGAGTATATCAACTTTGATTTGGTAAGTGAAAACTATCGTCTTTTTTGGTTAAAGAAAATATCTTCAAATTCATTAAGTATAGACATTAATTATAAATCAAATACCGGCGATAATTACATTAACGTTTACTTAGCAAATAGTTATCTATATAAAAATAAATCATTGGGTATTCAGGGTCATTACAGCATAATTAAAAATCAGTTTACCCATAACATAGGCCTAAGCTTAAAAAAATATGAAGAACGCAGGCAAGATGGTATTGCCGGTAACGATATCACATTTAACCAATTAAGTTATGCTTTGAGTTATGGCATAAAACATCAAAATAAAAACAATCATAACTGGGGCATTAGCTTAACTGGCTTATACAATCAATACCTTGATTCTGATTTCAGCGTGCTTTTAGCTAACGAAGGTGTTTTTACCAGGAATGTAATCTATTATGATTATGCCTATAATACAACCTCGAAATTTGGCGGTAATTTTACAGCCGATTATAGCATCCCAATGTTTAAACAAATCCATGCAGGTATCAAAGCTGGTGTTACCTACTGGAGAAGAGACGATTTAAAAGATTTCGGCAGGGTATTAACAAATACCCCTGGCAAAGACCGTTTTTCTTCCAATATCAGCTTAAACCTATATTTTTAACCCATGAATAAAATTTTTGCCCTTCTTGCTTTAGCCCTTACCGGATTAATTCTATTTTCTTTTCAATCAGCCGATTTTAACAACGACGATGAACTGAGCATAGATAGCCTGCGCAAAGTTTATTCAAAACCTACCGATCAATGGCCAAAACCTACGATAGATCAGGGTGCTGTTTTTCAGGAATTGGGCGAACTTCCACCCTCTCCTGTTGATTTAAAAAACGACTCGGTAAAAAATGTAGTGGAGCTGGGTAAAATTTTATTTTTCGATCCGCGTTTGTCGGGTTCGAATCAGATTTCTTGCTCGAGCTGCCATACACCAGATTTACATTGGACAGATGGCCGTCAGGTTTCTGTAGGGCACGATCATTTAACCAATATCAGAAATGCACCATCACTGGAGAATGTCTGGTTTTATAAACGTTTGTTCTGGGATGGCAGGGCAAACAGTTTAGAAGAGCAGGCCGGCAGTCCGGTGGCGGCCCATAACGAGATGCACCAGGACATGAAAGTTTTACCCAAAAAACTCCGTAAAATTAAAGGTTATCAACCTTTTTTCACGGCTGCATTTGGCTCAAAAGAAATTACCAATAAAAGGATTTTCGAAAGTCTGGCTACTTTTCAACGCAGTATTGTGAGTAGAAGAACCCCCTTTGATCGTTTCCTGGCGAAAGACAAAAAAGCGTTGACCGATCAACAATTAGTCGGCTTACATTTATTCCGCACCAAAGCACGCTGTATCAATTGTCATAACGGACCATTTTTTACCGATAACGAATTTCATAATGATGGTTTAACCTATTATGGCCGTAAATATGAAGATTTAGGGTTATACAATGTAACCAAGAAACCAGAAGACGTAGGCAAGTTCAAAACTCCCGGCCTGAGAAACGTTATGAAAACAGCTCCCTGGTTTCATAATGGTTTATTCCCTGATATAGACGGCGTAATGAACATGTACAATGTGGGCATGCCGGTACAACGTGTAAAACCGGAACAGGTAAATGATCCTTTACTCCCTAAAAACGATAAGTTATTAAAAGGGTTAAAATTGAGTATTGCAGAAAAAGATGCCGTTGTTGCCTTTTTAGAAGCATTATCTTCTCCTACCGTACTGACCAGGGTAACGCAATTGCCACAGTAATTAGCCTGGAGTATTGAGTTGGGCGTTTGGAGGCAGTTAAACGACATTCAGTATAAAACAGCCAGCGAAAGGACTGTATTTAATTACCCCTGCTTTACCTGTTCTTTACCCTTTGTTGCTACCAGGTTAACCCCAAGATAACCCCAGGCTTACCTTTTCTTTACCCTGGGGTTACCTAAAAGGTAAAGCCAGACACTGCTTTGGGGCTTTCTTAGGTGAGCCAGGGCCGATGTTGTCTGCCAGCAAGTACGAAGCCCACCCGACCAAAAATGGTCTTAAAATACATTCCTACCTGTTTTAAAGTGCATAGCTTTGCCAAAGAACATCCTCAATCCGTTAACATTTCACCTTAGTGAACAGTATTAACCAGACATCGGTTGCCAGTGATAATCTGTATTTGACAGTTAACCGATTCCAGCTGGCTATTGGCCGTCAACAATCAAACAATCTGGCTATTTAACAATCCATCACATCTTATCCGATTTCAAGGGCTCCCCGAAAAAAATAGAGGCATGTTCATCAAAAACTGCAGGATCACCGCTGGTATAGAAATGTCTTTCGCCCTGTTTGGCTAATTTTCCTTCGATCTCAGAGTGTCGCTTTAAATAATCAGCTAAGCTATTGGCTACAATCTCGCCTTGCGTTAAAACGCTTATATGATCGGGGAATACCTTCTTCAGTTTAGGCATTAATAAAGGATAGTGCGTACAAGCCAGTAACACACAATCGATAGCTGCCGATTGGCTCAATAACTGATCACAATATTCATTGATAAAAAAATCTGCGCCGGGTTGTAAGTGTTCGTTATTTTCGATCAGAGGAACCCACATCGGACAGCTTTGCTGGTAAACCTTAATCTCCGGAAAAAATTTATTGATTTCTAAAAGATAGGATTGAGAATTAACCGTACCCCTGGTTCCCATTACCCCTACCGATTTGGTACGCGTATAACCATCAATTACCTCAGCTGTGGGCCTGATTACACCAAGCACTCTTCTATCGGGATACTTAGCAGGAAGATCTATCTGCTGGATTGTTCTAAGCGCTTTTGCAGATGCGGTGTTACAGGCCAGAATAACCAAATGGCATCCTTTATCAAAAAGCCATTCTACGCATTCTAAAGTATATTTATAAATGGTTTCGAAAGAGTGGTCGCCATAGGGCGAACGGGCATTATCGCCCAAATAGATATAATTGTAATCGGGCAATTTATCGGCAATAGAACGAAAAACAGTTAAACCACCATAACCTGAATCGAAAATACCTATGGGCGAAGAGTTTTGCATGCCTTTGATGTTGGAAAATTGGAATGTTAGAAAGGTGTAAAGTTAGTTGAAAATTGGAATGTTTTAGTGTTAGTTAGTATGTTAAAACGATCGTCTTCCTGAACTTGTTTCAGGATCTACCCCGCTTAAGTTAGATATCAAAGATACTGATCCAGAAACTTCGGAACAGCATGACGAAAATCCTGAAACAAAAAAGCGGAACTAAGTTAAACTTAATTCCGCTTTATATTTTGAACTGGTAAGGAGATTTTGGGCTCCTTACTCCCGATTCAGAACTACTTTTTAGGTGCTGCTGGTTTCGCAGCAGTTGCAGTGATTCCTAATTTAGTTTTTACTGAAGCAGTAATATCATCACCACCATCCCAGAAAACTAAATTGTTACCACCTTGTCCGTTTGCGATATCGAAAACGTAAGCTAAACCTTTTTCTTTAGCTACAGCAGAAATTGCAGTTGCAACTTTAGCCTGGATAGGCTGGAATAATTCACCTTGTTTAGTACCTATATCTTGTGAAGCTTTAGTACGCGCATCGGTAATACGTTTTTCTAAATCCTGTAATTCCTGACCTGCAGCTTGTAATTCTTTACCCACTGTTTCTTTGTTTGCCTCACTCAAAGTTTTTTGCTTAGCTTCTGCTGCAGCCATTTTACTTTGATATTCTTTGATCATTGCATCAATATCAGCTTGCTTTTGTTTACCTAAGGTTTCTAAAGTAGTTTGAGCTGTTTTAGCCTCTGGTAAATTTGCAAATACCTCTTCAGAATTAATGTGACCCAATTTTTGTTGTGCACTTGCCATATTCGCTGTAAACAATAACCCTGCTGCTACAAAGAATACGTTAATTAACTTTCTCATCGTTTTATTTTACTTTTTTATTTTTTTCTAATTGTTTTTCTTCAAAAATCAGGGGCGAATATACTAATTATTTACAGTCCCTGGTTTATAACCTAATTTTACAATTACGTCATTGCTAACATCGTAACTGCTACTTGCATAAATCATCATAGTTGCTTCACTGCTCTTATCGAAAATAAAGTCTAAATATTTAGATTTTGCAATCTGTTTAATCGCCTCGGCTACTTTATCCTGAATGGGTTTAATTAATTTTACCCTGCTTTGAAAAAGATCCCCATCTGGCCCAAACTTAGAACGCTGAAATTCTTTAGCTTGTTTTTCTTTTTCTATAATCTCGTTTTCACGGCGCTTGCGCATATCATCAGTTAATAAAACCTGATCAGCCTGATAGGCCTTGTACATCCGGTCAATTTCAGAAAAATTCTGATCTACCTGTTGCTGCCATTGTTTGGAGGCAACATCTAATTGACTTAGTGCCGATTTATATTCTGGTAAATGCTTTAAAATATACTCCGTGTCTACATAAGCAAACTTCTGTGCAAAGGCACCGAAAGAAGTGCAAAGCAGGAATGCGATAAAAAGATATTTTTTCATTTGTGTGTGTGTGTTAATGATATAGTTAATAACCTAAGCTTTCTTTAAACTCCTATTGCAATGATTTATTGCATAATTAGTTAAATTTTTGTTCTTTATCAATTAAAATCCACCTAATTGTTGTGCGATACTAAATGTAAAATTTTGCTTTCCGCCATCTGATAGTCCAGGTATGGTGTCAAACGCATGTCCATAATCGATACCCAACAAACCAAATATAGGAAGGAAGATTCTTGCACCTACACCCACTGATCTTCTCACGTTAAAAGGATTAAAATCACCAAATCTGTTCCAGGTGTTACCAGCTTCAGCAAAGGCCAAAACGAATGCTGTAGCTTGTTGGCTTGCAATAACGGGATAACGTGCCTCTAATACATATTTGGTATAAATTGGGCTACCTGACTGCTGTGCCACGGCCGGATCTGAACCGTTCGGGATAACAGCATTGTTTGCGTAACCACGCATCGCGATCAGCTCAGATCCCTGCAAGAAATCGAATCCCTGCATACCATCACCACCGAGTTTAAAACGCTCGAATGCTGATTGGCCAACTGCTTTGTTATATTGCCCTAAGAAACCAAACTGGGCCTGAGCTTTGATTACCAGGTTACCGGCTACACGTTGATACCATTGTGAATCGAATTTCCATTTGTGATACTCAGTAAAGCGATATTTTTCCCTATCTGATGCCGTTGCATAGTTTGTTTTATTTAACAATGAAAACGGAGGTGTTGCCTGAATGGTGAAACGTAAGAACGATCCGGATTTAGGGAAGATTGGCGAATCTCTTGAATCACGGCTAATCTCCTGTGATAAGCTTATGTTGTAAGATGTACCTGTATTGAATAAATATCCTGAATAGTTATTTAAGATGTACTGCTGTACACTAACAGCATGGCTTAACTGGAAATAGTTATCTGGCCAGTTTAATCTTCTACCCAAACTAACCGTTACCCCATTTAAACGTATTTTTTGAAACTGCGCATTATCTGAACTTAATCCATTAGATTGTAATGAAGTAAATGCACTCACACCAAAACTTACCGGTTTCTCGCCACCAAACCAAGGTTGTGAAAAGGAGAAACTATACGATTGGTAATATTTACCGTTGGTTTGTCCACGTAAGCTTAATTTCTGCCCATCACCCTTTGGCAATGGTTTGTAAGCTTTTAAATTAAATAAGTTACGTAACGAAAAGTTGTTGAAGGTTAAACCTAAGGTACCAATGATACGGCCACCACCAAAACCACCTGATAGCTCAATCTGATCTGAAGGTTTCTCTTCTACGGCATATTCAATATCTACGGTACCATCTGCCGGGTTAGGACGAGGTGTAGGCACAGTTTTAGACTCGTCGAAGTTACCCAATTGACCAATTTCGCGGATGGTACGGATTAAATCACTTTTGTTAAATTTCTGTCCGGGTTTGGTACGGATCTCACGTAAAACAACTTTATCGTTTGTGATGGTATTACCTTTTAAAGTAATGCGGTTGTTGGTATACTGTGGTCCTTCGTACATGCGTAATTCCACATCAACCGTATCGCCATAAATTTTGGTCTGTACCGGATCGATATTAAAAGTTAAATATCCATTATCGGTATACATACTGTTAATGTCGCCACCGTTTTCGCCACCGCCGTTTAATTTTTTATTTAATTTTTCTTCGCTAAAAACATCACCTTTTTCGATGGTTAATACTTTTTGCAAAATACTATCCGGATAAATGGCATTACCGGCCCAGGTAATATTACCGAAATAATATTTTTTCCCTTCGTAAAGGTCCATTCTGATGTTGACCTTTTTCTTGTTATGCTGGTAAATGGTATCTTTTAATAATTCAGCATCACGATAACCTTTCTCGTGCATTTTGGCAATCATTTTTACCTTGTTCTCTTCGTATTTCTCTTTTGCGAATTTTCCAGAGCCCCAAAAGCGCCACCAGGTAAATTGTTTAGGGGTTTTAAGGTATTTTCTAAGTTTTGCTGATTTAAAATCTTTGTTACCGGTAAAATCGATATGCTGTACTTTAACACGGTGACCTTTATCGATGTTTGCTTCTAATACCACACTGTTTTCTGCATTCGGATCTTTACGTGTTTTGTAATCGATCTGGGTAAAGAAAAAGCCCTTATCCAATAAGTATTTTTTAACAATGGCCGAGGTGGTATTGTACAGGTTATCGTTTACGATTTTACCTGTTTTATCATTTAGCTTTTCTTGGATAGCTGTTTTTTCCGATTTACGGATACCTTTTAAATCGATAGAACTTAAACGTGGGCGTTCCACTACTTCAATTTCAAAATAAACCGAATCCTGAACAAACTTTTCGATATTAAGTTTAACGTCATCAAACAATCCCTGTGCCCAAAGTGTTTTAATCGCATCAGAAGTTGCCTCGCCGGGAAGAACGATTTTATCGCCCTTAGTTAGTTTAGATAAGGTAATTAAAACTTCTTTATCTAAATATTGGGTTCCTGTTACCGTGGTACCACCAATGATATATTCTTTTGGACTAAAATAATCGAGATCTAAGCCACCAACCTTTAAAGAAGGGGTTACCGGTGCCTGACCTTGTGGACGTACTTGAGCGAAGGCCGGAGCGGCTAAAACTAGTAGGATTAAAACTTGAAATATTCTTTTCATTAAAATTATTTGTTCAGTAATGGCCAAAAGGTAACGATATTTTATAAAGCAAAATTTCTTTACGTTGTTCCCTTATTATGGTTTCATTTATCGTATAAAAGTGGTGCTAAGTTAGTTTAAACGCTTGTTAAAAAGTGTTAAAAGAAAAATTAGTTTAATTGTTCACTAATTTTACCAAAACGGCGTTCGCGTTTTTGATAGTCTACAATAGCCTCGAAAAGATCTTCTCGTCTAAAATCCGGCCATAAAACATCGGTAAAATAAAACTCGGTATAAGCCATTTGCCAAAGCAGATAATTGCTGATACGGTGCTCCCCACTGGTCCTGATCATCAATTCCGGATCGGGTATATTTACAGTTGTCAGTTTTGATGAAAACAGATCTTCGTTTATATCATCCAAAGAAATGACATTATCTTTTACTGCCGACGCGATTTTTTTGGCAGCCTCCAAAATCTCCCACTTTGCACTATAACTCAACGCTAGTGTTAACGTACATTTTTCGTTATGGGCAGTTTTTTCCATGGCTTCTTTTAAATCATCAATACACTCTTGGGGTAACGATGCAATATTGCCTATGGCATTCAGCTTAATGTTGTTTTTATTAAGTGTTTCGGTTTCTTTGTTGATAGTTGAAATCAGAATCTGCATCAAAGCATCTACTTCTTCTTTCGGCCTGTTCCAATTTTCTGTAGAAAAAGCATATAAAGTGAGGTACTCGATACCTACTTCAACACAACCTTCTACAATGTCTTTTACAGAAAGTACACCTTGTTCATGTCCGAAAACCCGCACTTTACCCTGGCCTTTTGCCCATCTTCCATTACCATCCATGATTACGGCAATGTGCTTTGGCAGGCGGCTATAGTCTATTTGTTCTTTAAATCCCATTAATTATGTCAAAATCAGCTTAAAAGGAATAGCATTTTGAGGATACAAAGGTAAAAGATATGCCAACACTAACAAATAGATAAGTGTCCCTTTTTCGAAAATCGCCTCTTTGGGTACCCGCTTGTCCGATTTGGTAGCGTGAAGGATCAGATAAATTGACCTGATTTTGGCCATTTCCAACGATTACGGGATTAACCGGATAACGGCCACTTACATCGTCAATGTAATCAGTTAGCGGTGTCCGGTAACCGAGTTCGGTAAAAACACTCCAGGTATTTTTGTAATTATACCTTAGCCCTAATCCGTATGGGATAGTTAAAACCGCATTATTGTAACCATTTTCCTGACCTTCGGTGGCTAATCGGTCTAACCGGTATTTGTCGCCATTAACTTTTACGGTTGGTTTAAAAATAACCAAACCAGCACCAGTAAAAAGATATGGTGTAAATTGTCTGTTCCCTCCACCCAGATTAAAATTGAAAAAATTAAAATCAACCAAGGCGCTAAATTCGTTTAGTGAGGTTTTAAAACGCAGGTTTCTTTCGCGGAACTGCTCATTACTGGAGTTGGCATCATCTGCCTTAACCTGTCCGTAGGTATAATTTAAGCGAACGCCAACATATTGGTTAAAGTTTCGCTTTACATAGGCGCCAGCTGAAAAACCGCTAAT
Source organism: Pedobacter sp. GW822-FHT03F06 (assembly GCF_058801365.1). NCBI lineage: Bacteria > Pseudomonadati > Bacteroidota > Sphingobacteriia > Sphingobacteriales > Sphingobacteriaceae > Pedobacter > Pedobacter sp. GW822-FHT03F06. Next base: position 16,170 of record NZ_JBXANE010000010.1, read on the forward strand.
CTGTAAAGGATTATTCTGATTAAGATCGCCCATGTAACCTGCTCCCCCGCCCATTAACCCGACTTCCCATGTACCTTCTTGTGCACGGAGAATTTGCCCGCTAAAAATAAAAAAGAGGAGAATTAACAGCGGTTTGGTTGGCGTCATACTTAGTAGTTACGGGTATCAATGCCCCATAATAATTTATTTCTTAACGTGTTTAAGTAGGTTTCATTGTTAAGACGGATAAGATTTATGCAAAAATCTGCCTTTTTTATGCTAATTTTTACCGAACGCTCTACGGTAACCGTTCGGCTATCACAAGAAACCAGAAATTTCGATTCGCGTGCTTCTACCTCAAAAGAGAGTTTGTTATCATCTGGTACAACCACCGGCCTTACATTTAAGTTATGCGGTGCAATGGGCGTAATTACAAAATTTTCAGAATCGGGGTAAATAATCGGCCCACCGCAGCTTAACGAGTATGCTGTAGAACCTGTGGGGGTAGCAATAATTAATCCATCGGCCCAATAAGAGTTGATAAACTCATCGTTCATTGAAGCATGGATAATCATCATGGCAGAATTATCGCGACGGTGAATGGTAATATCGTTCAGTGCGAAATTCTCTTCACCAAACAGGCCATTATCCGATTCTAAAGTTAAAAGAGAACGGGAATCTAGGGTATATTCTTTATTGATCAGGGCTTTGAGTGCCGATCCGATTTCGTTTTTGTTGATGCTGGCCAGAAAACCCAAACGGCCAAAATTGATCCCGATTACGGGTATGCCCGAATTACGGATTAACGACAAGGTATCGAGTAAGGTACCATCGCCTCCTAAGCTCAACAATACGTCGGCTAGCTCCTTTAATTCGGTGTGATTATGAAAAATAACGGTATTTGCCGGTAATTTAATTTTACTATGAAGGGACGTTTTAAATTTTGAATATAAAACCGGCTGAATATGATGTTCGGCTAAATGATTAAAAACCTCTTGAACGTAGGGCAAAACCGTATCATTAAAATCTCTCCCGTAAATTGCAATCCTCATAAAGTAGGTTTATACATTTAAATAGTTCATGAAAGAATCGTAACGCTCCTGCGACCCATCATCAATCTGTGTGTTATTATATACCTCTTTAACCAGATAATCATATCTTTCGAAAGAAGCTACCAATGAAGTAATTTCTGTTTTGTTTACTTTGAGCGTTACTTCTAAACGTGTAGAATCTTCGAAAGAATTCACGTAAGAGGAGAGTACCTGCGCATTATCGGCTTCAACAATCTGAGCAATATGTGCCAGAGAATTATCGCGGTTACTGATTTCCAAAACGATAATTCCTCCAGGTTCATTTACCGCGTACTGTTCTGCCACGGCATTTACCATGTTATTGATAGAAATTAAACCTGCATAATTTTTCTGTTGATCTAAAACCGGAACAGCTGTTAATTTTAGCTGACTTAATAACCTGATTACATCATAAGTATGCATGTTACTCAATACGAAAACATTAAGTAGGTTTACCGAACTATCGCTTAAAAGTGTATCGTGATTATCAATATTTAGTAAATCATCTTCAGAAACCAAACCCAATAAAGTTACCTCGTTAACAACTGGCAAATGCTTTAGTTTAAACTCGTTCATACGGTCTAAAGCTTTCTGCACCGTGTCATCGGCCCTTAGTGATGGAATTGCATCTGATATGATTTCTGCTGCAAACATTTATTTTAACAATATTCTATCTAAAAATTTCTCTAAAAATGCGTTAAATATTTCCGGATGTTCCATCATAGGCGCATGCCCACATTTATCAACCCAGTTTAATTCCGAATTCGGCAACAATTCATGAAATTCTTCTGCCACTTCCGGCGGCGTAACCTTATCATTTTTACCCCAGATTAAAGAAACCGGTATGGTAATTTTCGACAGTTCTTTAGCCATGTTGTGGCGTATTGCCGACTTTGCCATGGTTAAAATTCTAATCACCCTTGATCTATCGTTAACCGTTTTAAAAACATCATCAACCAGTTCTTTGGTTGCAGTTGCAGGATCGTAAAAAGTAAATTCTACCTTTTCCTTAATGTAATCGTAGCTCTCTCTACGCGGGAAAGATCCTCCAAAAGCATTTTCGTATAAACCGGAGCTACCTGTTAGTACCAAGGCTTTAACAAACTCCTGATGGGCAACCGTAAATACCAGACCCACATGGCCACCAAGCGAATTACCAACAAGTACAACCTGGTTTAAATTTTTATATTTTAAAAAGCGATGAAGATATCTCGACAATGCTTTTACGCCCAATGTTAAAATAGGCAAATCGTAAATTGGTAAAATTGGAATAATTACACGATAGCGATCTTTAAACTGTTCTATAACCAGTTCCCAATTGCTTAGTTCGCCCATTAGGCCATGTAGCAATACCAGTGTCTCGCCTGTTCCAGCTTCGATGTATTTAAATCCGTCTTCTTCTATTATCGGGTAGGTCATATATATTCTAGATGGTATTGTGCTACTAAGTTAGTAGAGTAAAATTAAATTTATGCATTTCTATGCCATTTTTCTGAAATAAAACCGAAAACGGTATAAAAACCTATTTTTAAGTATCTAGAAACAAGTATTAAGTATCAAGATACTTATTTTATAACAAGCTTTCAGCTTTAGTCTTTAAACTTTAAGCTCCGCTAGGCTAGTTTTTCTTTAACAATCTCAGCAATTAATTTACCATCGGCTTTACCTGCAAGTTCCTTGTTTGCCATGCCCATTACCTTCCCCATATCCTTAACCGATGTAGCACCAGATTGTTTGATTACAGCCTCGATAATTGCAGCAACCTCTGCCCTATCTAACTGTTTTGGCAAAAACTGACTGATCACTTCAATTTCTTCTTCTTCTACCTGGTACAGATCTTCGCGGTTTTGTTGCTTGTAAATATCAGCAGATTCGCGGCGTTGTTTAATCAGTTTCTGAAGGATTTTAAGTTCAGTTTCTTCCGTAATTTCTTCTGAAGAACCTTTCTCTGTTTTAGCTAAAAGTAAAGCGGCCTTTATTGCCCTTAAACCTCTTAACTGCGCATTGTTTTTAGCCAACATGGCTTTTTTTATTTCCTGATCTATTGTGTTTGATATCATTTTTAACCCCAAACCCCTAAAGGGGCTTTCCTTTCATTAGTTTAAAATAAAAAAAATATATTGTTATTTCCTCCCGGTATTAATTCCCCTTCGGGGGCTTAGGAAGCTCTATTTATAATTGTTGCTGTAGCCTGTGCGGCAGGCATAATCAGCATGTCGTTAATGTTAACATGTTTTGGCCTGCTTACTACATACCAAATGGCATCTGCAATATCGTCGGCAATTAACGGCTCCAGGTTTTCGTATACTTTTTTCGCCCGGTCTTCATCGCCTTTAAAGCGCACCACCGAAAATTCGGTTTCTACCATGCCCGGATTAATTTCGGTAACCTTTATGCCGTGGGGCAATAAATCGATACGCATAGCTTTACTCAAAGCATCAACAGCATGTTTGCTGGCACAATATACGTTTCCATTTGGATAAACTTCTTTTCCGGCAATAGAACCAATGTTAATAATATGGCCTGATTGGTTTGGTATCATCCAGTTGGAAACAATTTTGGTTACATAAAGCAAGCCTTTTACATTGGTATCAATCATGGTGTCCCAATCGTTGGTATCGCCTTTATCAATTGGATCTAAACCCTGGCTTAAGCCTGCATTGTTAATCAAGACATCAACCTTTTTCCATTCTGCCGGCAAAACTTCTAAAGCAGCGGTAAGACTTTCTTTATCGCGAACATCGGCAAAAACCTGTTTAATGGTAATCGCATATTTATCTTCTAAATGGTGGGCAATTTTAGCCAACCGATCTTCTCTGCGGGCCAATAATACCAGATTGTAACCTTGTTGGGCAAATGTATGTGCACAAGCTTCGCCAATACCAGAAGTTGCGCCTGTAATTAATGCGATTTTAGACATTTTTATGAATTTTAAGTCTCGGTAATGCTTTAAGATACCATCTTTGATTTACCTACACCAACAAAGGTAAGTTTTTTTGGATTGCAGGACTATTGAAAAATCAAACTGAATGTTAATTGACGTAATTTCAACTTATCTATTGGATTGGCATAAACCGTATTGTCGTGCTGAAGCAAATCGCTGGCTGAATAGGATAGTTTTATTTCGGGCGACATTTTGAAATACTCAAAGTAAATATCGAAACCAATGCCTGTTTCGTACGACAGGTAATTTCTTTGATTTTTTAAAAACTTATTTACCGGTGTTTCGCCTTCATCGAAGGTTTTCTTTTTCGAAGCTATATCTATCGAATATTTAGCACCACCTAACCAATATGCTCTAAAATTGTTCATCCGGTTCGACTTTACCTTTATGCCTAACGGAAATTCGAACATGGTGGCCTGAACTTTTCTTTCTACCACGGTTTGAAAGTTTTTCGTTTGCCCATTACCCAGGTTAATCGGCGCCATAGGTTCATATTCGTAAGTTACTACCCTATCGCTAAAAATAAGGGAAGGTGTTGCCCTGATATCGAAGTTATCAGAAATCATTCTATTCATTACAAAACCCAATCCAAAACCTTGAGACGGTGGGCTGGAAATAGCATTTAATGTTGAGGTAACCGGAATGCCCGAATTTGGATCGTAAGAAGGATCCAGCGAATTTGGCACCTCATAAAAAGGCGATCTCCAATTTTGTTTTTTAAGAATTTTGTATTCGGCTGAGATATACTGGAAATTAAAACCAAAACTCCAATCTTCATCATCTATTCCACCACCCCAATTTTGAGCAAAGGCGGTTGTAGAAATCATAAAAAGTGAAAGAATGAGGCTTAATTTTCTGATCATTTGGTTCCTACATATATCGAACTTATTCCAAACGTTAAAATTCTTTGTTTGGTACTTTTAAAGCCAACTTTTTCCATCAGGTTGGTAAAATCTTCTCCGTCAGGAAAAGCTGCTACCGATTCTGGCAAATAGGTATAGGCTCTGTGGTCTTTTGAAAATAGTTTTCCAAAGAAAGGCGTTACCTGCTTAAAATAAAAACTATACAATTGTTTTACCGGAAAAACCTTTGGTTTCGAAAATTCCAATATCACCATTTTCCCGTTGGGCTTTAATACCCTGTACATATCGGCTAATCCTTTTTCGAGGTTTTCGAAATTACGCACGCCATAAGCGCAGGTAATCGCATCAAAAGTATCATTTTCGAAATGCAGCCCTTCAGAATCGCCTACCTGAACGGTAAAAACTTCGTTTAAACTACGCTCGTTAATTTTCTTCTTGGCTACTTCTAACATCCCTTCAGAAATATCAACGCCAATTACCTTTTCGGGATGAAGCTTTTTAATGGCTTCGAAAGCAAAATCGCCAGTTCCTGTAGCTACATCAAGCAAAGTTCTCGGGTGGATAGAAACCAGTTCTTTAATGGCTTTCTTACGCCATAATACATCGATCCCTAAAGAAAGAAAATGGTTTAAAAAATCGTAAGTGCCGGAAATATTGTTAAACATGGTTGCAACCTGCTCTTTTTTAGTTGCATCTTCTACTTGGTATGGAGTGATATTCTGATTCATGATATAGGGCAAAGATAGAGAAAAGTCGGGAGTCTTTAGTCCGGAGTCGGGAGTCTTTGGCGCAAAGTATTCAGCGTAGTGTCAAAAATCAGATAAAAAAGATTATCAATTTGGACTTCAGACTTCCGGCTTCCGACTTCGGACTCAAAACCCTACCTTTGCACTATGATTATCAAAACGGCAACATTTGTTTGCAGCAACACCCAGATTTCGGCACTACCGGCACCAACGATGCCAGAATATGCATTTATTGGCCGCTCTAACGTGGGTAAATCTTCATTAATCAATATGTTGGTTAATCAACATGGATTAGCCAAAACCTCTCAACGCCCGGGAAAAACACAATTAATTAATCACTTTTTGATTAACGAAGCCTGGTATATTGTCGATTTACCAGGTTATGGATATGCGAAGGTTTCTAAAACCAGCAGAGAAAAATGGGAGAAATTTATCCGCGCCTATATCACCAAAAGAGAAAGTTTACAATGTGTTTTTGTTTTGATAGACAGCCGTTTAGAGCCTCAGGGAATTGATATTGAATTTTGCTATTGGCTAGGTGAAAAACAGATACCTTTTTCGCTAATTTTTACCAAGGCTGATAAACAGGGCATGACTACCACCCAGAAAAATGTAGCTGCCTTTAAGAAAAAATTAGGTGAATTTTTCGAAGAGATTCCGGCCACCTTTATCACTTCTGCAGAAAAAGGAAACGGAAAAGATGATGTTTTAAATTTCATCTATGAAGTAAATAAGGATTTTGTTGTTCCGACAGATTATAAGAAGTTTTAACCAGTTTTCAGTTCGCAGTACACAATTTTCAGTTTAACAGTAAAAAATCTGTGTAATCATCTTTTAAATAAATGAAAAAATACTTTTCACTCGTATTATTCGCCCACTCTGTTTTTGCGTTACCCTTTGCCATGATTGGTTTCTTTTTGGGCGTAACCACAACAGAAAACCCATTTTCCTGGTATAAACTGATTTTAGTTTTGCTCTGTATGGTTTTTGCCAGAAACTCGGCTATGGCTTTTAACCGTTATCTCGACCGAAATATTGATGCAAAGAACCCACGTACCAAAATGCGCGATATTCCTGCCGGTAAGGTTTCGGCAAACGAAGCGCTGATTTTCGTTATCGCCAATTGTATACTTTTCGCTATTACCACATACTTTATTAACCCACTTTGTTTCTATCTGTCGCCAGTAGCTTTATTTGTGGTTTTATTTTATAGCTACACCAAAAGATTTACAGCGCTTTGCCATTTGGTACTGGGCTTAGGCCTGGCACTTGCTCCTATTGGCGCTTACATTGCCGTAACCGGACATTTTGCCTTGGTTCCTGTACTTTACTCCTTAACCGTATTGTTCTGGGTAAGTGGATTTGATATTATATATGCCTTACAGGACGAAGAGTTTGACCGGGAAGAAAAATTACACTCCATCCCATCGGCACTTGGCATTAAAAATGCTTTGAATGTTTCGGTGCTGTTGCATCTACTCTCTGCCACCTGTGTTATTTTGCCTGTGTTTTTTACTTCCTTTAGCTGGGTATATTACGTAGGTATAGTGTTTTTCTGTTCGATGTTGATTTATCAGCACTTATTGGTAAAACCAAATGATATTAGCAAAGTAAACAGGGCATTTCAAACCTTAAATGGTTATGCATCGGTAGTATTTGCGATATGCTTTTTAATAGATGCGTATTTGAGACATAAATAAAAAATGAGAGAAGGCCAAATGAGTGAGTGATTGAGTTTTGAATGATAGAATGTTTAATATTCACTAATTCCATCATTCGCCAATTAAATCCTTCTTGCATTCAATAATTATAAAAACATGATTATAACTAAGAAACCCAGAACATATATCCCACAGGAACTAAACATTACCTGGGAGAATTTAGAACCACTTTTTACCGAACTGCAAAACCGCAAAATAACCAGCACCGCTGAGTTAGAACATTGGTTAAAAGACCGTTCGGAGCTTGAAGCTGCTTTAGAAGAAGATTTTGCCTGGAGATATATTAAAATGAGTTGCGATACCGCAAATGAAGAATTGGTTAAAAATTTCCAATATTTCGCAACTGAAATAGAGCCAAAAATTTCGCCCTTAGCCAACGAATTGAACAAAAAATTTGTCGAAAGCCCTTTTATGGATGATTTGGACAAAGAAAAATATTTCGTTTACAGTCGCGCCGTTAAAAAAGCACTAGAACTTTACCGAGACGAAAATATTGAACTGTTTACCGAGTTACAGGTGAAGCAGCAAAAATACCAAAGCACTACAGGCGCCATGAGCGTTGAGCTAAACGGCCAGGAATATACTTTAGAGCAAGCCTCGATCTTTATTAAAGATTTAAACCGCGAAGTGCGAGAAAATGCATGGAAAACGATCCAGCAACGCCGCTTAATTGATAAAGATGATTTAAACATTTTGTTTGATGAATTGATTAAACTGCGCAATCAGGTGGCCTTAAATGCAGGTTTTGAGAACTATCGCGATTATATGTTTCAGGCTTTGGGCCGTTTTGATTATACCCCACAAGACTGTTACGATTTTGCCAATGCCATTGAGAAAGAGATTGTTCCGATTTTAAAAGAACAGGCTGAAAAACGCCGAGAAGCTTTAGGACTAGAAGTATTAAAACCCTGGGATTTAGAAGTGAGCATTAGTGGCAAACCAGCTTTAAAACCTTTTAACAATGGCGAAGAGCTGATTGATAAAAGTATTGCCTGCTTTAATGCCATTGATGAAAAGTTAGGCTCAAAATTGGCAACCATGAAGGCCAATAATCTTTTTGACGTAGAGAGCAGAAAGGGTAAAGCACCAGGTGGTTACAATTATCCACTGGCTGAAACCGGGGCACCGTTTATCTTCATGAATTCGGCAAACTCGTTGCGCGATTTAACTACAATGGTTCACGAAGGCGGTCATGCGATTCATACTTTTTTAACCGCAGATTTAGAACTAAACGATTTTAAACATTGCCCTTCTGAAGTTGCCGAGCTGGCATCGATGAGTATGGAATTGATCTCAATGGATAATTGGGATGTTTATTTCGACAACGAAGAAGATTTAAACCGTGCTAAAAAAGAACAGCTGGCCGATGTGTTAAAAACATTGCCATGGGTTGCGGTAATTGATCAGTTTCAACACTGGATTTACACTAACCCGAACCATAGTGCAGCTGACCGTGAAGAAACCTTTAAGCAGATTTTTAACCGTTTTGGTGCTGGTTTTGCCGATTGGACAGATTTAGAACAACAATTCGGAAATGGCTGGCAAAAACAACTGCATTTATTCGAAGTTCCGTTTTACTATATTGAGTATGCAATTGCCCAGTTAGGTGCCATTGCGGTTTGGAAAAATTATAAAGAAAATCCTGAAAAAGCTTTAGAACAATATTTGGCTGCGCTTTCATTAGGTTATACGAAGCCAATGAACGAAATATATGAAACTGCCGGGATTAAATTTGATTTCAGTGCAGAATATGTAAAAGAACTGGCCAGTTTTGTGAAAGCAGAACTGGAGAAACTGGGATAAGGAAAGGTGGAAGGTTTGAAGGTGGAGGGCTGAAAGGTTTTCCCCCCTCGTTTTACATCATACGGGTCGTGGCATTTCGCCACGACTTTTTTGTTTTTATGAACCACAGATAAAAAGGATGGACACAGATTAATACTCGTTCTGGTTTTAGCGTCTATTACCTGGTCCTAGCGTCCCGCAAAGACTTGAGTTTAATTCCCTTATCTGGTCTTAGCGTCTCGCTAAGACCGAAGTTTAGTTCTTTTATCACGGATGGGTGTTGTAAAGGCTCTTCGACTCAACCCAGCGTGACAACCCAAGGGAGAATTATCAGCTGGATTTAGCATCTCGCTAAGCATTTTTTGCCACGGAAACACAGAAGGCACAGAAACTAAACAAGAATTCAGAATCTCAACGTACTAACATGTTTTTCGGCAATCAAAACCAATCTTTTATTTACAGTACCCCAACTGAATAGACCTGATGGAAGTGAAAATCCCTTTTGGGTTACTGGATGCATTGTTCTTACCAAAAATCCCAAAAAGGATTGTAACGTACAGCAGGACAGAACCCTCCTGTGAAATGCAGACACTGCTCTCAAAAAACCTTATCTGGTCTTAGTGTCCCGCTAAGACGTTAGTTTTTTCCAAGGAACACAAAAATGCAGATATTGTAAAAGACGCTTCGACTCCGCTAAGCATGGCAGCCCGAAGGAGAATTAGCTAAAAGAAACATCATTATAACAAGCTTCTAAATTTTAGGTAATACAAATGAACACATGCAATAGACCATTAAACCACCTTATGCAAAAAAATGTTAATTGGGTTAAACATTGTTAAAAACCACTGGTTAATGCACCTAATGATTTAGTTTCGTTTTAATTCCTAATCAGATAAAGGAAAAACTAATCATCAGCCCCCTAGTTAACAATGAAACCATTCGCTCCATTCTTCATGATACTTACTTTATTTTGTGCCAATCTGCTTTATGCACAAACGGTAAAAAACCATATCACTGGAATAGTTATAGATAAAAACAACACAATAATTTCGGCTACGCTCAAATTTAAAAGTACAATAGATTCTTCCTTTATCAAAACCGTGATAACTAACGAACAAGGAAATTTTACATTGGATAATCTCCCATCAGGTAAGTTTACAGTTGAAGTTAAATCACTTGGTTATAAAACCCTTTTAGAAACGATAGAACTGAAGCCAAACAAAGCCAATATCAATTTAAATTTTAAACTACAACCAGATATAAATGAACTGGAAAGTGTTGTTATTGCTGGCCGCAAGCCCTTAATAGAACGCCATAACGATAAAACGGTAATGAATGTAGAAAACAGCATTGTTGCAACCGGAAATACTGCGCTCGAAGTTCTTGCTAAAATGCCAGGCGTATCAGTTAATCAGGATGGGATAATCAGTATCAGAGGCAGGTCTGGTGTCAATGTGTTAATTGATGGAAAATCGACCTATTTATCGGCTGAACAATTGGCTACCAGATTAAAATCATTAAACAGTAACGAGATAAAAGCGATAGAACTGATTACCAACCCTTCTTCCAAATACGATGCTGAAGGAAACGCAGGCCTGCTCAATATCAAGCTAAAAAAGAACGTCAATTACGGCACCAATGGAAACATTGATTTAGGTTTTGGATATGGCAAGAATGCAAAAAGTGATGCAGGGATATCTATTAACCATCGAAACAAGAGCCTGAATGTGTTCGGGAACTTCGCTAACAACAACAATAAAGCCACTGAAAACCTCGACATTTTAAGAGTGGTAAGTGATCTGGATCAAGACACATATTTCCATCAATACAATACACAAATAAGATCTTCATATAACAACAATTATAAAGCTGGGATTGATTATTTTATTAACAATGAGAACACTCTTGGTTTCTTAACTACAGGTTATTTTAATAATGGCCACGATCTATCCAATGGTGTTACCGCTATTGGGCAAAGTTTTACAAAGGTTGATTCTTCTATTGTTGCGGATAATCCAGCAAAGAATAAATATCGCAATCAAGCTTACAACCTCAATTACAAAAGTGTGATGGATACTTTAGGTCAGGAACTTTCTATCGATTTAGATTATGCCAAATACCACAGTGAGGAAAATACCATTTATCAAAATTCCTTTTTCGATCAAAATGGCTTGAACTATAAATCGCCTGCCATCTTTCGAAATGCCACCCCATCTTTTATTAAAATCAAGGCTGCAAAAATTGATTATACATTGCCTTTATACGCTACCACAAAATTAGATTTAGGGTTAAAAAGCAGCTGGATAAGTACAGATAATGATTTCCGGTTCGAAAACCTAATTGGAACAGATTGGAAAAATGATGCGGGCAGAAGTAACCGTTTTGTTTACAATGAAAACATCAATGCTGCTTATGCTACAATAAAGCACGAATTTAAATCGACCAGTATTGAAATTGGTTTACGAACGGAACAAACCAACTCAAAAGGCAATTCAATTAACGATAACAAGATTGTAAAGCGCAGTTACTTTGATTTTTTCCCAAGTTTTAACATCAATCAAACTTTATTCCCGAACAACGAGATCGGTTTTTCATACAGCAGAAGAATAGATCGTCCCAATTATAAATCACTTAATCCATTTATTTATTTTGTTGATTTATACACGTTTAGTCAGGGGAATCCTTTTCTTAACCCACAGTATACCAATGCCTTTCAACTCGCCTATAATTATAAAAAAACATTAAATATTTCCTTTGGGTATAGCATCACCAATAACCTTATTATTGATGTTCTGTTGCCAGATAACGAGAAGAAAACACTGTACCAAACGGTACAAAACCTCGATAAACAATATGCCTACGATCTAACAATCGGCTACCCTACCACCATTACTAAATTCTGGAGCATGGACAATACGCTTACCAGTACTTATAATCAGATTAAAACCTCAAATTTAGGTGAGGGTATATACGATAGAAAGAAAGTAAATTTCACAGTTAACAGCAGTCACAATTTCACCCTGAGCCCATCAACTGCAGCAGCGCTTTCCGGAGAATATGCCTCTTCTCAGATTTATGGCACTTATGCCATTAAGCCCTACTATGGAGTAGATTTTGGAATCAAAAAATCATTCCTTGCTAAAAAAATCAACATTAAACTTGCGGCCAATGATGTTTTCAATACCAGAAAAGCAAGAATAAGCAGCGCCCTTTCTGGGCTAGATTACAACCTTAGCCAAAAACAAGAAAGCAGGGTTTACAGACTTAGTTTAAATTACATTTTTGGTAGCAGCAGTATTAAGGGTATCAGAGCGCGAAAAACAAGCGTAACTGATGAACAAGGCCGAATCAAATAATAAAATTACACTTCATCTTTTTTTCGAAGCCTGAGAATAATAAACATCACCAAAACCGATATTAAGATCATGATCAGATAGCTGTAGCTTAGGTTACGTTCATCTTTAGCAGGGATCAGGTTTACAATGCCATAACTCAAAAAAGAAACAATCACATAAGTAATCCCTCCTGTTAAGCCACCTGCAATTCCTGCATTTTTGGGGAATTTGCTCAGGCAGAAAGTGAAATAATTATTAAAGGTGAAGCCTGCTCCTACATGGATTAAAAAGGCAAAGAAAATTAACGACCAGAGATTAGAAACAAAATTTAAGCTTATAATCATCAGGACTACAAATGCTACCTGAAACAGCGAGTTGATCATTAATCTTTTAAAGAACGGCCTGTTGATGGTGGCCTTGCCGATAAAGCCTCCTACCATCCACGCAAAGCCTAAAAACAGGGAGCTATAACCAGCAATAACCGGAGAAAATTTAAAATGGTGCTCGATGATAAATGGCCCTGTCATGTTGTAAACCATCACCATACAATAGGCTAATCCCAACATCATGATACCCAAAGTAAAGCTCGTTGTTTTAATCATTTCGATATAAATACCTGTTATCTTTTTCAGTTGAAAATCGGTAAAATACTTTAATGTTTCGCCACTGAACAATAACTCCAGCACTGCAAAAACAAGTGCAAAACCGGCCAAAAAATAGAAATTAGATTCCCAGCCAAATACGGTTTGCAGGTAGCCACCAATAAAAGGTGCTACAATTGGTCCGGTAGACCAGATGATGGAAAACAAACTCAGGTAATGTTTTAACTGATCGCCTTCGAAGAGATCGACAAAGTATGCTCGTTTGGCCACTACAATTGCACCTACAGTAAGCCCATGGATAATGCGCATTAAATAAATAAGGTAAATGTTATGGGTAGTTGCAATGATGATACTTGCCGCTGCGAAAATTAATAAGGCGTATAAACAGATTTTATACCTGCCAAAACTATCGAGCACACTACCGATAAAAAGTTGCGCAACCCCATAGCTAATTAGAAAAATGCTGAGTGTTAGTTGAACCTGAACATTGCTCACCTGCATTTCGCCGGCCATTGTTGGTAAGGAAGGGATGTAAATGTCGGTAGCAAAACCCGACAATGGAATTAAGGCAAAGGCCAGTATAGTAGCCAAACCCTGATGACGTTCTTTGATGTATTTTATCTGTGCTGTATCTGCATTCATATAGGTACTGTAATGAAATATAAATATTCCAATCAAACATACATTTAAGTACGCTTATTTATCTGATTGATTATCGACAGCAAAATTAACTGTTTCACTTACCCTAAAATTATGCGAATCAAACAAAGGATTATTCAAGCCAAATAATTACAGTTTTTTACTTTAATCTAATAATCGCCACTCTTTTAGGTGGCATTTGCCTCACTAGAAGTAGTGTATTGAAAATTATATCCTGCTTTAAACGTTTTTAACCAAACTTTTTATAAGTTTGAAGAAACAAGCAAACTAAAGATGTTCGAAAAGCTATTCAGAAAGAAATCCATTTCCAAGATATTACAAGATGCGGCAAAAGGCTATGGCGACCACGAAAATACATTACATAAAACACTCGGTGTACGCGATTTAACAGCTTTTGGAATTGCAGCGATTATTGGAGCAGGAATTTTTAGTACGATTGGCAAGGCAAGTGCAGATGGAGGTCCGGCGGTAATCTTTTTATTTATTTTTACGGCAGTAGCCTGTAGTTTTGCGGCCTTTGCTTATGCAGAGTTTGCTTCAATGGTACCTGTTTCGGGTAGTGCTTACACCTATTCTTATGTAGCTTTCGGCGAATTGGTGGCCTGGATTATCGGATGGTCGCTCATTATGGAATATTCCATCGGTAATATTACGGTAGCCATATCCTGGTCTGATTACTTTACAGGGCTACTCTCTACCATCAAAATACCTCCTCTTGGCATAGACGGCATCCATGTACCCGATTGGATGACGATGGATTACCTCAGTGCTTATAACGGACATAAACACGCTGAAGCGCTTTTGGCGGCAGGCAAAAACCTCGCAGATTTAGATTCGGCTACTGCTTTGGCGAATAATGCATGGCTCACCGCTCCAAAAATAGGTGATTTTCACGTGGTTGCAGATATCCCTGCCCTGGGCATTATCATTTTAATTACCTGGTTAATCTACCGCGGCATGAAAGAAAGTCGCAATGCCAGCAACGCGATGGTAGTGGTTAAACTTGCAGTAATTCTTTTAGTACTAGCGGTAGGTATATTTTATGTAGATACTAAAAACTGGGATCCATTTGCTCCGAACGGTGTTGCTGGGGTTTTAAAGGGAGTTTCAGCAGTATTTTTTGCCTATATTGGTTTCGATGCCATTTCTACAACGGCCGAAGAATGTAAAAATCCACAGCGCGATTTACCCCGCGGAATGATGTGGGCAATTATTATCTGTACTATCCTTTATGTGGCTATTGCGCTGGTTTTAACCGGTATTGTTAAATCAGATACTTTAGCCGTTGGCGATCCATTGGCATTCGTTTTTGATCAGATCAACTTAAAATTAATGAGTGGCATTATTGCGGTTAGTGCAGTATTTGCCATGGCCAGTGTACTTTTGGTTTTCCAAATGGGTCAACCCCGTATCTGGATGAGTATGAGCAGAGATGGCTTATTGCCAAAATCCTTTTCGAAAATTCACCCGAAATACAAAACACCTTCATTTGCAACGATTGTGGTTGGCTTTGTAGTAGCTGTACCATCATTATTTATGAATCTTACCATCGTTACCGATCTGTGTTCTATCGGAACACTTTTCGCGTTCGTACTGGTTTGCGCAGGTGTTTTAGTATTACAGAACAGACCCGATGTACAGCGTGGAAAATTCAAGATACCTTATGTAAACAGTAAGTTTATCGTTCCGATTGTTTTAATTGCGACCATAATTTTTGCATTCACAAAATATGGAAAAGAAACGAAAGCTTTCTTTTTCAATTCGCCCAAAACCATCCAAACGGTAACTTTTGTTACTTCTTTAAGCGGCGATGAACTGAAAATTGTTAAGGAGGAAATTGTTAAAAATGCTGCGCCGCAAATTGTACTGGCTGAAAAAGTAGATGCAGAATCTTATTTAAGTGCATTACCAGCCGATCGTTATGAGCAGTTCATCTCAGCCTCTAAAGTACCTGTAGAAAAGAAATACGAAAGCGGTTGGGGCTTGTTTAAACACAAAATCCCAATGTGGATTTTCCTGATCATCTGCGTACTCATAACCTACTATTGCATCACAAAGAATTTATCATTAATTCCAGTTTTAGGGCTGATCAGCTGTTTGTACATGATGTGCGAACTGGGCATTTCGAACTGGATCGGTTTCGGCATCTGGCTGGTAGTGGGCCTTGTGGTTTATTTTGCCTATGGTTACAGGCATAGTAAATTGGCAAATCAGGAGGTTTAGTTATTCTAGAAACAGCAGGCATGACCATTTTCGAAAAAATAGAGAAACACTGTACAGAAAAAAACTATGTCAAAATCAAGAGAGATGTTGGCAACAAATCTTATGGACTTTCTCATGGTTATATCCTAGATTATTCGTTTGATTTCGTAATCCTTAAAGTGAACGATGACTTTCTATATAATGGATTTACTGTTTTTCCGATATCTTCTATTGCCAAGATCAGACACAACAGCTATGATCAGTTTTTCGATTTCATAATGGAGCATGAAGGACAGAAAGATAAAATTAAAATCACCCACAAAATTAACTTAGAAACCTGGGAAACTATTTTTAATTCTATAAAAGAGGCGAATCTAAGCTGTTCAGTAGAAAATGAAAACTATGATAAATTCTTTTTCAAAATTGGAGAGGTTGTAAATGTGAAAAAAAGAAGTTTAAAAATTCTGAATTTCGATCCTGCAGGTTATATAGATGATCAACCGACTAAGATAAAGTATAAAGAAATTTCTGCTGTAGGTTTTGATGATAATTACACTAATACAATAAGTAAATACTTAAGGGCGAAGGAATAATTAAGCTGTAAATACCTTTTTATGAAATATAATCCTTTAATACATCATCGGCGATCGATCAGGTTAAAGGATTATGATTATTCAAAAGCAGGAGCTTATTTTATCACAATCTGTTGTGAAGACAGGCTTCACAGATTTGGAAAAGTTTCAGGCAATGAAATGATCTTAAATGAATTCGGAGCCATCGCTTATAACGAATGGATTAATTTATCGGATAGATTTTCTAATTTCGAACTTGATGTTTTTCAGATTATGCCGAATCATATGCACGGCATAATCGTTTTATCGGATATTACTGTCGGGGCGCCCCTTGCGGTCGCCCAAGAAGAAGATACATTAAACAGGGCGACCGCAAGGGGCGCCCCGACAATTCCCGATATTGTTGGCGCATATAAATCAATTGTTTCTAATGCATGCCTGCAATTATTCAAATCACACGATAAAACAATGGGAAAGCTATGGCAAAGGAACTACTATGAACACATTATTTGCGATGAAAGCGCATACAATAACATCTCGAACTATATTATAAATAATCCCACTAAGTGGGATGAAGACAAATTCCATCTATAAAACAAAAAATCCCCTTTCTTTAACAGAAAGAGGAATTGTTTATTTCTTCTTTATAAAGGCTAGTGCAGTAATCATCACGAGCCCCAATCCAGATGCAATCATATAATTATTGGCATGATCGAGATGGTATAGTTTAGCTACAGGCCCGGCTATAAATAAACTCACTCCCAATATTAGAATCGCGGTCCTCATCAATTAAACCGGCAATCTGTTCAATTCAATATCATCTGGTGTAACGAAAATTAACGGCACTTTCTCTACATCAACATAACTGCTATCCAGACCAAAACTCCTTTCTTCTGATAAGCTTAATTTTTTAAGGATAAAGTAATAATCCATAATCTGTCTTTCATAGAAACTCAACTTGGTAAATTTAGATAAATGTTTTTCTAAAAGAACAAACCTGAAATCGCCGGCAATTTTATGCTTGTTTAATGAAGTGTACTGACTGGTGATATCGATTTCTCCATTCTTCACCAACTCTTCAACCACTTTACGGTAAAGTAAATTTACACGTTGCTCAATCCTGAAACCTAATCTAAAATCAATCCTGATTAGTTTTCCTGGGATCAGGAACTCAACTTTATAATCTAAGGTATAAGGCTCGTCCATTACATCAACGTGCACTAACCAGTACACATCGGCACGTTTCGGTTCCTTTTGTATAATGGAATAAATAATTTTCGATTCGATCTCCGTTTTAAAGTTCGCACTGGTTAAATAAACCAGCTGAGACGAGTATTTCGGAACTGATTCATCTCCGCTCAGTTCAGTTAAAATCTCATAATAATCTTCAATTTCGACATATTTAACAAAGCGGTTTTTGATTTTGCGGGCTACAAACCAACTCCACATCACTGTAAACAATAACGAACCGATTAATACGGTTACCCAACCACCATGCAAGAATTTGGTTAAATTACTGATCAAAAATGTGCCTTCAATAATTACATAGGTAAAAAAGAATATCGCAACTAAATATTTCGGAAAACGTCTGCTTCTCAAGTAAAAGCTAACCAGAATGGTGGTCATTAACATGGCTATGGTGATCGATAAGCCATAGGCCGCATCCATTTTTTCTGCCTTTTGGAACAACAGTACAATACCACAGCAACCAATCCATAACATCCAGTTAATAGAGGGAACATATAACTGGCCTTTAGAAACCGATGGGTAAACAATTTTAATTTTAGGCCAAAGGTTTAAACGTACCGCCTCAGCAATTAGGGTAAAAGAACCACTGATTAAAGCCTGACTGGCAATTACTGCCGCCATGGTGGCCAGTATAACCATCGGAATTTGAAACTGATCTGGAACGATCTGGAAAAACGGATTCATTTTTGCACCTGGAACATAACTTCCACTGTTCTGCAAAATCCAAACGCCTTGCCCTAAATAGTTTAGAATAAGCGTTAATTTCACAAAAATCCAACTGATTCTGATGTTATTTCTACCGCAGTGGCCTAAGTCGGAATATAAGGCCTCAGCACCTGTTGTACATAAAAACACGCCGCCCAGAATTAAAAACGCTAGTTTATTGGTAACCAGTAAATGAATAGCATAGTAAGGGTTAAATGCCTTTAGAATAGTGAAATCTTTAATAATAAAAGACATACCCAATATACCCAAAACAGCAAACCAAACAAACATTACGGGCCCAAAAAGCTTTCCAACTAAATTGGTTCCAAACTGCTGGATAATAAATAAGATGGTTAAAATGGTCAGTACAATTGGAATAACTGGTACCTCAAACTTATTGGTAAGTCCCTCAATTGCCGATGTTACGGTAATACTGGGGGTAATAATTCCATCTGCCAGTAATGCACAACCGCCTACCACAGCCGGAACCACCAGCCACTTCGCTTTTTTCCGTACCAGCGAGAATAAAGAGAAAATACCACCCTCACCTTTATTATCGGCCCTTAGGGTAATAATAACATATTTAATGGTGGTTTGTAGTGTTAGCGTCCAAATAATGCAGGATAATACACCAAGAACATTTGTGGGGTTTATATCCTGTTTACCGCCTAAAATGGTTGTAAAAATTGCATTTAAGGTATATAATGGGGATGTACCAATGTCACCGAACACAATTCCTAAACTAATTAGAACCCCGCCGGCGGTTAACGCGTTGACATTTTTATGATTTGACACTTCGTTGATTATTTTAGTGCGGCAAAAGTAAACTAACTATAACAATTTAACAACCAAATTATTGTGTATTTTTAACACTATGAAATTTAAATTTTATTGTTAAATTGTGTTAAATTATGGGTTTTAAACAAAATGTTTAATTTCTTTGTTTTAAATTAATACATTTGCTATACCAATTTGATGAAACTCTACGCTAAGATAACGTTCCTCACAAAACTTGCATGCACATTATGCATCGTTTTACTGTGCGGCGTAAATTCTTGGGCGCAACAAGCTGATAGTATTCGCATTAGCTTAAAAAACAGAACAAAAAAAGTAAGCAGAATTCCTGAAATTAAAGCCAACATTACACCTTACAAACCACTTTATATGACAGTTAGTGGCTCTGGAATGTTCAATGCTTACTCCACAACTCCAAAAAATACAACGGTTGTAGCAAAAGATAAATTGTTAACCATCGTAAAAATATATCCAAATCCTGTAGAAGATCAATTAAATATTATCTTATCTATCGGAAAAGATGGCACGCAGACTACGATCAAAATCATCGATTTATTGGGAAATGAAGTGGCAACACTTTCAAATGAACGCTTAAATGCCGGTGAACAGACCAAAAGTTTCGTTATTCCAAGCAGGATTAATCCTGGTATTTACTTTTTAAGGGTTATTGCAGGTTCCGAAAGCCAGGTAAAACGGATCTCAGTTTTATAACACCATTTTCTTTTCTATTTTTGATTGATGTGGATTTAACTCCCGTCTATTTTATCATATTTCATATTCTTAAGAATGAAGATCATCGCCATTGGCCGAAATTATGCCGAACATGCAAAAGAACTGAACAATCCGGTTCCAACCACACCCGTAATTTTTCTGAAACCCGATACAGCTGTTTTAAAAGACAATAAGCCTTTTTACCTGCCCGATTTTTCTGATGATGTACATTACGAATTAGAAGTGGTATTGAAAATCTGTAAAGAAGGAAAACACATCGCAGAAAAATTTGCCGCTAACTATTATGATGAAGTGGGATTAGGTATCGATTTTACCGCCCGTGATATCCAGGCCAAACATAAAGAAAAAGGATTGCCCTGGGAACTGGCCAAAGCTTTTGATAACTCGGCCCCCATCAGCACCTTTCATCCTAAAAGTGATTTTGAGGATCTTTACAACCTAAATTTCGAGTTGAAGATAAATGGCGAAAGCCGCCAGGTAGGCCATACTAAAGATTTGTTATTCTCGTTCGAGAAGATAATCAGCTTTGTTTCTCAATATATTACTTTAAAAAAAGGCGATTTAATTTTTACCGGAACACCGCAAGGTGTCGGAAAAATAAATAAAGGCGATAAACTGGAAGCCTGGTTAGAAGGCAAGCAACTTTTAAATTTTGATGTAAAGTAACGAATGATTATAAACCCGATCCAGTACAAGTTAAAATTTTTAGTTTCGATCTGCCTTTTATTTGCTTCAACTTTTGTTCAGGCGCAACAGATTTACAGTACGAATAAATACCCGATTACAGATTTCAGACAACCTTTGGATATTAATCCTCCTGCCCTTGCGGGCTCTTTTGGCGAAATCCGCGGTAATCACTTCCATTCCGGAATTGATTTCAGGACCAATCAACGCGAGGGCTACCCTGTTTATGCCGTTGCAGATGGATATATTTCGAGGTTAAGGGTTCAGAACAGTGGTTTCGGACAGGCACTTTATATCAATCATCCTAATGGTTTCACTACCGTATACGGCCACCTTCAACGGTTTGCGCCCAAGATTGCAAGCATTGTTAAAAACCTTGAATACGAAAAAAAATCATTTGAGATTGATGAGTTTCCCGATGCCACATTAATTCCGGTACATAAAGGCGAGATTATTGCCTGGTCTGGTAACCGTGGTAGTTCTGGCGGTCCGCATCTGCATTTCGAAATCAGAGATACCAAAACAGAAGAGACCATAAACCCGCAATTTTTCGGAATCATTATACCCGATAACATTCCGCCTGTTATTCATGGTTTGTATGTATACCGTTTAAATGGCAAAACCTTTAACGAAAATACACCTAAACAAGCCATCGGCATTAGTGGAGCAAACGGCAATTATAAAACCACTGCCCCTATCAACTTAACTGGTGAGGTTGGTTTCGGCATCGTGGTAACCGATCGGCATAATGGTTTATCGGGCACCAACGGGGTATATTCGATCCAACTGGAGGTTGACGGCAAGAAAATATATACTTCTGCCCTCGAGCGCTTTGCGTTTGAAGACAGTAAGGCCATCAACTCGCACATCGATTACCCAACTTATTTAAATACCAAAAGAAGTATTCAGAAAAGTTTTGTTGAACCCGGTAATCCTTTAAAAATTTACAGTAGTTTAGTCAATAGCGGTAGAATTAATTTCAACGATGGTGCTTCGCATCAGTTACGCTACATTATAACCGATTCGAAAGGTAACTCTTCTGTTCTGCCTTTTACTGTAAATGCTGGTTCAGCGCCTATTGCAGCGCCGGTTATTCCCGCTGGTATAATTTATCCATACAATAGGGTAAATGAGTTTAATACCGATGATATTAAAGTGGTTTTCCCGCTGCGAACATTGTACAGCGATTTAAATTTCACTTATAAAAAGTTGCCTAAACCAACGGGAAATGCATGGTCGGCTGTACATCAGATTCACAATAAGTACACGCCCTTGCATATTGGTTTCGATATCTCGATCAAGGCTGATAATCTTCCGGAAAACTTAAGAAGCAAAGCCCTAATTGTAAACAGCAACGGTTCATCCCAGGGCGGGTTTTTCGAGAATGGCTATGTTAAGGCTACGCCAAAAAACTTCGGCAGTTTTTATATTGCTACTGATACCCTTGCGCCAAGGATAGTACCTGTAAATATTGCCGAAGGGAAAAACATGGCCGGTTTATCTAAAATATTTTTCAGGATCAGTGATAATTTATCAGGGATAAAAAGTTTTAATGGCTTTATCGACGGCAAATGGGCATTAATGGAGTTTGACACTAAAACAGCTACACTTTGGCACAGCTTTGATGAAAGAACAGCTTCAGGAAAGCATACATTGGAATTAGTTGTGGCAGACATGAAAGAGAATACCCGAAAATACACCGTAACATTTTTTAGATAGGGACAAGATGTATAGCATTATTGGATTTCATGACCATATTAATATCAATTTTTCACAATTTAGACCAAGAAATGTTTTCTTTTAACATAAATTGAACAGTATAATAAGTTAAACTGTTTAAATTGCATGCACTATTAAGCATTCAATCATTATAACATTCAAAATTCAATCATTATACATATGGCAGCGTTAAAAGAAGGTGATCAGGCACCGGCAATTACATCAAAGGATCAAAACGGCATTGAAGTTTCTTTAAGCGATTATCAGGGCAAAACGGTTGTTCTGTATTTCTACCCTAAAGATGATACACCAGGCTGTACCGCCGAAGCTTGCGATTTCAGGGATAACTATCAGGGCTTACAAGCAAAAGGCATTGTGGTTTTAGGCGTTAGTGTTGATGATGAAAAATCGCACCAGAAGTTTGTTACCAAGCATAACTTACCTTTTACCCTGCTTGCCGATACCGATCAGAAAATTGTAAACGACTATGGTGTTTGGGCGGAAAAAAACATGTACGGCAAAAAATATATGGGTACGGTACGCACCACTTTCATTATAGATGGCGATGGAAAAATCACCCATATCATCAAAAAAGTTGACACCAAAAACTCAACGCAACAAGTACTCGATTTAATTAATAACTAATTATGATATAGCGGGTAAAATATTACCTTTGCTATATAACAACAACCTCTTATTTTAATGAAACATACAATTAAAGAGCTAGAAGATATTGCCTCTCAAATTAGAAGAGATATCGTAAGAATGGTTCACGGATGTCAATCAGGTCACCCAGGCGCTTCGCTTGGTTGCACAGATTTTTTTACAGCTTTATATTTTGAAGTATTGAACCACAAAACAGACTTCACAATGGAAGGTGCTGGCGAAGATCTTTTCTTCCTTTCGAACGGACACATTTCTCCGGTATGGTACAGTACATTAGCTCATGCTGGTTATTTCGATAAAAGTGAACTGGCAACTTTCCGTAAACTAGATTCTAGGTTACAAGGCCATCCCACTACCCATGAGCATTTACCAGGTATCCGTATTGCTTCAGGATCTTTAGGCCAGGGCTTATCGGTTGCCATTGGTGCAGCGTTGGCTAAAAGGCTAAATGGCGATAAATCTCTCATCTTCGCCTTATTGGGTGATGGAGAATTACAGGAAGGCCAAAACTGGGAAGCAGCAATGTTCGCTCCTTTTAATAAAGTAGATCATTTAATTGCATCTGTTGATTATAACGGACAGCAAATTGATGGTCCTACAAGTAAAGTTCTTGCCTTAGATGATTTACAAGCTAAATTCGAAGCTTTTGGCTGGCATGTAATCAATACCGACGGTAACGATATGCAAGCAATCGTTGAAGGCTTACATTATGCTAAAACACTAACCGGGAAAGGTAAACCAATCTTAAATTTAATGAGTACACAGATGGGTGCTGGTGTAGATTATATGATGGGTACACACAAATGGCATGGTACTGCGCCTAATGATGAGCAGTTGGCCGCAGCGTTAGCGCAATTACCAGAAACTTTAGGGGATTACTAAATCAGATTGGAGACCATAGATAGGAGATTTGAGACAAATTGTCGCTGAATCTCACATCTAAAATCTCACATCTCATATCTAAGAAATAATGAAAAAATATACATATACAGAAAAAAAAGATACACGTTCGGGATTTGGAGCTGGCCTACATGAGGCTGGAAAGAAAAACGAAAATGTGGTTGCCTTATGTGCCGATTTAGTTGGATCGCTTAAAATGGATGCTTTTATTAAAGATTTCCCTGAGCGTTTTACACAGGTTGGTATTGCAGAAGCAAACATGATCGGTATTGCAGCAGGAATGACTATTGGCGGTAAAATTCCCTTTACAGGTACTTTTGCCAACTTTTCTACAGGCCGTGTTTACGATCAGATCCGTCAATCAGTAGCTTATTCTAATAAAAACGTTAAAATCTGTGCATCACACGCAGGTTTAACCTTAGGCGAAGATGGTGCAACCCACCAAATTTTAGAAGATATAGGTTTAATGAAAATGTTGCCAGGCATGGTAGTAATCAACCCTTGCGATTACAACCAGACTAAAGCCGCAACTATAGCCATTGCAGAATACGAAGGTCCGGTTTATTTACGTTTTGGCCGTCCGGTAATCCCTGTATTTACAGATCCAGATCAAAAATTTGAGATCGGTAAAGCATGGATGGTTAATGAAGGAACAGATGTTACCATTATCGCTACAGGCCATATGGTTTGGAAAGCAATCGAAGCTGGTGAAAAATTAGCTGAATTAGGCATCGATGCTGAAATTATTAATATCCATACTATTAAACCATTAGATGACGAGGCCATCTTAAAATCAGTTAAAAAAACTGGTTGTGTGGTTACCTGCGAAGAACATAACAAATTTGGTGGTTTAGGTGAAAGTGTTGCACGTTTGTTAACTACCGAATTACCAACGCCACAAGAGTTTGTAGCCACTAACGATACTTTTGGCGAAAGCGGAACACCAGATCAATTAATGTCTAAATATGGCTTAGATGCCGTAAACATTGTTGAAGCTGTTCAAAAAGTAATTGGCAGAAAAAAATAGATTTAAGCCATTAGATATGAGAAATTAGATGTGAGATTTGAGACGTTGTGTCTAAGCCAATCTCACGTCTCATATCTCGTATCTCATATCTAAAAAATAATGAAACAAGTTGAAGATTCGGAAATTCTCGCCATGTTCGCTGTCGAGCGCACGCGTAATGAAGCCTTTAACCTGTTGCTAAAAAAATACCAGCAAAAAATATACTGGCACATCCGTAGGCTGGTTTTAAACCACGATGATTGCGACGATCTTTTACAAGAAGTATTTGTTAAAGTTTGGAAAAACCTCGATAAATTTAGGAGCGATTCTCAACTTTATACCTGGATTTACCGTATCGCGACCAACGAATCCATCACTTTCTTAAACAAGCAAAAACAGCGGAACAATACACCTTTAGACGAAGTATCATCCGAGCTTGCCGATAACCTGGTTGCCTCATCTTATTTTAACGGTGATAAACTTGAGCTTAAACTGCAAAAAGCAATCCTTACCCTACCTGAAAAACAACGGATTATCTTCAACATGAAATATTTCGACGACATGAAATATGAAGAGATTTCGGAAGTGCTAGGTACCTCTGTAGGCGCTTTAAAAGCATCATTTCACATCGCGGCAAAAAAAATTGAAGCTTTTATTACAAATGATGAAATAGACTATTAAACCTTTTCACTTTAATTGTATCATATATCTGTGATGAACGAAAATATAGAAAATAACGATTGGATGAACGAAACCCCTGCACTTGCGGCAATGGGCAAACGCAATCCTTTCTCCGTTCCTGATGGATATTTCGAAAATTGTGATGAGGCCATTTTTTCTGCTGTCTTTTTAGATGGATTGAAACAGAAAACCAGTGACAATAATTTTGAAGTTCCGCAGCATTATTTTGAAGATCTAACGGAACGCATTCAAACCCAAATTTCGCTGTCCGAATTGCCTAAAGCAGAACAGGCCTTTGCAGTACCTGAAAATTATTTCGATACGCTGCAGCGTAGAATTACCGATACGATTGCAGCATCGGAGCCTAAAAGAGAGGCCAAAGTTATTCCTTTATGGAGGCGCAACATTGTTAAATACGCAAGCGCGGCCTGTTTCTTATTAATGGCTTCGTTTGGTGTTTATTTTTACCAGAATGGCTCAACTAATGCTGTTCAGCAAACACAATCTGCAGAAGCAATAAACGAACAACTATTATATGATATTGACGAAAGTACGATCATCGATCATTTAGAAACGCAAAATACTACATCATCTAATATAAAAACTACTTCTGCGTCAGATACAGAAATGGAAAACTACATCTTGAGTAATTTCTCGTCAAGTGATTTATCTCAGGAACTAAATAATTAATACAGAAATGAAGAATTTACTTTTTGTTGCTTTAATGTTTTTATTACCCACAACCCTGTTGGCACAAAAGCCAAAGGGAGAAGAAATAGAATCACTTAAAATAGCTTTTTTCACTCAAAAACTGGATTTATCGCCAGAAGAGGCTAAGATTTTCTGGCCGATTTATAACGACATGCAGGCAGAACAAAATGCCTTGCGCAAAGAACGCATGCAGAAAATGATCTCTTTCAGAAAAACAACTGAAATAGATAATCTAACCGATGCGCAGGTGCAAAGTTTAATTACCAGCGAATTCGACTTCAAGCAAAAAGACCTTAATCTTGATAAAAAATATTACAACAAACTTAAAGCGGTATTGCCGATAAAAATTGTTGGAAAGTTTTACCGGGCGCAGGAAGGTTTTAAACGCGAGTTACTCAATAGATTTAAAGGCGGCCAAAGGCAGTAAAGAAAAAGACTTACAGTAATGTAGGTCTTTTTTGTTTTAAAGCACTCTTTCATTTCCGTACTTTTGTGCCATGCTTACCCAACGTCAGTTGTTTTTACAACACAATGCACAAACCTCTCCAGAGCCGCTTATGCTCGAATTTGTAAGGGCAAAAGGAATCTACATTTACGATGCGCAAAACAAAAAACACATCGATCTTATTGCCGGTATCGGCGTGAGTAATGTTGGTCATTGCCATCCTGCGGTGGTGAAGGCCATTCAAGAGCAGGCAGAAACCTATATGCACCTGATGGTTTATGGCGAATATGTGCAAACGCCTCAGGTAAATTTTGCCAAAGCCCTTGCCGATATCCTGCCCGACAGCTTAAGCTGCACCTACTTTTTAAATTCAGGAACTGAAGCGGTAGAAGGCGCCATGAAACTGGCGAAACGTTATACTGGCCGTAAAGGATTTATTGCCTGCAAAAATGCTTACCACGGCAGCACACAAGGCGCAGAAAGTTTAATGGAAAGTGATTTCTATTCTTCTGGCTACGGTCCTTTCCTGCCCCACGTAAGTTTTATTGAACATAACAAAGTTGCTGATCTCGAAAAAATCACTTCAGAAATTGCCGCTGTTTTTATTGAGCCGATACAAGGTGAAGCCGGAATCCGGGTGGCGGATTTAAGCTATATGCAGGCTTTACGGGCGAAATGTACAGAAACCGGAACATTGTTAATCTTCGACGAAATACAATCTGGTTTTGGCCGTAGCGGTAAAATGTTTGCCTTTGAGCATTATAATGTTGTGCCCGATGTGCTGCTCCTGGCGAAAGGAATTGGTGGTGGAATGCCAATTGGGGCCTTTATCAGTTCACTGAAAATTATGTCAGTTTTATCGCATACCCCAATTTTGGGTCACATGACTACTTTTGGGGGGCATCCGGTTTGCTGTGCTGCCGGATTGGCTACCTTACGTACTTTGGTTGATGATCATATTGTTGATGAAGTAGAAGAAAAAGGGCAATTGTTTAAACAGCTCCTTCAACATCCTGCCATTAAAGAAATTAGGGGAAAAGGTTTAATGTTGGCGGCTGAATTTGAAAATTTCGAGATCAATAAAAAAATCATTGATGCCTGCATTTTAGACGGTGTATTATCAGACTGGTTTTTACATTGCAGCAATTCTATGCGCATTGCCCCTCCTTTAATTATAACCAAAGAAGAAATTGAAGAAGCTTGTACGATCATCTTAAAAAATATTAACTTAGTTTTAGAGACTAAAGCATAAAGCTGAACGACTAAAGAACATTAACTAAATTAAAATGAACGTACTCATAGTTGAAGATGAAAAAAGCCTGGCGCTTGAAATGGATGAATTCTTGAGCAAAGAAGGATTTATTGTAGAGCATGCCTGGAAAAAATCTTCTGCGGAAGAAAAAATATTTGTAAACAATTATGATTTCATTTTATTAGACCTGGGTTTGCCCGATGGCGATGGCTTCGATATTTTGAAACAGTTGAAAGCCATGAAAGATCGTGATGATGCTGTAATTATCTTAACCGCCCGAAGTGCCGTTGATGACCGGATTAAAGGTCTTGATGAAGGTGCAGATGATTATTTACCCAAACCATTTTCGTTAAATGAACTTTTAGCGCGTATGCATGCCATTACCCGTAGAAAACACAAGTTGGAGAAAAACGAGGTAAACATTCATGATTTTTTGCTCAATATTCAGAATAGGACCGTTTCATTTGGTGATGAGAGATTAAATCTAACCAAAAAGGAATTCGAAATATTCAACTATCTGGTATTGAACAAAAACCGCGTAGTATCGAGAATGAGTTTAACTGAACACGTTTGGGGCGATATTTTAGAAGTCAATTCTGATTCTAACTTTGTTGATGTCCATGTTAAAAACCTGCGAAAAAAACTCGCAGCGGTGAGTCCAACGGATTGGTTCGAAACCGTAAGGAGTATTGGCTACAGGATTAATTGCTAGAGCGTCGGGAGTCGAAGGTCCGAAGTTAAGATTCGATCTATTAATGAACCCAATTGAACCAATGAACCATTAAACAAAATGAAGTTACAGGTTAAGTTTTCTTTATACAATGCAGTAACCAAAATTGCCATTATCCTGGTATTGGGGGCTATCATTCTATTTTCGTTGGATAAACTTGCTTACAACCAATTTGACAACCGTTTAACCAAAAAGAAAAACAAAATCATTAAAAACTTAAACGATAATGAGATCGACAGCCTTTTAAACAAAGAACAATCCTTTACCGATTACAATATTTTAAAGGAAGAATTTATCGTTTTAACAGATATACCCGATAACCAGAAAGACTCTACAGCAAAAGTATTTACAGAAAAGCGGGAAATCGAAGGCGATATTGAGGTATATAGAATCCTCAATTATAAATTTTCTTATCATACAAACTGGTACAACCTGGAGATTGGAGAAACGATGACAGCGCTTCAATCCATTAAAAATTCGATCCGTTTTTACATGCTGATTGTGTTGGTTGCCGCCTTACTTATTACTTTGGTAGCAGATTTTACCTTCTCAAACTTTTTATTAAGGCCTTTTTATCTCATTATCGACAAAAAGATCAATCTGGTTGATGATCCTTCACATTACAATTACCAGAATATACCAACTACCACCAACGATTTTAAAATCCTCGATAATAGCATAAACTCTTTGATGCGTAAAATAAATACGCTTTTCGCTTTAGAAAAGCAGTTTATTGCTAACGTTTCGCACGAGCTGCTTACCCCCATTTCAATTTTAAGTACGCGCTTCGAAAATATGCTCAACACACCAGATATTCCGGTTGAGCACGAAAACAAAATCTACGCCTCTCTAAAAACCTTAAACCGCTTAAAGGTAATTATCAACAGCTTGTTGCTCATTTCTAAGGTAGAAAACAATCAGTACCTAAAAACCGAAGAAATTAGCCTCAAACAGGAAATCGATGATATATATGAAGATCTGGAAGATCGAATAGCAGATAAAAACATCAGTTATAACGCCCACCTTTCAAAGGATTTTCATTTTACCGGAAATAAAGCGCTGATACACACCCTTTTAATCAACATTATCAACAATGCAATAAAGTATAATACTGAGGGAGGCACTATTACCATAACAGATAAAACCGAAGCTGAAAAATATATCCTCAGCATCAGCGATACCGGATCAGGTATGAGCGCGGCACTGGTAGAAAATGCTTTCGATCGGTTTAAAAGGGGAAATACCGAAGAAAACGGCTTTGGCCTGGGGCTGGCCATTGTGCAAAGTATTGCCCGATTCCATAAAATAGATGTTGATATTAAATCTGAAGAACACAAAGGAACCAGCATTTCGTTAATTTTTTTAAAATTCCCCTCATAAGCTTATTACATAGTGCATTATCTGGAATAAACTTAATTCCGATGTAAAGATCGGCACAGGGTGCCAAATCTTTTTGGCAAGGGCTTTGCTTAATAATAAAAAATTAATCTTTAAGAAAATGAAAAGCATCTTTCCGGTATTAGGCCTTACTGCTTTATTAATGGCATCATGCCAGGGTGGAACGGCAAAAAAAACACAGGCCAAAATAGATTCTACCATAGTAACCAATGCAACGGCAAGCCCCGATTCTATTCGGTGCTACCAGTACATTAAAAACCGGGATACGGCCACCCTATCGTTAAAAACTGAAGACAATACAGTAACTGGGACTTTAGGTTATAATTTATACGAAAAAGATAAAAATGCTGGCACCATAGCCGGAATTGTTAAAGGCGATACGATAATTGCTAACTATACTTTTCAGTCTGAAGGCAAAACATCAATTAGGGAAGTGGCTTTTTTAAAAAAGGGTGATCAGCTAACAGAGGGATTTGGCGATGTACAGGAAGTAAAAGGCGAAACCAAGTTCAAAGACCTAAACAAACTAAAGTTTGATGGATCGATGACTTTTGACAAAATTGACTGTAAATAAAAGAGGTTGCATACTTAAGAAAGAATTGTCATCCTGAGCCTGTCGAAGGACACTTTAAAATATATTTAAGGCGTTTCGACAGGCTCAACGTGACAGTTTCTAGTCTGCATTATGACCAGTTTTCTTATTATTTTAAAATTACTTTAAAGCATCCTTAGCCGCTGTACTCCATTCTTCGCTTAACTTAAGCATATAATCAGAGTATTTTTGTATTTCATCTGGCTTAAGCTTACTTGCCCAGCCTGTTGCCTGGTTTGCCCAAGCCGTGTATTTATCGCTTAATGCTTTAATTTCTGTAGCATTTTTACTTTTCACAGCTGCAACATATTCGTCTTTAAGTTTAGCATATTCAGCAAGGCCTTTGTTTACCTCTTCACTTGAGAAAGTTGGAACTTCGGTTTTAACGGTTTCAGTTGTTTTTGTCGTTATTTTAGTAATGGTGTCTCCATTAGCAGAAATTTCGCTTGAATCTTTGGTTGTTTCCGTTTTTTTAGTGCTATCGCACGAAACCAATGTAGAAGCCAGTAAGCCTGCTGCAGCGATAGATAAGATGGTGTTTTTCATGACAAATTTGGTTTTAAGTCTTGAATAGACGAAATATGATGCCAAATCATAAAAAATCCGATCGAATACTTAAATATTGTGACCGGATATCTTAATTATATTAAATATTGTTGTGTTATAAATCTTCGAAACGTTCCCAAAAACCATCAACAGGTAATTTGGCAAATATATTTACAGGTTCTTTTTTAACCGGGTGTATAAACTGTAAACGGCGGGCATGTAGGCAAATGCTTCCTTTTCTGCTTCCGCGGGGATAGCCATATTTATTATCGCCCATAATCGGGCATCCCATTGATGAGAGCTGAACCCTGATCTGGTGCGAACGTCCGGTTAAGGGATCTACCTCCAAGAGGTAATAATCGCCAACCTTCGCCTTTACTTTGTAAGAAAGCTCGGCACGCTGACTGCCCGTAACCTCTGTATTGTAATAGGAAACCACATTTTTCTGCGGGTTTTTAACCAGCCAATGGATCAAAGTTGCCGACTCTTTCTCTGGCTTGTTCTTCACCACTGCCCAATAGGTTTTCTTTACTTCCCTATTTTTAAAAACGGCATTCATCCGTTCCAAAGCCTTACTCGTTTTAGCAAACAAGATTACGCCACTTACCGGCCGATCTAATCGGTGTACTACACCCAAAAAAGCACCATTGGGTTTATTGTACTTTTTAGCAATATACTTTTTTACCTGTTCATCCAAAGGTTCATCGCCGGTTTCATCAACCTGTACAATATCACCTGCCCTTTTATTAATGGCGATTAAATGATTGTCTTCAAAAAGGATGTCGTTATCGGTAATTGGCATCGGTTAGTTTATTGGTTCATTCGTCATTAGTTCATTGGACAAAGCAAATCGTCTATTGCAAAAGTCTATTGGTTAATTGTTTAAAGTTGGATGGTTTATCTACGTTTGAAAAAACTCCAAACTCCAAACTTAATACTGTTCTTTTTCGTTCGGGAAATCGTTGGCTTTTACATCACGGATGTACGATTGTGCTGCGCCTAAAATTTCATCGTATAAATTAATATACTGACGTAAAAACCGTGGTTTAAACCCCTTTGTTAAGCCAATCATATCATTTACAACCAAAACCTGCCCATCGCAGTCTTGTCCGGCACCAATACCGATAGTTGGAATATTCAGGCTTTCTGTAACTTCTTTACCTAAAGCAGCAGGAATTTTTTCTAATACAATAGCGAAACAGCCCGCAGCCTGTAAAGCCAAAACATCTGTTTTTAACTTATTTGCTTCTTCTTCTTCCTTCGCGCGGACTGTATATGTTCCGAATTTATAAATAGATTGAGGTGTTAAACCCAAATGCCCCATAACAGGTATTCCTGCAGTGATAATACGTTGAACCGATTCGATAATTTCTTCACCGCCTTCCAATTTAACACCGTGGGCACCCGATTCTTTCATAATTCTTATCGCTGAGTTCAAAGCTTCCTTTGAATTCCCCTGATAAGAGCCAAAAGGTAAATCGACAACAACGAAAGCGCGTTTAACTGCCCTGATTACCGAGGCGGCATGGTAAATCATCTGATCTAACGTAATAGGCAAGGTTGTTTCATGACCAGCCATTACATTAGAAGCCGAATCGCCTACAAGTAGAACGTCTAATCCTGCATCATCTAAAATGGTAGCCATCGAATAATCGTAGGCCGTTAACATAGATATTTTTTCACCACGTTGCTTCATTTCCTGTAAAGTGTGCGTGGTGATGCGTTTGATTTCTTTATGTACCGACATGGAATTTGTTTTGTGTTGCCAAAAGTATTGTTTTTTCTTTAATTAAGCTGAAAAGACCAAAGGTAAAAGACCAAAGCTATCTCAGGCAAAAATCATTTTTTATTTAAATCGTGTCTAACTGCTTTCAGCTTTAGTCTTTCTGCTTTTAGCCCCAACCTTATTTCACTTTTCTCTTTACATTTCCAATCTAAAACTCTATCTTTGTACCCCGAAATGGAAGGGATATATTCATCTTTTTTTGCACCCAGCAAAAACGGCTTTAATGCCGAAAGCCATTCTTTTTTCAACTCTTTTTTAAATCAAAATCCATATTGTAATTACCATGACTAACTACACCAAGTTACCTGCGATTTTATTACTGGCCGATGGCACAGTTTTTTACGGCAAAGCGGCCGGAAAAATTGGCACCACTACTGGCGAAATTTGTTTTAATACCGGGATGACAGGTTACCAGGAAATTTTTACTGATCCAAGTTATTTTGGACAGATAATGGTTACCACCAATGCGCATATTGGCAATTACGGTATCCACAAAGATGAAATCGAATCAGGTTCGATCAAAATTGCTGGTTTAGTCTGCAAAAATTACAACATCGTTTATAGCCGTAAAGAAGCAACAGAATCTATTCAGGATTATTTTCAGAACGATAACCTGGTTGCCATTTCTGATATCGATACACGTGCATTGGTTCGCCACATTAGAGATAAAGGTGCAATGAACGCGATTATTTCTTCTGAGATTACGGATTTAGAAGAATTAAAACAAAAACTGGCCGAAGTACCTTCAATGGAAGGTTTAGAGCTTTCATCTAAAGTAAGTACAACCGAGCCTTATTTTTATGGCAACCCTGAAGCGAGCTTAAAAGTGGCGGCTTTAGATTTAGGTATCAAGAAAAATATTTTGCGCAGTTTCGAAAACCGCGATATCTACGTTCAGGTTTTCCCGGCAAAAACTACTTTTGCCGAAATGGAAAAATTCAGCCCTGATGGTTATTTCATTTCTAACGGCCCTGGCGATCCATCGGTGATGCCTTACGCTGTAGAAACAATCAAAGATATTCTCGCGGTAAATAAACCAATGTTCGGGATCTGTTTAGGTCACCAGTTATTGGCCGAAGCTAATGGTATTGGCACCATGAAAATGTTTAACGGTCACCGTGGATTAAACCATCCGGTAAAAAACATTATCAAAAACCACTGCGAAGTTACTTCACAAAACCACGGTTTTGGTGTAATTCCTGATGAGGTTAGAAACTCTGATAAAGTAGAGATTACCCACGTTAACTTAAACGACAAATCGATCGAAGGTATCCGTGTTAAAGGTAAAAAAGCATTTTCGGTTCAGTATCACCCAGAGTCTTCACCAGGTCCACACGATTCGCGTTACTTATTCGACGATTTTGTTGATGTAATGAAGGGCGATCTGGTTTGGTAGTATTAAGGTAGAAGGCTGGAAGGCGGAGGGCTTAAGGTAATAGACCGAAGCTTAAATACCAGCGCACAATAAACGATCTGCGGATTTGCGGCAAGAATAAGCTGCCGATCCGCAGATTTCTTTTATAACCTATTTCGCCTGCATAAAACATCATTTTACCGACATTTTCGGTTATCTGCGTCAAAATTCATTCTCAATTCATTTAAAGCTGCTTACATTCGCAATATGGAAACAAAAAAAGCCATTATCAGCGTTAAAAACCTGGTAAAAAAATACGATGATTTTGTGGCCGTTCAAGGGCTTAGTTTTGAAGTTTACGAGCATGAGATTTTTGGTCTGCTTGGCCCTAATGGCGCCGGAAAAACCACTACCCTCGAAATTATTGAAACCTTAAGGGATAAAACCTCTGGTGAAATTATCGTTGATGGTTTTTCTGTCGACAAACAGCCGCAGGATATTAAGCAGATTATAGGTGTACAGCTACAGGCAGCTGGTTATTATCCAAATCTGAATCTCATCGAACTGATCGAACTTTTTGCCGGTTTATATGGCGCCAACATCAAACCGATGGAAATGCTGGAGAAAGTAAATCTTCAGGATAAAGCGAAAGCCAAATACAAAGCACTTTCGGGCGGGCAAAAACAGCGTTTCTCTATAGCTACAACACTAATCAACCAACCTAAGATTATTTTTTTGGATGAACCCACAACAGGTTTAGATCCACAGGCCAGAAGAAATCTCTGGGATCTGATTATCGAAATCCGTAATGCAGGTACTACCGTTGTAATTACCACGCACTATATGGACGAGGCTGAGCAACTTTGCGATCGCGTTGCTTTCGTAGAACGCGGACAGATTATCGCGCTGGATACTCCTGATAATTTAATAGATAAATTAGTGAGCAGCGGTTTTGAACGTAAAAAAGAGGTTAAAAAGGCCAATCTGGAAGATGTTTTTATCAACCTTACCGGCCAGGAATGGAGAGAATAAGCCCCTAGCCCCAGAAGGGGGAACTTGAAACCTAGTGCTTAATACATTTTTAAAAAATAAAATCCAGCAGAACCAATATGCAAAAAGATATACACGAAAGAAATTCAAACACCCCTTCAGGGGCTGGGGGGTACAGTAACACCACAGCAACCCTTGCCCTTGCCAAAGCGAGTTTCAGATCGATTATGCGAAGCCCTTCGGCAGTGGTATTCACCCTTGCTTTCCCTTTAATATTTATTCTGGTCTTCGGATTTTTAGGTGGTGGTGGAACACGCATTGATGTGGGCGTGACCCCAGGCGCTGATGTAAATAACCCGGTGATGGGCATGTTGGAAAAAACAGGAATGATCCGCCTGGTTAAAGATAAATCGAAAGCTGAGTTCGACAAACTGTTAGAAAAAGGCAATGTTGACGCTATGATTGATGTGCATAGAAAAGTAAATTCTACTGCCTATTCGGTCAACGTGGTTTACACCTCCGCATCAAGAGATAAAGGCGGAATTTTAAAATCGGTTCTAAACAATATTTTCTACGATAAAACCTTAAAACCGACAGTAGCAGAGATAAAAGAAAGCACTATTACTGGCCGCGAATATAAAACCATCGATTTTATACTTCCCGGGCAGTTAGGCTTCTCGCTATTAAGTACCGGTGTTTTCGGAACTGCATTCGTTTTTTTGAGTCTGCGCCAAACCTTAGTAATCAAGCGGTTTTTTGCTACACCTGTTAAACGTTCGAGTATTGTAATCGGCGAAGGTATTGCCCGTATCGGTTTCGCCTTAATTGGCGCATTGTTTATCATCCTGATCGGTCATTTCTTTTTTGGCTTTACACTGGTCCATGGTGCGCTCACCGTTGTCAATATGCTCATACTGGCTACGCTAGGTGTAATTGTTTTTATGGGTTTTGGCTTTATCATTTCAGGCATTGCTAAAAACGAAAGTATGGTACCGCCCATCTCGAACATCGTTACTTTACCGCAGTTTTTACTATCAGGGACATTCTTTTCTATCGAGGCTTTTCCTAGCTGGTTACAGCCCATTAGCAGAGCACTACCCCTTACCTATTTAAACGATGCCATGCGCAAAGTGGCTTTTGAAGGCTTGGGCTTATGGGACGTTAAATTCCAGATTATGATCCTATTGCTCTGGGGCTTTGGCATTTATGCTGTTGCGGTGAAAGTATTTAAATGGGAATAACTAAATAAAGAAAGTTTTAAATGGTAGCAAATCAGCTATCATTTTTTTTGGACAAAAATCTTTAATATCGGATAAGTAAATTTTTAAATCCAACCGATAATTAATATATTTGGGTATGTGGGAATTCGATTTAAGCGATTTAAAAGAACTACTACCTCAAATAGATAGGTTGTACGAAAAAAAAGCCAGGCTAGAAACCTCAAGGCCATTGCCCAATAGCGCGCTATACCGTATCAAAGAAGACCTCACCATAGAATGGACTTACAACTCCAATAGCATAGAAGGAAACACCTTAAGCCTGAAAGAAACCCAAATGGTTTTGCAAGAAGGTATGACCGTTAAAGGCAAATCACTAAGGGAGCATTTCGAAGCCTACAATCATGAAAAAGCCATCGATTACCTCTATACCTTAGTCAATAAAAACTACGCGCTTAGAAGTATCGATATTTTGTCGCTTCATGGCTTAGTGCTCAGAAGTATTGAAGATGATTATGCAGGCCGCTTAAGAAATGGTGGTGTTCGCATTGTTGGTGCAAATTTTACACCACCCAACGCTAACAAGGTTTCTGATCTGTTAGATGAATTAATTGGCTTCATTAATGATAACCCATTAGGATTAAATGATATCCTGTTGTCTACTATTTTTCACCATAAATTGGTTTGGATTCATCCTTTTTTTGATGGAAATGGCCGTACGGTGAGGCTTGCCATGAATTTACTGCTCATGCGAAAAGGCTTCCCACCCGCTATTATCCTCAAAAATGACAGAAAGAAATACTATGAAGCACTTAACCAAGCCAACAAGGGTAATTACCATAAGCTTTGTTTGTTAATGCTGCAGGCCCTGGAGCGCTCGTTAAACATCTATATAAATGCATTGCCAGGAAACACGTACGGAGATTACGAACCCATATCGCATATCGTTTCGGAACCTGATGTTCCGTATGGGCAAGAGTATGTGAGTTTGTTAGCGAGGCAGGGTAAAATAGATGCTTACAAAGAAGGCAGAGATTGGCTCACTACAAAATCTGCAGTACAAAGCTATATCAAAACCCGCAAAAGAAAACGTTAACCTTTTTTAACTTTTTACAGTCTGATATTGATGTAATTTTACCGAAAAATATTTAATGAAAAGTTTGATTATCTTTTGCGGTATTTTATTGATTGCCAATACTTCGAAAGCACAGTTTAAATTCTTGGCCAATAACAGCTCTGAACAATACAAGGCCAAAATTTTTGTTGATAAATGTGAAAATAACGCTTGCAGCGGAAAAGCGACAATTATTATTTACGATAAAGCCACAGATAGAGAAGTA
This sequence comes from Pedobacter sp. GW822-FHT03F06, assembly GCF_058801365.1. Taxonomy (NCBI): domain Bacteria; kingdom Pseudomonadati; phylum Bacteroidota; class Sphingobacteriia; order Sphingobacteriales; family Sphingobacteriaceae; genus Pedobacter; species Pedobacter sp. GW822-FHT03F06. The sequence goes on from NZ_JBXANE010000010.1 coordinate 54,143, forward strand.
GACACCTTCCATTCTGAAGATCTGGATTTTGGCTTAACTGAAAACCAAAATGCCAAACTTGGATGGCTCGATTTAGGCAAATACCAAACACCTTTAATTTTTGGTGATTTTAATTTTGACGGCTCAGAAGACATCGCCATAAGAAATGGTAACAATGGCGCTTATGCCAGTCCATCTTACAGCATTTATTTATCATCAAAAGAAAACAAATTCCTACTGAATAAAGAACTTACCAAACTGGCCAGCGAAAACCTGGGTATGTTCGATATTGATAAAAAAACAAAACAGGTTTCTATTCATCAAAAAGATGGATGCTGTTTCGACAAAACCATCAACTATAAATATGATACCAAAAATGTGCTTTACGAAGATTCATCGGTAATTGAAGATTCGAGTATTGCAGATAACGTTACGGTGATTACGCAAAAACTTGTTGATGGAAAAATAAAAAGAACTGTTCAAAAATTTAAGATGAAAGATTATTATAATCAGTAAGTTGAATTTTTAACCACAGATGCAGGTAGATAAACACGGATTTCTGCATTCGTTCCCTTTTTATCTTCTTCTAGTGATAGCGTTTCGCTACGACATACCAATAAGTTTATTTTTTAGTGTCTTAGCGGGATGCTAAGACCAGACTCAGCGCTATCGGGTGCAATGCAGCCGAGAACCACGAAATGCTCAGCGAAGCTAAATCTATCTGGAGAGCACTTTTGATTTAGATCTCTCCGCTCCGCGATGCTCTGGTCGAGGACGAACCTGTTATTAAAGATTGTTCAATTTAAAGCGCTGCTTTTACCAAAAAAGGCAATATTTCTTTCTGGAAACTTACAAAGTTCTTACGAACGTCAGAGTCGCTAACTGAAGTAAATGCAAATGAAAATACGATGCTCTTACTGGCTTTCAACAGAAAGGCCAATCCTTCTCTTCTTGCAGGGTTATTCTTAAAGTTATCCAATTGCAGGTAAGCGGCCAATAACAATGCCTCTAGCTGATCTGATAAATGTTTTAAAAACTCCTGTGAGTTTGCATTTTCACGAACAAAATCCCACCCGATAAACTCATTGCAAGCCGTAAAAGATAAACGGCTGGTTTTCATTACCAATGCTTTTAAATGCTCCTCTTCTGATGCGTAGCTTAATTTATTATGCAGGATTTCGTGAAGATTCTGATCAAGGTAATCCATCAGGATACTATCCAGCACTTGTTCTTTACTTTCGAAGTATTTGTAAATCGTTGCTTTGGCAATACGTGCCTTTTTAGCAATTTCGTTTACACTGGTTTTATGATAACCGTATTTTCTAAATAGTTCTTTGGCAGCCTTTTTTACTGTTTCTTTTATTTTTTCAGCTTCCATTTTAATTGCTTACGTGTAATAGTGTATTGCCCTGCAACGAAATATTATAGGCTTTTAAGCTTCTTTCTGCAGGTGCTTTTTGTGGACTTCCGTCAAGCAGTGAAAATTTTGCCCCAGAACATGGATCGGTTGCGGTAAATCCGCTGTCATCGGGCACTACTTTACAAATTTTCTCTGGATTTACGGTACTGCAACGATCAAATACGACATAACTGTTGGATGATATTCTCACAATAATTAAACCCCCAACACCCCGATCAGCAACTAGCATAACATTATCTTTTTGCTTAATGGAAAACTCTTGAAGTGTTACATTATAATTCACAGGCACGTCAGGAATGTAACCTTCATCTTTACCACAGCCTGTGGCAATTAAGAATACAAACAATATGCTATATAAATACTTCATCATTAAATTAAAGCAGATTTAAATTGCTTTAAGAAACGTGCATCGTTCTCAGAGAACAAACGCAGATCTTTAATTTCGTATTTCAGGTTGGTAATACGTTCTATTCCCATTCCAAATGCAAAACCGCTATATTTTTTCGAATCGATACCACAGTTTTCCAAAACATTGGGATCTACCATACCGCAGCCCAAAATCTCTACCCAACCACTGTATTTACAAAATTGGCAGCCTGCTCCTTTACAAATAGTACATGAAATATCCATCTCTGCAGATGGCTCTGTAAACGGAAAATATGATGGACGGAAACGCACTTTTGTACCTTCTCCGTATAATTCCTGAACGAAATAAAATAAGGTTTGCTTTAAATCGGCAAATGAAACATTTTCATCAACATACAAACCTTCTACCTGATGAAAAAAACAGTGTGCACGTGCAGAAATGGCCTCATTACGGTAAACACGGCCTGGCATAATTGCCCTGAATGGCGGTTGGCCCTGCTCCATCATGCGCACCTGCACGGAAGAAGTATGCGTACGCAGCGCGATATCGCCTTTTTCTCCACCTTTTTTAATGAAGAAAGTATCTTGCATATCTCTTGCTGGATGCTCTTCAGGGAAGTTCAGTGCAGAGAAGTTATGCCAATCATCTTCAATTTCAGGGCCTTCTGCTACTGTAAAACCAAGTTTAGCAAAAATCTCTACAATTTCGCGGCGCACTAAAGCTAAAGGGTGGCGCGAACCAATCTCGAAACCTTCACCAGGTAAAGTTAAATCTTGTTGTGCGTTCTCAGTTTTTACCTCGGCACTTTCTGTAGATTCTTTTAAGGTGAGGTATTTTGATTCGGCAAGTTGCTTAAACTCATTTAAAACTTTACCTAAGGATCTTTTTTCTTCAACAGAAACAGATTTGAATTCGTCGAAAATCTCTTTGATTACGCCTTTGCTTCCTAAATATTTGATGCGGAATTGCTCTAACTCGTCTGCTTTTTCAGTTACGAAAGCATTAATTTTATCGGTATATTGTGTTATTTTGTCCTGTAACATGGCTTCAAATATACGGCAAATTATCCAATAATTTCAGGGTTGATGAGTTCAAATAATCTGTTTACAATACCATTATAAAAGAAAATGAACCCATAAACTATAAAAGCCGCTTAAGCGGCTTTTATAGTTATCGTAGATATATAGGTTTTAAATTACTCCCAATTCTTTCCCTACCTTGGTAAATGCAGCAATTGCTTTATCTAAGTGATGTTGCTCATGCCCTGCTGATAACTGCACACGAATTCTCGCTTTGCCCTGAGGCACAACCGGATAAAAGAACCCGATTACATAAATACCTTCTTCTAACATTTTAGCTGCGAACTGTTGTGCAATTTTTGCGTCGTACAACATTACCGGAACAATTGGGTGGAAACCTGGCTTGATATCGAAACCAGCTGCAGTCATTTTTTCACGGAAATACTTCGTATTATTTTCTAATTTATCTCTTAACGACGTGGTTTCACTTAACATATCCAATACTGCGATAGATGCACCCGCAATTGCTGGCGCTAGGGTATTAGAGAACAAATAAGGACGTGAACGTTGACGCAACATATCGATTATTTCTTTCTTACCAGAAGTGAAACCGCCAGATGCACCACCTAAAGCTTTACCCAAAGTACCGGTAATGATATCAATACGGTCCATTACGTCGAAGTGCTCATGTGTTCCGCGGCCGTTTTTACCGATAAAACCTGTACAATGCGATTCATCGATCATAATCAGGGCTTCATATTTATCGGCCAGATCTGCAATTTTATCCAGTGGAGCAACCGACCCATCCATAGAGAAAGCACCATCGGTAACAATAATCCTATGCCTGCAATCTTTGGCTGCGATCAACTGTTTTTCCAGATCTTCCATATCTGCATTTTTATAACGGAAACGTTGTGCTTTACACAATCTAACACCATCAATAATTGATGCGTGATTTAATTCATCAGAAATAATGGCATCTTCTGCATTAAACAAGGGTTCAAAAACACCACCATTGGCATCAAATGCCGCAGCATATAAAATTGTATCTTCTGTACCTAAAAATTTGGAAATTTTAGCTTCCAATTCTTTGTGTACATCTTGTGTGCCACAGATAAAACGTACTGAAGACATTCCATAGCCATGATCGTCTATCGCTTTTTTAGCCGCTTCTATTACTTTTGGATGAGAAGAGAGTCCTAAATAATTATTTGCACAAAAGTTAACTACTTCAGCACCGCCGGCCACTTTAATGTCGGCACCCTGAGGGGTAACAATAATTCTTTCGCGTTTAAATAATCCAGCGTTTTCGATTTCTTCAAGTTCTTTCTGAAGAACAGGTTGTAATGTTTTATACATGGCCTTTTTATATGGTTGATTTTACGCCCAAAGTTATAAAAAAAAGTCTTTACAGACCTAAAAAGGCAATTTTAACAACATATTTTAGAGACAAACGTTTGATTAGTTGGCTAATGGTGATTACATTTATATTATTCTGAAAAAAATTAATATTATCCCATTTTTTTTGAATCTTAACAAACTTTAACACCCCCCTATATGTATAGTCTTAAAAGTTATTCGATATTTATAGCTTACTAATCCAATTTATGATAAGAATTTGCGCGCTCCTATTTTTTTGTGGCCTCACCAATTTTGTTTTTGCTCAACAATTTACCATCACGGGAATAGTTAAAGATACCAACGGACAACCTGTTCCCTTTGCATCGGTTTATTTAAAAAACACCACTACCGGTACATCTGCAAATGTTGATGGGAGATATTCGATGAAGTTAAAATCGGGACAATACACACTAAATTTTAGGGCTGTGGGCTACAAACAGCAGGAGCATATCATCAACCTTACCGACGATATTTCGCTCAATGTAACCCTAACATCTGAAAGTTATACTTTAGAAAACGTAAACATCAGGGCAAATGCCGAAGATCCGGCTTATGCCATTATCCGTAAAACCATTAAGCAGAGAGAAACACACTTAAATGAAGTTAAGGAATTTAGTTGCGATGTTTATATCAAAGGCGTCCAACGTTTAAGGGGTGCCCCTAAAAAGTTTTTCGGTCAGGATATCCAAAAAGTTTTGGAACTCGATACCAATCGAAAAGGCATCATTTATTTATCAGAATCGCAGAGTAAATTTAATTTCAGAAGGCCTAATGATGTGCACGAAGAAATGATTTCATCAAAAGTTGCCGGAAGAAACAATGCTTTCAGTTTCAATAAAGCATCTGATCTCATTATTAATTTTTATGATAATTACCTGCTCGAAAACAAATTAAGTACCAGGGGCTTCATTTCGCCAATTGCAGACAATGCCCTTTTTTACTATAAATACAAATTGCTTGGCGAAACCAAAGAAAACGGAGAACTGATCCACAAAATCGAGGTCATCCCCCGTCGTGAAAATGACCCTGTATTTAGGGGTATTATATACATTATTGATGGCAGCTGGAGAATTTACAATACCGATGTTTATTTAACCAAAAAATCGGGGATCAACTTTATCGATACCTTAAACATCAGCCAACAATTTACCAAGGTTAAGGAGGTTTATATGCCTACCGCCATCAATTTTCAATTCGCAGGTAATGTATTAGGCTTTAAAATTGCAGGCTATTTTGTTGGTATTTATAGCAATTACAATGTTGACCCTAAGTTTCCTAAAAACTTTTTCAATGGCGAAATATTAAAAATAACCGAAATGGTGAACAAAAAAGACTCTGCCTACTGGACAAACAATAGGCCGATTCCTTTAACAGGTGATGAAAAGCTTAATTACGTTAAAAAAGATAGTATTGCTAAATTAAAAGAATCGAAAAAATACCTCGATTCATTAGAAAAAGACAACAACAAGTTTGGTATTGGCAAATTGCTGCTTAGAGGATATAGTGTTAACGACCGCTATGATAAGGAATATTGGTCTTTCGATCCGGTACTTAAAGCCATATTTTACAATACCGTAGAAGGTTTTGCGGTAAAATATGGGGTTACATATAGAAAAGATTTTGAGAATAGGAGATCTTATTCTATCCGGCCTGAACTGAGGTATGGTTTTGCCAACCAAAAACTTACAGGAAGTTTAACCGGAAGTTACTATTACAATCCGCTTAAAAGGGCCAGTGTAGGTGCATCGTTCGGAAATGGCATTTTTGACCTAAACAATCTGGGCTCCATGACTGCGTTAGGCAATACCATCAATTCATTGCTTTACGAAAAAAACTTCTCAAAATTTTACGAGAAAAGCTTTATTAACATTAACACAACCAGAGAACTGGCAACAGGATTACAGGGAAGTGCAAGTGTAGATTATAGCAGGAACAAAAATTTAATCAATAACTCTACATTTAAGTTTATCGATGTCAAGGATAGGGAATTTACCTCGAACAATCCTTTTAGTCCAACAGTAGAAACACCACTTTTCCCCACCTACAACTCCTTAAGTGCAACCGTAAGTTTAACTTACACCATAGGTCAGAAATACATTACCCGTCCAGATGGCAAGTTTTATACCGAATCTCACTTCCCTAGAATTACGGTATTATATAAGAAGGGATTTAACAATTTTTTAAATAGTGATGTTGATTACGATTTTGTAAAAGCAGAAGTTTATCAGGATAGAATTAGCTTAGGGTTACTGGGATATAGTTCATTTTTGGTCGGGGCAGGAAAATTTCTTAATAATGCAAAGATGTACTATCCTGATTTCAAACATTTTTCAGGTAACATATCTACCATCTTCCCTCCTAATATCAGGAAGTTTCAATATTTAGATTTTTATCAGTTCAGCACCAACCAGCAATACTTCGAAGCGCATTTAGAGCATAATTTTGCAGGCTTTTTCACAAATAAAGTGCCGTTACTGCGTAAAGCTAAATTAGAAGAATTTATTGGGGGTGGTTATTTGTCTTCTCCAGAAAAAAGAAATTATAAAGAATTTTATTTCGGTTTCCAGCGCCTGGTATTAAGGGCCAGTTATGGCTTTGCCTACGACGGTGCCCGCAAATTAACACAAGGATTTAGAATTGCTTACACCCTATAATAAGGTTTAGGGCTGAAGGCATTAAGGTAGAGGGCAAAACCTAACATCTTTATCCTTTTACCTTCAACCTTTTTTACTATCTTTGCCCCGCTTTAAACGCCGTTTGCAACGGTATCAACAGCGTTATGAAAAAATATCAAACACTACTTTACTATTGCTATAGTTACATAGCAGAGGCAGAACAATTTGCTGCCGATCATCTTAAATTTTGTAAATCATTAGGTTTAGTTGGCCGTATTATCGTTGCCGATGAAGGTTTAAACGGCACCGTTTCTGGCACTGTTGAGGCTTGCGAAGCTTACATGAAAACTGTACATGCCGATGAAAGGTTTGCAAAAACAGAATTCAAAATAGATGATGTTGAGGAGCCTTCGTTTCTGAAAATGCACTGCCGTTATAAATCAGAAATTGTGCATTCTGGTTTAAGAGATACCTCGATCATTAATCCGAACGAAAAAACAGGTAAACATTTAGAGCCTGTAGATTTCATGAAAATGAAAGATGATGAGGATGTAATTATCCTGGATGTACGCTCCAATTATGAGCACAATCTTGGTAAATTTAAAAATGCATTAACACTCGATATCGAAAATTTCCGCGATTTCCCTGAACAGATTAATCAACTTGCCCAATATAAAGACAAAAAAATACTAACGTATTGTACAGGTGGAATAAAATGTGAAAAGGCATCTGCATTGCTTTTACATCATGGCTTTAACGATGTTTACCAATTACATGGTGGCATTATTAAATATGGAAAAGAAGCAGGCGGAAAGGATTTTGAAGGCAAGTGTTATGTTTTCGACAACCGCATTGCTGTCGATGTAAATAAGGTAAACCCCACCATTGTTTCGGTTTGTTATAATTGCGGTAAAACCACCCCTAAAATGATCAACTGTGCTAATCCTGAATGTAATGAACACATTACCCAATGTGATGAATGCGGCGATCAGCTTCAGGGCTGTTGCTCAGTTGAGTGCACTACCAATCCACGCAAGCGCCCTTACGATGGCACAGGCTATTATGTAAAGGTTCCGCAGCCTGTAGTTGTGAAAAGTTAGGTTTTGGGTTGGATAGTCCATAGTTGATTGCAAAGTTTCAATTGTAGCGATTATAACACAATAAGTTTTTTTGGAGCGCAGTGTCATTGCAAACAACAAGGGTTCCGTCCTGCTGTACGTTTTACTTCGCCAATGAAGAATTGGCTTCGTGCCACTGCCATCAGGGCTAGTTGGCGAGTTCCGGTATTCTATCCTTAATTTACTTAACTGCTTAATGTTTCTTAACGCCTCAATGCTGAAAACAATCGACCATTATAATATTGCATAAAACGATCTCTTTTAATAGGTCGATTGTTGATCGTTTATCAAAAGCCTTCCTCTTTAACTAATAGTCATGAACTATAGGCCACTAACGATCGACTATTAAACAATTTTTCATTTACTTTGTGTATTAATGGCTTTACCTATTAACCATTTTATGCTAAACTATTTCCGGCTCCTATTATTATTATCCTGCTTCGCAATAAATACCTATGCATCAGAAATTAAAAGCATAGGCGTTCCATATATAGAAAATTATCCAAAATCTGTCTATTCATCAGGAAACCAGAACTGGAGTATAGCAAAAGATAAAAATGGCGTAATGTACTTTGGCAATGCTGAAGGACTTTTAACTTTCGATGGCCGCTACTGGCAGAAATATCAGATGCCCAACAGGCAAATTGTTAGATCGGTCGCGACAGACGATAAAGGAAGAATTTATACCGGTAGCTTTGGTGAATTTGGCTTTTGGTCAATTAAAAGCAACCAGTTAACCTATAGCTCACTTACCAATCTTTTACCAAAAGGAATAAAAATCAATGATGAAGTTTGGAAAATCTATGTAGACCAGGATAGGGTAATCTTTCAATCTTTTTCGAAAATATTCCTCTATAAAAACAACAAAATCGAGGTTGTAAAATCACCATCTTCCTTTCTGTTTCTTCATAAGGTGAACAAAAGGTACCTAATTGAAGTACTGGAAAAAGGTTTGTTCGAACTCATTGGCAACAAGTTAATTCATATTCCAAACAGTGAAAAACTTGGCAAAGAAGGAATTCTTTCTATCCTTCCTTATAAAACCAGCGGCCTCATTATCGGCACCAGTAAGAACGGATTGTTTACCTATGACGGAAAAGATTTTACACCGCTGAACACACCAGCAAATAGTTATCTTAAAACCTACCAGCTTAATAATGGGGTGAGTTTATTGGGTAAATATTTTGCTTACGGTACTATCCTTAATGGCCTGATCATTATTGATGAGAATGGAAGGGTTGTGCAGCGGATCAATAAATCGAGCGGTTTACAGAACAATACTGTTTTAAGTTTATATGCTGATAATGAACAAAATCTTTGGACAGGTCTTGATAATGGGATCGACCGCATAGAACTTAACTCTCCTTTATATTTTTATTTTGATAAAACAGGTCAGTTTGGCACTGTTTACTCCAGCATTATCTTCAACAATAAAATTTATCTCGGTACCAATCAAGGTTTATTTTACAGCGAGTGGTCGCCAGATAACCTACTGCCATTTAATTTTCGGTTAATCGCTAATTCGCAAGGCCAGGTATGGGAACTCGCCATTATCGATAATGAGTTGATCTGTGGGCACAATAGCGGCACATTTAAAGTAAACGGCGATAAAATCGATTGGTTATCAAGATCAGCTGGTGGCTGGACGATTAAAAAGTTAAACTCGAATCCAAATTACCTAGTTCAGGGCACTTATACCGGGCTTTCGCTTTTTACAGAATCTCCAGCGCTGGGATTAAAGTTTGCTACAAAAATTGCAGGCTTTGATGCCCCATCCAGATATGTAGAACAGGATAATAAAGGAGATATCTGGGTGGCGCATGCTTATAAAGGGTTGTACAAATTAAGCTTAAGCACTAATTACACGAGTGTAACCAGCACAAAATATTTCGATGAAAAAAACGGGCTCCCTGGCAATTACAACATCAATATATTCAACTTAGAGAACAAAATTGTCTTTTCTTCTGATGCGGGTTTTTATACTTACGATGAATTGAGCAATAAGTTTACCAAATACGAAGCACTTAATAAAGAACTCGGCTCTTTCGAATCATCCAATAAAATTATTAGCGCAGGAGGTAAAAAATATTGGTTTATTAATCACGGCAAAACAGCACTGGTTAACTTTAGCGAACCTGGTAAAGTAGAAATAGATTCGAATCAATTCAGCATTTTAGATGGCAGGATGGTGCAATATTATGAGAATATCAGCCGAATCAGTAATTCCATTTACCTGATCAGCGTTGATGATGGCTTTGTAATCTACAATCCTACGGCTCAACTGAATTTGCAGAAGCAAAAATTGCCTTCCGTACTGATCAGGCGTGTAGAAGATATTACCGATAAGTTTTCGCTCATCAGCGAAGCTGGAAATAGTGAGGAAGCAACAGAGATCCAAAACAGCCGCAACAATATCCGCATTTCTTATGCATTGCCCTATTACCGGCAGGCTAAGGTTAAATATCAGTTTTATTTAGAGGGATATTCTAAGGCCTGGTCTGATTGGAGTTATGCCACAGAAAAAGATTTCACCAATTTAAGTGCCGGGAACTATGTTTTTAAAGTTAGGGCAAAAATCGATGATACTTCAGTAAGCGGGGAAACCGTTTATTCGTTTATCATTTTGCGGCCATGGTATCTAAATAACTGGGCCATTTTGTGTTATGTTGTTCTTTTTGTGGTGGTGTTAATTCTGGGCAAAAAAATCTACGAAAGAAAATTACAGCGGGATAGCCAAAAAATTAGCGATCGTTTACAGGCTGAGCAGGAAGAGATTCTTAGGCAGGAAACAGAGATCAACGAAAAGCAGATCATCAAGCTGCAAACCGAAAAATTACAAGCCGAATTGGCCTCGAAAAACAGAGAACTCGCCAACTCGGCCATGACCCTCGTTTATAAAAACGAACTGCTTCAAAAGCTAAGTGATGAAATCACCAAATTAAAGGATGAGAATGGTAAAAAACTCTCAGATGATCAGACCCGCAAAATCCAGAAAGTAATTAATGATGGAATGAATGATGAACGTGATTGGCATTTATTTGAAAATAGCTTTAACGAGGCACACGAGAGTTTCTTTAAAAAATTAAAGGCACAACATCCGGATCTTGTTCCGAATGATTTAAAACTGTGTGCTTACCTCAGAATGAATATGAGCAGTAAAGAAATGTCGTCACTGTTGAACATTAGTTTAAGAGGAGTTGAAATACGCAGGTATCGCTTGCGTAAAAAGCTCGAAGTACCGCACGATAAAAACCTGACAGAGTTTTTAATGGAACTTTAATCTTGCCGCTAGAATCAAATTAAAGCGGGCAAAAATTGCTCGAAGCAGCCTCGGGAACGTTTGCACAAAAAACGGTTTTTGAGGCTTTTTCATGTTATCTTACCCAATCGGCACTACATCATTACCTCTCAAGGCAAGCTTCGTGGCCCCACAAAACACTTAGTGTTATTTGTACACTTGTGCATATATTAATGTGATGTTAAAATCTAAAAAACTGCATTTTTAGGCTAAAATGGCATTTGGTTTTATTGAATGAGATACCCCACAGTATCAGATGATGTATTAATGTAGAGGTAAAATCACTTGCACATCAACAAAAACAACCCCACATTTAACTAACAATTAAACTAAATTTATAATAAAGCATGAAAAGAATCTTTACAAGAATCTCTGTTCTCGCTGCATTTTGTTTGCTAACAATTAACGTAGCATTAGCGCAAAACATTACCGTAAAAGGTAAAGTAGTTGATGGGGGTGACAAAACTCCCCTACCAGGCGTATCTATTTTAATTAAAGGCACACAAACTGGTACGCAAACAGATGTGAACGGCAACTACTCCCTTAACGCGCCGGCCAATGCCACACTGGTATTTAACTTTGTAGGCTATACAGCATTTGAGCAAGCTGTAAATAATCAAACAACCATCAATGTATCAATGGCTTCATCAACACAACAATTAGAGCAGGTTGTAGTTGTGGGTTACGGTACGCAGAGAAAAATTGATGTAACTGGATCTGTAGCGACTGTAAAAGGTGAGGACATTTCAAAACAAGCATCAGTTAACGCTGTAAGTGCACTACAAGGTAAAGTTGCGGGAGTTTCAATTACGAATAGCGGTGCACCTGGCTCATCACCAAGAATTACTATCCGTGGTACGGGTACAGTATATGGCAACACAGGAGTTCTGTACGTTGTGGATGGCGTTTGGTTCGATGATGTTAGTTTCTTAAATCCTGGAGATATTGAGAACTTAAGTATTTTGAAAGATGCATCATCACAATCTATTTACGGTATTCGTGCTGCGAATGGCGTGGTATTGATCACTACAAAAAAAGGTAAAAATGGCGATCCAGTAATCAGTTACAATGGTTCCGTTGGTTATAAAAAGGTTACTAATCAAATCGAGATGACTAATGCAACTGAATATGCAACCATCATCAATGAATTGATTAAATCTAATGATGCAACTGCCGCTCCGCTATTCTCAGATCCTTCAAGTTATGGAGAAGGCACTAATTGGTACACTCAAGGCTTTAGAAATGCTTTGCAAACCAATCATCAAATCTCGGTAAATGGTGGTACGGAGAAAACAACATATAATTTCTCTCTAGGTTATACCAATGAAGATGGAATTGTTAAAACGCAGAATTATAAGCGTTATACGGCTAAGCTTTCAAATGATTTCCAAGTACTTAAACCATTAAAAATTGGCTATACAGTATCTGGAACAGCGATTAACACAAACGATATTAGTGATGGTATTTTCCGTCAGCTATATGCTGCAGGTCCTGTTGTACCTGTTTACTATGCTGATGGTAGTTATGGTGATGCGAATGACTTTGGATTAGGAGGAGGTAATAACTTCAATCCTCAAGTAACATTAGATTATTTCAATCAAAAATCAAAAAACTATCGCATTACAGGTAATGTTTATGCTGAATTAACAGTTGCTAAACACTTTATTTTTAGAACAAGTGCAGGCGGCGATTTTGGCCAAAATGAAGTGAGAGCTTATTCTCCAGTTTATCAAGCAACGCAGGGGCAAAGAACTACTCAAAGTACTTTGAACATCAACAGAGATGAGAACAGAAACTGGATTCTTGAAAATACTTTAACTTATAAAAATACTTTTGGAGATCATAATTTAACTGTATTACTTGGGCAAACTGCTCAGAGAAGAAAAAATTATTTTGTCAGAGCTACAGCTTTCGATGTTCCATACAGCAGCGACGGGGATTTATATCTTGCCTTAGGTACTGCATCAACGCGCCGTGTTGAAGATGGTGGAAGTTTACTAACTTCAGCTTCTTATTTTGGAAGAGTAAATTACTCCTTCAAGGATCGTTATCTATTAAATGCAACCATTCGTAGAGATGGTGCATCACAATTCTTTAATGGAGGCGACTTATGGGGTAACTTCCCTGCAGTTGGTGCTGGCTGGATAATAACAGGCGAAAACTTCATGAAAAACCAGAAAGTAGTTAACTATTTAAAACTGAAAGGTTCGTGGGGTAAAGTTGGTAACGCGGGTGTTCCTGTAAACCCAACAACATTAACCGTTGATCAAAGTGGAAAATTGGTTGCTTTTTTCAATGGTGTTGGATATACTGGTGCAAATGTAAACTCGATCGTTCCATCATTTTTAAACTGGGAGCGCACCGTAGGTACGGATATTGGTATTGAAGCTAAATTCTTGAACAATCGTTTAAGTATTGAAACTGGTTTCTACAATAAAAAAACTGAGCAAGCAATTTTTGATATTAACGTATTACAATCAATTGGAACTTCAAGTGGTAAACTAATTGGTAACCAGGCAGATTTCCAAAATCGTGGCTTCGAATTTTTAGCAACTTATGCAGATCAGGCTAAAAACGGTTTCAGCTACTCCATCAGCGGTAACGTTGGGATTAATAATAACAAAGTATTATCTGTTATTACAGGCTTAAATCCTATATATGCAGGTGGAGCTGGTATCGCCAACGGTGCCTTGGCTACCCGAACAGTTCAAGGTGGACCAATTGGCGCTTTCTTTGGTTATCAGGTAGCAGGTATTTTCCAAAATGCAGCTGAAGTTGCGGCTTCTGCGCAAAAAACTTCTGCAAAACCAGGTGATTTTAAATACGCTGACGTGAACGGTGATGGCGTTATTGATGGAAAAGATCGTGTAGTACTTGGTAATCCTAATCCTAAATATAGCTATGGCTTAAATGCAACATTTGGTTACAAAGAATTTGATCTTTCACTAGATGTTCAAGGCGTTGCTGACGTTGATGTTTACAATGCAAATGTGGCCTATCGTTTTGGTAACGAAAACTTTAGTAAAGATTTTTATGATAACAGATGGCATGGGGAAGGAACCTCTACAACTTATCCATCTGCTAATGTTGGATCAACAGCTAATGCAGCTCCAAACTCATTCTATGTTGAAGATGGATCATATATCCGTTTAAGAAATGTTCAATTGGGTTATACATTGCCAACGAGTTTAATGACGAAGTTAACCTTAAGAAAAATCAGAGTTTTTGTTGATGCTCAAAACGCCATTAACTTATTCGGATACAAAGGATTTACTCCAGAAATAGGAGGAACACCGACAAACGCAGGTATTGATGCAAATGTTTATCCATTATCTGCGACGTACAGATTAGGTCTTCAAGTTACTTTCTAATACCGATAAAGACATGAAAATTATTAATAAAAACAACTATATACAAAAGCTTGGGCTAATTGCTTTATGCTCAACCATTTTGATAAGTCCTGCATGTAAAAAAGATTTTTTAAATGTAGATCCACAAGCGCAACAACCTGCTGTAACATTTTGGAAATCGCAGGATGATGCTACCAAGGCAGTAAATTCCATTTATGGTAACTTAAGAACCTGGGAAAATACAGCTTTTCCAGCATTAGCGGTTGAAAGTATCCCTGGTGATGATGCTGAAAAAGGCAGTTCAGTGAATGATGCCAGTTATTTGAACAATTTCGATAACTATACGGCCTCATCAACTGAAGGTCAATTCGGTGGCTTTTGGACCGGGCAATACCAAAATATTAATTTGTGTAATCAGGTATTGGATAACATTCCTGCGATAAACATGGATGCAAGTTTAAAAGCTCGCTACCTAGGCGAAGCTAAATTTGTTCGTGCCTATTCTTATTTTAGATTAGTAAGAGCTTTTGGTGATGTTCCTTTGCGTTTAAATGTGCCAAAAGATGCTACTGAATTTAATATTCCCCGTACACCTAAAGCACAAGTGTGGGCCGCGATCGAAAAAGATTTAGACGATGCAGCAGCTGCATTGCCGCAAACGTATCCTGCTGCCGATAGAGGTAGAGCAACAAAAGGTGCTGCTTTAGCGCTACATGCTAAAGTTGCTATGTATTTAGGCAAATGGGATCAAGTACTTTCATTAACCAATACTGTAATGGGCATGGGTTATGATCTTTTCCCAAACTATGAGCAGGGTTTCCGCTTAAACAATGAAAACAACGTTGAATCTGTTTTTGAAATTCAATGCGAAATCAATCAAAGTATCCCGGGCTCAGCCACCTCTCAATATAGCCAAGTTCAAGGTGTTAGAGGGTCTGTTGGAGGATGGGGCTTCAATGTGCCAACAGCAACATTAGCAGCAGCTTATGAGACAGGCGATGTGAGAAGAGATGCTACTATCATTTTTAGAGGCGAAACTACTCCACAGGGTGATATTATTGCAGCAACTGGAGATAATCCGATGTATAATCAAAAATCTTACGTTCCTTTCAGCTTAATTATTACAGGTGTAAATGAAGGCGCTCAACAAAATGTTAGGGTACTTCGTTTTGCAGATGTTTTATTAATGAATGCTGAAGCAGCTAATGAACTGGGTAATGCTACATTGGCTAAAACATCTTTAAACAAAGTTAGGGCGCGTGCCCGTGGTGGCGTAGCAGGTGTATTACCCGATGTTACTACGAACGATAAAGAAGCACTTCGCCAGGCAATTTGGAAGGAGAGACAAGTTGAATTCGCAATGGAATCAGACCGTTATTTTGATGTGATCCGTCAAGGTCGTGGTACTGCCGTATTTGGTCCTAAAGGATGGAAAGCAGGCAAAAATGAAGTTTGGCCAATTCCGTCGACTGAAATTGATTTAAGTGCAGGAACACTAACGCAAAACCCAGGTTATTAATCGCTTTTAAAATTATAGAAATGAAAACAAAATATTTTTTATTGATGGCTGCGATAACCTTAGGATTATCTTCTTGCCAAAAGGAATTTGATCCTGAAAGCTATGCTCCAGCTTTAAATATTGGTGGTTATACCAGTGCAAAACAGGTTGCATCAAATAGCTTGGTAGCCTATTGGGCTTTTGATGGAAGTTTGATTGACAGCGTTTCTAATACTGTGGGCGTAAACACAGGAACATCATTCGCTCCTGCTGTTAAAGGCCAGGGCTTACAAGGTGCTTTAAATGGTTATGTTATATCTAATACACCTACTGCTGTTCAGAATCTAAAAAGTTTCACGCTAACCCTATGGGAAAAAATGCCACTGAACGATAAGGGAATTGTCGGTCTGGTTGATGTATCTAATTCAACTGCCTTTTGGGGAAACATGACAGTGTTCTTTGAAAACGGTGGAACAGCAGCATCAGGAAATTTGAAATTCCACCTAAACAATGCAGGTTCTGACAACTGGTTAGGCAATTATGCAATGACTAGTCCTTGGGATAAATGGAATCAAATTGCGTTAAGCTATGATCAAACAACCTCTACTTACAAAGTTTATGTAAATGGCTCAAAAATCGCGACGCAAATAATAGCGAATAACGGACCATTAGTATTCCAAAATGCCAGTAAAATGGTTTTTGGTACTGTTCATTTTCAAACTACCCCTAGCTTAACAACAGCTACAGGGAAACAAGATTGGGCCAGTTATTTAGTAGGTCAGTTAGATGAAGTTCGCATCTACAATAAAGCTTTAACGGATACAGAAATTAGTTCATTACAAAAACTAGAAGGAAGAGGAAAATAACTTTTCTATTCTGATAGCCAAAATTAAAAGGGCTGCCAAATGGTGGCCCTTTTCAACTCTCCTACTATGAACAATAAATATTTTTATATTTTAATCTTATCAATTGTTTTTTTTGCGTGCAAAAAAAGCGATACACCTTCACCAATTGATCCCCCCGTTACACCAAGCTCATTTTCTTTTAGTGATTTAAAAGTTAATGATACTTACAATGGATTTACCTATTATGGTATAAATAATAGCCCAATTATTAAAATCACATTTTCATCACCAATTAATGCCACTTCAGTTGGTGCTAATGTTACCCTTAATGATGATGCTGGAAATTTAGCCGCATTCACATCCAAACTAGAGAATAACGATAATACAGTTGTAATTACGCCATCGGCGCTGCAACCTATTACTAAATATATTTTAAATGTCAATACCGGCCTATTGTCGAAAACCGGGAACAAGCTACTTTCGGCCATTGTGGTAAATCTGATTACTGCTGTTGATGATGCAGACAAATTTGCACGCATCGGCGACGATGAACTTTTAACGCTCGTTCAAAAACAAACATTCAAATATTTCTGGGATTTTGGTCACCCTACAAGCGGTTTGGCAAGAGAAAGAAATACATCAGGCAATATTGTTACATCAGGCGGCTCTGGCTTTGGGATTATGGCATTAATAACTGGTGTTAACCGTAATTTCATCAGCAGAGCGGATGGTTTGGCAAGAGTACAGAAAATGGTATCCTTTTTAAAAACTGCCGATCGTTTCCATGGCGCCTATCCACATTGGTTGGATGGCAATACCGGAAAAGTAATTCCGTTCAGTACAAAAGATAATGGTGGCGACCTTGTTGAGACTTCATTTTTAATGGCGGGCCTAATTACCGCCCGTCAATATTTTAATGGAGCTGATGCAGCAGAAACTGCATTACGAGCTGATATTAATACCATTTATAACGGCGTAGAATGGAGCTGGTACAGAAAAGATAACAGTAATACACTTTATTGGCATTGGAGTCCTAATTATAATTGGGACATGAACCTGCCCATTAAAGGCTGGAACGAGTGCTTAATCACTTATGTAATGGCTGCAGCATCCCCTACTTTCTCTATTCCTAAAGCAGTTTATGATAATGGCTGGGCACAAAATGGCGCCATGAAAAATGGGAACACCTATTATGGTGTCCAACTTCCTTTGGGTACAGCCAATGGTGGCCCATTATTTTTTTCTCATTATTCTTTCCTGGGTATTAATCCAACAGGTTTAAGCGATGCTTATGCCAATTACGAAACACAAACTAAGGCACACACACAGATCAATTATAACTACTGCAAGGCCAATCCACTTGGAAACTATGGGTATAGCGAAAATTGCTGGGGCTTAACGGCTAGCGACATTCCAAACGGATACACCGCTAGTGCACCTGGCAATGATGTTGGTGTAATTGCCCCTACCGCAGCTTTATCATCTTTTCCGTATACGCCAACAGAATCGATGCAGGCGCTAAAATATTTTTATTATAAACTGGGCAACAAAACCTGGGGAGATTATGGTTTTTACGATGCTTTCTCCCTAAAAGATCAATGGTTTGCTTCTTCTACTCTGGCCATAGATCAGGGACCAATAGTAGTGATGATCGAAAATTATAGAACCAAATTAATCTGGAACTTATTTATGTCGGCTCCCGAAGTTAGAACTGGCATGAAAAATCTTGGTTTTAGCAGTCCCAATCTTTAACATTATACATCAGCAATGAAATTTATATTCCGAAACTTACTCTTATTATCATTTACCCTTTTTACGCTATCATCGTGTGCACAGCGTAAAAAACAGACATACAATCCTGATCTAAAGATTAAAAAAAACCTTTCCGATATCGAATTATTGGATCTCGTGCAAAAACAGACTTTCCAATATTTTTGGGATGGAGCTGAACCAACATCTGGTGCTGGTAGAGAACGCTTTCATGTGGATAATGTGTACCCGGAAAATGATAAGAATACAGTAGCAACCGGTGCAACTGGCTTTGGCTTAATGGCTATTTTAAGCGGTATTGATAGAGGTTATGTGACAAAAAAAGAAGGATTAGACCGATTAAATAAAATATTAGACTTCTTATCGCGGGCAGACCGCTTTCATGGTGCATGGCCACATTGGATCAATGGCGAAACAGCTAAAGTACGTCCGTTTGGGCAAAAAGATAATGGAGGTGACCTTGTAGAAACTTCTTTTATTGCACAGGCCTTAATCTGTATTAACGAATATTATAAAAATGGTACTGAACCTGAAAAAACATTGGCAAAAAAAGCTGACGAACTTTGGAAAGGAATCGATTTCAACTGGTACCGCAATGGCCAAAATGTGTTGTACTGGCATTGGTCGCCAGCGTACAAATGGGAAATGGACTTTCCCGTTAAAGGTTACAACGAATGTTTGATTATGTACGTTATGGCCGCCTCATCCCCTACGCATGGTGTTCCTGCAGAGGTTTATCATGAAGGCTGGGCAAGAAACGGGCAGATTAAAACTAATTTCAACTTTTATGGTCATCCTTTTACACTTGATTATCAAGGGCAGAAAAATTCAGTAGGACCATTATTTTGGGCACATTACTCTTATCTGGGGTTAAACCCGAAAGGACTGAAAGACCGTTATGCCGATTATTGGGAAAACAACGTAAACCATACCCTTTCCATACACGATTATTGCGTTGCCAATCCAAAAAAATTTAAAGGTTACGGCGAAAATAACTGGGGTTTAACCGCCAGTTATTCGGTAAAAGGTTATGCAGCACACAATCCTCAGGAAGATTTTGGCGTAATCTCCCCTACTGCTGCAATATCATCTATCCCATATACGCCAAAAGAATCGATGAAGGTAATCAGACATCTTTACGAAGATCTGGGGGATAAAGTTTGGGGAAAATATGGTTTTTACGACGCCTTTTCAGAACAGGACAATTGGTACCCGAAAAGATATTTAGGTATTGACCAAGGCCCAATGGTGGTGATGATCGAAAATTACAGATCGGGCCTGCTTTGGAAGCTGTTTATGGGGAACAAAGATGTTCAAAATGGCTTACAAAAATTAGGTTTTGAACATCCGACTTTAAAAAAATAAAATGAGAAGGCTGATTACAACAATAACTATTATAATCTGCACGGCTTCGGCATTTGCACAAAATCAAAAAACATATTGCAACCCAATCAATGTAGATTATGGTTATACACCATTCGAATCTTTTACCGAATGGGGAAAACACCGTGCCACTGCCGATCCGGTGATCGTAAATTATAAGGGCGATTTCTATCTTTTTAGTACAAATCAGTGGGGTTATTGGCATAGCGCCGATATGCTGAACTGGAAATTCCACGAAAGAAAATTTCTCCGTCCATGGAACAAAACAAAAGATGAACTCTGTGCACCTGGGGTAGGCATTGTTGGCGATACCATGGTCGTTTTCGGGAGTACCTATACTAAAAACTTCACGTTATGGGGAAGTACAGACCCTAAGGGGAACAAATGGTTCCCATTGGTTGATTCTTTAGAAATTGGTGGCTGGGATCCTTCCTTTTTTACCGATGACGATGGCAAATTTTACATGTACAATGGAAGCAGCAACAATTACCCCATGTACGGTGTTGAATTAGACCGTAAAACCTTTCAACCTAAAGGCACCCGCACGCCAATGTACCTGCTTGAAAGCTGGCGATATGGCTGGCAGCGTTTTGGTGAATATATGGACAATACATTTCTGGATCCCTTTGCCGAAGGTGCATGGATGACCAAACATAATGGCAAATATTATTTTCAATACGGGGCTCCAGGAACCGAGTTTAGTGGTTATGCTGACGGCGTAGTGGTTGGAACCAAGCCTTTGTTTTATGATAGTCCATTTACCCCACAATCTGATCCTTTAAGTTATAAAGGCGGTGGATTTTCCCGCGGTGCTGGTCACGGTTCAACCTTTCAGGATAACGGCAAAAATTACTGGCACATCTCTACCAGCATTATCTGTGTAAAAAACACCTGGGAGCGCAGAATGGGTATCTGGCCAACAGGTTTTGATAAAGACGATGTGATGTGGACGAATACCGCCTTTGGCGATTACCCACTTTATTTACCCGCTGAAAGAAAAGAAGGTGGCCCTGCTGGTCCGGGCTGGATGCTCATCAACTATAAAAAGCCGGTTACTGTTTCATCTACTTTGGGAAGCTTTAATGCCAATAATGCTGTTGATGAAAGCATTAAAACTTATTGGAGTGCAAAAACCGCAAACAATGGAGAATGGATCCAGACTGATCTGGGGAGCCTTGCAACCGTTAATGCCATACAAATTAACTATGCTGATCAGGATGCAGAATTTATTGGTAAACAGATCGGAATTTTTCACCAATACAAAATCCTTTGCTCAACCGATGGAAAAAAATGGACTACGCTGGTTGATAAAAGCCAAAACAAAACCGATGTACCGCACGATTACATCGAGCTCCAAAAGCCGGTTAAAACAAGGTTTATCAAAATGGTAAACATCCATATGCCAACCGGAAAATTTGCCATTAGCGGCTTGCGTGTTTTTGGAAACGGAAATGGTGAAAAACCAACAACAGTTAAAAACCTGATTGTGCTGAGGACAGAAAAGGATAAACGCAGTGCCTACATCAAATGGGAACCCGTTGATCATGCATTTGCCTATAATCTTTATTACGGTACTGCACCAGATAAGCTATACAATTGCATCATGATCCATGATTTTAATGAGTACTGGTTCAAAGCAATGGACAGCCAAAAGGCATACTATTTTGCTATCGAAGCGATAAATGAGAATGGTGTATCGGCAAAAACCGAGGTAAAGAAAGTTGATTAACAAAATACATAGCTCACACTAGTTCTAACGAGTGTGAAAATAAGTAATCGCTTTTAGCGATTAATGTTAAAACACGATAAAATCGTAAAGCTATTTAGGCACTCTTTGGAAACGAGCGCCAACTAATAAAAAGAATAAAACACACATATAATGAAGAGAGCGAATATCCTGGTTGTTTTTTTAACCCTGCTTGTACTGAATGGATCAGCACAAACAAAAAAAACTGTTTCGGCAGCAGATGCAAAGATGAATACTTTCATCAGCAACCTCATGGCGAAAATGACCGTTGATGAAAAAATTGGTCAATTGAACCTGCCTAGTTCTGGCGATATCACCACGGGGCAGGCTAACAGCAGCGACATTTCTAAAAAAATCAGAGATGGACAAGTTGGCGGTTTATTTAACATTAAAGGAGTAGATAAGATAAAGGCAGTTCAAAAGATTGCAGTAGAAAACAGCCGAATGAAAATTCCCTTGCTTTTTGGGATGGATGTTATCCATGGTTACAATACCGTTTTCCCCATTCCATTAGGAATGAGCTGCGTTTGGGATATGAATGCTGTACAAAAATCGGCAAGGGTTGCCGCAATAGAAGCCAGTGCAAGTGGTATCAACTGGACATTCTCTCCTATGGTTGATATTTCGAGAGACCCACGTTGGGGCCGTATCTCGGAAGGAAGCGGAGAGGATGCTTATTTAGGTTCGCAGATTGCTGCAGCCATGGTGAAAGGTTATCAAGGTAAACTTCAGGCCAATAATGAAATTTTAGCCTGCGTAAAACACTATGCACTTTATGGCGCTGCCGAAGCTGGCAGAGATTATAATACCACCGACATGAGCAAAGTGCGCATGTACAACGAATATTTCCCACCATACAAAGCCGCAGTTGACGCTGGAGCAGCCAGTATCATGGCTTCTTTTAACGAGGTTGATGGCATTCCTGCTACGGGAAACAAATGGTTAATGACCGACGTTTTACGCAACCAATGGGGCTTTAAAGGTTTTGTGGTAACCGATTATACGGGTATTCCTGAAATGATTGCGCACGGCATGGGCGATTTACAAACTGTTTCTGCCCTGGCTTTAAATGCTGGCATTGATATGGATATGGTGGGCGAAGGCTTTTTAGGTACTTTAAAAAAATCATTGGCAGAGAAAAAGGTTGGCATGGCACAAATAGACAGGGCCTGCCGATTGGTGCTTCAGGCCAAATACAAACTGGGCTTATTTGCTGATCCTTATAAATTTTGTAATGCAGAAAGAGCAGAAAAAGAAGTTTTCAGCCCGGCTAACCGCCAGGTTGCACGCGAAATTGCAGCCGAAAGCTTTGTGTTACTAAAAAATAACAATAATGTACTTCCATTAAAAAAATCAGGCACTATTGGCTTAATCGGTCCACTGGCAGATAATACTGCCAATATGTATGGTACATGGAGTGTTGCAGCTCTTTTTGATAAATCGGTAACGGTACTTCAAGGTTTAAAAAATGTTTTGGGTGATAAGGCGAAAATTTTAACCGCACGAGGCGCTAATTTTTTAGCAGATTCTGCTATGGAGCACCGTTATGTAAACATCCACAACCCTACTTACAAACGCGATCCACGAACCGAAGCTGAAATGATCAAGGAGGCTCTAGAAGTTGCAAAAAAATCAGACGTTATTGTAGCTACCATTGGTGAAGGTTCTGAATTTACAGGCGAAAGTAGCAGTGTAACCGATATCCAGATTCCTGAAACGCAAAAAAACCTGTTAAAAGCATTGGCTAAAACGGGTAAACCAGTAGTACTGGTGTTGTTTACAGGTCGTCCGTTGGCATTAAACTGGGAGCAGGAAAATATTCCAGCCATTTTAAATGTTTGGTTCCCGGGTAGTGAAGCAGGAAATGCAATTGCCGATGTACTTTTTGGCGATGTTAATCCTTCGGGTAAACTGAGTGCAACCTTCCCTCAAAATGTAGGTCAGGTGCCTTTGTATTATGCACATAAAAACACCGGTAGACCGTTGGCAGAAGGTAAATGGTTCGAAAAATTCCGTTCTAATTATTTAGATGTAAGCAACGATCCTTTATATCCATTCGGCTTTGGCCTAAGTTATGCTACGTTTAATTACAGCGATATTAAATTAAGTTCAAATACCTTAACTAACGGGAAAACGATCACCGCATCGGTTAGTTTGAGCAATACAGGTAAATACGAGGGTAAAGAGGTCGTTCAATTATACATTCAGGATCTTGTGGGAAGTATTACCCGACCGGTTAAGGAGCTGAGAGGTTTCCAAAAAATTAATTTAAAAGCCGGAGAAAGTAAAACCATCACTTTTAATATTTCGGAGAACGATCTCAAGTTTTACAATGCTGATCTAAAATTCGTTGCTGAACCCGGCGATTTTAAAGTATTTATCGGAACAAATTCACGTGATGTAAAAGAGGCATCTTTTACACTGAAATAAAGACAATTAGGTTTGGTTATAAACCCTGAGCTATTGTAAAATAGCCAGGGTTTTCTATTTTTGTTAAATGAAACCATTATAATTTATCGAAAAATACGTGGTAATAACAAATTATGATAGCTTCATTACCATTAAAAACACATTAAACAGATGAAAAAGATTATTCTAACTATCTGCATTCTTTTTTCTGTACTCTTTTTAAACGCTCAAGACTTAAAAAAATACGACAAGGGAAGCTATATTAAGGGAAAGGACTCTATTTACTACAGAATCCTGTTTCCCGAGAATTTTAATCCTGACCAAAAATATCCGATCATATTTTTTCTGCATGGAAGCGGAGAAAGAGGTAACGATAATGCGAGTCAACTGATACACGGTGGAAAATTGTTCTTAAAAAACGATGTACGCAAAAATTTCCCTGCTATTGTTGTTTTCCCACAATGCCCATCAAACGATTTTTGGGCAAATGCCAATTTTGAGAAAGATGCCAAAGGTAAAAGGAGAATCAGTTTTGTGGAAGGTGGCCAACCAACCAAAATTATGCATGCACTACAGGGCATGGTTAAAAACTTCCTTAATAAACCTTATATAAACAAAGAACAGGTGTATGTGAGCGGTTTATCTATGGGGGCAATGGGTACTTATGAGCTGTTAAGAAGAGAGCGCCGCAAATTTGCTGCTGCCATTGCTATTTGTGGCGGAGACAATACCAACAATATTAAAAAATATCAGAAAATACCGCTTTGGATTTTCCATGGCGCAAAAGATGATGTAGTTGATCCGGCATTCTCAATTGCCATCGCTGAGCGTTTGAAAACCGTTGGTGATGAGGTAAAATTTACCCTATATCCAAATGCCAACCACAATAGCTGGGACAGTGCATTTGCAGAGCCAGAGTTATTGCCGTGGTTGTTTTCACATAAAAAATAGTAGAACGATCCGTCATACTGAACTTGTTTCAATATCTATCTGGGCAAGCCCCTGAAATAAATTACCTTCGGTGAGCTCGCTTAAAGCTCGGTTTACTGCGTAGGTTTCCGCTTCGTTACAGATCAGGGTGACGATCAGTCTTAGCATCCTGCTAAGATCTTAGTTTTTTGCCATAGAAATTTGGAAACACATAAATTGGGAATCTTAGCGAGACGCTAAGATAAGAGTAGTGTAGATCAAACCTAGCAGGTTTTAAAAACCTGCTAGGTTTAGACATAACACCCTAATCTTCAAATTCTTTGTCATTAGTTAATTGGTCATATTTCTTTTCATGATATTCTTCGTAAAAAGATAGTCGTCCAAACCAATCAATAACCGCTTCTCTTCTTAAAGATGTTGATTTATTAGATAAAATGCTATTAAATGACGAATGCGGATAGTCTCTAAAATCTTTGAGTAGTCCATGCTTTTGGGGATTTGAATGGATATAGTAAATAAGTTCAGTCAAATAACATTCATCTTCAATTTTCTTTCGCTTAAAACGCTCTTCAAAGAGTTTTCCAGTTCGCCCAAATCGCTTATTAAAAGCTTTTGCATACGCATTGAATAAATTAGAAAAGCTCTTTTCAACACGAGCTATAATTTTTTCTTCCTCTTTGACTTTAATTAGTAAATGAAAATGATTATTCAAAAGACAATAAGCAAAAATGTCTGCTACCGGTACAATGTATTTCTTTAATAACGTTAAAAAGTATAGATAATTTGATTCTTCTCGAAATATGACCTCGCTATTATTCCCTCTATTATAGATATGGTAAAAAGACTCTGATTCTAAAGGAATTGTTGTTATCATACTTAAACTTAAAGAAATTCATAGAGAAATCAAATATCATAAGTTCCAAGCCCCGAAGGTTTAAGCTTGACTAATCCAGACCTCGCAGGTTTTGAAAACCTGCGAGGTCTTAAAAAATTCAAAGTCACAAAAAAAGGTCCCGATTCAAAACCAGGACCTTTTCTATACATATTCTAATTGATATTACTCGGCCATGTTGTGATAAACGGCCTGCACATCATCATCTTCCTCCAACTTATCAATCAATTTCATTACATCAGCAGCCTGTTCTTCTGTAACTTCGTGATGCGATAAAGCAATACGTTCTAATTTAGAGCTTTTTAACTCAATACCTTTTTCTTCTAAAGCTTTTTGCAAAGAACCAAAATTTTCGAAAGCACCCTGAGCAACTGCTACATCGTTTCCTTCTTCATCAGCCTCAACATATAGTTCTTCTAAACCGGCATCAATCAGTTCAAATTCTAACTCTTCAAGGTCTAAACCTTCGGCCGGTACAAAACGGAAAACAGATTTGCGGTTAAAAACGAAATCTAATGATCCGGTTTTACCCAAAGAACCATCCGTTTTGTTAAAATAACTGCGAACGTTTGCTACGGTACGGTTGGTATTATCAGTAGCCGTTTCAATTAAAACCGCAACACCATGCGGCGCATAACCTTCATATACAATTTCTTCGTAATTGGCCATCGATTTATCAGAAGCGCGCTTAATAGCAGCCTCTACCCTATCTTTTGGCATGTTTACCGCTTTTGCATTTTGCATCGCCGTACGTAAACGCGAGTTGGTTTCCGGATGAGGTCCTGATTCCTTAACCGCCATTACGATATCTTTACCAATACGTGTAAACTGAACCGCCATTTTGGCCCAACGCTTAAATTTTCTCTCTTTTCTAAATTCGAATGCTCTTCCCATTTTTCGAGTATTGAGATATAAGATTTTGAGATAGGAGACCTTATGCCTTCAACCTTTCAACCCTCTACCTTTATATTATTTTTTTAAATTATTTAACATATCAATTGTCAGTTTCGATAAATCGAACGCTGGTTTCCATCCCCAATCTTTTGCCGCATAGTTATCGTCGATAGAACGTGGCCAGCTATTTGCAATTTGCTGACGGGGATCATTAGCGGCGTAAGATAATGTAAAATCTGGAATATGTTTTCTGATTTCGGCTGCTAAAACCTCAGGTGTAAAACTTACGCCACCAAAATTATAGCTGCTACGTACCGAAATCTGATCGGCAGGTGCATCCATAAGCTCAATAGTTCCGCGGATGGCATCATCCATATACATCATTGGCAATTCAGTTTCTGCATTTAAGAAACTCTGGTAACTGCCTTTTTTCAATGCATCGTGAAAAATATGGATCGCATAATCTGTTGTGCCGCCACCCGGGGCAGCTTTCCAGCTGATTAATCCTGGATAACGGATACTCCTCACATCCAATCCGTATTTTTGGTTATAATATTCGCACCAGCGCTCACCTGCCAGTTTGCTAATTCCATAAACTGTATTCGGATCCATTACGCAATATTGCGAGGTATTATCTTTTGGCGAATTCGGGCCAAATACAGCGATTGAACTTGGCCAATACACCTTTGCAGTTTTATATTCTAAAGCTAAATCTAAAACATTCAGCAAGCCGTTCATATTTAAATCCCAGGCTAATTTTGGATTTTGCTCACCTGTAGCCGATAATAAAGCCGCTAAAAGGTAAACCTGTGTTGGTCTGTATTTATGAAAAATGCCATTGATCATTTCTTTATCAAGTACATTCACAAATTCAAACGGTGCAGAGTTTTTGATGTCGTAATCTGGTCTGCGTATATCGCATGCAACCACATGATCATCACCATATATTTTACGTAACATGGTTACCAACTCGGTACCAATTTGCCCGTTAGAGCCTAAAACAACAATTTTTTCTTGCATAATTTTTTTGAGATTGAGCAAAGGTAAAAAAATGAGATAAAAGGCGATAAAATATTTATACTTAGTGTATCCTTGAGAGGTTAACCACATAAGTTATTTAATGGCCCGATTGTTTAATTGCCAATTGATAACTGCAAATTGCCAACTGAAAACTGTTAACTGACATCCCCAGCATTAGAACCTTTCAATATTGAAACAATCAAACTTGATTACATTTCAACATTAATTTTATTACATTTACTACACTTACCTGCATAACCAAATAACAAATGACTCACGCTGAGCCTGAAAAATCTAATGATTTACTTGATCGCTTAAAACAGGGCGATAAACAGGCTTACGAAAAAATATATTTTACTTATAGTAATGAGCTTTTATTGGCTGCCTACAAAAAAACAGGCGACAAGGTAATTGCTGAAGAATTGGTGCAGAATATCTTTATCTCCCTTTGGGAAAAGCGGCAGGAAGCAGTGATCAATAACCTCCAGGCTTATTTGTTCGGTGCCCTCAAGTTAAGTGTAATCAACTACATCAGGAGGCTCGTTATGGAGAATAAGTACATGGAGTACCAGACCCTAACCTATTCAGAAAACCATCAGGATACCACAAACCTGGTCGATCTTCACGATCTATCTTCCATTATTGAAGAAGGAATTAATTCGCTCCCAAAAAAAACACAAGAGGTTTTCAGACTGAGCCGTTACCAACACCAATCTACCAAAGATATTTCTACTGGTTTAAACATTTCCGAAAAGGCGGTAGAATACCATATCACCCAATCCATTAAAAGGATAAAAGAATACATTAAAAATTTTTACGTCTTTTTATAGCTGACTATCAGATAATTACAAATTATTTCACCTTTTTCAGCTCCTACCTTTAGGGGTTCGCATTCATTGTGTTACTTGTATAGTATAGAGCCAAATATTCTTTCTTATGAACCAGAAATCATTTTACGATTTACTAAGCCGTTATGAAAACGGAAATTGTACCGAAGCTGAAAAGCTATGGGTAGATAAATGGTATCATAACTTAAATAACCAGAATTTTAAAGATTTATCATCAACTGCTCTCGAAGAAATGCAGATGAATGCTTGGCTCGGCATCAATAATATTGAGCAGAAACCAACAACCACATTAAAAGTTAAAAAGCTTTGGCCAAAATTGGCTATTGCAGCATCTATTATTGTTGCATTTTTTATTGCCGGTTTATATTTAACCAATTACAACCATGCCGAGCAATCTTTTATTGATGAAAATGAAGGCTTAAACTTAATCAGCAAAACCAATGATACTGATCGTTCCATCGTTATAGCGCTTAGCGATGAAAGCACAGTAACACTTAAACCGCAGGCCAATATTATTTATCCAAAGGCTTTTGCTGCCAATAAAAGAATGGTTTATTTAAAAGGAACAGCTTTCTTTTCGGTAAGTAAAAATCCTAAGCGTCCGTTTTATGTGTACAATCAAAAACTGGTTATACGTGTTTTGGGTACCAGCTTTTGGGTAAAATCATCAACAGATAAACTTCCGGCTCAGGTTGCGGTAAGAACGGGGAAAGTTCAGGTAGAGGAAAATCAGAAAAGTTCGCTATTCGTTTTCACTAAAGAAAAACTGGCTAAACCAATTCTGCTTACGCCAAATCAAAAAGGTGTTTTTGCCGACCACAAATTAAATAAAACATTGGTAAGCAAGCCTATTCCTTTGGCAGAGGCTTACAACATACCAACAAATTTGAGCTATAATTTTAAAGAAGAAAGCGTTAAAGAAATTTTCAAAACCTTATCTGAAGCTTATGGTATAGAGATAAAATCGGATAATGAGCAGATTTCGACCTATACTTTTACCGGAGATCTAAGCAAAAAAGGGCTATATGAGCAGCTCGACCTGATCTGTGGAACCATATCGAGCAAATATTACATCCAGGGAACCAGCATTGTGGTTTCCAATAAAAACTAACCAAATATATAAACATGATGAAGAAGAACCACAACACCAACAGCCCATAACCGCGGCTCCATTTTCCATAATATTTTTCTAAAAAACAAAGCCGACAATGTGGGGCATTGCCGGCGAGTTAAATACATCAGAAATGTATTCATGGTATTTCTATGTCCAATAAATCCAATCATTTAATGAACAATAACCAAATTTATGAAAAAAAATCAACTTATTTCGCTGGCGATATATGCAATGAGAGTTTCGATTTACCAAATACTTGCAATAATAATTTTTACTTGTGGTGCTTTTGCCAAAAATGTCGACGCACAAGATTTTCTGAACAAATCAATTTCGATCAAAGCCGATCAAACAGATATTAAAACCATTATAGAAAAAACAGAACACCTAGCCAATGTTAAATTTGTTTACAGTCCGCAATTAATAAACTCCAACCGTAAAGTTTCTATTAATGTGGTAAACCAAAAACTTAAATACTTTCTTGAGAATTCGCTAAAACGTTATGACGTGGGATATAGGATAGTTAAAGATCAGATTCTGCTCTATTCTATTCCCGCCAATAACAACCTCGAACTACTAAAAGCCTTTGAAGGCATTGTTACCGGAAAAGTAACCGATAGTAAAGGGAATGCCATCCCTGGGGTATCGGTTACCGTTAAAGGGAAATCAATCGGGACCACAACCGACGAAAATGGTGCTTTTGCACTAAAAGGCTTAACTGTTGATAGCCGTGTCATCGTGGTGAGATACGTAGGTTTCATTTCCAAAGAAGTAAACCTATCACCAGGTAATGCCGACGAAAACCTAAATATCAGCCTGTCAGAAGATAACCTACAGTTGGAAAGTGTGATGGTAACCGGCGGTAATCCTAAGAAAAAGCTAGAAAGCAGTGTGGCCTTAACCTCGGTGAGCAATAAAGATATCACCAACAGAGCACCATTAAATAGTACCGATTTATTAAAAGCCATACCAGGTTTAACGGTAGAAAGTACGGGTGGCGACGGTCCGGGAAATGTTTGGGTAAGGGGCTTTCCGCAGCAGGGCGGATATATCTTTCTGGGCATTCAGGAAGATGGTTTACCGCTTTTACCAACAGGCTTCAACACCAACCCATCTGTAGATCAATACTATAAAACAGATTTAACCATTCAGAATATCGAAGCGGTTAGAGGTGGTAATGCCTCAATTATTCAGGCCAATACGCCAGGTGCTGTAGTGAATAACATCAGTTACGTGGGCGCCGATAAACAATATGGCCAGTTTAAATTTACCACTGGTTTTTCGCAAGGTTTATACCGTTTTGATGGGAATACCGGAGGCAAAATAAACGATCAGATTAAATATAACATTGGTGGTTTTTACCGTACCGATAACGGCGTGGTAGATCAGGGCTTTAATCCGGCCAACCAGGGCGGACAGGTTAAAGGCAACATGACTTTTAATTTTAAGAACAACAAGGGTTTTTTCAGGGTGTATGGTAAATACCTGAATGATAAAGTTCAGTTCCTGTTAACCAGTTATTACCCTTATGATGGTACTGGCAAGCCAACCACTTACCGCGATTATAATATGGCTTCACAATCGATCCTACCTGTTCAAACCGAATGGAGTTATAACGATCCCGCAACCGGAAGCCATAATTTTAGTTTAACAGATGGTATCCATACCAAATTGGGCTCAGCTGGTTTCCAGTTCAACTATTTAACCGATAATGGCTGGCAGATTGTAAACAATTTCCGTTATCAAAATACCCATACAAACTCAACCTATACTGTTCCTGCTGGAATTACAGCCAGAACAGTGGCTACACCTTACTATTACCCTGGAGGCGCCGTTGCACCGTTTGTAACTGGCGATTATGTAATTACATCAAACGCACAGGGACAAATTAACAGTGACGTCCAAATTGTTGATTATCTGGATCTGAAAAAGACCATTAAAAATCATAGTTTAAATATCGGTGCAGGTATTCACCAATACAATCGCGATGATTTACGCTATGCATTTAGGTCTTTTACAGAATTTAAAGAGCACCCAAGCATCATTTTGCAATCGCCAACAGCAGCAGAAAGAACCGTTCAAACCAAAAACACCTTTATTGGCAATACCAGAACATTATCAGCCTATGCAGGCGATGAGATTAAAATATCCGAAAAATGGCGTTTAGATATTGGAGCCAGAATTGACAACCAGAATGTTAAGGGGGACAGACCTTATTATGCACTTAATGCAAACGGCACAGTAAATATTGCAGCAGCAGCAACTCCAACCATATTGGGTTATACCAGCTATGATGAAACATTAACCAACTGGGCAGCATCAATAGGTGCAAATTATAAAATAAGCACTACGGCAAGTATGTTTGCGCGGGCTACAAAAGCCTATAACGCTCCTAATATAGGCGATTATAATGCTTCAGGATATAACGGTGCAAACATTAAAAAACGCCCGGTTTATTTAGGTGAAGTAGGTTTTAAATATGCTAAAAACAATCTGGCCATTTTTGCATCAGGAAGTTATTCTGCCATTAAAAATGTTTCATTAACGATTAATGTGCCTACAGCCGCAGCTGGCACACAGGCTTTGGTGGCCTTTGGCTCTACACGTACATGGAGTGCCGAGTATGAAGTTTCTTACAAAATATTCAAACCGCTGAGCTTGCGCTTAACCGGAACACTGCAAGATTCTAAATATACCGATTACGAAGCAAATACAAGTGGAAATGCCGCTGTAGCTGCCGAATTTGGCGACCGTGTATATAGTTTTACTGGAAAAAGAACCGAAAGGGTACCTGTATTGAATACAGAGCTAGGTGCCAACTATGATTACAAAAACTTTAACCTGTACGTGGCAGCCAATTATGTTGGCAGTCGCTTTACCTCACCTAGCGGCAGTTATGAACTCCCATCCTATGTGGTCATGAAAGCCGGAGCAGGATATAATTTTACGAAAAAGATTTCAATAAGATTTTGGGCAGACAACTTGTTAAATGCAAAAGTGCTGACAGAGGGCGATGTTCGCGGAGATCAGTTCAGAGATTTCTCAACCGTAACCCCTGGCACATTAATGATTGGCAGAACATTACTTCAACGTACGTTCTGGGGATCATTAGCTTATTCATTCTAACAAATAAAACCGAAGTTTACGCTCCGGTTTTTTTAATTCTAAAACATCATGACAACAAGAAGATCATTTTTACAAAAGGTAAGCCTTGCTAGTGCAGCAGTTTTTTTAAGTCCATCATTAGTTACGACGGCTTTAGCAGCGCCTGCTAAAGTTTCAAAAATCGGAATCGGACTTTTCACTTTAAGGGAACAGTTAACTGCTGATGTAAAAGCCACCATCGAACAGGTAGCTAAAATTGGGTATAACCAGGTAGAAACCTATTATGGTTATCCTGGCAAATACGAAATGAAAGGTTTTTGGGGTTTGAAAGCAAAAGACTTTAATACCTTATTAAAAGCAAATGGCCTCACTTCTCCTAGCGGCCACTATAACCTAACTGAATTTTTATCCTCTGGCGACGATAAAGTGCTAAAATCGCACATCGAAACCGCAGCCACCGTTAGCCAGAAATATTTCGTTATCCCAGCTTTGCCTACCGATATCAGGGCCAATGGAACATTGGATGATTACAAGCGCATGGCCTCAAAATTTAACCAGGCGGCTGAGCTTTGCCAAAAGTCAGGATTAAAATTAGCTTACCACAACCATAACTTCGAATTCAAAGATCAGGGCAATGGGGCTACAGGCTATGAAATCCTGCTCGCTGAAACCGATGCCAAACTGGTAGGTTTTGAACTCGATATCTTTTGGGCGGTAAATGCAGGTTTAAACCCTGTTGATATGTTCAAGAAAAATCCGGGCCGTTATAAAATGTTTCATGTTAAGGATATGGATAAAACAGACAAAGCAGTTTTCGTGGAAGTGGGTTCTGGCAGGATAGATTTCAAGCACATTTTTGCTGCCGCTAAATTGGCCGGAGTAGATTATATTTTCACAGAACAGGACATCATCAGGAAAGCACCTTATGAGAGTATAGCAGAAAGCTACAACTACGTCAAAAAAAACCTACTTTAAGCAGATTTTCCCCTTAAAAACCCGGTGTTATTAGATTTATTAGTAAATAATATACTTACCAGTACTAAATGTACTTTTTACACCAAGTTAAATCGACATAAAAACACGGTTTAAATACTATTAGAGCGACAAAAAATCATTTATTTAGAATAATTCTACCAAGTAACAATCACATTGCACAGCGATAATTTAACTTAAAAAAGTTATTCTTTCCGTTATATTTTTTCTAATATTACTAATTCAACACATAAGTAACCAATATATAAAATCATAAAGACGATGCACAGAAGAGAAGCACTCAAAAACGTTGCATTTTTGCTGGGAGGAGCAATCTCAGCAAGTACAATGGGCGTTTTATTTGAAAGTTTTACGCTCCCGGAAAACGAAAAGAACTTTGTCCTCTATTCTTTGGAAGATGAAAAAATTTTTGCTGAATTCGCTGATATTATTGTTCCTACTACCAAATCGTCTGCGGGCGCCAAGGCTGCAGGTTTAGGGAAGTTTATCCCGATGATGATGAAAGATTGTTACCCTGCTACCATGCAAACCTCATTTGCGCAAGGTTTTAAAGATCTTCAGGCTAAATCAATGAAAGATTTTGGAAAAAGTTATATCACTTTAACACCAGCCGACCGTAAAAAACTAATGATCGATTTAAGGGCAATCGCGCTTGCCCAAAAAGAGAGCAAATCAGAAGAGAATAAAGATTTAGCTTACTTTTTTATTACCGCAAGAGATTTAACCCTACTTGGTTATTATTCTTCAGAAATTGGTTGCACCAAAGCACGCGAATATGTGCTTATTCCAGGCCGTTATGATGGCAATGCGCCATTAAAACCAGGTCAAAAATCCTGGGCAACCTAATTTCTAACCACAACAACAAAACATCATGAATTTAAATACAAATTTAAAAGCAGAAAATACTTACGATGCTATTGTTATAGGATCGGGAATTAGCGGTGGCTGGGCTGCCAAAGAACTTACAGAAAAGGGCTTACGCGTGTTGATGCTCGAAAGAGGAATGAACATTGAGCACATTACCGGTTACGAAACGGCAATGAAAAATCCATGGGATTTTAAACATGCCGGAAAACTTACCGAAGAGCAAAAACGTACTCACCCGGTACAAAAAAGAGATTATCCTTACCAGGAAGCAAATGAAAAATGGTGGGTAAACGATTTAGAATGCCCATATACCGAAGATAAACGTTTCGATTGGTACCGTGGTTTCCACGTTGGTGGAAAATCGCTAATGTGGGGCCGCCAAAGTTATCGTTTAAGCGATCATAACTTTGAAGATAATGCAAAAGACGGACACGGAAGCGATTGGCCTGTTCGTTATGCAGAACTTTCACCATGGTACGATTATGCAGAACGTTTTGCGGGCATCAGTGGTTCAAAAGAAAACTGGCCTACCTGCCCTGACGGACAGTTTTTACCGCCAATGGATTTAAACATTGTAGAAAAATCGGTTAAGGCACGTATCGAAGAGCACTATAAAAGAGAAAGGATTATGATGATTGGCCGTGTTGCCAATCTAACGGTACCACATAAAGGCCGTGGCAATTGCCAGTACAGAAATTTATGTAGCCGTGGCTGTCCGTTTGGTGCCTATTTCAGCACACAATCTTCTACCCTTCCTGCAGCTATGGCAACCAAACGTTTAACGTTAAGACCATACTCTATCGTAAATCATATTATTTATGATAAAGACACTAAAAAAGCGAAAGGTGTAATGGTTATTGATGCTGAAACGAACAAAACGATGGAATTTTATGCTAAAATCGTTTTTGTAAATGGTTCTACATTAGGCTCAACATTCATTTTATTAAACTCTACATCAGAAGCTCATCCAAATGGATTGGGTAATGGAAGTGGTCAGTTAGGACACAACTTAATGGACCACCATTTTCGTTGCGGCGCATCTGGAGACGCCGAAGGTTTTGATGACAAATACACTTATGGACGCCGTGCAAACGGAATTTATATCCCTAGGTATCAGAATATCGGCAACGATAAACGTGATTACCTGCGT
Organism: Pedobacter sp. GW822-FHT03F06; assembly: GCF_058801365.1. NCBI lineage: Bacteria > Pseudomonadati > Bacteroidota > Sphingobacteriia > Sphingobacteriales > Sphingobacteriaceae > Pedobacter > Pedobacter sp. GW822-FHT03F06. The sequence continues at coordinate 90,172 of NZ_JBXANE010000010.1, forward strand.
GGTTTTGGTTATCAGGGCGGTGCAAGCAGAGCAAATTGGCAGAATGATGTAGCTGAACTGTCTTTCGGAGCAGATTTAAAACAAAAAATGACCACTCCAGGCAAATGGTCTATGGGCTTGGGCGGTTTCGGAGAGATGTTACCTTACTACGAAAATAAGGTATACATCGATAAAACCAAAAAAGACAAATGGGGACAACCCGTATTGGCTATCGATTGTGAATACAAAGAGAACGAGAAAAAAATGCGTGTTGATATGATGAATGATGCTGCCGAAATGTTAGAAAAGGCTGGCATGAAAAACATCAAAACATTTGATAATGGCTGTTATCCAGGTATGGCGATCCACGAAATGGGTACCGCAAGGATGGGTAATGATCCGAAAACTTCTGTACTGAATAAATGGAACCAGATGCACGAAGTAAATAATGTTTTTGTAACCGATGGATCTTGTATGCCATCAATCGCTTGCCAAAACCCATCGTTAACATTTATGGCTTTAACTGCCCGTGCCTGCGATTACGCTGTAAAAGAATTAAAGAAAAAGAACATCTAGACAAGGTAAAAGGCGTAAGGTTTAAGGTATAAGGGAAATTGCCCTAAGCCTTACACCTTACGCCTCACACCTTTTATAAAAATGAAAAGAAAATTAAGAATGGGCATGATAGGCGGTGGAAAAGACGCTTTTATCGGTGCCGTACACCGTTTGGCTGCCAATATGGATGGCCTTATTGAATTATCTGCCGGAGCTTTAAGTGTAAATCCTGAAATTGGATATGAATCTGGAAAACTACTTTTTCTTCCCGATAACAGAATCTACACCAATTATGAAGAAATGCTGACGAAGGAAAGTGAATTGCCAGCAGATGAAAAAATTGACTTTGTAACCATTGTTACACCAAACTTCGCCCACTTTGCCCCTGCAATGATGGCTTTGGATAAAGGTTTTAACGTAGTAATCGAAAAACCAATGACTTTAACTTTGGAAGAAGCAAAACAGCTGAAAGCCAAAGTAGAAGAAACGGGCTTAACACTATGTTTAACGCATACCTACTCTGGCTACCCAATGGTTAAACAGGCCAAACAAATGGTTAGCGAAGGTGCTTTAGGCGCAATCAGAAAAATCATCGTCGAATATCCTCAAGGCTGGTTAAGTACTTTATCTGAGCGTGAAGGAAATGCACAGGCAGCCTGGCGCACTGATCCATCCAAAACCGGAAAAAGCGGTAGCATGGGTGATATTGGCACACACGCTGCTCATTTGGCAGAGTATATCTCAGGTTTAAAAATCACAAAAATCTGTGCCGACTTAAGTATTGTTGTTCCAGGTAGAGCTATTGACGATGACGGAAACGTATTGTTAAAATTCGACAATGGTGCCAATGGTGTTCTTGTGGCTTCTCAAATTGCTGCCGGAGAAGAAAATGCATTAAAAATTAAAGTATATGGCGAAAAAGGTGGCATAGAATGGCACCAGATGGAACCGAACACCTTAATTGTGAAATGGTTAAATGCACCTGCTCAAATCTACAGAACGGGTAACGGTTATATGGGCAGTTTCGCACAGCACAACACTCGAACACCTGGCGGTCACCCAGAAGGTTACTTAGAAGCGTTTGCAAATATTTATAAAAACTTTGCATTAACAGTAGATGCAAAGTTGAATAACGAGCAACCTACTGCCGCAATGTTAGACTTTCCAGGTACTGATGATGGCATTAGAGGAATGGCATTTATCGAAAATGTAGTGGCTTCTAGCCAATCAGACCAAAAGTGGTTAGATTATAAATTATAACAATCAAGCATGACAACGATAAAAGGACCAGCGGTATTTTTAGCTCAATTTATAAGCGACGAAGCCCCGTTTAACTCTCTGGACAGCATTTGTAAATGGGCAGCAGGCTTAGGTTTTAAAGGTATTCAGATGCCAACTTTAGATGCAAGATTTATTGATCTTCAGCAGGCTGCCGAAAGCAAAACCTATGCCGATGAACTGAAAGGAAAAATTGCTTCTTACGGTTTAGAAATCACTGAACTTTCCACACACTTACAAGGTCAATTGGTTGCGGTACACCCTGCTTACGATGACCTGTTTGATGCCTTTGCACCAAAAGAAGTACACAAAAATCCAAAAGCAAGAACAGAATGGGCTGTACAACAAATGAAATATGCAGCTAAAGCCTCTCAAAACTTAGGTTTAAATGCGCATGCCACATTTAGCGGTTCATTATTGTGGCAATATTTCCATCCTTGGCCACAGCGCCCGGCGGGATTGGTTGAAGAAGGTTTTGCAGAATTGGCAAAACGCTGGACACCCATCCTAAACGAATTCGACCAATGTGGTGTTGATGTTTGCTATGAAATACACCCAGGAGAAGATTTATTTGATGGCGAAACCTACGAAATGTTCCTCGCTGCGGTAAATAATCATCCTCGGGCATGCTTATTGTATGATCCATCACACTTTGTGTTGCAACAATTGGATTACATTCAATACATCGATTTTTACCACGAACGCATAAAAGCCTTCCACGTTAAAGATGCAGAATTTAACCCTACGGGCAGACAGGGCACTTTTGGTGGATACCAGAGTTGGGCAAACCGAGCCGGTCGCTACCGCTCACCAGGTGATGGTCAAGTTGATTTTAAAACCATTTTTAGTAAATTGGCGCAATATGATTTTAAAGGTTGGGCCGTTATGGAATGGGAATGCTGTATCAAAAACCAGCAAGATGGTGCCCGCGAAGGTGCAGAATTTATCAAAAAGAACATCATTAATGTAACCGATAAAGCATTTGATGATTTTGCAGCATCGGGTAGTGATAGCGCTTTCAATAAAAGAATATTAGGATTACAAGATTAACAAAACACACACAAAATGAAAACCTGCATAAGCAAAAACTAACAAAATATTACCGCTTATGCAAGCTTGAATACAATAAAAACAATAAACACACATGAAAAAAACATTTTTAATTTTAGGTGCCGTAGTCATTTTTATGGCGTCGTTTTCAAAAGCTGATATAGCGAAGGAGAAAACCGTGGTTGCAGCTGCAACAGCAACAAGTCATGCTGCTTTTCAATCAAATCCAGGTGAAAAACTGATCAACAAATCAGACTGCTTGGGTTGCCATAACAAGACCAACAAAATTATTGGTCCTGCATACGTAGAAATTGCAAAAAAATATCCGGCTACCGAGAAAAACATTAACATGTTAGCCGATAAAATCATTAAAGGTGGAACAGGGGTTTGGGGCAATATGCCAATGACTGCTCACGCTACCCTTAAAAAAGACGATGCAAAATTAATGGTAAAGTATATCTTATCGTTAAAGAAAAAATAATCGACCCCAGTTAGCAAATCGATTTACTTATATGAAAACAGAGCAAGAAAATAAAAACACGAGTAACCGTCGTGATTTTATTAAGACTACAGCTATTGCCGCTGCTGCGTTTATGATCGTGCCCCGCCATGTTTTAGGTGGCCCTGGTTATCTGGCACCGAGCGATCGTTTATTGGTTGCCGGTATTGGTGTTGGCGGAAAAGGCCAAAGCGATTTAAGCATGTTTTACAAAAGCGGAAAAGCAGACATTGCCTTTTTATGCGATGTAGACGATCGCCGTGCAGCAAATAGTGTTAAAGCTTTCCCTAAAGCAAAATACTACAAAGATTGGCGCGAAATGTTAGATAAGGAACATAAAAATTTCGACGCTGTGTCTGTTTCTACTCCTGATCATAATCATGCTATCCAGGCTTTAGCAGCTATGCAACTGGGCAAGCACGTTTATGTACAGAAACCTTTAACACATGATATTTATGAGGCACGGATTCTAACCGCTGCCGCAAAAAAATATAAAGTGGTAACCCAAATGGGAAATCAAGGTGCATCAAACGATGGTCCACGCCAAATGAAAGAATGGTACGAAGCCGGCTTAATTGGCGATGTACACACGGTTTACGCATGGACTGATAGACCAGTTTGGCCACAAGGCATTCCTCGCCCAACAAAAAAAGCCGAAATCCCTGCTGAATTAGATTGGAATTTATGGCTCGGCACTGCGCCCGAAAAAGATTATATTGACAAATTGGTCCCTTTTAACTGGCGTGGCTGGTGGGATTATGGCACAGGCGCCCTGGGCGATATGGGCTGTCACTTAATCGAAGCTCCATTTAGCGTATTAAACTTAAAATATGCAAAAGAAGTTCAGGCCAGTGTAGGTTCTGTTTATGTAGATGAATTTAAACGTGGTTATTTCCCTGAAAGCTGCCCTCCATCAAGCCATGTTACCTTAAAATTCCCTAAAACAGACAAAACCAAAGGTGATGTTACTTTACACTGGATGGACGGTGGTATCCAACCAGAACGCCCTGAAGAATTAGAAGCAAACGAAACTTTTGGCGATGGCGGTAATGGCACATTGTTTATTGGAACTAAAGGCAAAATGATGTCAGAAACATATAGTGCAAACCCAAAATTATTGCCTTTAAGTAAAAACAAAGACATTAAAGTGGCACCAAAATATACCCGTGTACCAGATGGCGCAAACGGGCACTATAAACAATGGGTTGAAGCGGCAATAGCGGGTTATGGCAAGCAAGAAGTAAGTTCGCCTTTCGAAATTGCCGGTCCATTAACAGAAGCTTTACTGATGGCAAATTTGGCAATCAGAAGTTTCGATATCCAAAAAACGGTAAACGGTAAGACAACTTACCCAGGCAGATACACTAAAATGCTTTGGGATAACGACAATATGAAGGTTACCAATTTTGACGAAGCCAACCAGTTTGTAAAACGCGAATACCGTAAAGGCTGGAACAATTTAACTCTTTAATTATCCTAACCTGATCGGTTTTTAAACGATGAAGTCCTCAATGAGGCCTTTGAAAACATTAAAAACTTCGAATTAATCCTATCAGGTTTTATTTTAAAAAAAAATGAAAAAAATCTTTCTTTCTGCTTGCATCTTGTTAGCGGTAACACAAATATCAAAAGCTCAAAAGGGCTTTAAGCCACTTTTTGATGGTAAAACAACAACAGGCTGGCATACTTACAACAAAACTACGGTTGGTAGCGCCTGGCAGGTTCAGGATGGTGCCCTACATTTAGATTTAGCAACCAAAGGTAAAGATGGCGGCGGCGATTTGGTTACTGACAAAGAATACGGCGATTTCCATTTAAAATATGAATGGAAAGTGGCTCCAAAAGCAAATAGCGGTTTAATTTTTTACGTCCATGAAGAACCTAAATACCATGCTACCTATTCTACGGGTTTAGAAATGCAGGTTATTGATAACGATGGACACCCGGATGGAAAAATTACAAAACACCGTGCCGGCGATTTATACGATCTGGTAAAAAGTTCATCAGAACCAGTTAAAGCTGTAGGCGAATGGAATAAAGCAGAAATCATTAGCAAAAAGGGCAAATTAACGCTAATTTTAAACGGTGTTGAAGTAGTAAAAACCACCCTTTGGGATGATAACTGGAAAAAGATTGTTGCAGGCAGCAAATTTGCAACATGGGAAAACTGGGGCACTTTTAAAACAGGTAAAATTGCCTTACAAGATCACGGAGATGAAGTTTGGTACAAAAACATCTCTATTAAAGAACTGTAAATTAGGTTGAAGGCGGAAGGTATAAGGTTGAAGGTCATAGCCTTCGCTTCAACAATAATGCCTAAAACTTAATAATATAAAAAAGAGGCTGAAGGCGTAAGCGTAAAAGATTGAGGGTTTTATATCCCTTGCTTTAACCTTACGCCTTAAACCTTAAACCTAATCTTATATAAACCAAATGAATAGCACTACTCGCTTCAAACTCTCTGCCATGATGTTCCTGGAATTTTTTATCTGGGGCGCCTGGTTTGTAACACTTGGAACTTTCTTAGGAAACAACCTTAAAGCCACGGGATCAGAAACCGGAGCTGTATTTTCAACTCAATCTTGGGGCGCCATCATTGCTCCTTTTATTGTAGGTTTAATTGCCGACAGATATTTTAATGCTGAAAGAATTTTAGGGGTATTACACATTATTGGTGCAGTATTAATGTATCAAATGTATAATGCTACTGATGTAAGTGTTTTTTATCCTTACGTATTGGGCTACATGATCCTTTTTATGCCAACACTGGCTTTGGTAAACTCAGTTTCTTTCAATCAAATGAAAGATCCGGAGAAAGAGTTTTCATCAATCCGCATCTGGGGTACCTTAGGCTGGATTGCTGCAGGTTTGTTAATCAGTTATTTCTTCCATTGGGATTCGAAAGAAGGTACAGAAGCTGGCTTATTGAAAAATACTTTCCTAATGGCTGGGATAGTATCTTTAGCTTTAGGTTTATTCAGCTTTACCTTACCAAAAACGCCACCTAAAGTATCTTCAGACGAAAAAATTACTGTTTCTGATGTATTAGGTCTTGATGCTTTAAAGCTTTTGAAAGACAGAAACTTCTTGATTTTCTTTATTTCATCTATTTTGATCTGTATTCCTCTGGCTTTTTACTATCAAAATGCAAATCCATTTCTTTCCAATATCGGTATGGATAACCCTACGGGAAAAATGACTATTGGTCAGGCTTCAGAAGTTATTTTCTTATTATTTATCCCAGTATTCTTTAAAAGATTCGGTTTTAAAATGACCATCTTGGTGGGTATGCTGGCTTGGGCGGTACGTTATGCGCTATTTGCTTACGGCAATGCAGGCGAGCTGAGTTTTATGCTGATTTTAGGAATTGCATTACACGGTGTTTGCTACGATTTCTTTTTTGTTTCAGGACAGATTTATACCAATTCTAAAGCTGGCGAGCGTTTTAAAAGTTCAGCCCAAGGCTTAATTACTTTAGCTACTTATGGCGTAGGAATGTTAATTGGATTTGCTGTAGCAGGTAAAATTTCTGATGCCTACAAAGCAGCAGATGGCGTGATGGATTGGAAAATGATCTGGATTATCCCTGCAGGAATCGCATTAGTGGTATTTTTATTATTTGCATTGGTTTTCAACGATAAATCCAAAGCTGAAATAGAACCTAAAACTGCTTAATATGGCATCTAACGTAAATAGAAGAAATGCTTTAAAGAACATCATTGCAGGAACCGCTGCGATTGGTGTTTCTTCAGGATTTTCAGCATTAGCAATGGATAAATCAGAATCAGATCAGCCACTAAGGCTAAAAGGAAATATTAACCATGCCGTTTGCCGTTGGTGTTTTAGCGGTTTGGATGTAGAAACGCTTTGTGTTGAAGCTAAAAAGATAGGCATTAAAGGCATTGATTTAGTTGGACCAAAAGATTGGCCGACTTTAAAAAAACATGGCTTAGAATCGACCATGTGCAATGGTGCGGAGATTAATTTGGTGGATGGCTTTAACGACGAAAAATTCCACGAAAAGTTAATTCAAAATTATACTGCAATGATTCCGCTTGTTGCCGAAGCAGGCTACAAAAATCTAATCTGTTTTAGTGGAAACCGCCGTGGTAAAGATGACGAAACAGGCTGGAACAATTGCGTTAAAGGGTTGAAACAATTAATCCCATTGGCAGAAAAGCACAATGTTGTGTTGGTAATGGAGTTATTAAACAGCAAAATTAACCATAAAGATTATCAATGCGATAGAACATCCTGGGGAGCTGAACTTTGCAAACGCTTAGGATCTGAAAACTTCAAATTGTTATACGATATCTACCATATGCAGATTGATGAGGGCGATGTAATTAGAAACATCAGAGATAACCATCAATACATAGCCCACTACCACACCGCTGGTGTTCCGGGCAGAAATGAAATCGATGATACGCAGGAGTTATACTATCCTGCAATAATGAAAGCCATTGCCGAAACTGGCTTTAAAGGTTTCGTTGCACAAGAATTTATACCTAAAAATGCAGATAAAATAGCCTCGCTTAAAAAGGCTGTTTCTATTTGCGACATTTAAAAATATACCTATGTTATCGAGAAGAAGTTTTATTTTAAACAGTAGTATGGCTGCAGCTGCAGCACTTTTGGTTCCATCATTTGCTTGTGTGGCTTCCGATAAAAAATCAGTTGGTCTGCAGTTATATTCTTTAAGAGATGAGCTTCCGAAAGATGTAAAAGGCACCATAGCTAATGTGGCAAAAGCAGGATTTAAAGAGGTAGAAACCTATGGTTTCTCTATAAAGGATCAGTTTTGGGGCTTAACACCAGCCGAATTCAAAAAATTGCTTGATGATAACGGATTAACTGCACCAAGCGGTCATTACGGTTTAGGCAGCTATTTAACTGATGGAAACACTGAAGAGTTAAAAGCAGCAATTGCTGCCGCTAAAGTGCTTGGAAGCGAATATGTAACCATTCCCTGGTTAGATGAAAGCATTAGAAAAAGTGCCGACGACTACAAAAAAATTGCGGTTAAAATTAACGAAGCTGGAAAATTGGCCAAAGAAGCGGGTATCAGGTTAGCTTACCACAACCACAATTTCGAATTCGAGAAACAAGGCGATACCAATGGCTACGAAATATTATTAAAAGGAACCGATAAAAATCTTGTTGATTTTGAACTTGATTTATATTGGGTAGTACGTTCAGGAAACGATCCGATCAAATTATTTAAAGAAAATCCGGGCCGTTTTACCATGTGGCATGTTAAAGATATGGATAAAGCAAATCCAGCCTTAAATGCTGAAGTAGGAACAGGTGCTATCAACTTCAAACCTATTTTTGCTGATGCCAAACTTTCGGGCATGAAACACTTCTTTGTAGAACACGAAACTAATTACAAGCCAAACCCAATAGGCTCTGTTACAGCCAGTTGCGCATACATTAAAAAAGAAATTATTTAAATTTAAGAGATGAATTCAAGAAGAACATTCTTAAAACAGGCAGGATTGGCTGCCGGAGCGGCATTGTTAATCCCGTCGTTTGCTTTTGATAAAGCAAGTAAAAATGTTGGTTTACAATTGTACTCTTTACGTAATGAACTGCCAAAAGATGTAAAAGGCATTATCGAAAAGGTAGCACAGGCCGGATATAAAGAGGTAGAAACCTATGGTTTTTCTAATGGAAAATTCTGGGGCTTAACACCCAAAGAATTTAAAGCATTATTAAATGCAAACGGCTTAAAAGCGCCAAGTGGTCATTACCATATGGATGATTTTGTAAAAACCGGAAAAACAGACAGATTAAAGGCAGATATCGAATCTTCAGCAGCCATTGGTGGTAAGTACTTTACTATTGCCGGTGCGCACGTAGATATGAGCAAAGGTGTAGATGGCTTTAAGAAAACCGCTGATGATTTTAATAAGGTTGCCGAAATTGCAAAAGCTGCTGGTTTAAAATTCGCCTACCACAACCACGATTTCGAATTTAAAAAATTAGGTGATACTACTGGTTACGATGTTTACTTAAGCGAAACCGATAAAAATCTGGTCAATTTCGAATTGGATTTATACTGGGTGGTACGCTCAGGTAACGATCCGCTAGCCTTGTTTAAAAAATACCCAGGCCGTTTCCCAATGTGGCACGTTAAAGATATGGACAAAGCCAAACCTGAATGGAATACCGAGGTAGGCAAAGGTGCTATTGATTTTAAAAGCATTTTTGCCCAGGCAAAACTTTCGGGCATGCAACATTTCTTTGTAGAGCACGAAACCAATTACCAACCTGATCCAGTTGGCTCGATCAAAACAAGCTGCGATTATATCAAAGCCAATTTGATTTAAAACTTATCCAGCCCCCGCAGGTTTCTAAAACTTGCGGGGTTTTCTGCACTTATCGTCATCTCTACTGAAGCATAGCGGAATGGAGAGATCTATCTCCAAAACAGCAAACCTTCAATTCTTCAACAATATATTTTAGGTTAGAACTGCTGATCTAAGTTATCTAAACCTGATAGTAACGGAAAGCCCGTAACGCAGTGGAGGCTTGAAGTGGATAGCAGGACTTTCGGAACCGATATACACAGTAACATGCTTTCCAAAACAAAAAAATCAAGCAACTCACTAACGGAGAGTTGAATAGCTTGTCGTTTACAATCGATAAAATCTTATAACTATTAATGCACTCGTTAGGAAACGAGCGCAAACGGCATTAAGACCACCGAGCCCTTCCTAAATCGAATTACACCTAATCTTTCTCACCTTATTTTCTACCAAAAAAGTAAGATTTTAAATATTAAAAGCAAATTTAATTGGTAACAATGGGGATATAAGCTTAATTTTTAGCATATTTGGGCTTATATCAAATGTTTAATAATATATAATTAAAATTTAAAAATGAAAGTAGCAGTAGTAGGTGCCACCGGATTGGTAGGCACTGTCATGTTAAAAGTATTGGAGGAAAGAAATTTCCCTTTAACAGAGTTAATTCCCGTAGCATCAGAAAAGAGTGTTGGCAAGGAAATTACTTTTAAGGGTAAGAAGTTCCCAATTGTTAGCATGGATACTGCAATCAGCATGAAACCAGATATCGCTTTGTTTTCAGCAGGCGGAAATACTTCATTGGAGCATGCTCCACGTTTTAAAGAAGCTGGAACAACCGTTATCGATAACTCATCTGCATGGAGAATGGATCCTGCAATTAAATTAATTGTACCGGAAGTTAATGCACACGAACTTTCTATCGATAATAAAATCATTGCTAACCCGAACTGTTCTACCATTCAAATGGTAGTGGTTTTAAAACCTTTACACGATAAATACAAAATTAAACGAGTAGTGGTTTCTACTTACCAATCGGTTACCGGTACAGGTGTTAAAGCGGTTGAGCAATTAATGAATGAGCGTAAAGGCATTGATGGCCCTAAAGCTTATCCATACGAAATTGATTTAAATGTTCTTCCTCATATTGATGTTTTCATGGAAAACGGATATACCAAAGAAGAAATGAAAATGGTTAAGGAAACCAACAAAATCATGAGCGACGATAGCATTAAAGTTACCGCCACTACTGTTCGTATCCCTGTAATGGGCGGTCACTCAGAATCGGTAAACATCGAGTTTGAAAATGATTTCGATTTAGCTGAAGTGCGCAGTATTTTAGAAAAATCACCTGGCATAATCGTTGTTGATGATGTTGCCAACCTAAAATATCCAATGCCTAAAGATGCGCATGAAAAAGATGAGGTTTTTGTAGGCCGTATCCGTAGAGACGAATCGGCACCTAAAGCTTTAAATCTTTGGATTGTGGCAGATAACTTACGCAAAGGCGCTGCAACCAATGCCGTTCAGATTGCCGAATATCTAATTCAGAAAGAATTAGTTTAATCAATAACCTCAAAAAAAGTCCTCCGATGTAAAATCGGGGGATTTTTTTTATACCGCTCTCCAACATGAAAGATATTCCAATCGCTTTAATATATTCCAGGTTATTGATTGGTTTTATAATAATTCTATTAAGCTTTTTCCACGTCAATCATTATTCTTTTCTTGCAATCACATTATTATCGATTGGTTTATTAACAGATGTATTCGATGGAATAATTGCCAGAAAACTCAATATCTCCTCCGAAAAATTACGACGTTTAGATTCCAGTATTGATCAGGTATTTTTTATCTCGGTTGCGGTTGCTACTTATATCCAATGTCCCGATTTTTTTAAAGTCAACCTGGTAAAACTGATTGTTCTTGGTGCTTTCGAAGCTTCAACCTATGCATTAAGCTATATCAAATTCAGAAAAGAAATCGCTACGCATTCTATCGGCGCTAAAATCTGGACGTTGACTATATTTGCCACTTTGGTCGAAATTATAGTGCATTGCGAATCGGTGGTATTATTTGAGATTTGCTTTTGGCTCGGTTTGGCAACTCGAATAGAAATACTTGCCATCGTTTTCACGCTAAAAAAATGGACCAACGATGTACCTACCATCTATCACGCAGTAAAATTGAGAAAGGGAAAAGAAATTAAACGCAATAAATTGTTTAATGGGTAATGTTTGTAAAGATGTTATCATAACAACTATTGCCTTTTAATTAATTTTATCTTTGCTGATCTTCAACGGATAAAATCTCTATGCGATTAAAAATATATCCCCTATTGCTTCTAGTTTTTGCTGCAAACATTACAATTGCCCAAAACCGAATTCAGAACCTCGAAAAAGCCTTCAATAATTTATTAAACGATGAACAGGCAAAACATGCCATCGCTTCACTTTGCATTTTAGATGCCAATACGGGCAAAACATTGTATGCAAAAAATGAACAGACTGGTCTGGCCACTGCTTCTACGCTAAAAACCATTACTGCGGCAACGGCTTTTAGTATTTTAGGGAAGGATTTTCAATTCCAAACCACATTGGCCTATACCGGAACAATTACTACAGATGGAATATTAAAAGGAAACCTGATCATTATTGGCAGCGGCGATCCAACTTTGGGCTCCTGGCGATATCAAAACAAAGAGAATGCCGTTTTAACGCAGTGGGTTACTGCAATAAAAGCTGCCGGAATCAAAAAAATTGAAGGTACAATAATTGGTGATGACCGTATTTTCGGTACGCAAACTACACCAGAAGGTTGGGTTTGGCAGGATATTGGCAATTATTATGGTGCGGGGACATCTGGCTTAGCCTGGCGCGAAAATCAATTTGATATTCATTTGAAACCCGGAAGTAGTACAGCAGATGAAGTGAAGGTAGTAAAAACAGTTCCGGCAACACCTTATGTGCAGATCATAAATGAACTAAAAACCGGAAGTTCGGGTTCTGGCGATAGAAGTTACGCTTTTCTTCCACCTTACAGCAATGTTGCTTACCTCCGCGGAAGCTGGGGAATAGGCATTGCCAAAACTGGCATTTCTGTAGCCCTCCCCGACCCTGCTTTCGATTGCGCTTACCGTTTACAAGATACTTTGAAAAGGTTAGGTATTTCGACCGGCCAGCAAGCCACAACAGCGAGGTTAATGACCTTGAATAATCAGGTCATTCCTTCAGTTACACAGAAAATAAGCACCGTTAGTTCACCTAGTTTAAGCGAAATGACCTATTGGTTTCTAAAGAAAAGCATCAATTTATATGGCGAATCACTTTTAAAAACCATTGCGATAAAATCAGGAAAAGCAGGCACAACAAGTAAAGGAGCAGAAACCGAAATCAATTTCTGGGCAGATAAAGGCATTGATAAAACGGCATTAAACATTATTGATGGCAGCGGACTTTCTCCAGGCAACAGAATAACAACTTCGGCTATGGCTAATATACTTTTCCAGATACAGAAAGAAAACTGGTTCGCAGATTATTATAAGGCTTTACCCGAATACAACGGTATGAAAATTAAAAGCGGAACGATAAATGATGTTTCGGCATTTGCAGGCTATCATTCTGATGCTGCAGGCAATAAATATATAATCGTTATTAACATCAATAACTATAGCGGAAGCGGAATTAATAAGAAATTGTTCAATGTATTAGACGCGCTGAAGTAGATTGATTATTGTTTTAATTGTATAATTTGTGAAGAAAAATAAAATGAGGTTTACTTTACGCCCATACCAAGCTACTGATGTTGAAAGTTTGGTTAAACATGCCAACAATTTCAATATTTCGAAATATTTAACCAATAAATTCCCTTTTCCTTATGAGAAAAAAGATGGCGAGGCTTTTATTCGATTAGCCTTAAGCTACGAACCTTTGCAAATCAAGGCTATTGTCGTCAACAATGAAGTAATCGGATCGATAGGCGTGCATCAACTGGCCGATATTTACAGCAAAAGTGCTGAAATGGGTTATTGGATTGCCGAGGATTTTTGGGGCAAAGGCATTGTTTCGCTTGCCATAAAAGAAATGCTTAAATATGGCTTCGACACTTTCGATATTGAAAGAATTTTCGCACGGACTACACATACGAACCTGGCCTCGCAACAGGTTTTGAAAAAAGCAGGTTTTATTTTCGAGGCCGAGTTGAAAGGAACCATTTTTAAAAATGGTGAATATTTTGATGAATTGATTTTTGGATTTAGGAAACATCAGCTAAGCAAAGAACAGAATTAAAACACTTTGCTAAACTCGAAGCTTATTGCGTAAATTAGTATAAAACCAAAAACAACAAAACAATGAAATTATCGATCAAATCAGTAATGCTGTTTGTTGCACTTTTAGGTGCAACAGATTTCGCAAACGCACAAGGAGGAGCCAAGTTTCCACAACCGAGTAGCGGACAAACCATTATCCAGGATTTTGGATTGGGAAAAATAACTTTAATGTACTCACGCCCGAATGTGAAAGGCCGAAAAATTTTTGGTGGCATGGAGCCTATGGGCGTAGTTTGGCGCAATGGTGCAAATGCAGCAACACGCATAAAATTTACAGATGCCGTTCAAATTGAAGGCAAAGACCTACCTGCCGGCGAATATGGCCTGTTCAGTATCCCGGGCAAAAACGAATGGACGGTTATTTTTAGCAAAACGCCCGATCAATGGGGTGCCTATACCTATAAAGAAAGTGACGATGTACTGCGTGTAAAAGTAAAAACGACAGCTTTAAAGGATAAAGTAGAAACCTTAACCATGCAATTTTCGGCTGTTAGCGAAACTTCGGCACAGTTAAATATGATGTGGGAAAATAGTGCCTATGCGCTTAACATTACCACTTCTATTGATGAAAAAGTAATGGCGAATATTGCTGAGGCGATGAAAGGCGAAAAAAAGCCCTATTTTAATGCTGCTTTGTATTATTTTCAGAATGGAAAAGATTTAAAAACCGCTTTAGAATGGATGACGGAAGCAGAAAAATCAGATCCGAAAGCACCCTGGTTTAAACTATGGAAAGGCCGTATCCAACTAAAAACGGGTGATAAAGCCGGTGCTGCAGTTACTGCGCAGCAAGGCATTGAAGCTGCAAAAGCGCAAAATATTGATGAATATGTTCGCTTAAACACTGAACTTTTGGCGCAAGCTAAAAAATAAAGAACCGTCATTTCGACCGCAGCGGAGAAATCTATCTGCTTGATATTGTACATAGATCTCTCTCCCGAAAATTCGGGACTGCGTTTCAGTCGAGATGACGACCCTCATCCGGCATTACAGAACGCCAATATTAACTTAAAATTAACCACTGGTTAACTTGAACAGCTATCGTAACATTAACCCTTAAAACGCTTTATTTATTTAAAAATAATACTAACTTTGATGTTGCGCTTAGTAATTGTACTTTATACACTAAGCAGGTTAAAAAATCAATAAAAAATCAAATAAAAATGAGCATAATCGTTAATGTCCATGCCAGACAGATTCTCGATTCGAGAGGCAATCCAACAGTAGAAGTTGAAGTAGTAACAGAGGCAGGCGCTTTTGGCCGTGCAGCTGTACCAAGCGGTGCATCTACTGGACAATATGAGGCTGTTGAATTACGTGATGGAGATAAATCTACATATTTAGGTAAAGGTGTTTTAAAAGCTGTAGAAAATGTAAATACTAAAATTGCTGATGCATTAAGAGGTATTGATATTTTTGAGCAAAATACAATTGATAAAATCATGTTAGACCTGGATGGTACCGAAAACAAAGGTAACTTAGGTGCTAATGCTATTCTAGGTGTTTCTTTGGCTGCTGCTAAAGCTGCTGCTGATGAAATCGGTCAACCATTATACCGTTATATTGGTGGTGTTAACGCCAACACTTTACCAATTCCGATGATGAACATCATTAACGGGGGTTCTCACTCTGATGCACCTATTGCTTTCCAGGAATTTATGATTATGCCAGTTGGCGCTCCATCTTTCTCGGAGGCTTTACGTTGGGGAACTGAAGTTTTCCATAGCTTGAAAAAAATTCTTCACGATAGAGGTTTATCTACTGCAGTAGGTGACGAAGGTGGTTTTGCACCAACTTTTGATGGTACTGAAGATGCAATTGAAACGGTATTAAAAGCAATTGAAACTGCTGGTTACAAACCAGGTTCTCAAATCTGTTTAGCTTTAGACTGTGCATCATCTGAGTTTTACAAAGATGGTAAATATGATTATACCAAATTTGAAGGTGCTACTGGGGTAATTCGTTCTAGCGAAGAGCAAGCACAATATTTAGCTGATCTTTCTGCAAAATATCCAATTATCTCTATCGAAGATGGTATGGACGAAAACGATTGGACTGGTTGGAAAAGCTTAACCGATAAAATTGGTGACCATGTGCAATTGGTTGGTGATGATTTATTTGTAACCAACGTTACCCGTTTACAACGTGGTATTGATGAGGCTACTGCCAACTCAATCCTGGTAAAAGTAAACCAGATCGGTTCTTTAACTGAAACCATCAATGCGGTAACTTTAGCACAAAACAATGGCTATACTTCGGTAATGAGTCACCGTTCTGGCGAAACTGAAGATGTTACGATTGCTGATTTAGCTGTTGCATTAAACTGTGGACAGATTAAAACTGGCTCTGCATCACGTTCTGACAGGATTGCAAAATACAATCAATTATTACGTATTGAAGAAGAATTAGGTGAAAACGCTCGTTTCATCGGTTCAAAATTCAAATACGCTAAGAAATAAACCCCTAAATCCCCTAAAGGGGACTTCTTTTCTCTCCTTTAGGAGAAATGCCGTAAGGCAGAGAGGTGTGTTAATAAGTTGAAAAACTTATTTGCGAAACATCCGGAGATTTTAAATCTTCGGATGTTTTTATTTTAATACTATATTTGTTTGTTGGATTTGGGTTTTCTCAAATCTCACATCTAAAATCTCATATCAAAATATATGAAACGTTTAATAGATCTTTTCCGCAATAAATATTTCCTTGCTACTGTTGCTTTTGCGATGTGGATGCTATTTTTCGACAAAAACGATATGATGTCGCAGTATGAATACCGCAGTCAGGCCAATAAACTACAGGAAGAAAAGGAATATTTCGAGAAAGAAACCGCTCAGGTTAAAAAAGATTTAAACGAATTGAATACCAATCTGAATACGGCTGAAAAATTTGCCCGCGAAAAATACTTCATGAAAAAAGACAATGAAGATGTTTTCGTGATTATTCAGGAAGAGAAGAAGGATTAGTGTCCAGTTGGCAGTTCTCAGTTGGCAGTTAAACCATAGAACAATTCCCCTTCCAGTTAACCGATTAAGCAATCAAACAGTTAACCATCCGAATGCTCCACATCCTCTACATTATCGCTATAACCGCTGAAGCCATGACCGCAGCACTTTCTGCAGGCAGACGTGATATGGATTGGGTTGGTGTTTGCATTATTGCCTGGGTAACGGCATTAGGCGGTGGAACGGTTAGAAATGTATTATTTGGCCATTATCCAATGAGTTGGGTAGAACATCCCGAATATTTGGTAATTACCGCAGTAGCAGCCTTGTTTGCCGCTTTTATTGCCTCAATCATGACTAAACTCAAAAAGCTTTTTCTTTACCTTGATGCTTTAGGTTTGGTGGTTTTCACTATCATTGGCTGCCAGGTTGCGCAGGAAATCCATCTACCCTATTTAATTGTACTTTTTAGCGGAATGATTACGGGTTGTGCAGGCGGCGTACTTCGTGATGTACTCTGTAATGAAGTTCCATTTCTTTTTAGAAAAGAGATTTATGCCAGTGCTGCGATAGTTACCGGTGCCGTTTATATCGGCATAGAGCATTTTCATGGAAGCGAGATGCTGGCTACCATCACAGCTGCTATAATCGGATTAGCCCTTAGATTACTTTCCATCCGCTTCGAATGGCACATGCCTAAGTTTGTTTATAGGGATGAATGGCACTAAAACAGTTCGGAGTTTTCAACTTAGAGCTGTTTTCCGTGGTGTCAGGCGGTAACACCTGACACTTTCAAATTATTTGAACACCATTCATTATTCTCCAATTTATTCGTGGTGTCAGATGTTACCATCTGACACTTTCAAATGTAATTGAATACCATCTATTACTCACCAATTTCAAGATAGTCTATCAGTCAGATGGTAACATCTGACTACACAACGAGATGGTAATATCTACTGCACAAGCAACTCCAAACTTAGAGTTCACCGTTTCTTTTTCTTAAAAACCACTCTACGCCCAACAAAATCAAAATTAGGCCGAACAGCCATTTCATACTGATCAATTCGTCGTATTTACGGTCTTCGTAGCTGATGGTTTTAATATTTTCATTTTTGGCAATCTCATCAGCTATTTTCAACAGGTTTTCAGGCACAAACAGCTTACCATTACTTTGCTTAGATATGGTATTTAAAAGCTGGTGATTGGCTGTTGTTTGCTGAAATTCTGCAATCAACGCATTTACATAGAAACTGCCTGTGGCCGTGAATTTCTTTCCACCCAGTTCGGTATTAGCGAGATAAGAATAGTTCCCTGCAGGCATGGTTCCTGCATCTAGCTGATAACCATTTTCAGTTTTAGAAAAAATATAGTTAAACACTTTGCCCGCTTCATTTTTAACCTGAAGATTAACTTCCGACTCATTTACAGGCTGATAGCTATCGTTATAAAGGGTGCCGTTAAACTGGATGGTTTCATTTTC
This sequence comes from Pedobacter sp. GW822-FHT03F06, assembly GCF_058801365.1. NCBI lineage: Bacteria > Pseudomonadati > Bacteroidota > Sphingobacteriia > Sphingobacteriales > Sphingobacteriaceae > Pedobacter > Pedobacter sp. GW822-FHT03F06. The sequence continues at coordinate 108,596 of NZ_JBXANE010000010.1, forward strand.
ATCATAGGCTGACTTTGACGTAAATACCTTGAATCTACGCTTATCATCTTTAACAGACAGGTATTGAACTGTTTTTGAAATCAGGTCGTTTAAAACTGATTGATTACTTTCATTTTCCGCCTCCGAAAGTTTCCATCGCCAAAGCCCCTCGCCCATCAAATAACCTGCCTTTAAGCCATTTTCATTCGCGAAGAACAGTAGAGGCTGCTGTGTGCTTACTTTGCCAATACGCTGATTAAAAACAGGTATTGCGCCTGCATTTACGGTTAATCTTCCAAACGGACTTAGCAAAGGATCGAAAGATGAAAACTGCTTCTTGTTATCTTCAGTAAGATTGAAGCTTGTAAATTCATTTGCAAAATCGGCATATACTTCCTGAATGGAGCCATTCGCAGCACTTAAGTTAACCTGATTTTGCATTTGGTTAAAAGCATTTATATTGCTCTGTGCACCCAAAATGTACCAGATCGGTTTCTTCAGTCCAGTTAATTTCTTTAAAAATGCTGACGAAATATTTTGCGCATCAGGTAATTGATACAACACGATTAGATCGAATTTAGCAGGATCTGTGGTAATTAAATCATCAGCAAGTGCGAGTTTAGCCTCGTAGTGTTTATTGAGCGAAATAGCCTCTTTTAACACGGCCAAATCAGGATGTGGTGCAACCGCTGCAAGCAATACTTTCTGCCTGCCATCAATCACTTCTACATAAAAGGTTTGAACATTATTCCGGGTAGTAATTTCATTTTTCAGTGCGCCGAGCTGAACAGTATATTTCTGAACACCAATTTTACCCGCATGGATCTTAACCGGGATCGTTTTAACAAAGGAAGCTCCATTAATCGATAGGTTTTGCTGTTCTACCTTTGCACCATTTTGGCTAACCGTTAAAGCAGTGCTTTCGCCGTCACTTTGAAAAGCCTGAACCTGAACTTCGATCGTAAAATCGTCATCCAGGTACACAATATTATTGTAATTTACATTCGAAATTAAGACGTCACGTTTTGGGATACTATCACCCAAGGCAATCGTATAAACCGGCGCATTAATCTGATTTACGCTGTACAGCGGATTTCCACCGTGATTAAAAATACCATCGGTGGCTAAAATAATGGCGCCAACATTTCTGTTGGTATATTCATCTCTAACTTTCTGAAAAAAAGCCGAGGCATCTGTTAATTTACCCTGATTTTTAAAATCGAAACCATCAGCCACCTGATCGCCAAAGTGAAGCGTTTTTACCTCGTACTTATCTGATAGTTTATCCTGTAAAGCTTTAAGATTATTTTCATATAATTTCTGGTCGAAGCCGGCTGCCTTAACCTGACCTACAGAAAGAGAATTATCTTGTCCGATAATGATCACCGGTTTATCTAAGGTATAATTTAATGTTTTGATGAGCGGTGCAAATATTAACCATGCAATGGTAGTCACTACGATAATCCGCAAGGCAGTTAAGCCATACCGAAGTTTTTTATCCAAATTTTTGTTGCCGCGATACAGCAACCAGGCATACAGCACGCCCAACGCCAAGCAACCGAGAAAAAACAAAATAGATGTACCCGAAAAAAAACTGTTCATACTTTTATAAAGATGGTAATTTTGGGGAAATTTTCAAGATTATTAACCGCAAAGTGCGCAAAGAATTTACGCAAAGCATCGCAAAGAGAACAGGTATCTACAATTTCTAAACTTAGCAACCTTTGCGCCATGTTAATAAGGAAATCTCAGCGGCCTTTGCGGTTAAAAAAGATAAATTCGTTAGTTTTAACCAAATCAAAATTTATGAAATTAATCTGTTTAACGTTTCTAGTGTCTCTAAGCCTTATGGTAAATGCTCAAAATAATTTTAAAGCCACTCAAATTAAATTCGAAAGAGTAGAAAAGGCCTACAATGAAAAATGGGAAACATTGAGAAAATTTGTTCAGGCTGGTGGCTATGGCGATCAGTTTTCGATGATAATCAATGCTTATAAAACAGAAGGCAAACTCGAAGTATGGTTAAAGAATAATTCGGCTAAAACCTATTCTCTATTTAGAACTTACGATTTCTGCGCACATTCTGGCACCATTGGCCCGAAAGTAATTGAAGGTGATGGGCAAACGCCGGAAGGTTTTTATTACATTAATGTTTTTAACCCGATGAGTAATTTTCACTTATCGCTAGGGGTAAATTATCCGAATACGGTTGATTATGCCAGAACAGGAAAAGATAGAAAGCCCGGAAGCGATATTTACATCCACGGCAATTGCGTTACTGTTGGCTGCATTCCTTTAACCGACGAAAAAATTAAAGAAGTTTATATTTTGGGTGTTGAGGCTAGAAATGCAGGTCAGGAAAAGATTCCGGTTAACATCTATCCTTTCAAAATGACTGATGCTAATATGAAGAAATTCATCGCTCAATTTCCTACACAGGCCAGTTTTTGGAAATCGCTGCAGCCTGGATATTTAGCCTTTGAGAAAAATAAAAACCAAGTTAATGTAAGTGAGGTAAAAGGGAAATATATTGTGAAATAGTTTTAATGTTGTAAAGTTGAAATGTTCTAAATAAGGTAAAAGCTAAAAGACGTAAGGTTTAGGGTTAAACCCACCTTACGCCTTTGCTATTTTTATGGTATTGGAACGAAAGCCCTCTATCTTAAACCTTCCGCCTTCAACCCCTCTTAAAGCATCCCGCCGCAAACAGATAAAGTTTGGCCAGTTACATACGCACTCATATCTGAGGCTAAGAACACGCAAACATTGGCGATATCTTCCGTTTCTCCGGCACGTTTTAGTGGAATATCTTTTTCCCATCCTTCAACAACTTTCGGATCAAGGATATCTGTCATTTCGGTTCGGATAAAGCCCGGCGCAACTACGTTAGCACGGATATTTCTCGAACCTAATTCTTTAGCGATTGATTTGGTAAAACCAATAATACCAGCTTTAGATGCGGCATAATTTGCTTGTCCCGCATTACCTGTAGTACCCACAATAGAACCCATATTAATGAAAACACCTTTACGGGCTTTCATCATTACTTTAGAAGCTGCTTTTGTTACGTTAAAGATCGATTTAAGGTTAATATTGATCACATCATCCCAATTTTCTTCGCTCATACGCATCAATAAACCATCTTTAGTAATCCCCGCATTGTTTACTACGATATCAATGGTACCAAATTCCGCTACGATATCGTTGATCAATTGCTCAGCTTCAGCAAATTTAGAAGCATCAGAACGATAACCTTTAACTTTTGTTCCGAAACTTTGTAACTCCTGCTCTAAAGCTTCACCTTTTTCTACTGATGATAAATATGTAAAAGCTACATTAGCGCCCTGCTCGGCAAATTTTTCAGCTATTTTACGACCGATTCCTTTAGATGCGCCTGTAATTAATGCTGTTTTTCCTTCTAATAATTTCATTATGAAATGTTGTAACGTTGAATGTTTTAATGTTGTAAAGTTAATATTAATCCAAAAACTAACTCTTTTTATTTTAAGTTCATTTATCTAAAACTATCTGTTTTAAGTTTCTAATAAAAGTACTTCTATTTTTTCTATTCCACCCAAAAGAAAACAAAGCCGTTTTAGCAGCTGGGTCACAAATGCTATTTATCAAGATTCCATTATCAATTTTAATAATTGTAATTAATTCTCCCCAATTTAAATAAGTTCTTGTATTATGAACAGCGCAGATGTAGCTATCACTTTTTTCAATAATAATCCATTCGAGCTCTAGAGTCGTTTTAAGTATTGCTTTTTTACATTGTTTTTTAGTGCAATCAATAACTACCTGCTTAAAATTTAATCTGCGATATTGGATAATAAAAAAAACTATAGAAATTACTAGAAATCCAACCCCGAGCTTAATAGATCTTTCTAAGGTTGGGAATGTTGTTTCTAACTTTGTTATATTGATTTTAATTACCTGGTACCACCAAAAAATGGCTCCAAAAAATGTTAGAACTACAATCCAATAATGAGAAATTTTATCCCAAAAACTAAGTTTTAACCTTTGGGATGTTATCATTTCCAATAACAACTCATTATTGAATTTCATATTTAAACTGCTGGTTCTTGCTGGCTCAAACAATGAAAACTTCCCAATCCCCAGATAATATCAACCGAATTGATACCGATAACCTTTCTATCTGGGAAACAACCTTGAATAATAGCTAAAGCTTTCTGGTCGTTTACATCATCAAAAATTGGCACAATTACCGCTGCATTAGCAATGTAAAAATTGGCATAAGACGCTGGTAAACGGGTATCTTCATAAATAACCGGCGACGGCATCGGCAATTGAACAATATTCAATGCTCTGCCATCTTTCAGCTTCATGGCTTTTAAGGCTGCTAAGTTCTCTTGTAACAAGATATAATTTTCATCCAGCGGATTGCTTTCTACAACAGTTAAAACCGTATCCTCGTTTACAAAACGCGTAATATCATCAATATGGCCGTCGGTATCATCGCCAACAATACCATCTCCCAACCATAATACCTGATCCTGGCCATAATATTCAAGCAAATATTGTTCAATCTGCTCTTTGGCTAAATGTGGATTACGGTTTTCGTTCAACAAACAGGCTGTTGTGGTTAAAACCGTTCCGGCGCCATTAAATTCTACCGAACCTCCTTCCATCACAATATCAGGGATAAATAAAGGAAGGTCAAAATGTTTGGCAATTTTAGTTGGCACAACATCGTCCAAATCAAATGGTGGATATTTTCCGCCCCAGGCATTGTAACCCCAATCTACAACAGCCTTTTCATTTCCTTTCAGCAAAAATGCAGGTCCGTGATCGCGGCACCAGGCATCGTTCGTTTCGTTAAAATAAAATTCGATCTGGCTTAAATCGGCATCTACTTTTGTTAATTCAGAAACAGCAAAAGCTTTCATTTCTTCATCTTTCACATTGATGCGTACTTTTTCGCCTTCGGCAACAGCTTTAATAAACTGACAGTACGGCTCATAAATGGTTTCGATTTTCCCAGGCCAGCTCTCCTCTTTATGTGGCCAGCTTAACCAGGTTGCCTCATGTTTGGCCCACTCGGCAGGGAAAGCATAACCTTGTTGTTTCGGTGAATAATCGAATTGATTAATATTTAGATCTTTTTTTGGAGGAAAGTTTGACATTTAATTCTAATTTATAAAATGAATGGTCCGTGAGGACACAAACCATGGATTTGGATGGTCGTCATCTCTACTGAAGCGCAGCGCAATGGAGATATCTCTTATAAGATAACTATCATCCATAGTTCTTCGCTTTAAGCTTTGGTCTTTAACCTTTCAGCTTAATCCCCGTCAATATATCTTTTCGTAATCGGCTGGTAGGAATCAATTCTTCTGTCTCTTAAAAAAGGCCAGTGTTTACGGAAGAAATCGGATTCTGATAGATCCAGTTCAACTACCTCGGTTTCTTCCTGATCGTGAGAACCTAAATAAAGTATTTTGCCCTGTCCGTTTGTGGCGAAACTTCCACCCCAGAATTTCATGGCACCATCTTGCTCAAAACCTACGCGGTTTACACTCACTACAGGCACACCGTTTGCAACCGCATGTGAACGTTGGATGGTTTGCCAAGCATTGTATTGATCTTGGTTGGTTTCTTCGTCCTGATCGGTAGCCCAACCAATTGCAGTTGGATAAAACATGATATCTGCTCCCATCAAGGCCGTGATACGTGAAGCTTCCGGATACCATTGATCCCAACAGATCAGGATACCGATTTTAGCAAACTTAGTTTGAAAAACCTTATAACCTAAGTCGCCAGGGGTAAAATAAAACTTTTCATAATAAGCCGGATCATCAGGAATGTGCATTTTACGGTATTTGCCTAAATACGAACCATCAGCATCTAAAACTGCTGTTGTATTGTGGTACAAACCTTCGGCACGTTTCTCAAATAAAGAAGCGATAATGACCACACCCAATTCTTTGGCTATCACTTGTAAAGCATCAGTAGATGGTCCTGGAATAGCTTCAGCTAAATCGAAATTGTCGTAATCTTCAACATCGCAGAAATACAAAGAAGTAAAAAGCTCTTGCAAACACACAATCTGTGCACCTTTTGCAGCTGCTTCCCTTACTTTAACAATCGCTTTATCTAAATTCTCCTGTTTATCTTTAGTACAACTCATTTGCACTAAGCCAACTTTTACTTTCTTCATGTTTTTTTGAAATGAGAGAATGAGCGAATGATTAATTGAGAGAATGTCGTAAACCGCATTCACTCGTTCAAAAATTCATTCATTCAAAATTAGGCTGCAAAGTTACTATTTTGTTAAAAGTAGAACGGCATAATTATGTAATTGTTTTTCGGAAAAGCAAAATGTAAGTGGAACCAGATGTTATATTTATAATACGAATTTGCCTTTTGTTCGATTAATATTGCAAGCCTAATGATTGTTTTTGGTTACTTTGCCCAACGCGATCGTCATGCTGAATTTATTTCAGCATCTTTTATATCATTAAGACCCTGAAATAAATTCAGGGTGACGTAACTGATAAAAAAAACCTAAAAGTATTCTACTAACTATCGATGGGATTACAACAAAAAGCCCCAACTTACGCTGAGGCTTTCCGTCTTAATTTAAAACCAAATTAAGGGTTGATATTATCCTTTTTAGGCTTTGGTTTTGTTTCTACAATTTCTGCAACGGCCACCACTTCCTTACGTTTTTCTGGGTCCATGAGCTCCATCAGCTTCAAGCCCAGCAGGCCATCCATCGCCGAGCCTCCATGATTACCACCATTGCCTCCAATCAGCACATCAGGGATCAACTTCACGTTACCTTTCGATAGCTCTTCGGTAATTTTGTAACGGGTAAAGTTTTCGCCGCCCAAAGCTTTTACCGCAAGCTCGTAAGCTTCGGCAGTTGATTTACCTACGGCTAAAATTTTACCTGCTTCTGCACTACCGGTTAACGAAATCTGTTCAGCCTCCGCTGATGCACGCAACTTAATCGCTTCCGAATCGGCCTGTGCTCTTGCTTTGGTTGCTTCAGCCTCGGCATGTGTCCTCATTTTAGTGGCCTCAGCCTCTGCTCCTACGGCTAGTTTTACACCAGCGGCATCACCTTCCGATTTTTTTACCGTTGCACTTGCAGTACGTTCAGCAATCTCTACACTTTGTTGTGCCTTCACAATATCTTTCTGCATATCGGCAATTGCAGTTTCTTTTTCCATCCCCTGGCGGGTTTCCTGTGCCTGTTTTTGGGTTTCGTAAGTAACCTTTTGCTCTTCCGCAATTTTACGGTCGGTTAAGGTTTTCATTAACGATTCTGGCGGAACAATGTCACCGATTAATGTATCCACTGCGTTTACATTATATTCATCAAGCACTTTACGGATATGTTCTTTAGCCGATTCCTGACGCTCTTTACGGGTACTCAGGAAAGCAATCACATCACTTCCCTGTGCGGAGTTACGGAAATAGTTACCAATTGTGGGCTCTAAAACCTGCGAAACCAGATTCACCATATTGCCGAAACGTGCAATTACTTTTGGTGCTTCGGTTGTTGGTACGTGGATAATCTGCGCAACATCTAAATTAAAGGGGAAACCATCTTTTGAACGTACAGTAATGGTTGATAGGTTTTTATCCAGATTATGTGCCTCACTACGTGCCGATGCCCAGTTTAACACCAAGTTGGTTTTTGGCACCAGCTCTACCTTCATAATGTATTTGTTAATCGGATATTTACCTGGACCGAGGGGTTCCAACCAAACGCCTTTTGAGCCCTTGCCAACAATATTACCATGTTTAAAATCGGCACCGGTTAAGTCATTTCCGTCCGTACCAATAAATGAGATTACCACACCAACATAACCGATTGCTATTTCGGTCATCGGAATTTCCTCTAACTGGATTGCCCAAGGATTAAGATTATAAGAACCCGCCAAAATTACCTGGGGCTGCAAACCGCGATTACCGCCTTGTTTTATAAAGGCATCAAAATCCTGGAAATTGTTGTGTCCATCAACAAGCTTACCCGCAATCTGATTGGCCTCAATCGGTAAACCATCCAACGTGGTTACAATGCCCACCATGCTTTCCTGAATGCGGATCATATCCGTAACAGAAACCTGAAACAACATGGTATTGATACGATAAGAACCCGAGGTAATGTAAGATGTTTGCCGGCCTCGCTGACCGCCATTTTCGAGAAACTTTACTGCATCCTGAAAATTATCAGACTCTACCTTTTGCCCAAGGATATTCCCCGTTGGGATTTCGGAACCATCTTTGGCCATAATCAGTCCGATCTTACCCTCCGGTATAATGGTAAACTGTTCCATGGTTACGCTATACTGCCAGAACCACATTCCGAAATACAGTCCTGGCGCCAGTGTTTTTCCCTGAAAACCGGCTTCGCCTTTAACCGCGATAATGCGGCCATCGGGCAGCTCCCGGTCCGAACCAAAGAGTACGAATTTTTTGGTAATCAACCCGATCCTATCTTCGGGTACGATGACCATCCCAAATAGGAAACGTAAAATATATTTGTATAAAACTACGCACAACAGTGCCACTAAAACCCACCAGTAATTAGAAATGAGCGCTTCCATAATGTTATATTTTTTCTTTTTTTTAACGCCTGATAAACCATTTATCAAGCACGATATAGCTATCAAACGGTGTGCTTTGTTATCATTTATAACACTTATTTTTAAACTATTTTTTGTTGATTTTAAGGCCTAAAAGATGACTCAGGATCGATTTAGAGCAAAATGTCATCTGCAGATGACATTTTGCTAAATAGCCTAGCTGAATGCTTATAAATGCCAAAAACTAACCATTTAGGTTTACCGAGATAGTTGCAGAAATTTTAATTGTATAAATTACAATTAATCGAAAAAATGTGTCCTTTTTTAGACCTATACAGTTGACCGAATTGGGATACACTAATGAATCAGTTTTAGTGATTTATATAAATGAAAGCTGCCTGATATAAACGTAATTCTGGAAAAACCCGGAACCCAGATTAACTAAACCCGATTGCACGAATGCCGATTCTTTCAATCTGCAGAAGGAAAAGCGGACAGGAACCAACCGAAAGACACAGAAACTTGCTTTTCAAATGATTTATTCAGCTTATATTTTGATGATCAGTAATTCACAAAATATTAATAGATCCGGTCTGTGAGCACAGACCGTGGAACTTTGGAAGAAAGATTATACGCCTATTTCTTCTCTGTATTCCTGTTGCAGTTCGAATAAGCATTTGGCGCAGAGGCAGCCATCGTACAGTTCTGAGATGTATTGTACTTCGTTTATACTCAGCTGTACCACACTGCACTGGCATTTGGTATATGAATTTGCCTTGCATTCAATAGCCGTATTACATCGTTCGCAAGGAATGATTTCGTGTTTGCTATGTTTTAAGGTATTGTTCATTTGTTCACCGGTCATTAGTTCATTCGTATTTGGCGCCTTAGAAACTAATGAACCAATGACTAATGAACTACTAAACCAACACAAAAGTATAAACAAAAAATAAGGTTTTGAGCGTTTTGCCCAAAACCTTACGATATGATTAGATTCGTCATCCTGAACTTGTTTCAGGATCTATGTTATACAGATGCTGAACTAAATTCAGCATGACGATATTGTGCGAGATTATCCAGAACAGCTGATACAGCCTTCTTCCATTGAACAAACTGGTCCGTCAACGATTTCTTCTGCAACCTGATCTTGTGTCATTTCAGCTGGGATAACCGCTTCAATTGCTTTTCCACCCTGGTTCTCTACTGTAAATTTAACAGCCTGAGAAGCGGCTTGTGTGCGCAAGTAATACATACCGGTTTTTAAACCTTTCTCCCATGCGTAGAAGTGCATTGAAGTTAATTTTGATGTATTTGGTGCGTTTACGAACAAGTTTAACGATTGCGATTGGCAGATATAGGCACCCCGATCGGCAGCCATATCGATGATATTACGCATCTTGATCTCCCAAACGGTTTTGTACAATTCTTTAATGTAATCAGGAATCGAATCAATCGCCTGGATTGAACCGTTAGCCAATATGATCTGATTTTTCATATCGTTGTTCCATAAACCTAATGCTACTAAATCTTTCAATAAATGTTTGTTTACCACTACAAACTCTCCGCTTAATACACGGCGGGTGTAAATGTTAGAAGTATATGGCTCGAAACATTCGTTGTTACCTAAAATCTGAGAAGTAGATGCAGTTGGCATTGGCGCAACCAATAATGAGTTGTACACACCATCTTTAACTACTTTTTTGCGTAATGCATTCCAGTCCCAACGGCCGCTATCTGGTGTAACATTCCATAAATCGAACTGGAATTTACCTTTAGATAATGGAGAACCTTTAAATGTTTGGTAAGGACCATTTTTCACAGCCAAATCGTGCGAAGCTGTCATCGAAGCAAAATAAATCGTTTCGAAAATATCTTTATTTAAACGTTTAGCCTCATCACTTTCGAAAGGTAAACGTAATAAGATAAAGGCATCAGCCAAACCTTGTACACCTAAACCAACGGGACGATGGCGCATGTTTGAGTTTTCGGCTTCTGGTACTGGATAATAGTTATGATCGATGATTTTGTTCAGGTTTAAAGTAGCCTGATACGTTACATCGTATAATTTTTGGTGATCGAAAGCACCATTGATTACGAAACGAGGCAATGCCAATGAAGCTAAATTACAAACCGCAACTTCATCTTTAGAGGTATACTCGATAATTTCGGTACATAAGTTAGAGCTCTTAATGGTACCTAGGTTCTGTTGGTTAGATTTGCTGTTTGCTGCATCTTTAAACAACATGTACGGTGTACCCGTTTCAATTTGCGAATCTAAAATGGCAAACCAAAGTTCTTGTGCTTTAATGGTTTTACGGCCACGGCCTTCTGCTTCGTATTTAGTGTATAATTCTTCAAATTCTTTGCCGAAACAATCTGCCAAACCTGGTGCTTCGTGTGGGCAGAATAAGGTCCAATCGCCATTATCTTTAACACGTTGCATAAACAAATCGTTAATCCAAAGGGCATAGAACAAATCGCGCGCACGCATTTCTTCTTTACCATGGTTTTTACGAAGATCTAAGAATTCGAAAACATCTGCATGCCAAGGCTCTAAATAAATAGCGAAAGCACCTTTACGTTTACCTCCACCCTGATCTACATAACGGGCCGTATCGTTAAATACACGTAACATTGGAATAATACCGTTACTTGTACCGTTTGTACCACCAATATACGAGCCAGTTGCACGGATATTGTGGATACTTAAACCAATACCGCCAGCACTTTGCGAAATTTTAGCCGTTTGTTTTAAAGTATCGTAAATACCCTCGATGCTATCATCCTGCATGGTTAACAAGAAACATGACGACATTTGAGGTTTTGGTGTAGCTGCGTTGAACAAAGTTGGTGTAGCATGTGTAAACCAACGCTCGCTCATTAAATTATAGGTTTTGATTGCGCTCTCGATATCTTCTTTGTGGATACCAACAGAAACACGCATAAACAAATGTTGCGGGCGCTCTACAATCTGACCGTTAACTTTTAAAAGGTAAGATTTTTCTAACGTTTTAAAACCGAAATAATCGAAACCGAAATCGCGGTCGTAAATGATAGAACTATCTAAAATATCCTTGTTTTTTTCTATAATCTCATAAACATCATCAGCAATAAGAGGAGCATCTTTCTGCGCTTTCGGGTCGAAATATTCGTACAACATTTTCATCGTACCCGAGAATGATTTAGTGGTGTTTTTATGTAGGTTAGAAACCGCAATACGTGATGCTAACAAAGCATAATCAGGGTGTTTTGTTGTTAACGAGGCAGCAGTTTCTGCAGCAAGGTTATCCAACTCCGATGTGGTTACACCATCGTATAAACCCTCGATAACCTTTTTGGCTACATCGATTGGATCTACCAGATCTGAATTTAAACTATAGCACAACTTTTGAATGCGGGCTGTGATTTTGTCAAATTGCACCGCTTCTTTGCGGCCATCTCTTTTTAGTACGAACATATTTTATGAGATTTAAGTTTTATTATTAAGTCGTGAGTATCAAGTATCAAGACCTAATCATCACTTTGTATTTTTTGTTATTTATTTATTAGTATCGAGTAGCAGGTATCAAGTAGCGAGTAGCAGGTATCAAGTAGCGGGATTTTAGTATCAAGATTAACCTTCCGCCATCTACCTTTTAGCCCTCTACCTAAAAGTCTTCATCTAAAGAAAACGCCTGTTTGTTGTTATCAGCAGAGGTTAGTACACCACTTTTCTGATAATCGCCAACACGTTTTTCGAAAAAGTTGGTTTTACCCTGCAATGAAATCATTTCCATAAAATCGAATGGATTGGTTGCATTGTAGATTTTTTTGTAACCAAGCTCCTGCAACCATCTGTCGGCCACAAATTCGATATACTGGCTCATTAATTTTGCATTCATACCAATTAAAGCAACCGGTAATGCATCAGTAATAAATTCTTTTTCAATTTCTACAGCATCACTAATAATGCCATGAACTGCTTCTTCGCTCAACTTATTGCTTAACATGCTGTAAAGTAAACAGGCAAATTCGCAGTGTGAACCTTCGTCTCTCGAGATCAGTTCGTTACTGAAAGTTAATCCCGGCATTAAACCACGTTTCTTTAACCAGAAAATAGAGCAAAAACTTCCGCTGAAGAAAATACCTTCAACCGCAGCAAATGCCACTAAACGCTCAGCAAAAGTTCCGTTTTCGATCCAGCGTAAAGCCCACTCCGCTTTTCTTTTCACCGCAGGAACAGTATCAATGGCGTGGAACAAACGGTCTTTTTCTTCGGGATCTTTAATATAAGTATCGATTAACAGCGCATAAGTTTCTGCATGGATGTTTTCCATCATGATCTGGAAACCATAAAAACAACGTGCTTCCGGCAATTGAACCTCACTCATGAAGTTTACCGCAAGGTTTTCGTTCACAATACCATCACTAGCAGAAAAGAAAGCAAGAATATGAGAAATGAAATGTCTTTCGCCATCATTTAAATTGTCCCAGTGTTTCTGGTCATCAGAAAGATCAATCTCTTCTGCAGTCCAAAAACTAGCTTCGGTCTTTTTATACATTTCCCAAATTGCCGGATACTTAATCGGCAAAAGCACAAATCTATCTTTGTTTTCTTGTAGTAATAATTCCTGTTCCATACGCTGATATTTTTAATTCTATTTTTTTAACAGGGCCGACAAAGGCACGCATCCATCAATTTTATATGATGATTGTAATGTCTTTTATCAAAACGCTGTTGTGAAAGTGCTAACTCTATTGCCTGACAAACAACTGGGTTTTTAGTTAGGGAAAATTTAAAATTGCAATCAGGTGATATACGTATAAATTACTAAAAACTAAGCTTTTATATTTGTTTTCAAGCGCAAGAAGTTAAAGAACTTTGTTATAACAAATATATATACGGCGGCCCTTTTTTGTGAACCAAAGTTGTTAACACCCTGTCCAATTGCTGGGGAAAAACGATCACTCGAATATCATTTTCAAGCGAAAAAAAAGCTAATCGTTTCTTTTCAAGGGCTTAGCAAACCAAAACGAGTGTTAATAACTTAAATTTGAGGGGTATAACAAGCCTTAAATAGAGCTAAAAAGAGTATTTACTCAACGGTATAACTAAGGCTTACTTTAGCTATGCCTTTACGGAAGATACCGATCTGTTTTGCAGCACGTTCAGACAGATCTATAGCCAATCTTTTAGAGAAAGGACCACGGTCATTTACCTTTACTACGACCGATTTTCCGTTATCTGGATTAGTTACTGTAACCAGGGTGCCGAATGGCAGCGTACGATGGGCAGCTGTTAGCTTTTTTGCCCGGTATTTGGCGCCGCTGGTGGTGCGGCGGCCTTCAAATTTTCTGTGATAATAAGTGGCGAGAACTGTTTTTTTGATGCTATCCGGTCCGTTTGATGAATCAGAATTTTGTGCTTTACCTTGTAAAAACAGGAAACAAAAACTTAATAACAGCAGATACTTCATAGGCTAAATTTTATTTATCGAGCCTGCAAATATAAGCATTTAGTTTATAATCAATAATTTGTGGAAAAACAGCCTGATTTTGTGCATTAAAAAAGGCGTACAGCTTGCCGCCATACGCCTCTACCTAACCCTTCTACATCCACCTTATTTTTGATCCGGCACGAAATTCATGGAGATAGAATTTACACAATGACGGGTGTCTTTATTGGTAAATCCTTCGCCCAAAAATACGTGGCCAAGATGCGCGCCACAGTTGGCACAAACAATTTCTGTACGGGAACCATCGGCATCAGGAATGCGCTTTACAGCACCTTTAATTTCATCATCAAAAGCAGGCCATCCGCAATGTGCATCAAACTTACTTTCCGAACGATATAGCGCTGCATTACAACGTTTACAGGTATAAGTCCCTTTATCTGTTGTATGTTCATATTTACCTGTACCAGGGTATTCTGTACCTTTATTTACAATTACTCTTTCTTCTTCGGGTGTTAATGGATTCCAGTTCATTTTCTTCTTTGGTATGATTTGTTCTGTTTCCTTCGATTGTTTTATGGCTTTCTTATCTTGCTTTTGGGCACAAGCAGAAAGACCTGTTATTAAAACAACAGCAGTAAGCAAAAATAGTTTATTTAACATCGTTTTCATATATCAATATACGACATAGATTTTGTTTTGGTTTGCTGGTTTAGTGGTTTGTATGAGTGTTTACAAAGGAATGATAATTCAGTTTGGCGTTGAGAGCTTTCAGTTAGGAGTTGGAAGTTTTTAGATGCTAAATGCACCATCATTCGAGAGATCGCTGGTTTGCCATGGAAGACTCGGAAAGTTTTTTTGCCACGGAAGCACGGAAGACACGGAAAATGATTAAAAAACAACGCGTCTTATTTCTAAAGTAGGCTTGCCAAAGTTTAATATTAAACCAACGCTACATTCTGAGCATTTCAAGTAGTTTATAGCTTGAGCCAAATCTTCATTCGCTATTCCACTTTTTGATTTTATTTCTAAAACTACAGTATCAAAAACTATAAAATCAGCATAAAAACTATGCGGAAGTAAAACATCCTTATAGTAAACAGGATAATGTTTTTCTCTCTCATAAAAGTATCCGCGACTTTCAAATTCGATACAAAGCGCATCCTTATAAACGATCTCAAGAAAACCACAACCCAAATCCTTATGAACTTCAATTGCAGCATTAATAATTAAATCAGTTTCATTTTTATAGGGAAGATTACCTTGTTTTATTTGATAATCCATAAATGAGAATTTTAACTAAGCTAATTAAATTTTCTAATTTTTTTCTCTTTTTTATTCTGTGCCTTCCGTGTTTCCGTGGCAATTAATTTACCTTTTTTTTCCTCTATTGTACGATGGCAACCTGGCCAAACAAAAAAAGCGTCCCGAAGTTAATCGAAACGCTTTTCTATAAAGAGATTTTTAAATCTTATTTTGCTAATTCTTCTGCCATTGCAGCACCGATTTCAGCAGGACTTTCTACTACACGGATACCACACTCGCGCATGATTTTCATTTTAGCAGCTGCAGTATCATCAGCACCGCCAACAATAGCACCAGCGTGGCCCATTCTACGTCCCGGAGGCGCAGTTTGACCAGCGATGAAACCAACAACAGGTTTAGTACCGTTTTCTTTAATCCAACGGGCTGCTTCTGCTTCCATTCCACCACCAATTTCACCAATCATGATGATACCGTGAGTTTCAGGATCGTTCATTAATAATTTCACCGCTTCTACAGTTGGTGTTCCGATAATTGGGTCACCACCGATACCGATAGCCGTAGTAATACCTAAACCAGCTTTAACCACCTGGTCTACTGCTTCGTAAGTTAAAGTTCCCGATTTAGAAACCACTCCTACATGACCTTTTTTGAAGATAAAACCTGGCATAATACCTATTTTAGCTTCATCAGCAGTAATTACACCCGGGCAGTTAGGGCCGATAAGCGTAACATCGCGGTCAGCAATATATTCTTTAACCTGAATCATATCCTTAGTTGGAATACCTTCAGTAATACAAACAATAACTTTAATACCACCTTCGGCAGCTTCCATAATGGCATCAGCAGCAAAAGCTGGTGGCACGAAAATGATAGATACATTTGCACCCGTTTTATCAACGGCATCTTTAACAGTATTAAAAACAGGCTTTTCTAAATGCAATTGCCCACCTTTGCCAGGCGTTACACCACCAACTACGTTTGTACCATAGGCCAGCATCTGCTCAGCGTGGTAAGTTCCTTCGTTTCCGGTAAAACCCTGAACGATAACCTTAGAATCTTTATTTACTAAAACGCTCATGTATCAATATTTTTTTTGTGCAAAGCTAATATTATTGTAATGGAATTCAAATCTAAAACCATATTATTTAGTCTGTTTTTTCAGTAAAATGTAAGGAAATGCTTTATGGCAGCTGTAGCCCGCTATATAGATTGTAATAGCAAAATGAATAGGAAACATTTAGACTAAAGACCAAAGCGGAAAGACTAAAGCTAAAGACGTGATGCAGAATTAACTATCGTGATGTTTCGCGCCTCCGTATGAATAAAGAATAATACCTTTTAGGCATTATACCTGGAGCAAGCCCTTCGGCTATAAACCTGACAGTAACGGCAGCCTCCGATTTTTTCTATCGGAGCTACAGTGGATGGCAGGACTTCACTTGCCAAGAACCACAAACCGTTCGTTTTCAAATCAAAAACATTAAGGCTTAAGATTAGGAAATGAGCAGTCCTGTGCTTTTGGGGAGCTCCACTCCCACTCTCCGTTCTTTCCGATGAAGAATCGGAACCACTGCGATCGGGTTTATTAACAAAGTGATGGTGCTTGTGGCAACATCCATGCAAAACGCCTAAATTTACCTTTTGAGCGAAAAGACTAAAGACCAAAGCGGGAAGTCTAAAAACCCAGACAAAACTTAAGCCAATTATAAAACGTATATGATCAAGAAGCTAATCCCAATCGTAACCATTTTTACTGCTACTTTTATTTCAGTTAAGGCCAGTGCACAAAGTACCGATACGAGTAAATATATCCTTCAAAACGATATTGAAGTAGCTAAAGAAGAACCCGGTACACATAACGGTGGGGGCAAAACCATCGGCTTTAACTTTTTTGCGGAGGCGAAAAGCCTGAAAACGGTCTTTAAAAAACGTACTTTAAAATCGGGCTCTGCTATAGGCTATCATTTGCAGAAAGAGGATGAAATTTATTATGTGATTAGTGGAAACGGAACCATGCAGATGAACGGAAAAACTTTCGCTGTTAAACCTGGTGATGCCATTTTAACCCGCCCTGGCAGTTCGCATGGTATTGCCCCGAATACGGGTAATGATTTGACTATTCTGATTGTTTACGAGAAGAAATGATGATATTAGGAGTTGCGTTAGTTTTTCATCCCCCAGCCCCCTTCGAAGGGGGACATTGAATACTACAAGTACAGCATACTTAACCAAAAATGGAATTAGAAAAACATTATACCAATAGAACAGGTTGGCTAAGGGCGGCAGTGCTTGGGGCCAACGACGGCATTATTTCTACAGCCAGTTTAGTTATTGGTATTGCCGCAGCGAGCGATACCAGAAGTCCGATTGTATTGGCGGCACTGGCCGGTTTGGTTGCCGGAGCATTATCTATGGCTGCCGGAGAATATGTTTCCGTAAGTTCTCAGTCGGATATTGAAAAAGCAGATTTGGCGAGAGAAAAGATAGAACTCGAAACCATGCCCGAATTGGAACTGAAAGAGCTTGCAAAGATATATGTTGCGCAGGGGCTTGACGAAGATCTGGCCATGCAGGTAGCCATAAAATTAACCGAAAAAGATGCCTTAGGCACACATGCCAGAGATGAACTGGGTATTAACGAAATTACACAGCCCAAACCGCTTCAAGCTGCTTTTGCATCTGGAGCCTCCTTTATCAGCGGCGGTATTTTACCTTTTTTAGTTGCTTTTCTTGCCCCAATAAAATCGATGGTGTTTTACCAATACGGTTTCGCTATTATGTTCCTAGCTTTATCGGGGGCAATTGCGGCAAAGGCAGGAGGCTCTAGTATGATTAAAGGAATATTGCGGATTTGTTTCTGGGGAACAGTGGCCATGGTAATAACTGCTCTGGCCGGGTATATTTTTGAAGCAAAGACCAGTTAATCAATGGGCAGTTTACAGTTCTCGGTTGACGGTTCTATAGTTGCAAAATCTGCGCACATCCGTGTAATCTGTGTGAACCATTTAAACGTATTTATTCCCGCTGATTTTAAATGATAAACGCAGAATGTAGCTTGGCTTTTCCCGTATCATAATCCTAAAAACGAAAAGCCGGACTAACTTTATAATCCGGCTTTGCTTTACTATTATTAGACTAAAGACTTTTAACTTCAGCCTTTGGACTATCTGCTTTTGGTTTCGGTTCGGTTTTCCAGGCTTTTACCCATTCAGCTTGTGCAGCTTCGTCATGAAAGGTCCACGCTACGAAACGGCTTATTTTTTGCCCCTGGCTCATTTGAACGGTGGTAACCTCAAAAGCATTTGCTTTAACCAATGCGCTGTAGATACTTTTTAAGTTAGCACTTTTTGATACCAATGACGTAAACCATAAAACCTGATTTTTGATCTGCTCGCTCTGGATAATCATCTGCTCTACGAAAGCACGCTCACCACCCGGGCACCAAAGTTCGGCCTTGTTACCGCCAAAGTTTAATACGTGTTTTACTTCCTTTTCATTTCCGCCCAGGTTACGCCATTTCTGACGGGTACCTTGCTCGGCTTCTTTTAAAGAAGCATGAAACGGTGGGTTACAAACTACCGCATCGAACCTTTCTTTACCACCTACAACACCTCTAAAAATACCCATTTTTGAAGATTGCTGACGGATTTCTACTGCCCCTTGTAATGGTTTATTGGCTTCGATAATGCGTTTTGCCGAATCGACCGAAAGTGGATCGATCTCAGAACCTACGAAACTCCAGCCATATTCCTGGTGCCCAATGATGGGGTAAATACAGTTAGCACCTACGCCGATATCTAATACATTGATGTTAGCTCCTTTTGGATTTTTACCCTTATTGCTCGACCCTAAAAGATCGGCAACGTAATGGATATAATCAGCCCGGCCCGGAATAGGCGGACAAAGAAAATCCTGAGGAATGTCCCATTGTGAAATGTTATAGAAATACTTCAACAATGCCCTATTAAGTGCCTTAACGGCACTTTGATCAGCAAAATCAATAGAATCATCATTGTGTTCGTTTTTAAAAACGAAACGTTTTAATTCTTTTGAGGTTGCAATAAGTTGTTTGAAATTGTAACGCGAACGGTGTTTGTTGCGTGGGTGTAACTCGCTTTTTTCTTTGCGGTTATTTTGTTCTTCTTGAGCCAATGTGCTGTGGATTAATTAAACAAGCTGTGTGCATGTTTCTACGACAAAGGTACATAAAAAAGGTTGAAGGTGTGAAGGCTGAGGGTAGAAGGGTTTTGCATGTGCTATAAAAACAAAGATTTACGATAACATAAATACAAGAAATTTTCCGTGATTTCTGTGCTTCCGTGGCTAAATTATCTGCACCCAGAACTGAAAACTCACAACTACACCTCCTCTGCTTTTTCTATCATTGCAGGCTGAATGGCTTTCTGATACTTTGCCTCATCGAACTGCTTTTCGCTTTTAGCTATCACTATCGTAGCCACGCCGTTCCCGATTACATTGGTTATTGCTCTGGCTTCACTCATAAAACGATCTACGCCAATTAATATGGAGATATGTTCTATCGGCATAATTTTCAAAGCGGTTAAGGTTGAGACCAAAACGATAAAACCACTACCCGTTACCCCAGCAGCACCTTTAGAGGTAACCATGAGCACACCTAAAACCGTAATCTGCTGACCTAAGGATAAATCGACATGAAAAACCTGACAAAGAAATATAACGGCCATGGCCAGGTAAATTGCCGTTCCATCAAGATTAAAGGAATAGCCGGTAGGAATAACCAAACCAACAACTGATTTATCGCAACCAATAGCCTCCATTTTCTGCATCATGCTTGGCAGGGCCGATTCAGAAGAAGAAGTACCCAGTACAATTAAAATTTCCTGTCGGATATACTTCAGGTAAGCCCATAGGCTAAATTTATAGTACATGCAAATTCCATTTAAAACGATAAAAATGAACAGGATGCAGGTTAAATAAACCGAACCCATTAGTTTAGCCATGCCCACTATGCTTTCCAAACCATGTGTACCAATGCTGAAAGCCATTCCGCCGAAAGCACCAATTGGTGCTAAACGCATAATTACCTTCATAATTTTGAAGAGTACTTTCGATATTTTATCGAAGGCATTTAAAACGCTTGTTCCCTCTCCGCCCAATTTATTCAGGCCATAACCAAAAAGAATGGCAAACAGCAAAATCTGTAAAATATTTCCTTCAGCAAAAGCGGCAATCACATTATGCGGAATAATATGCAGGAAAAATTCTGCCCAGTTCATATCTTTAGCCTGCTCGGCATAACCTACAATTTTTGTAGCATCGCTAGCCTTAGTTATCATTCCGGCACCCGGCTTTAAAATATTAGCCACCAATAAACCAATTGCAATAGCCACTGTGCTTACAATTTCGAAATATAACAATGCTTTGCCACCCACCCTGCCTACTTTTTTCATATCGCCCATGTGTGCGATTCCTAAAACAATGGTAAAGAATATAATTGGTGCAATTAACATGCTAATCAGGTTGATAAAACCCTGACTGATTAATTTAGCCGTGGGCGCAAAACCCGGGAAGAAAATCCCAACATTAATCCCAATTATGATGGCTATGATAACCTGAAAGGTTAAGTTGGCAAATAATTTCTTTACGAATTCTATAAATGTCATCTTTATTTTTTTAGGTGTTTTGGCTTGCTATTGAATACGACAGAGTAGGCATAAAATAATTTTATTTATAAATACTGACTTCAATTTTCCCGTCGGCAGTAATTGCGCCTCTATACATGCCTTCGGTATTAAATGGCATAGCTATATTGCCTTTTTTATCTAAAGCAATTAAACCACCATCACCACCCATTTTGCCTACTTTATCTAAAGCAATTTTCGATGCCTCTGCAACAGACAATCCCTTATATTCCATTAAATCGGAAATCGTTTTGGCCACCACATTGCGGATATAAAACTCGCCCCAACCAGTACAGGAAATACCAGCCGTTTCGTTATTGCAATAAGTACCCGCACCAATAATCGGCGCATCGCCCACACGTCCGTATTTTTTGTTCGTCATACCACCGGTTGATGTTCCAGCTGCCAGGTTTCCAGCCTTGTCTAAAGCCACGCAACCCACTGTACCGAATTTGTAATCGTGGTTTTTAATTCCAAATAATTCCGATTTCTTGTTTCCATGATCTAACACCGCTTTGGTAGAATCTTCTTTAATGGCTTTTTGTAAGCCATCCCAACGTTCCTTAGTCCAGAAATATTTAGGATCAACGATTTCCAGTCCGACTTCTTTTGCAAATTGATCGGCACCAGCGCCAACCATCATTACATGTTCCGATTTTTCCATCACGGCCCTGGCTGCAGAAATTGGATTTTTTATGGTAGTTACTCCGGCAACCGATCCAGCCATTAAGGTTTTTCCATCCATTATTGCGGCATCGAGCTCATTTCTGCCATCATGAGTAAAAACAGCGCCTTTACCCGCATTAAAATGAGGATCGTTTTCTAAAACGTGAATGGTTGCCTCAACAGCATCGAGGCTCGATTTACCTGCTTTAATTTCTGCATAGCCTGCATTTAATGCTTTTGTTAAGGCAGCGATATAAGCAGCCTCTTTTTCGGGACTCATGTTCTTTTTGAGAATGGTGCCGGCACCACCGTGAATCACCATTACATATTTTTTCTGCTGTGCAGAAACCTGCAAGGCTAAAGCCGAAAACAAGAACAAGGCAAGTAATTTTAACCGTTTCATCCTCCTATTGGGTTTAAGAAGCTGTTAAATTAAGAAAATCCTCGGGAATAAATGTGTTTAAACTTTAGCTATCCCTTTGGATGAGAACTGCAGATCGTAAAGTTTTTTATAATAGCCGTTTAACTTTAACAATTGTTGGTGGGTTCCTTTTTCTTTTATCTCGCCCTTATCGAGCACAATAATCTGATCGGCCTTTTGAATGGTGGATAAACGGTGGGCAATTACAATTGAGGTTCGGCCTTCCATTAAGTTATCAATGGCTTTCTGGATCAATAATTCGGTTTCGGTGTCAACGGATGAAGTGGCCTCATCTAAAACCAAAATAGCCGGATTATGCACGAGGGCGCGGATAAACGAAATCAATTGCGCCTGGCCAGCTGACAGGGTAGCTCCCCTTTCCATTACATTATACTGATAACCACCCGGTAAACGTTCGATAAAATCGTGCGCACCAACCTTTTTAGCAGCATTCACCACTTCTTCGATGGTAATTTCGGGGTTATTTAGTGTAATGTTGTTTAAAATGGTATCTGAAAACAAGAAAACATCCTGAAGTACAGTGGCAATATGGCTTCTTAAATAATCCAGATCAAAATCTTCGATATGAATGCCATCTACGGTGATATCTCCCTTTTTCACTTCATAAAAACGGTTCAGGATATTAATGGTAGAAGATTTACCAGCACCTGTAGCGCCTACCAAGGCCACAGTTTCGCCAGCCTTCACTTCAAATGTAAGGTCTTTCAGTACGTAGTTCTCATCATTATAGGCAAACCAAACCTTTTCGAATTTAATATTTCCGTCTAATCTGGCTGGCTTTTGCGTCCCCGTATTTGGCGTAGTTTCGTCAGTATCCAAAACTTTAAAAACACGTTCGGCGCCAACCATACCCATCTGTAATGTGTTAAATTTATCTGCCAACTGGCGGATTGGCGTAAACACCATCCCCAGGTACATGATAAACTGTGTGATCGTTCCGGGCGTTACATCTAACGGTTTAGAAAGGATACTTTTTGCGCCGTACCATACCAACAAACCTAAAGACATGGCTGATATTAACTCAACCACCGGAAAAAAGATAGAATAATACCAGTTAGAACGGATATTGGCATCGCGATAGCGCTTATTAATGGCATAGAATTTTCTGTATTCCTGTTTCTCCCTTGCAAAATACTGCACAATAGAAACGCCAGTAATGTGTTCTTGCAAAAAAGTGTTCAGGTTAGAAACCTCATTCCTGATTTCCTGGAAAGCAACCTTAATCGCTTTCTGAAATTTTCGGGTAGCAATAATCAACAACGGAATGGGCAAAAGCACCACTAAACTCAATTGCCAATCGGTGTATAACATTACGCACACAATCACCACCACCTGCAAACTATCGCCTATCATCGAGATTAAACCTTCCGAAAAGATATCAGCAATGGTTTCCAAATCGGAAACAGTTCTGGTAATTAATTGTCCGATGGGTGTTT
Source organism: Pedobacter sp. GW822-FHT03F06 (assembly GCF_058801365.1). Lineage (NCBI taxonomy): Bacteria > Pseudomonadati > Bacteroidota > Sphingobacteriia > Sphingobacteriales > Sphingobacteriaceae > Pedobacter > Pedobacter sp. GW822-FHT03F06. Next base: position 132,041 of record NZ_JBXANE010000010.1, read on the forward strand.
TATCAAAGAACTTTAAGCGGAGTTTGGTAATGTGGTTAAAAACATTGATCCGAAGATCGCGGATAACCGATTGCCCCAGTGTATTGGTTAAAAGTGTGTGATTATACTGGATCAAAGTCTGTAAGATCAACATAAAGATCATCAGCATAGTCATATTTACCAGACCAGAATAATTACCTGTTAAAATATAATGATCGAGTGTATATTTAATTAAAAACGGACGCACCGGAGAAATGGCCGCCAGCAGAATGGTTAAAATAACCGACCACACAAAAACGGCACGGTAAGGCTTTACGTATTGAAAAATACGTTTCAGTAATCCGGTGTTATATACGTCGCCTGTAACTGCCATGCTTATGGTTTAAGGTGTAAGGTTTAGGGTTTAAGGCCCTACATATCTTACACAAATTTCAATAAAGGAAAAGTTTATCTTGTAAAGCGGTCGCCAAACCTTTTACCTTACACCTTTAACCTTCTACCTTATATAAGGGTATTCTATCTTCACTAAGTATAAACCGCAAGCAGGCACCGATTGCCCGGCATTGCTGCGGTTTTTACTTTCTATTATTGCTTTAAAATCCGTTAAATTTATTTCTTTTTTACCAATCTGTACCAAAGTACCCATAATGGCCCTCACCATGTTCCTCAAAAAACGATCGGCCTGGATGGTAAAAACTAATCCATCTTCCTGCTGCTCGAAAACGGCTTTGGTTATTTTACAGTTATTTGTAAAAGTTTGCGTGTTTGATTTACTAAAACACGAAAAATCAGTATAATTTAATAACAGTGAGGCCGCATTGTTCATCGCTTCTACATCCAATTTATCTTTAACCAACCATGACCGGTTAAGTTTAAAAGGATTTTTTTCAAAGTGAATATAGTATTTGTAAGCGCGGGCGGTTGCATCAAAGCGGGCATGGGCATCATCATGCACGGGAATAATTTTTTTTACCGCAATTTGATAGGGCAACATGGCATTGATGCCTGTTACTGCGTTTAAAACCTTTGCCTCTTCTACACCTTCCACATCAAAATGGGCATAAAAATCAGTTGCGTGCACGCCAGCATCCGTTCTGCCGCAACCCAAAGACTCTATTGGCTGTCTAAAAAAAACAGACATCGCCTTATCCAACAATTCCTGAACGGTGATTGCATTAGGCTGTGTTTGCCAGCCATGGTACAAGCTGCCATCATAAGCCAATTGGATGAAATACCTTTTTTTACTCAAAGTGATGCAAAAATACTTTTTTCCTTTTTATTTAGAAGGAAAGCGCGCTACATTTATTATAAGTAGCCCGTAACTAAAGCTTAGCGGTATTTTTTTCGTCAAATTGCCATTTATTATCGTAAAAACCAGCCAGCTTTATGCCTTTGCTTCCTTCTTTTGGTAATTCAGACGAAAATATCATAAAATCAGGAAAACCGCTACCGCCGGCAAAATATTGGTTGGCATAAGCCGCTTTCATCCCCGTTACCCCGGTACTGGCCACTACGCCTATCAATAGTTTACTGTCCTGTTGAGGCCAAATGTAATAAGCTGCTAAATCATCACCTTTCCAGCTGCCTTGTCCTGTGGTTATTTGCGAATTGCTTACCTGTATCGGGCAATCTTTCAGTAATGTTTTCCAGGCTGTATTATTTTCGGAATTTCCGTACAAAATAATATTACGCCCCTGGTATTTTGATGCCGAAAATTCTTTATCCATGATGATATCAATTGCGCCGTTACCACGGTAATACCAACTTTCAGCGTCGTATCTGGCTTTATTTAAATTAGCCAGATTGGCTTCGGCAGTGCCATTTGTCCCCACTACAAAAACCATTTTATGATTAAAAGCCTCTTTAAAAGTGCCATATCGCAACGGGTTTTTATCTCTTTTATCAATTTTGGTGATGATTTGCCATGCTTCGTTATTTTTCTCCAAAAACAGGGTATCGTTAATACTTTGTGTGGTATAATTAATAGCCGTTAAACTATCTAAAGTAATTTTTATGGGTGTTTTAGCTGCAAAATCTGTTAAAGCCAACTTTAAAAGCGCAACGTTTTCGGTTTTACCAACAATGGTTGATAGCTTCCTGTCTCTTGTTAAAGTGATGCGACTATATTGTAAAGGCTGCGTTTGCTGATAAATGGTGGCCCAGCGGTAGGTAGCCGAAATACCCGGACTGGATGTGGTAAAATCGATTCGGTTTACAGCAGAATCGGCGGCAATAGTATGCCACTTAAAAAAACTAAAAATAGGTGGCCAATCTACACTTTGATCGCCAAACCAATGCTCGCCGCCCGGGTATTCGTAATAACTAAAATCGGCATGAAAACCAGCAAGCAATTCCTTCATTTGTCTTGCATAACTAACCGGTACGACCCTATCGGCATCACCGTGAAGAATATAAACACCCAGTGGTGTATAATTAGTTACTAATTTCGGAACATCGCTCTGGTTTCCAGCCCTTAACAACATCCTTTCTATCAGATTTTTACTGCTATCAGGAATTTTCCCATCAGCAGAGCCGTAATCTTTAAGCGAAGCATAACCAGCAGCAGGCGCAATAGCAGCCCATTTATCGGGATAAGTGGCACCTAAAAACCACGTTCCGTGGCCGCCCATAGAATGGCCGGTGAGGTAAATCTGTTTATCGTTTGGTTTAAACTGATCTTTTGCCATAGCCAATACTTCTAAAGCATCCTGACGGCCCCAATCTTCCCAATTAAAACCGCGTGGCCTGCGGTTAGTAGCGGCAACCACTGTTCCCCAGTCTTTAGATTTATAGGCTTTCGCCTGACCAATAGCTTCTACACCAGCACCATGTACAGAAAGAAATAATGCTGAATTTGGTTTCCAGCCGTTAAGTTGCGGCGTAACTGCGAAATACTGCAAGCTGCCGTCAATTTTACTGATAAAAGTCTGTTTATAGCTTGATGAATTGCTTAAAGCTTCAATTACAATCGTTTTCTGATCTAAAATTGTCTTGTTTTGCAGCAGCTGTATTTCAAGATTATAATTACCTGATGTGCTTATAGCACTTGCATCCAGTTCAAAAATCACCTTTCGCATGCTGAGTTTTGCAATGCGCGAAATGGCCACTTCCCGCTGTTTGCCATTTAAGATGGTTTTAATGTGCAAATCGTTAACATCCTTTAATGAAGAATTACTTACCGTTAATGCACCACTTAATACAGTGTTTGCCTGATTAAGCACAATGCTCGGCAAGGTAATATCATCCGTATGAATAAGTAACTTTTTGGTGTTAATAATAATCATTGGCAATATGCTGGCACCTCTTACAAAAAGTTCGTTTACACCTTTTTTTAATTGAACCGGAATATTCATATAAGCCGATGCATAAGGATCGCCCATATGTGGCGTACCATTGAAAAACAAACTATTGCCACCAATTACATTTAAAATTGCAGTTTGTTCTTTAGGAGAAGTGTAAGCAATGTAGATATAATCAGAACCCCTATCTATGCTCCCCGGATTTAGGAAAGGATTATTGGTAGTCTGAAAAGATCTTCTAGTGAATGCACTAAAACGGCCATTAGCATCTGCTTTAATGGCTTTCCATAATACTTTTTGACCATCTTTTCCTGCTGAAAACGCTCCGTTTTCGGTCGGCTTTTCTAATTTTCCATTGGCCATTTGCCAGGCCAGTAAATCGGTATAAACAGCTTCTCGCCCATAACGGCTACCACTGGCTACCGTTAATGCCTGTTCAAATTTAAGGGTATCTTGAGCAAAGGTGTTTGTTGCAGCAAGCAGGAGAATTAGAAAAAGTATTTTTTTGAGCATAAATCGTTTTATTGGCATGGTTGATCAAAGTTAACCGATTTAAAAGACCGCCATCGCAGAACAGCTGGATGTAATACCTTTTTTACTCAAAGCGATCTAAAAATACAGTTGAGGAAAAATACTAAATAGTGCATTTGGCGTTAAGTGTTTGGCGTTGGGCGGAAAATATCTATCATAAATTGCATTTAATGCATCTTATTAATCCCTGGCCTGGCCGGGAACTTTAATCTTTCTTTCTTTTCTCAAAAAAGGCTAGATTTGTTCCCATACATTTTTCATTCATGATACAAAGAATACAATCGATCTGGCTCTTTTTAGCAGCACTAACCTTAGTTTTAATGTTGTTTTTACCCATCGCCACAAAAGATGTTGCAGGAACAGAATCAGCGGTATACACCACCGGGCTATACCAAACTTTAACCATTAAGGCAGGCATAGGTCTTAAAGTTCAATCTTTTCTACCTTTAATTATCACCAACATAGCTGTTGCATTTATTTGTTTAATTAATATCTTCAACTATAAAAAAAGAAGTTTTCAAAAACGCATTGCAGTTATTTCGATCATTCTAATTGGAGGTTTTGCTTTTTGGTGCAGTGTTTATGCTAAAAAACTACCTGGTGGTATTGAAGGTGCCAGTTTTGGTATTGGTGCTTATTTACCGGCATTGGCCATTTTATTCGTTGTACTGGCTATTTTTGGCATCAATAAAGATGAAAGATTAATCCGTTCTGCTGAAAGGTTAAGATAGAAATACATCGACAGAGAATAATTAATCACAGGGGTATGACACACTCAGAAATACTTAAAAAAGTTGAATGGAAAGACTTAAGAAGTCTTTCGTTAAAAGAAATGTTGATAGAAAATAACTTAACCATCCCTTGGTTATTGATTTCTCTAACATTGGCCTACTATGGTTATTATTTATTTGCATTACCATTTTCAGCATTCTTTTTCTTAACTGGATTAAGGCAAGTTCATAATGGCTTTCACAATTCGTTGGGAACAAACAAATTCTTAACCTGGTTCTCTTTGTATTCTAATAGCATACTGATGGTATCCTCAATACATGCCATCAAATTTAATCATATCCGGCACCATAAATATTGCTTAACTGCAGAAGATTACGAAGGTAAATCGGCAGGGATGACATGGTACGGTGCAATACTTTATGGCCCGATACACATGTTTTTAATCCATAAAGTCACTTTACAATTGGGCAACAAAAAATATGTCAAAAATGTAATTATTGAATTATTATCCATTATTGTATTTTTAGGATTGATCTTTTATTTTCAAATTAACTTCTTAATTTACCATGTTATTATTATGGTAATTGCTGAATTTTTAATGGCATTCTTTGCTGTTTGGTCAGTTCATCACGATACAGAAGAAAATCCTGATTTTGCGAGAACACAAAGAGATGGATGGAAAAATAAAGTTACTTTCAGCATGTTTTATCATCTCGAACACCATCTATTCCCCGCAGTACCAACAATTAAATTACCAGAGCTAGCGAGAAGAATCGATGAATCTCTACCTGATTTAGAGAAGAAGAATACATTCTAATGTCTAAAAAAACTTGTCAATCCACCTTTTTTCTGCTAATTACTTCAGTTATTTTAAGTTCTTGCAACAGTCGCATCCAGACTTTTGGTAAGGCTAAAATTGCCAAAAGCCCTGATTCGTTTTTATCTTAAACGGAGAATAGCGGAGATAAAAGGCTTGAATACCGATGTTTTTAGCAATGGCTCGTTAAAGACTATCTAAATAAAACCGTTTGATGGTCCTGATACGGTAAACTCAAATCTTCACCTCCAGCCCTGCCAACTAAACCCGGTTGGAGTGAAAATCCTTTTTCAAACCTGAAAGGTTTTAAAAAGATTGAAACGGAAAACGGGACTGAAGTAACCTAAGCCCCACTGCAGCCGCTTTCCAAATAAAAAACACCTGTCTCTATTACAATCACGACCTCAACTTAAACCAGTTCCGTCCCACCTTTTCCATCATCCATTCTTACATCCACTGTTACTTCCTTATTTTCAAATATTTAGCTTAAAAAACTATTTACTTGATTATCTGTAAAATACGAAATATTAACCTTACCTTTGCGGCTCAATTAAAAATAAAAAGACGAATGACAAACCCATTTCAATTATTGGGGATAAGTGATGACGTCGTTAATGCCGTAAAGGATCTTGGATTTGAAACTCCAACACCTATTCAGGAGCAAAGTATTCCTGTACTGTTAGAAGGCACTAATGATTTTGTTGGTTTGGCCCAAACAGGAACAGGAAAAACAGCCGCATTTGGTTTGCCGCTGTTAGAACTAATCGATTTTAAAGTTAATAAACCACAGGCATTGATTTTATGCCCTACCCGTGAGTTATGCTTGCAAATCGCTAACGACCTTAAAAACTTTTCTAAAAACGTTGCTAATGCCCACGTTGTTGCCGTTTACGGTGGCGCGAACATTATGCAACAACTACGCGAAATACGCCAAGGCGTTCAGATCGTAGTGGCCACGCCCGGCCGTATGTTGGATATCATTGGCCGTAAAGCCATTGACTTCACTAACGTTAAATATGTTGTGCTTGATGAAGCTGACGAGATGTTGAACATGGGTTTCCAGGACGATATCAACGACATTTTATCAACCACTCCTGATGACAAAAAAACCTGGTTATTCTCGGCTACCATGCCTGCAGAAGTTCGCCGTATAGCTAAAAACTATATGGATAACCCTGTTGAATTAACCATGGGCACAAAAAATACAGGTAACGTAAACATCGAACACGAATATTACATTGTTCGTGCACGTGATAAATATGCTGCCTTAAAACGTATTGTAGATTTTAATCCTGAAATTTTTGCTGTAGTATTTTGTAAAACCAAATTGGATACGCAAGATGTTGCCGAGCACTTAATTAAAGATGGTTACAATGCTGATGCTTTACACGGCGATTTATCGCAACAACAACGTGATAAAGTAATGCAACGTTTCCGTGAGCGTAACATGCAATTGTTAATTGCTACTGATGTTGCCGCACGTGGTATCGATGTAAACAATGTAACACACGTAATCAACTACTCTTTACCTGACGAAATTGAAAGTTATACCCACCGTTCTGGCCGTACCGGCCGTGCCGGTAAAACAGGTATTTCTATCTGTATCATCAACTCTAAAGAATTAGGTAAAATCCGTCAGTTAGAGCGCATTATTGGCAAACAATTTACCAAAGCTGAGCTTCCTACAGGATTTGATGTTTGTGAAAAACAATTATTCTCTTTGGTACATAAAGTACACAATGTAGAAGTTAATAACGAACAGATTGATCAGTACATTCCACGTATTATGGATGAATTTGCTGATTTATCAAAAGAAGATGTAATTAAACGTTTTGCTTCATTAGAATTTAACCGTTTCTTAGATTACTATTCTAAAGCACCTGACTTAAATGCAGCAGTTGGCGACGACCGTGGTGCAGACAGAGGCGAAAGAGGTGCCGGACGTGGACGTGGTAGCGAAGGTTACACCCGTTTGTTCATCAACTTAGGTTCTGTAGATGAGTTTACCCGCGGCGATATGTTGTCATTTATCTGTAACAACGGTAAAATTGGCGGCAAAAGCGTTGGTAAAATCGATTTAAAAGGTGTTTTCTCTTTCTTTGAAGTGGAAGACGATGTAGCTGACAAAGTTTTTGAAGGCTTTAAATCTGTTGAGTTTAACGGACGTCAGGTACGTATCGAGAAAAGCGGAGATGGTGGTCGTGGTGAAGGTGCTGGCGAAAGACGCGGTGGCGGTGAAAGACGTAGCGGTGGTTTCGGCGGAGAACGCAGAAGCGGCGGCGGTGGTTACCGTGGCGGTGGCGAGAGAAGATCTGGCGGTGGTAGCGGAAGACGCGAAGGCGGAAACCGTGAAGGTGGTGGTTTCAGAGATTTCTCTGGACGTAGCCGTGACGACAAAGGTGGTAACACTGGAGGCCCACGCAGAGAAGGCGGAAACCGTGAAGGCGGCGAACGCAGAAAAAAATGGTAAATCACTAAACCAAATATTTTACAGCCGTCCCGATTTTTCGGGGCGGCTTTTTTTATGCGTAAAAGTTTGTTGTTTTGAGGATCGTCATTTCGAGCGAAGGGCAACGCAGTTGAGAACCACGAAGTGCTCAGCGAAGCTAAATCTATTCGTATATCTGTCGGTATCTCATCAACAGACATATGTGATGTCAGATGTTACCATCTGACATATAACAGAATTCTTAGTTTAAGGCTTCGATAGTTACCTTCAAGCAAATATAATATCCATTTACAATTTCTTTACTAAATCTATCTCCAGTCAGATGGTAACACCTGACTTCACACCCAATTTTTGTTTAAAAAACAGCTATAAAACATTATATTTAACGTTTAGATATACTAAACAGATCATGCGTTATTTAAAGTCTTTCATCATTTTATTTTCCCTATTCATCACTAGTGAACTTTCTGCCCAACAAAAGGTTTCCGATCAAAAAATGCAATGGTTTGCTGATGCCAAACTGGGTATTTTCATCCACTGGGGTATTTATTCGGTTAATGGCATTTCCGAATCGTGGTCATTTTTTAACAACTACATCAATCATGATGCCTACATGAAACAGCTTAATGGCTTTACGGCAGCAAAATATAAACCTGAAGAATGGGTAAACCTGATTAAAGAAAGCGGGGCTAAATATGCAGTAATTACCACAAAACATCATGATGGCGTGGCCCTTTGGGATAGTAAAGCTCCTTTAGCCACTACCACATTAAAAAATAGTGCTGCAAAAAAAGATTTAATCACTCCATTCGTGGCCGAACTTAAAAAATCTGGCCTTAAAACAGGGTTATATTTTTCATTACCCGATTGGAGTTATCCGGATTATGATGGTTTTACCCGCGACAGAAAACGTTATGATTATAAACAGGATCCCGTACGCTTTAAAAAATTTCAGAATTATTTCCAGGGGCAATTAAACGAACTTTCGGCCAAATATAATCCCGACCTGGTATGGTTTGATGGCGATTGGGAGCATAGTGGAGAAGAATGGCAGGCTAAAAACATATTATCTAACTTACGTAAGGTAAATCAAAATATCATTATCAACTCTCGCTTAAACGGGCATGGCGATTACGATACGCCGGAACAAGGTGTTCCCGTTGTAAAACCAAGCTCACCAGAATGGGAACTTTGTTACACGATGAACGATTCGTGGGGCTATCAGCCTTATGATAATCATTATAAATCATCAAACATGATCATCCGCACCCTGGTTGATTGTATCAGCATGGGCGGTAACTTATTGCTTGATATTGGACCAAAAGCGGATGGAACTATTGCGCCAGAACAGGTTAAAATTTTAAAAGATTTAGGCCGCTGGACTCAAAAACACGCAGAAGCTATTTACAGTACACAGGCCGGGATCCCAGATGGGCATATCGATGGAAAAACTACTTTATCCAAAAACAAAGATATATTGTACCTGTATCTCGATTATAAAACCAAAAACGGGATTTTACTATCAGGTATAAAATCAAAAATAAAGAAGATTGAAGTAGTTGGCAGCAAAGCACAGCCATATACAATTAAGCTAAATGAAACAGATTATCTGCTTAATTTAAAAGATGCCGATTTTGACAGCGATGTAACCGTTCTAAAAGTATCATTAAACGGTCCTATTCAGCTCGTTGAAGACAAACAGGAAAGCCTTTCGCTCGCAGACTTATATGCTGCGCCCAAACAACGGGGTTTAACCAACTTAAACCTGAGCAGGCTGGCCATTAACTTAAATGCAGGTACAAATATATTTCAAAATACCGGTTTACCTGCTGATGGCTTAGACTTTAACCCTGGAATTAACAACGTAGATCAAAAGGTTAGTAACTGGGTAATCAAAAATGCCGAGGTCCTTTACAAAACAGGCAAAGGCATCCCTAGTGGCCATTACCAAGGCAATACGGCACTTTCTGCAGATAAACAAACCCTTTATTTATTTGTAGAAGGTACACCAACCGGACCAATTGCCATTAAAGGTTTAAAAAACAACATCAGCAGGATCAGGATTGTGGGTGAAGGTACCATGCTGCCACATGAAATTTATAACAAGCTGTACTGGAGCAAAATACCGGGTATTGTTTACATTCCGGTGCCTAAAGACAAACTAGATCCAGAATTAACCGTAATTGCAGTACTTTTAGATAGCCCGATTGATTTGTACCGTGAAAAAGTTGGCGCGATTGAGAGCAATCTTTAATTATTTTCTATCCTAAAGATTCTTCGACTCCGCTCAGGATGACGGCTATATGGAAATTCCGTGATTCTGTGCTTCCGTGGCAAAAAATTATTTAACAATTGTAAAATAGTGGCGCGACTTTACGATTATCCTTAAATTGCATTACTTTCGCACATCATGCAGGCAAAATATATCTCATATCAGGAAACCGGATCATTTTCAAAACTGGTTTTAGATTATATTAACGACGAAGAACAGCTTAAAGCTTTTTACAGCTATCGTCCTGATATGGAGGGCTTGGCCAAAGCAATTGAGCATAGAAATTTCTTAGGGAACAGAGAAACTTTAGTTCAGGTTTTACAAGATCAATACCAGCATTTACAGCCGAATAAATCGGTTACCAAAAACATAGAACTTTTAGGCTTAGCGAATACCTTTACGGTTACCACGGGCCACCAGTTGAACCTTTTTACCGGTCCGCTTTATTTTATTTACAAAATTGTAACCACCATTAATTTAGCCATTGAGTTAAAAATGGCCCATCCCGATAAAAACTTTGTTCCGGTTTATTGGATGGCAACAGAGGATCACGATTTTGATGAAATTAACCACGTAAGTGTTGATGAAAAGAACATTAGCTGGATACAACAAACCAACGGTGCTACCGGAAGACTAAGCACCAAAACCGTCGCCGCAGCAGTAACGGCTTATAAGGGATACCTCGGAATTTCTAAAAACGGAAAACGAATTGCCAAATTGGTAGAACAGGCCTATTTGCAACACGATAATTTAGCCGACGCCACCAGGTTTTTGGTGAATAACTTATTCGAGAAATATGGCCTGGTGATTGTAAATGCTGATGATGCACAACTAAAAAAACAATTCGCGAATATCATTACCGAAGATGTTATTCAGCATAATAGTGCAAAAAATATCGACGAAAGTTCGAAAAACCTGGAGGATTTAGGCTATAAAACCCAGGTAAACGGCCGTGACATTAACTTCTTTTACCTTATCGATAATTTGCGTGAGCGTTTGATCTTCGAAAAAGGAAAATACATTGTAAATCATACAGACATTAGTTTTACGGAAGCGGAACTAAAAGCCGAAATCGAATCATATCCCGAGCGCTTTAGTCCGAATGTGGTGATGCGGCCCATGTACCAGGAAGTGATTTTGCCAAACATTGCGTATATAGGTGGCGGTGCAGAAGTAGCTTATTGGATGCAGTTAAAAGCAAATTTCGACTTTTATAAAGTTGATTTCCCGGTTTTACTATTGCGTAATTCTGCTTTATTGATTGATAAACGCAGTGCACAGAATTTATACCATTTAGGCTTTTCTTTAGAAGACATTTTCTTGCCCGTTGAAGAACTAAAGAACATTTGGGTAAAGCGGAATACCACTGCATTGTTGAGTTTGGCTGATGAAACCAGGGCCATTAACAGCATTTTCGATCAGATTAAACTAAATGCCTATAAAATAGATAAAACACTTTCTGTTTCTACTGATACGGCAAAACAGCGAACCAACCATTTATTGGCTAACCTGGAAAAGAAACTATTCCGCGCAGAGAAAAGGAAACATGAAACGGCATTGCTGCAGATCGACAATGTAAAGAAAAGACTTTTCCCAAATGGAACACTGCAAGAAAGAATCTTAAATATTGCCCCTATGTATGTTAATTACGGAGAAGATTTTCTTTCCTCATGTATAGAAAACTTTGAACCATTAGGCGGCGATTTTACCGTTTTATTGCCGTAAATTATTTTTAGATTCATCATGCTGTCCCTAAGCTTCGGGATCAGCATCTATCAAAAAATACCCTGATCCCGATGTAAAATCGGGACAGGCTAACGACAAATAGTATAAAATGAACTTCATCACTTTTACCGAAACCAACCTCAGGACTTTTACTTATAACGTTTTTAAAAAAATGGGCTGCTCTAATGAACATGCCAATTTAGCAACCGATGTGTTGATCCGCTCAGATTTACGCGGAATCGACTCGCATGGCGTTGCCCGTTTAAGCGGTTATGTACGCCTTTGGGAAAAGAAAAGAATAAATGCTACTCCTGACATTAAAATTATACATGAAACACCTACTACTGCCACTGTTGATGGCGATGCAGGCTTAGGCTTAGTGGTTGCCCCTTTCGCGATGAAAGTTGCCATCGAAAAAGCAGAAAAGTACGGTAGTGGATGGGTATCCGTTAAAAACTCCAATCACTTCGGTATTGCCGGTTACCATGCTTTAATGGCGGTAGAAAAAGATATGATTGGCATTAGCATGACGAATGCAAGCCCTTTGGTAGCCCCTACATATGCTAACGAACGTTTATTGGGTACCAACCCGATGTGTTACGCTTTCCCGGCCGGAAAATATCCGCCTGTAATTGTGGATATGGCTACTGCCGCAGCAGCAAATGGCAAATTGGAAATTGCCCAACGCGCCAATAAAAGTATTCCTGATGGATGGGTGCAGGATAAAAGCGGAGAAAACTCTACCGATCCGAACGAATTAAAAAATGGTGGTTCGCTTTTACCTTTAGGTAGCGACAAAGACCATGGCAGTCATAAGGGTTATGGACTGAGTGCTACTGTTGATATTTTATCAGCGGTGTTATCTGGCGCCAATTACGGGCCCTGGGTACCTCCTTTTGTAGCTTTCTTAGAACCATCGGCAAATCCGGTCGGCGAAGGACTTGGCCACTTTTTAGGCGCTATGCGAGTAGATGGCTTCAGGCCGGCTGCAGACTTCAAAAACCATTTAGATAATTGGGTAGAACGCTTTAAAAGTGCAAAAACGATCGATCCTGACAAAAAGGTAATCATCCCAGGCGAACCTGAACATGAGTTTGAGCAGGAAAGGAAAATCAGCGGTATTCCGATCATTGATGTTGTGGTAAAGGACCTGAATGAACTTGCAGTGAAATTGGGTATAGAAGAGCTAAAATAGTTTCATTTAACCGCAAAGGGCACGGAGAAAAAGTGCGAAGATCGCGAAATTATCATAGCGGCTGGATATGAAGGAGCCGAAGCAATCTTAATACTGTAAAAATAATATTGCGTTTTAGATTGCTTCGTCGTTCCTCCTCGCAATGACGGAATAAAATAAAAAGCCGCAGATTTAACCAAGATCTGCGGCAAAATTACTTGATATGGTTTATACCCAACCATAGGAGGTATTTTTTTAAGGCTTAACAGTTAAGTTATCTTTTAAATAAAGTGCTTTGCTTGATGATCCGATCATAATTCTATACTCCCCCGGAGCTATTTCCCATACATTATTGATATTGAGTGTTTGAAGCACCTCTTTATCCAGTTTGAATGAAATTACCTTTGTTTCACCAACCTTTAAATGTATCCGCTGGAAAGCACGTAGTGCAAGAACAGGTTGAGCCAATTTGCTTAACAAAGGCCTCATGTATAACTGTACTACTTCTTCACCATCGTAATTGCCGGTATTTTTAAGCTCGAAGCTTACAGTAGTTGTTTCATTTTTAGCAATGCTTTTGCGGCTAAACTTCAAATTGCTGTAAGAAAAGTTGGTATAACTTAATCCATATCCAAATGGAAAAAGTGGTTCTCCGCTTAAGTTGTTATAATCATCGCCTCTGCCCGTAGGTTTATGGTTGTAAACCAGCGGTAATTGCGATTCGTCAACCGGGTAGGTAATTGGAAGTTTACCTGATGGATTTACCTTGCCAAGCAGTACATCTGCAATGGCGCTACCGCCTGCCTCGCCTGGGTACCATACATTTAAAACTGCGTTTACTTTATTTAACCAAGGCTGCATATTAATGGCGCTTCCGCCTGTTAATACCACAATAATAGGTTTCCCGGTTTTTGCGAGCTCTTCCAGTAACATTTCTTGATTACCAGGCAAGTTAAGCATTGCCCTGTCCAGAAACTCTCCTTCTTTTATCCCTGCAACAAATACAATTGCATCGTTATTTTTTGCGGCAGCAACTGCATCGGCTATTTCGTTTGATTTTCTGATATTATAATCCCAGATCAGTTTGATTTTACCATTGCCTTTAGGTTCAAAAAATTCGACCTTAATTGCATACTCCTTATTTTTCTCGAAATGAAATGGAACGGTCTTCGTATTGAAAGATTTTTTGTCCCAATTATCGATAAGTAATTGGTTATCCAGGTATAATCGGTAACCATCATTTCCATCCAATCCGATATTAACATCAGCATTCTGTGGCACCTTAATTTTACCAGTCCACCTTACCGAATAATCATCCAGCTGGAGCTGCTCATCTGGCGGGTATAATGTCCAGCTAAAATTAACGGCCTTATCATTTACTTCTTTAACGGGTTTCCCTGACAATTGAAGTCCTTTGTAGTAGCTTCCCATTAATCCTGCTTTCTGATTAACAGAAAGAAACTGGCTATCTACCGGAATATAAGATTGTAGCTCTCGGCTACTACCTTTTACATAATTAACCTTGACGTTATTGGATACTGCGTTTTTTAAGCCATCCAATATATTTATCTTATTGTTTCCGGTACCGCTGTAGCCACCTAACCTGGCTTCTACAGCATCTTCCCCTACCAGTAGGATCTGCTTTGCACTTTTTAACGGAAGCGTGTTTTGATCATTTTTGAGGAGCACGAAAGATTTTAAGGCAGCTTCTTTGGCCAGATTATGGTTACTTTGATCGCTTAACATCTTTTCGGCGATACTTTCATCAACATAAGGATGTTCAAACAGCCCGAGTTCGAATTTAGCTTTCAGCACCCTTGACAATGCATCATCTATTCTCGTTTTTGGAATGCTACCATCTAAAAATGCAGGTAGAAAAAGTTTGTAATGGTTATAATCTACCTGAAAGATTACATCAAGGCCCGCGTTAATTGATTGCGCTGTGGCATCTTTATAATCTTTAGCTGTAAAATGTAATACATTGGCCCCGCCAACTGCACCTGCATCAGAAATTACGAAACCTTTAAAGCCCCATTCTGTTTTTAGTTTAGTGGTAAGTAGCCATTTATTGGAAGTTGCCGGAGTACCAAAAACACTGTTATAGGAAGTCATTAATGAACGGATACCTATGTTTTTAACCCCATCTTTAAATGCCGGAAAGTGGATTTCTTCTAAAAAATGTTTGTCCATCTCTATCGGGTAGCTATCCCGCCCACCATCGCCAACATTAGCAATAAAATGTTTTGGGGTAACAATGATATTCTGCCTTTCTATGGCATTCATAAAGGCATGGCCCAGAACGGTTGTTAAATAAGGATCTTCTCCATAGGTTTCTTCTACCCTGCCCCATCTTACATCTGTAGCCATATTGATTACAGGTGCCAAAAGATCTCTCAAACCGCGTGCCCTTGCCTCGTTGGCAATAGCGGTACCTATTTTAGCCACTAAGGTAGTATCGAAACTTGCAGCCAAACCAATTGATTGCGGGAAAGCCGTAGCACCCTGCCTAACCAAACCGTGTAAAGCCTCATCAAATGGAATAATCGGGATGCCCAAACGGGTTTCCTCAACAAAATATTTTTGAATTTTATTTACCTTTTTAGCCAGAGAAAGTCCGTCTTCTGAGGTATTATAGATCAACATTTGTTGTGCATTGCCACTTCCCTGTGCGGCTGCACTCACTTGCAAACCGAAAATCCCATTTTTAAATTGTGTCTTATTTTCAGGTGTAACATCACCTGGGATCATAAATAACTGCCAGAATTTCTCTTCCGGTGTCATTCTCGAAATGAGGTCTTTTACCCTCAAATCGATACTTAATTTTGGATTTTTATAGGGTAAAGATTGTCCATTTTTAACTTGAGCAAAAAGGCCACTGCAGAAAAACAAGGCAGGAAATAAGTATAGATATCTTCTTGGTTTCTGCATTGCTAATTAGTTTCGGGTGTAAAAGAAAAAGTTAAAGCTATTTTCTCCTCTGTTTTAGGAAAATCGAAGTGTACCTTGCCATCTTTCAATGTCCATTTTACCTTTTGATTGGTACTTAAAATAGTGATGAGACTTCCTTTTTTAGGCATACTCCCTTGCCATGAAATTTCTTTGCTTGGGGTACTGCCAATTAAACTGATGCCATAAATAGTTTTACCATCTTTACTTTGCGTAAACCAGTTCTGTCCATCATGGTAGTTTTTAGTAATCCTTGTTCCGTATAGGGCAACACCATTTTTACTCGTCCACTTACCAATTTCATCCAATCTTGTAATCACATGATCAGGGAGCGTTCCATCAGCTTTAGGACCAATGCCTAAAAGCAAGCTTCCGCCTTTGGCTACTATTTCTACTAACTTATGAACCACTTCGCCTGCCGATTTGTACTGATCGTTGGGTACAAAACCCCAGGCTCCACCTAAAGTCATGCAGCTTTCCCATGGATAATTTAACTGATTTTCAGGGATTTTCTGTTCAGGGGTTTGGTAGTTTTCAAACTGGCCATGTACCGTTCTATCTACCACAATTAAACCAGGTTGTGCTTTTCTGGCATCAGCGGCAATTTTAGGCATATCGATATCCTGACTCCACTCTGGAATAGGTGCACCCCAAGAAAGTACTTCTTTATTTACACTAGCCCTGGGACGAACCCATCCGCCATCTAACCATAAAATATCAATGCTTCCGTAATTGTTCATTAACTCGCCAATCTGGTTCTGAGTATAACTTTTGAACATATTCCACCGCCACTGATTCTTTCTGATGTCGTAATTGTTATTTCTATCTGCGGTGGCATATTTGTCCCACCAATAGTATTGAGAATGCCAATCGGGTTTAGAGAAATAAGCACCGATCATAAAATTTTCCTTACGGAAAGCATCGAACACATATTTGGCTACGTCTTTTTTAGCATTGGTTGAAAAAGGACCTTTTGCAATGCTAAAATCAGATTGTTTGGTATCGAACATGGCAAAGCCATCGTGATGTTTGGTGGTAAACACCAGATATTTCATTCCTGCACTTTTACCAGCTTTGGCCCATTGCTCAGGGCTGAATTTTGTTGGGTTAAATTTTTCATTTAGGCCCCAATACCATTTTTTATAATCTTCGTACTTTATCGTACTGTCTCTATCAATCCAGTCTTCAGAACAGATTGACCAGGATTCGATAATCCCTGGAACAGCATATAAGCCCCAGTGGATAATCATCCCAAACTTTTGATCTTGCCAGTGTTCTAATTTCTTTTTTACTGCTTCATCTTTGGGCC
This sequence comes from Pedobacter sp. GW822-FHT03F06, assembly GCF_058801365.1. NCBI lineage: Bacteria > Pseudomonadati > Bacteroidota > Sphingobacteriia > Sphingobacteriales > Sphingobacteriaceae > Pedobacter > Pedobacter sp. GW822-FHT03F06. The sequence goes on from NZ_JBXANE010000010.1 coordinate 149,274, forward strand.
ATTCGTAAATCTCGGATTGCGGCATAATATCGTTTTGCTGGGCAAGTGCAGTATTTACAAGGAACGAAAAAAGTACGAGCGGTTTAAAGAAGTTTTTCATAATTTATTTAATTTAAATCCCAGCCCTTTTTGAAAGAGCTGGGATTAGAAAATTGTTTAAACTTGCTATAATTTAATTAATATCCCAAAACAATTTGGTCGTTAATTTATCTTTTGAGGCCACAGCCTGATAGTTAGTGGTGTTATAAGAAATTTCACTTGAGGGATAAATCCATCTAACAGGTGGAGCTGTTTGCGGACTAGAATTATCAGGTGAAAAGCTTAAAGCCGGTAAATCTAAGCGGCGCAATTCAGCCCAACCTTCAATTGGTTCTACCACACTGTAATGAATCCATTTTTGTGTTGCTATTAAATTCAATTTAGCTGCGTTTGTTCCAAGCCAAATTACGGTAGGTTTAGCAATATAAAGGTTAATCTCTGCATCCGAAGTTGGTGTTAATGTACCGGCTGTGTTATCTTTACTAAAAGTTCTTAGCCAATAATAATAGTTAACAGATTCCTTTACACCTGTCTCATAAGCAGTTTTTGCAGCTCCATCGTTACCAGCTTTCAAATAATATTCTGCCAAAAGATAATTCACTTCAGCTGATGTGATTAACAAGCCAGGGAAAAACTCGTTTCGACTTAATGTAGATCTATTGTAAATGGCTAATTTACCTGCTGCGATATCAGCTGTCTGCGTTGTTGCATTTGCCAAAGGATCTAAACCCACATAAACACCAGCAGCACTTGCACCAGGCTCAAACATTGCCCTCAATCTCGGATCTGCAGTGGTGTTCATCATATCAATCATTTTTTTACCGGCAATATTTCCATTCCAATCCTCCAAACCAGTTCTGAAACCTTTAGCATTTATATCAGTGCCCAGATCATAAACTTTAAGTGCAATATTATCAGTATTGGTTAGAACCAAGGGATATTTTGCAGGATTGGCAATGATTGCTGCAATCTCTTGCGTTGCCCTTGTACTGAATTTAGTAGTTCCGGAAACACGTGTCAACATACGCAATCGAAGGGAGTTACAATATTTCTTCCATAAAGTAACATCTCCTTTATTGATTAAATCCTGCGCTTTAAATTTATCAGAAATACTTGCTGCAATTGTAAGTGTTGATAACTCATCAGAATAGGCCTTTAAATTGTCGAGCATAGTGGTATAAATATCATCAGCGTTTTGATATTTAGCATATGATGCACTGTAATCTCCTCCGTTTGAACTCAGCATTCCTGCTTCAGCCCAAGGAATATCACCATGTAAATCAACCACTTTTTGCGAATGATCGTAGAAGTAAATAGTTGCTGCCAACATATAAATTCTGTTAATCGCCTGTTCTGCAGGTGTGCTCGCATTGTAGATTTTCATAAATTCCTTATACTGCGCAAGAAAATTATAATAGTTATTCCACCTATCTGTAATACTGGCTGCACCTGGAACATATTGACCAATGGCATTAGTAAAACCAGTAACCTGATTGTAAACATGAACTGTTGTTCTTTGAATTACAAAATAGTTCCAATACGAAGGCACAACGTATTCCCTATTTGTATAAATCATGCCTGCAAACTGCTTATCAACTGATGAGGTAACTACTTTACTTGGATCCCTGTAAGCTTCCTCGAAGCTTGATTTTTTACACGAGCTAGCAAATGTCATTGCAATTGCTGCCGTAGTTATAAATGATAATGTCTTTTTCATTTTAGTTTTATTTAGCAATTAACAATCAGTTAAAATCCAGCTCTAAGCATTAAACCATAGGTTCTGGTTGCAGGATTTGATCCGGCGTTGTTAATGGTCTGTGTCCATCTTGATCCTGATGTCATTTGTTCCGGATCCAGATCTTTGATAGTTCTGTATACAAAAAACAGGTTACGCCCGAATGCCGATATCTGTACATTTTTAGCACCAATTGTTTTAGCAAACCTAACCGGAAGTTTAAATCCTAAGTTGATTTCCCGCATTTTGATGTAGTTGTTCTTCTTAACATACAATTCATATCTTGAATAGCTGTATTGCGGACCTCCCCAATTGTAAGTTTGAGTATAATAATAAGCTTGAGATATTACATTTGTATTGGTTTTACCATCAGCTGTAGCACCATCCATAAGCATACCATCATGATATACCCGTTCACCATTAGGGCCTGTACTGGCACTTGTTTGGATTCCCTTTCCACTTGCATCACGATAGTAGCTTAAACCACCACTAGCCGCGTCCATGTAATTTAAACTTTCCTCAAGCAAACCACGGCTAATCATCCAGTTAATACCGGTTGGCATTACGTGTCCGCCAAAGCGAAAATCCATTACAACATCTAATGAGAAGTTCTTGTAGCTAAAGTTATTAATGAAACCACCTACCATTTTGGGCATTGCATTACCTGCTTTGATCATATTTACTTCATCAAGCTTATACAATCCATTATCATTAACAATCATTTGACCAGCTGCATTTTTTGCAACCGGGTGTACCATAATATCTCCCATTGGCTGACCGACAAAAGATTTTAACTGTGCTGCATTACCATCATAGTCTGCATGTAACAATTCAGTAGCTCCATTAGCCAAGGCTTCAACAACGTTCTTGTTGCTAGAAAAGTTAATGATGGTATTCCAGTTAAAAGTTGAACTTTTTATTGGCGAACCTGTTAACGCTACTTCGATACCTTGGTTTCTTAGGGTACCTACGTTAGCCAAAATTGAGGTGGCACCTGAAGTTGATGGTAAGGTAAGTGGTAAAATTTGATTTTTAATTTGGCCATTATAATAGGAAACATCAAATCCTACACGTCCCTTTAGAAACCTCATTTCCAAACCTAGTTCATACTCATTTTTACGCTCTGGTTCGATAAATTCATTTCCGTATGATCCTGGAATAGTAGTGTACAAAACACTTGCACCACCCTGCGCACCAAGGGATTGTTGGTTATAAGCCACGTTGGCTACATAAATGCCTGGGTAATTACCCACAATTCCCCATGATGCTCTTAACTTACCATAGCTAACTGCCTCTGGTAATTTAAATGCTTCAGAAAACACAAATCCTGAGTTTACTGATGGATAAACAAAACTATTCTTGTTCGGATTCATTGTTGATGTTCTATCGCGACGAACCGTACCTTCTACAAAGAAATAATCTCTGAAGTTGAAATTCATGGTTCCCAAAAGTGCATCTTTAACTAATCTTTGTCTATAATTTAAGCCTTGATTAAATCCAGCTCTATCTACAGAAGCATTTAGATCATACCAATTTCTAACACTTAAACCAGTAGTAGTTTCTCGTTGTAAAGATGTATAAGTTTCTCGCGTCGCCGTATAACCTCCTAAAACCGACATATTCAAATCCTTAGTTAATTTTTTAGAGTAGGTTAATAACGCATCTCCATACATAATTTTACCTTGGTAATTCGTGAATGCAAAGGATCCTGAGTTTCCGAATTCAAGAGGTCTTTCATTCGGGTTCATATTCTCTCTTTTTTGAGAAGTTACATCAGCAGAAGCTCTAACTCTAAGTTTTAAATCATCAATAATAGACCAGGTATTAGTTAAGCTACCAATTATACGATCACTATATTCATTCTCGGTATTTTCTCTAACATTCCAGATATAATCGGCAACATCAGCTTTGAAGCCCGGATAAATAATATTCTCGCCGGGGGTCAAACTCTGATTTTGATCCGTTACATATTTATAGCCCAAACTGGTTTTATATTTAGCATAGTACCAATCTGGATTATCAAAACGGCTAATCATACCCGTAAAATTATTGATCATCCTATCAATCATAAACGGACGATTATGTGTATACTGATTGATGTAATTTACCACCACATCAGTTGTTACTTTGTTGCCTAATTTAATGGTACTATTTAAATTAGCGATGTTCTTCTCATTTTTTGCACCGTAACTTACACCTTCATTATCCTGACGGGTTAATGAGAAGCGAATATTTGAATTATCTGTAGCGTGAGAAATAGCCACATTAACATTCGAATTATTTGCTGTCTGAAAAAATTTAGAAAAATTATCTGTCTGAGCCTCGTAAGGTCTAATCTGCCCATCCCAAGTTAGCGTTGGCTTACCATCGAAAACAGGGCCAAAGTTTAGTGTAAAAGCACCAACGCCTCTGGTTTCTGCAGTTCCATTTTTATCTAAATCTTGATAAACAAAACCATCAGCAGCCGTAACTACTGTTGTTAACCATGGTTGAGTACCTGGCCCTCTAACGTTTTGATATCTTGGCAAATAAGCCACCTTATCCTGAGAATAATTTGCATTGAAATCTACACTAAATCCTTTACCACCTTTACCACTTTTAGTGGTGATTAAAACAACACCATTAACAGCTTCTGATCCGTATAAAGCTGCTGCAGAAGCACCCTTAAGAATAGATATAGTTTCGATATCCTCATTGTTAATATCTAACAAACCATTACCACGCATACGTTGATCTCCCCAATAATCATTGTTATTGTACTCTCCGTCACGAATCGGAACTCCATCCAATACGATAAGAGGTTGAGTTTTATTGGTTATTGAATTTACACCACGAATGTTAATATTAACCCCACTTGTGGCGCCGCCCGTTGCCGATGAAATACGAACACCAGGAGCTTTTCCATACATGGCACCCGCAAAGTTCGTAGCACCCGCTTGTGTAATCTCCTTTGAAGAAATGGTGCTTACCGCATATCCCAAAGATTTGGCTTCTCTTTTAACACCTAGTGCCGTTACAACAACTTCACTTAATGCATTTGCATCTTCAATTAATGTTATGTTTAGTGTACTTTGTTCACCAATTGTTACTTCATTTCTACGGAAACCTACAGCGGTAAATACCAGTACATCATTAGGTTGTACATTTATTGAAAATTTACCAGATGCATCGGTCTGTGTTGCTCTGGATGTTCCTTTAACAGAAACGCTTACGCCAGGAAGAGCCCCTGAAGCGTCTTTTACCGTACCGGTAATATTCTTCTGTGCATAAGTTGTTATTGTAAATAAACATAACAACAGCATACTTAAGCACCTTAAGTACGTTTTTTTCATAATTTCTTAGTTTAGTTTAGTTTAAGATTAGTTAAGGTAGTGCGAGACTTGGTAAGTTGATTTTTATTTTTGCATATACATTGGTTTTATGTTTAAGAATTTCTTTAGTCAAATTGATTATATTCTACTGTTAAACTCCCAGCGGCCAATAATTCAGCTTCATCCGTTAGGGTAGAGAGCTTTATTTCGGTTTGTTCTGCTATTCGCGGAATACAAAACTCATGGATAGCTTGTTGGATTGGCGGCAAAAGCATTTTACCTGCCTTAGCCCCTCTTCCACTTAAAACAATACACTGAGGGTTTAAAAGATGGATTAATGTGGCTACTCCTTTGCCCAATTGAAAAATAGCTTTAGCTAATACTGATATGGCCACAGGGTCTTGCTGGCTTACAGCATGCAAGAAATGATCTGCAGGGTGTTTACTTTTGTCTTTAAACAGTTTTTTCATGCTCGATTCAGCACCTCCGGCTATTGCTTCTTCTGCCCGCCTAGCCATTACCAATAAGGAAGTATCAACCTCTAAACAGCCTCTTCTGCCGCAAGAACACAAATTGTCGCTGTCTGAAAGCGGAATGTGACTAAACTCACCGGCACTGCCACTACTGCCGCGGTATAATTTGCCGTTTACAATTATTCCCAAACCTGTTCCCCAGCCAATATTAACCACCATTACATCTTTTAAATTAACAGCTTCTCCGAAATTTAATTCGGCCAGCGCAATCAGACTAGAATCATTATCTATATACACAGGTAAATTGATTTCAGAAGAAAGATAATTTTGTAAGGTTGTTCCTTCTTTAACTTTAAGAAAAGAGTGGTTAATTCCTTCATCGGCATTAACAAAGCCTGGCATACCAATACCAACCCCTAAAATATCTGTTCTGTTGATTTCAGATTGATCGATACTGGTGTTGATAAAATTTACAAGGTCGCCAATATCACTTTCTTTTGATGACAGCTCAAACTCTAAAGTCCGAATTGGCGTAACCATTGTTCTAGAAAGGTTGTAAATGGTTAACCTCGATGTTAGCTGATCCATGGCGATGGCTACAATGTATTTTTTCAAATTTGGATTGATCAAGAACATTGCAGCCCTTCTGCCACCTGTTGATGGTGCAAAACCCTCTTCTATGATATAGCCTTCAGCTATCAAATTATTAACCACAGTGGTAACCAAAGGCAAACTCTTTTGCGTCAGCTTACTCAAATCTGTAAGTGATAGCGATTTCTTATAGTATAAATGCTTAATAATACCAGCCCTTAGACGCTGATTTTTCTCTACAATTACAGACATGATATTTGATTACAGATCAAACTTAAAAAATATTTTTAAAACATCATAATACTTTTTAATTTTTTTTAAAAGTTAATTATCAATTGGCTATAAACAAAAAGGGCGAATAATCTTCGATTATCCGCCCTTTTTAAAGAATTATATTTTATTAATGGATCCCCATAAACAACCTGCTCCATCTTATTTTATGCAAGAAAGATGCTGTACTATCCCAGCTCATCCAAACAAATAAAGCTTTGCCTACAATATGGTCTTCGGGCACAAACCCCCAATAGCGCGAATCAGCCGAATTGTGGCGGTTATCACCCATCATCCAATAGTAGTCCATTTTAAAAGTATAAGTAGTAGCTATTTTATCATTAATATACCAAACACCAGCTTTTTGCTCTACTTTGTTTCCTTCGTAAGTTCTAATAGCCCTGTAATACAGCGGCATGGTATTGCTATCGATTTTAACCGTCCATCCTTTTGAAGGGATTTTAATCGGCCCGAAGTTATCCCTGTTCCAAACCCTGTTGGGATCATTCGGAAAAACACCTCCCGGAACAGCTCCGGCAGGATCTGGACTTAAGGTAACTGATTTTACAAAATCAAATGTTTTTAATTTATCGGCAATTTCTGGCGATGCATCTACAACGTAGGTCTTATCTGCAATAGCTGGTGTTCCACCCAAATTTAAGTTAAACTCATCAAGCGCCGCATAATTAAAATCCATGGTTTTAAACTCGATGCGATATGGCATCATCCCCGTGTTTTTTAAAGGCTCATTTTTACCATTTACATTGGCAATACCATTGCTCATCGAAATTACATCGCCCGGAATACCAATACATCTTTTAATAAAGTTCTCCCGTTTATCTACAGGGCGGTCTATTATCGTAAACGTGCTTCTCACCTGCTGCCGGCCCATGCTGCGTTCTAGTGCATAATAACTTTCTGCCTGGTTTTCTACCGCAACCGTGTCTCCTTCGGGAAAGTTGAATACCACAACATCGTTTCTCTTAATTTTAGATAAACCTGGTAAACGGTGATATTTCCATTGTACACCGTCCCAATAAGCTTTGGTAGAAGTGGTTAATGGCATAGTATGATGTGCGAAAGGAAAAGCAACCGGAGTCATCGGGATACGTGCACCGTAATTAACTTTGCTCACAAAAAGGAAATCGCCAATAAGCAAAGATCTTTCCATCGAACCAGACGGAATGGTGTAAGCCTCGATAAAAAATACACGGATGATGGTTGCTGCTACTACAGCAAAAACAATTGCATCAACCCACTCACGGGTTTTAGTTTTTTTCTTCTTTGGGGCATCTTTTTTTCGCTGCCAGAATTTATAATTCATATATCTTTTTTTTGGTTTCGCGATTTATTTAATCGGCTACCTGTTATCTGTACTTCCTTTGATGTGATTTCACTGATTGCGTGATTTCACAAATTATATTGTGCTTTGGTCTTTCAGCTTTAGGCTTTGGACTTTATTCAAAAATATCAGTAATACTGAAAAATCCTTTTTTATCTTTCAACCATTCTGCCGCCACAACCGCACCTAAAGCAAAACCTGCTCTATTATGCGCAGTGTGTTTAATTTCTATTTCATCCACCTCACTACTGTAAATTACAGTGTGTGTTCCTGGAATATTTTCTATCCTATGCGATTCTATCAGCAATTGCTCTGCTTTCGGAAACAATTCAACATCAGTTCCTACCACTTCATTCAACCACTCCTGTTTTCTATCCAGGTTATCGACAATCCCCTCTGCAAGGGTAATGGCTGTACCACTTGGTGCATCCAGTTTCTGTGTATGATGTATTTCCTCAACCTGAACCTCATAGGCAGGGTAGTTATTCATCAGCTTGGCCAAAGTTTGGTTAAGCTTAAAGAATAAATTTACGCCAATGCTAAAGTTAGACCCATAAAGCAGCGTATTGTTACTGTTGCTGCAATCATCTTTTACTTCCTGAAGTTTGCCATACCAGCCTGTTGTACCCACAACTATAGGCACATTGGCATCAAAGCAGGCATCAATATTTTTCAGAACCGAATCAGGCGTACTAAAATCGATGGCTACATCAGCCGATTTTAAATTTTGTCTGGTTAAATCTTCCTGGTTATCGATCGTTATTTTTAAAACAATTTCGTGGCCACGTTCTACTGCAAATTTCTCGATAATCTGCCCCATTTTACCGTATCCTAAAAGCGCAAGTTTCATCTTTTATAGTTTATTTTAATGTGCTGAAGCGATCAGATTTTTCACCAAGGTAGTTGTTTTTAACGGTGCTCAAGAAGGCTTGAGCCGTTTATTCATCCCAGGCGTGGTTTGAAAAATCATGATGGTTTCATCTGTTTATATTTTTTCAGTTTCTATTCTAATTTTTTGTGCTTAACCTTCGCAGTTAATTGGCAGCTCATCACCATTTAAAATGTTTCTCCTAATATTGAGTATCATGGTGGTTTTCGGCATTAAAATGTCAGTGATACTTTTAATGCAGGCGTTGCATTGAAACCATACATTGAATTGGTATTAATTATAGATGGCATTACCTTAAAAGAAAGGTTATCATCAATATTGAAGAAATGCAAACGGGCTGCAACATAGGCATCAACTATATTAGCAAAATAAACCAAACCGTAAGAGAACAATACAATCTGTTTATTTCTTCTATAGGTATCTTTACCGGTTGTTATTCCTTGTGTAGAATACCTTGTAGTTACCTTGTCTGCGTTTACAAATGGGCCATCCGGATTTGGTTTATCATTGTGATCGTTGCGATACTGCAGTTCTGTCAAGTAAAGATTATATTGTTTGCTACTTTCGATGTACGACATGGTTAGCACGGTTATCCCACCATAAATAGCCGCAATTTTGCCGCCGGTATACAGCTTTTGAAAAAACTGACTTTTTCCTGCTCTTGTACCATAACCATCGTTTAGCAATTGCATATTGTACAATTGCCCCCACCCTGGTATAATCATCGATCTGAAAACAGCTTTTCTACCGGCAACCTTACCCGGGTTAACATATTTGGCTTTCATCGAATCCTTTCTGGTCATCGGTTTTTTAGCCGCCGTATCTAACGATTTAGATAATTTAATTTTCGAAGTATCAGCAGGTTTTAATACCGTATCCTTAACCTGCGCCGAGGCTAAGTTTACAAGAAAAAATGTAAATGCAGCAACCAGTATTAAAAGCTTAGTCTTTTGCATTACCAGTCTAATAACTCTAAAATTCGGTTTAAGTCGTCATCACTCATAAAAGGAATTTCTATAGCCCCTTTACCGTTCTGACTTACTTTTAACTTTACGCGGGTAGCAAATTTAGAGGCCAGATCGTCCTGTAATTTTTGATATTGAAAAGAAACAGCTTTTTCTTTTGATTTTTCACTGCCTTTTAAAGGTACATGCTGCAGATTACGTACAAGCTCTTCTACCTTGCGTACCGATAATCCTTTTTCTAAAATTTCCTGGTGGATAAACAATTGTTTGTCTACACCATCAACATTAATTAAGGCTCTTGCATGCCCCATGCTAATTTTCTGATCGCGGATGGAAGCCTGAATGGCTGGCGGAAGTTTTAACAAACGCAGGTAATTGGTTACCGTGGTACGGTTTTTCCCTACACGCTCGCCTAATTGTTCCTGTTTTAAACCTACCTCATCAATCATCCTTTGGAAACTCAATGCTACTTCAATGGCATTTAAATTTTCGCGCTGAATATTTTCGATTAAGGCCATTTCCAACATCTGTTGGTCGTTGGCACTACGGATGTAAGCAGGGATTTGTGTTAAACCAGCCAGTTTCGAAGCCCTGAACCTACGCTCACCCGAAATGAGCTGATATTTATTTGCAGCCAGTTTTCTAACCGTAATGGGCTGTATTAAACCTTGTACCTTGATCGAATCGGCAAGCTCGTTTAAAGCTACCTGGTCAAATTCGGTACGGGGCTGGTATGGATTGGTTTCAACTTCAGTTAAACTTACATGACTGATATTGCCAATCTGCTCGGTTTCGCTCACAGCATTTACCTGCTGTTTCGGCGGATGAGAAGATTCGCTATCATCTAAAAGCGCACTTAACCCTCTTCCTAAACCTGTTTTTCGCTGAAAAGATGTCATCTATAATTTATAAAGTTGCTGTTCCTATGTTTTCTTCTTCCTTTAAAAGGCCGTTTTTCTTTACAATTTCGCGGGCAAGGTTTAGGTAATTAATGGCGCCTTTGCAATTCGCATCGTGCATAATTACCGAAACGCCATAACTAGGCGCCTCACTTAAACGCGTATTACGCTGAATAATGGTATCGAAAACCAGTTCGTGGAAATGTGTTTTTACCTCTTCTACTACCTGGTTTGATAAACGTAAACGCACATCGTACATGGTTAGTAAAATACCTTCAATTTCCAGATCAGGGTTTAAACGGTTCTGAACAATTTTGATAGTATTTAATAATTTACCCAAACCTTCAAGCGCGAAATACTCACACTGAACGGGAATAATAACCGAATCGGCCGCTGTTAAAGCATTAATGGTGATTAAACCTAAAGATGGTGAACAATCGATGATAATAAAATCATACTGATCTTTGATTTTCTCCAAAACCGCTTTCATTTTGTACTCGCGGTTATTCAGGTTAATCATCTCGATTTCTGCACCAACGAGATCGATGTGCGCAGGCAGTAAGTCTAAATTTGGTGTATCCGTTTTTTGGATGGCCTGTAAAGGATCGATATCATTAATGATACACTCATAAATACTATCTTTAATATTCCGGGGATCGAAACCGATACCTGAAGTCGAATTTGCCTGAGGATCAGCATCAACCAGTAAAGTTTTGTATTCTAGTACGGCCAAACTCGCAGCCAGGTTTATAGATGAAGTTGTTTTACCAACACCACCTTTTTGATTTGCTAATGCAATAATTTTGCTCATCTATGTATCCGAAATTTACTTAACGTTTATTTGGGCTGTGTTATTTATGCGTTTTAATTGGCAAAAAGTTCTATTTTTGCGTTGTTTACGGCCTTTTTCACAATCAGCTAAGATACAAACTATATGGCAATTTTAGCAAGAAGCATGTTTGGGTTTTACACATCTTATTAACAATTATCCATGATCACAATTATAGCCGCTACCAATAGGCCCAATAGCAATACGCTAAAAGTTGCCAAATATTACCAAAGGCAACTAAAAGAAAAAGGAGCTGATGCCAGTTTGTTCAGCCTGGAGCACCTGCCTGCAGATGTTCTGAACACGGATATGTACGGCAAAAGATCAGAAGCTTTTCAGGAAATCCAGAACATGATCAATAACACCGAAAAGTTTTTATTTATCATGCCAGAGTACAATGGAAGCTACCCAGGCGTATTAAAAGTGTTAATAGATGCCTGTAATTTCCCCGATAGCTTTTATGATAAAAAAGCTGCTTTGGTCGGAATTTCTTCTGGTAAATATGGTAACATCCGCGGGGTTGATCATTTCACGGGCGTTTGCCATTATATTCATCTGCATATTTTACCCTTACGTTTGCACATTCCGAATATTAAAACCGAGTTTGATGCAGCGGGTAACCTAAGCCAGCCAGATACAATTAAATTTACCAATGAGCAGATCGAGAAGTTTATTAAATTCTAGTCTTCATTCATTTTTCTGCAGCCTGCAACCCCAAATCTTAGTACAGACCGCGCCACCTAAACCCGATGGAAGCGGCACGCAGTAAAGCGGACAGCGGGAATACATGATCCAAAACGCTCCGTAAACTGCTTTCCGAAAAAAACAAAAAATCTATTCTTTTTTTTGAAAAGCAAAGCCTGCATTTCATATGAGCGTCACTCCTGCTTTTCATTCCAAGTCCTCGCTGCGCTGCGGGCTTTCCACGTCAATCAGGTTTAGGGAACAAAAAACAATGGTTTAAACTTCCAGAAAAAATAGTCCATTATTATAAAAGATTTCTTTCATAATCTTGCAGCCCCGAATCTTAGTACAGACCGTGCCACCTAAACCCGATGGAAGCGGCACGCAGTAAAGCGGACAGCGGGAATGCATTAACCTAAATGCTGCCAAATCTGCTTTCCAAAAAACAAAAGCTCATTTTTTGTTTGGAAAAGCAATACCTGTATTTCATATGAGCGTCACTCCTGCTCATATCTGTTACAAGTCCTCCAGCGCTGCGGGCTTTCCACGTCAATCAGGTTTAGGAACGTAAAAACAGCGCACTAAACCTTCAGAAGCAATGGTTCAAAATGATAAAAACCCTTCCAAAATGAAAAGGTTTTTTTGCTTAACACAGCTACAAAAACATCCTATCAATCTAAAAAACAACAACTTAAACAACACCCTCAATCTACTGGCATAGCTATTGACTACAGGCTAACAGATGCTATTTATTTAACCTTTATTATATAATTTAGTTGATCAGGAAACAGATTTAATTATAACCTATTTTTACCACAAAAAAGAGAGAAATTGCTTTGCGTTAATAGCAAAAACCTCTCCTCCCTTTGCGGTTAAACTAAAAAAGTCATGAAACCATCAATGATTTTCAAATATCACACAATAAAATAAGCAAATCATGATAGCTTCATCACCCATTAAAAAAAACATAAACAGATGAAAATAAAAACCAAGCTCCGCCTCGGATTCGGGTTTCTCTTTATAATTGTTTTATCCTTCGGGTTAATCGCGCTCTTTTTCTTAAACGAGCTTTCCGATAAATCGAAGGTAATCCTTAAAGACAACTACAAATCGCTAAAGTATGTGGCCGCTATGCGCAATGTAATCGATCAGAACCAATTTCCATTAAGCAGTACTCAACTGGCTGTATTTATTAAAAATTTGAAAAACGAAGGGTTAAACATTACCGAACCTGGCGAGAAAGTGGCTTTCCAGAAATTAGAAGCGGCTTTTAGCATGCTGAACAACTCACCATCATCAGCCAATAAAGAAAATAGCATCAAAAATTTACGCGTTGCGCTGCAAAATATCGAACAGGTAAATATGAAAGCCATTTACGATAAAAATGAACTGGCTAATGAAACCTCATCAAGGGCAAACCTCTACATCATGATTGCCGCTACCCTGAGTTTTATTATCCTTTTTACATTCATTGTAAACTTCCCTGGTTTTGTGGCCAACCCGCTCGCCGAATTTAGTTCAGCGATTAAACAGATCAGTCGTAAAAACTATAAACAGCGCCTGCACTTCGAAAACGAGGATGAGTTTACAGAACTGGCAGATTCCTTTAACGGGATGGTGGTTAAACTAAACGAATGGGAAAACAGCAACTTATCTAAAATTAAATCCGAAAAATCGCGTATCGAAGCCATTATAGCACAAATGCAGGATGCCATAATCGGCTTAAATGAAAAGGGAGAAGTACTCTTTCTAAATCATTTGGCTGCAAAACTGATGAGCCTAGATGAAGATAAGGTTATTGGTCAAAACGTGGCCGAACTGATGCAAAAAAACGAGTTGCTTAAACGGATCATTAAACCCGAAACAGATGATAATACTTTAAAAATTTATGCTGATGATAAAGAATCTTATTTCCTGTTGGAAAACCGCGAGATCATCATCCCAAATTATGAAGAGCAAGACGAAAACACTTTAATTGCCTCTTCTAAATCTGCCGGAAGCGTTTACACCTTAAAAAATATTACGCAGTTTAAAGAGCTCGATGAAGCCAAAACAAATTTTATCGCTACGGTTTCGCACGAGTTAAAAACACCCCTATCATCTATCAAAATGAGCCTGAAACTGCTAAACGATGAGCGTGTTGGTGCCATGAACGAAGAACAGCATGAGCTGCTCAACCACATCAAAGAGGATAGCGACAGGCTGCTAAAAATAACCAGCGAACTTTTAGATCTTTCGCAAGTAGAAACCGGCAATTTAAAACTCACTTTTGCCATAACCAAACCTGAAGAAATTGTAAGTTATGCCGTTGATGCCGTTAAATTTCAGGCTGAACAAAAATCAATTCAATTGGTGCTAAACTGCGACCAGAATTTACCTAATGTGAATGCCGATATCCAAAAAACAGCCTGGGTACTGGTTAACTTTTTATCTAATGCATTGCGGTACAGTTCGGAAAAATCAAAAGTAATTATCGATGTTTTCCAAAAAGATAATTTTATCGAATTCTCTGTGCGCGATTTTGGAAAAGGTATTGACGAAAAATACCAGAAAAGATTATTCGACAGGTATTTCCAGGTACCAACCGATGGTCAGAATAAATCGGGATCAGGATTGGGTCTTGCCATTTCGAAAGATTTTATCGAAGCCGAAAATGGAAAAATATGGGTAGTAAGCGCTATTGGCGAAGGCAGCAAGTTTTGTTTCAGCTTGCCTGTTTTGGAGTAGGTTCTATTTCCTTTTAACCGCAAAGAGCACAAAGTTTTACGCAGAGGACACAGAGAAATTTGGAAGATAGACAACTATAGCAATACTCGCCCAGCGCTATACGATATACGGCTCCATTTCCTTATCGATGCTTTTACGCAATTCCATTAATTTAATGGCGTAACCATGCATGGCAATTTCTTTTTCGGTTTTGGGCTTAAAAGCTGGGATTGCCTTCGGTTGTCCATCGTCGTCAACGGCCACAAAAACAATAATACAGTGTGTATTTTTAACAAAATCGGTCTGCCCTACGGGTTTCGAAAAAGCATCTACTGCAATATGCATACTGGTTTTACCCGTGTAAATAATGCGGGCTTCCATTTTAACTAAGTGGCCGATATGAACAGGATGAAAAAAGCGGATACCACCAACATAAACCGTTACACAATAAGTTTGGCTCCATTGTAAAGCACAGGCAAAAGCAGCCTGATCAATCCATTTCATCATCATCCCACCATGTACCTTACCGCCATAATTAACGTCAGAGGGTTCGCTTAAAAATTGAAGTTCGATATGGTTTTTGGTTCTGGGCATGGTAATATTTGTTAAAAATTGCTTGGTTTTAATGTGTTTGCTAAGATATTATAAAATAAGCTATTTTCCTGCAGTCAGCTGTTATGATCTGTTAAGGCGACTCGATACAATAATAATGGCACCTGATCAAGTGTCAGTTGGTAACAACTGACACCACAAACAAGAATTCTCCCAGCGGCCGTCATCCTGAGTTCATTTCAGGATCTAAATTACATGATAAATATTGAAGCAAGTTCAGTATAAAATTGGAATTCCGGTGCAGTCAGATGTTACCATCTGACTGATGGATTTAGCTTATTGTCAGTTGGCAACAACTGACACCACAAATAAGAAATTCTCCAATCGGTCGTCATCCTGAGTTCATTTCAGGATTTGATCAGCATGATAGATACTGAAATAAATTCTTACTCCGTGTTTATCCGTGTACATCCGTGGCAAAAAACAATAAAAAAGCCGCAGCGAGGCGCTACGGCTAGAATCAGTGTCAGTTGGCAACAACTGACATCACAAATAAGAAATTCTCCCAGCGGTCTTCATCCTGAGTTCATCTCAGGATCTGATCAGCATGATAGATACTGAAATAAATTCTTACTCCGTGTACATCCGTGGCAAAAACAATAAAAAAAGCCGCAGCGGGACGCTACGGCTAGAAGCAGTGTCAGTTGGTAACAATTGGCACCACCAACTTAATTTATTTCGCCATAATACTTATCGCATATCCGCCACCCGGTGCGCAATACTGCGTTAATTTAGTTTTACTGGTTACCTCCATTTTACGGACAGTATAGGCTTTAGGGTTTGTTTCGTAATGGGCATCTTTTGCATCGGCATAAATGGTTGCAGTATATTTTTTCCCGGGATCTAAAAAGCTGAAATCGATCTTAGATGTCCGCGCCACTTCATCATTGGTACGGCCAACAAACCAGTTGTTTTTACCTTTTGCCTTACGCGCAAAAGTGATATAATCGCCTGGCTCTGCTTCTAGAACTTTGGTATCGTCCCAATCTACTGCCACATCTTTAATAAACTGAAAAGCATCCATATACTTATTATACGTTTCAGGTAAATCGGCAGCCATTTGCAAAGGACTATACATGGTAACATAAAGTGCCAGCTGGCGGGCCAATGTGCTGTGCACAAAAGAAGTATTTTCGGGGTTATAAACACTTACTTTAGTTTCAAAAATACCTGGCGTATAATCCATCGGACCACCAATTAAACGTGTAAATGGCAAAATTGTAGTATGATCGGCATTATTGCCCCCAAAAGCTTCGTATTCTGTTCCCCTTGCCGATTCGTTTCCAATTAAGTTCGGATAAGTACGCGCCAGGCCTGTTGGGCGAACAGCTTCATGTGCATTCACCATAATTTTATAATCAGCTGCTTTTTGGATGGCATACAGGTAATGGTTATTTAACCATTGGCCATAATGATGCTCTCCCCTTGGGATCATGTTGCCTACATAACCGCTTTTAACGGCATCGTAACCATTGGCTTTCATAAATTTATAAGCGGTATCTAAATGGCGCTCATAATTACGTACCGACGAAGAAGTTTCATGGTGCATAATCATTTTAATGCCTTTGCTTGCAGCGTAACGGTGCAGTTCTTTTACATCGAAATCGGGATAGGGCGTTACAAAATCAAACACATAATCTTTTGTTTTACCGAACCAATCTTCCCAGCCTTCGTTCCAGCCTTCAACTAAAACAGCGTCCAATCCGTTTTTAGCAGCAAAATCGATGTATTCTTTTACATGTGCCGTATTTGCAGCATGTTTTCCGTTAGGTTTTGTTTTGGCATAATCGGTTATCCCTAATTGCACACTGGTTAAATCATTATAGGCCCAGGTACTTTTACCTGTAATCATTTCCCACCAAACACCTACATACTTGGTTGGTTTTATCCACGATACATCTTTAAATTTTGTTGGTTCATTTAAGTTATAGGTTAGCTTTGAGGTTAAAATGTCACCTGCTTTATCGCTTACAATAATGGTTCTCCAGGGCGATAAACAAGGCGCTTGCATATAACCTTTATCGCCAACTGCATCAGGCGTTAGCCACGATTCTAACACCATATTTTTATCGTCGAGATTTAACGACATTAAAGAGTAGTTGATCAGTGCCGCTTCATGGATATTGATGTATAAACCATCTTTACTCTTCATCATCAAAGGTGTTTGTAAGCCCGTTGGCGAAAAAGTAGTTTGTGAAGCATTTGGTGTAACCGCAGCCTTCATTTTACCGCGTACTTCTGATAAGTTTGAGGTTACCGTACTGTATTCCTGTGTATCATAATCACCCGGAAGCCAAAATGCTTTATGATCGCCTGCTAAGGCAAACTGGGTTTTCTCTTCTTTAATTACGAAGTAATCTAAGTTTTTTTGCTCTGGAAATTCGTATCTAAAGCCTAAACCATCATTAAAAAGGCGGAAACGTACAATAATATAACGGTTGCTTTCTTTTTGGGTTAGCGTTACCGCCAATTCGTTATAATGATTTACAATTTCTTTAACCTCGCCCCAAACCGGTTTCCAGGTTTCGTTAAAAGTGCGCGTTTTGGTATCAGTAATAGTGAAACCATTCAGGAACGATTTACCATCTTTAAGTTCAAGCCCCAACTTGCTGGTTTTAATAACGTCTTTTCCTTTGTACTTTAAGCTATAGGTAGGTACCCCCCCTTCAGCCAAAGCAAAGCTGGCCAACAGGTTGCCATCCGGCGACTTTAAATCTTTTTCGGGAACGTTCCCGAAAACATTCCCGAAAAATAGCAACGTGCATAGTAAAGTAAGGATTCCAGAGCGGTTAAAGGATTGGTTAGGTTTCTTATTCATGTTATCATTTATTTTTTGTTGTTACTATTTATATACATTAGAACTGGCGGTTTCCACTCCACACATGGCAATGAGCACCGTCAGTCCATTCAAATAGATCCTGAAACAAGTTCAGGACGACTATACGTTATAAAAATCGGGACAGGATGACGTACTGCAAGTTACTCTAAAAGCAACGTATCATCATCCTCATCGGTTAAGCTCAGCTGCACACTATCGCTACCGGCAATACCTTCTATCGAACCCCTGATATGGGTCGCATTTAACAATACTTTTTCTAACTGCTTTTCGCGTGCTTTCCATAAGCGTTCCATCGCATCACGCTCGCGTTGTATGGACAGTTTCATGCTCATAAAACCTTCTCTAATGGCTTTCCATTGCTCTGAAAACTCTGCGCCCATTAAATAATCGTAAAGCATGTGCATTTTTTCTCCGCGGTTTTCCTGCGATTTTACTGCACCTGCCAAGCGCAATATTCCTTCGCGCAACACGTATGCTACAGCATTTACTTCTTCGAAAGAGCAGATCCAAACCCCATCGCGCTGCCCGAAACAATCCATGCCTTTTGGGTAACATTGACTTACGATTACCGCTACATCAATTCCCATACTGCGCATATCTTTCTTCAGTTTTTCGATCCAGTCGCCACCAAAATCTTTGGTACGCTTGCTTTCGTAAATAATTTTACCGCATTCTTGTCCAAATTGGTTGCGTACCACCTGTACACAATCTGCACCACGCACTCCTTTGCCAACTTCTTCAATTAAATCAAAAGGATAATTGGTACGGAGTAATTCTTCCAAAATCAGTTCCTGCACTTCGCCCTGCAATTGCATACTGCCCTGCTCAGCCTTACGTTTCATTTCTTCGGCCAATTTTTTCTGGTCGTCGAGCTGTTTTTCTAATTCTTTTAAACGCAATTGGTGTTCGGTATCTTTAATACTATTTTTTTCTGCCTCCTGCTTACGGATCTGTTCTACCAGCTCGTTACGCTGTTCTTGCATTTTACGTTGAAAGGCAAGTTCCATTTCTTCTTCCTTTACCTTAAGGCTTTCCTCGCGGCGTAAAAACTCAAGTTCCTTTTCGCGGGCCAGCTTTAATTTTTCTGCATTATCTTTCGCGTTGCCCTCCAACATTTGCAGTTTGGTTTCAAAATCAGCCGAAATGCTTTTACGCAGATTTTCCTCCAAATCATCCTTAAGCTTGCTTTTCTCTTCTGCAAGTTTGGCATCAAAAGCTTTCAATTGCTGTTGTTTTTCTGATTCAAAAACCTGCAGTTTACGTTGATATTCATCATCTTTCTGCCTTGCATAAGCAGCCGCTTTCTCACGTAACTCTTTCTTATAATCTTCGGCCATGGCTTCTTCCATCGGAAAAACATGGGCACAATTGGGGCATTTTATTTCGGTAGGCATAAATTATTTTTTTACCACAGCGAACGCTTGGGTTTTGACAAAGATATTAAAGCTTTTTGTCAATGTATAAACGAGTTTTGCACCGTTACCATTAAAGTACCTTCGATCTGATTTCGTGACCGGACGCTAAAATTTTACTTACCGGGCATTTTGCGGCAATTTCTTCCAACCTGATTTTTTGTTCTTCAGTAAGTATCCCAGTACATACAATTTCTTCAAAAAATATGGTTTCTCCGTTTTCGGTATCAATATTTACTTCCACCTCAATTTTATCGATAGGCCACTCCTTTCTATCGGCATACATCCTTAAGGTAATGGCTACACACGATGCCAAAGAGGCCATTAATAATCCCTTAGGGGCAAAACCTTTATGTGTTCCACCTAAGTCTAAAGGTTCGTCTACTATAATATCATGAGAACCATTGGTTACCGAACACGCATAGTGTTCCCTGTTTATTGTTGCTTTTACCATTTATTAGATATTTAAAATATTAAACTTACCAAATATTATGCTTTATTGCGATTTGGTTTAGATTTTACGAAACATTATATGATGGCATTTGTTCTTTTTTAAAATGCTACGTTATGAAATACAGAAAGTTAATCGGAAAATACTTAAAGCACGAATCGGACAACAGTGCAAAAATAGCACTAGCCTTAGTGGCTGGTTTAGCAGCGGGCGCAGTAATTAGTATTTTATTTGCCCCTGATAGTGGTGCAGGTACCCGTGGAAAAATTGCGGGCGGGGCTAGAAATCTTCGTTATGGATTTCAGGACAAATACAATCTTTTAAAAGAGAAAGTTTTTGGTGTTGAAGCCATTGAAGAAGATATTGTTGAGCATGAAGTGCCACATTTTAAACATACTGTTACTAAGAAACGTAAATCGGATGTGAAGGAAATTTTAGAAAACGCTCATGAAAACGGTCAGGTACAGGAAGGCCAGGGATAAAAATATAAAAGACATGAATTGGTTATTGGCATGCATTAATTAATACATGCCAAAACCTTTCACCGTTTAAACAATTTCTTAGTTTTACAGGATAATATCTGCATATGATTTTTATCCTCTCGAAGATTTTGCTCTTCCTCATTAAACCTATAGTGTGGATTTTTGTGCTTTTGATTTTTGCAATCGCATCAAAACATCCTAAAAGGAAAAGACAATTCTTAATACTTACCCTAATTATTTTCATCTTTTTCTCCAACGGTTTAATCGTTGGCAAAGTTATAAACAATTACGAAGCCGGCTATCCAAAAATAGGGAAATACGATGTTGGAATAGTATTAGGAGGCTTTTCGGGCTTAAATAAACGAAATAATGAAATTGCTTTTAATTGGGCAGGGGATAGATTGTTCCAGGCAATTGCACTTTATAAAAAAGGACAGATTAAGCAGATATTGCTTAGTAGCGGGAGCGCAAATTTAGTAGACCGAAAAATAAAAGAGGCTGATTTAGCCATTAAGTACTTAAAGCTGATCGGTATTCCTGATTCTGCAATTCTGATTGAAAACCAAAGCAGAAATACTGTCGAAAATGCCAGGTACAGCCTGGCACTCATTGCGAAAAGTACCCCTAAAGCTAAAGTTTTGGTCATTACCAGTGCCTGGCACATTCCAAGGGCAAAACTGATTTTTAATAAACAGGCTAAACAAAAAATTGAATATTATCCAACCAATTTTTCTGGAGATACTGAATTCGACTTAAGTGATTTCATTATTCCAGATGCCAGCGCATTAGGAACATGGGAAATGTTATTTAAAGAATGGATTGGTTTGGCTGTAGATCGGATAAGGGCTTAACTATCTAATTGTTCATTAGTCATTGCTTCATTGGTTGAAATTCGCACCAATAAACAACCGGCTAATGAACTGATGAACTTCCTATCCTTCAATTGCTTTCCAAAGCATATCTTTCAGTTCTAAAATATTTTTTTCAGCTACTGAGGAAATAAATATAGATGGAATATTTGGCAGATCCTGTTTCATTTCTTCCATCAGTTCTTCATCTAACATATCTGATTTGGTAATGGCTAAAACATGCGGTTTCTGCATCAATTCAGGATTGTAAGATTCAAGTTCGCTTTTAAGGATTTCGTATTCTTCTTTAATTGAACGACTTGTATCGGCCGGGACCATGAATAACAATACGGAATTTCGCTCAATATGGCGTAAGAAGCGATAGCCTAAACCTTTACCTTTCGATGCACCTTCGATAATTCCTGGAATATCGGCCATTACAAAAGATTTTCCGCCCCTGTAACTCACAATACCCAGGTTAGGAACAATGGTAGTAAAAGGATAATCGGCAATTTCTGGCTTAGCAGCTGAAACTACTGAAAGTAAAGTAGATTTTCCTGCATTTGGGAAACCAACCAGACCAACATCGGCCAAAACTTTTAATTCTAAAATGTTCCAAACCTCTTGTCCCTGCTCGCCTGGTTGTGCAAAACGAGGTGTTTGCTGAACAGAGTTTTTAAAGTGTGCATTACCCAAACCGCCACGGCCGCCGGCTGTTAATATTTTGGTTTCGCCATCTTTGGTAATTTCGAAAAGAATTTCTCCTGTTTCAGCATCTTTTGCTATGGTACCAAGCGGAACCTCCAAAATCTCATCTTTCCCTTGTTTACCGAATTTATGAGAACTACCGCCTGCGCCACCATCTTCAGCAATAATGTGCTTACGGTATTTAAGGTGTAATAATGTCCAGATATGGATACTACCTTTAACGATAATGTGGCCGCCACGACCGCCATCACCACCATCGGGCCCGCCCATTGAGGTTAAAATATCACGATGCAAATGTGCCGAACCTGCCCCGCCCTTACCAGAACGGCAACAAATTTTTACATAATCTACGAAATTCGAACCCTGTGACATATTTTAATATTGAAATGTTAATACTGGAACGTCGAAACAACAATTCCTTTAAAATTAAAGAGTTATAACGTTTTAACATTATAACTCTTTTTATGTTTTTGAATACTGGATCAGGAATTAATTAAAACCTTTTCTTTTATATCCACTACTTGAACTTTATACCTTATACTGATCGATTACAGCGCAAAGATCATTATATACTATTTCTATTTCACCAATTCCGTTTACCTTGTTCAACTTTCCTTGCTCTTCATAATAAGGCAATACGTGGATGGTTTTATCAAAGTATTCTGAAATCCGCTTTTTCAATTTTTCAGCATCATCATCGGGGCGACCGCTGGTTTTATGACGTTCGGCAATACGTTTTGTTAACTCCTCCTGATCAACATCTAAAGCAATTACGCCAGCAATTTTACTGCCTTTACGCGCTAAAAATAAATCAAGCTCAATTGCTTGTGGAACGGTACGCGGAAATCCATCAAACACAAATCCTTTAGCATCAGGATTTTTATCTACCTCTTCTTCAAGCATGGCAATTGTAATGGCATCTGGAACCAATTCTCCATCAGCTAACAATTGACTTACTTTTTTTCCTAATTCTGTTTCTCCTTTAACGTGTGCTCTAAAAAGATCGCCTGTTGAAACATGTACCAACTGATATTTTGCAATCAGCTTTTCAGATTGGGTGCCTTTACCCGCCCCTGGAGGGCCAAAGAGAACTAAATTAAGCATTCAAGTTGTTTAGGTTGTCTTCAAAAATTAAAAAAGCCTTATTCCTATGGCTCCGTTAAAAGTAATATTCAAATCACTGATTAATAGGATTAGACATTGCTTACTTTCAAGGCTGCAAATATATAATTATTAATTTAGATGCCATTTAAAATTGATGATTTATTTAAAAATGGGCTATTTTAATGACATTTATCTTCTTCCAAGAAGAATCTTGTGCCATTTTTGTATTTAACAGAATTTTCTTCAAATATTAAGGGGGGCTGACCAAACAATCCTTATACATTTTTATTAAATCTGACCAAAAACTTAAGCATTTACTGCATTACTGAACTGACATTTTTCATTGTCCCACGGATGGGTGTCCACTTAAAATTTTCACAGAACGCCATAAAGATCATTTCGAGCCGTGCATGTGGACAACTAATGTACGGTAGAGCAAGTTTAGAATTACTTATAAAAAAATTGATACTCAAGCCGACTTAACCACCAAAACCGGGGAGGAACCACTTTCAACGAAATACATGAACCCGGACCCAAAAGAATTGCCAAATCCAAAGGAAAACAATCAAACGCGAAAGGGATAACAAAATATAGTGCTCTAATCCAATCTACCACCAATTTTAGTGGATAAACCTGATTTAATCGTTAAAGATAGTTTCCCATCCTTGCCTACATTGAAAGTCAGGGTCATATTTGAATCCGCAATAAAGAATCTATTCTGGCTTTCAGCAAAGAGCCTTACCGGAACAGCATTAGCAGTACTGAGATAAAGGTTATCCGAAATAAGGTCAACCGAAGTGGCGTAACTCCCCGATATATCATAGCTCCCGATATAACTGGTTAAAGTTTTAGTGGAAACCAGTATTTCCTGTTTAGGCTTCGGAAGGGCATAAGGCTTTTTATTTAAGATGGCAATAATTTTAGCTCCAATAGACTCAATAATGGTACTGGTTTGATTGGTAAGCATAATGATGCAGATATCATCCTGTGGTATCCGGGCAAAGTAGCTTGTTGCACCCTCAAGATTCCCCGAATGATAGGCAATCTTTTTTTCGTATAGTGAATCTATGAACCAACCGTAGCCATAATCGTCCTTACCTGGCGTATAACATTCAGCAAGAGACCTCGAAGAAATAACCTTATTGTGCCTAAGCGCATCATTCCATTTTACCAGATCACCCACCGCGCTGTAAAGACCACCTGATGCATAAGTCCAGCTTTCATCCCAGATCTTCGCTGTTACAAAGCGGCCAGAGGAAAGATACTCATAACCAACAGTCTTTAGCCCGCTTTTTAACCTTGAATAATCATAACCGCTACTGCTCATGCCGAGCGGCCTGAATATCATTCTACTTACCGCCTCACCATACTGCATGCCGGTAACTTTTTCGATAATCATTCCGAGCAGATCATAACCTGAATTACTGTATGAAAATTCACTTCCCGGAGTAAATTCCAGCGGCTGTGATGAAAAATATTGCAATAGTTCTTCACGATCAGCTTTCAGACCTGAAAAGACCCTTTCACGCAAGGCTGAATCAGCGAGTACTTCCCGAATTCCAGATGTGTGCCCAAGCAGCTGCGCTACTGTTATTTTTTGCTCGGGATGCAATACCGGAAAAAAATCAGATATCCTGGTGTTGAGCGATAGTTTTCCTTCTTCTATCAATTTCATGGTCAGTACAGCAGTGAAAGTTTTGCTCAAAGAGGCTAACTGGAAAATTTCATTGCCATTGCATTTAATACCCTTTTCCACGTCTCTAAACCCATAAGAGTCATTGAAAACCGTTTCCCCTGATTTGATTACGACAATATTACCGTTAAACTTATTCAACTTTGCATAAGCCCCTATAAGGCTATCGATCGCTTTAGGAACTGACCGGGCAAAGGCACAAATGGAAATAAAACAAAAAAGGAAAAAGGCAAGTATAGTTTTCGTCACAACGTCGAGTATTTTAAATGTAGACTACTTTTTCCCTAAAAAGGTTACAAACTATTTTAATAACTTTCCTATTAAAATATAAATTATTTGCGCTCTGGATAAACCTTTGTCGATTGACCTCATCTCGCCAATAATAAATGAATCTATTATCCGACAAATATCTTAAAATGAGATACTTAGATATGGTTATTGTAAACAAAAAAAGGGATGATTTAAAAATCATCCCTTCAAGTGCACTTGTAGGGATTCGAACCCCAAACCTTCTCATCCGTAGTGAGATGCTCTATCCAATTGAGCTACAAATGCGTTTCCGTATCGTTAACGGACTGCAAAGGTATAATTTGATATTTTAATTTCCAATTAAATTTTAAAAAAATCTTAAAATAATTCTTTGCAGAATAAGCTTTACGCGCTCAATGCATCATTAATTGCTTTAAAATCAGGTAAATCCTTTGCATCTTCTAAAACTTCTGCATGGGCGATTTTTCCTTCTTCATTGATCACAAAAGCTGCTCTTTTGGAAACACCTTTCAATCCGAACACAAATTCATCATAAAAAGCACCATAAGCTGCTGACACTTCTTTGTTAAAATCAGACAATAAAGGGAACTGATAACTTTGAGCTTCTTTAAACTTAGCCAAAGAGAACGGAGAATCAACTGAAATGCCAATTACCTGCGCATCTATCCCTTCGTAATAGCTAAAATTATCGCGCATGGTACATAATTGTTCTGTACATGTTCCGGTAAAAGCCATCGGGAAAAAGTGAATAATAACTTTTTTGCCTTTGAAACCAGAAAGCGCAATTTCGGTTAAATCTGAACTGTATAATTTGAAATCAGGGGCGTTATCGCCAATTTGTAATGCCATTATGTATTTTTTATGGGTTAAATATATTAATTGGTTTAGTAGTTCATTGGCTATTAGCTTATTAGTATTGTATCCTCCCAATAAAATAATAACCGGTGAACTAATTATCTTTTTTCATCTGCTGATCTAAAATGGCCAAGCCTTCTTCAAAACTATGTGGACGGTAATCTAAATCTTTAATGGTCTTACCCAAAATAAAACCAGTTCTAACCGGTCTATTAGCCATCTGGTTTAAACTTGTAGAACTTATTTCATTAATAAAAGATTGATCGAGCCCCCAATAATCGGCAACTTTTCGCACTAAATCTGCAATACTCATGTAATCTTTACCCGACACGTGATAAATTCCTTTTGCATTTTTTTCTACAGCCAGCAGGCAGGCTTCAGCTAAATCTTCGGCCAAAGTGGGCATGCGCCACTGGTCGTTTACTACGTTAATAGGTGATGCTTTTTCTAATGCCGCTTTGGCCCACAATACGATATTGCTCCGGCTCATATCACTACTTATCCCATATAACAATATTGTTCTTAAAATTGCCCAGTTTACTTTTGAGTTCTTCAACAGCGCTTCTGCCAGTACTTTCGATTCGCCATAATAACTTACAGGATTAACGGCATCTTCTTCTTTATATGGTCCGTCGGCACCATCAAAAACAAAATCGGTGCTTAAATGAATAAGCTGAATATTTTTTTCTTCACATATTGATATCAGCGTTTGAACTGCATCTACATTTAACTGGCGACAAAGCGCTTTATTGGCTTCACAAGTATCAACATTGGTCATTGCTGCAGTGTGCACAATGGCATCAGGGCTGTATGTTTCGATAACTTCCCTAACCTGAGCAGCATTTAAAATATCCATTTCTGCATATCCATACCCACCCTTTACCGGATAGCGATTTGTTCCTTTAGAAGTGGCAACAAGCTTTACCCTGCCCTCGGCGAGAATTTTTTCAGTTAATTTCTGCCCTAAAAGACCGTTGCTACCTGTTGTTAAAATGGTTTTCATATGCCTTATTTATAGCGCTAAATTATCTATAAAAACCATGTTGAAAAAATTTATAATATATATTTAAAATTAAGTAAGAATAACTTAACTTTGCCAACCGAATTGGAGCCCCTGTAAACAGCTTTAATTCATTGACTGTAATAAATTTACTCACAACAGATATGCCTAACTTAGGAAAAATAGCACAAATTATCGGCCCTGTGGTTGACGTTAGCTTTGCTAATGATGCCCATCTACCTAAAATTTTTGATGCGTTAGAGATAACGAAAGAAAATGGACAAAAAATTGTTTTAGAAGTTCAACAGCACTTAGGTGAAGATCGTGTACGCGCAATCTCAATGGACTCTACAGACGGTTTAGTTCGTGGAATGGACGTAGTTGATACTGGTGCTGCGATTAAAATGCCAGTTGGCGACCAAATTAAAGGTCGTTTATTTAATGTAGTTGGTGAAGCGATTGATGGTATCAACACAGTTGATAAAACTGATGGTCGTCCTATCCATGCTACTCCTCCTAAGTTCGAAGATTTATCAACTGAAACTGAGGTACTTTTTACAGGTATTAAAGTTATCGATTTATTAGAGCCATATGCAAAAGGTGGTAAAATCGGTTTATTCGGTGGTGCTGGTGTAGGTAAAACCGTATTAATTATGGAGTTGGTAAACAACATCGCTAAAGCTTATGCTGGTTTATCAGTATTCGCAGGTGTTGGTGAGCGTACTCGTGAGGGTAACGATTTACTTCGTGAGTTTATCGAGTCAGGTGTAATCAACTATGGTGACGAATTCTTACACTCAATGGAAAAAGGTGGATGGGATCTGAAAGCTGTTGATACTGAAAAATTAAAAGAATCTAAAGCAACATTGGTTTTCGGTCAAATGAACGAGCCTCCTGGTGCACGTGCACGTGTAGCATTATCAGGATTAACTGTTGCAGAATATTTCCGTGATGGTGATGGCGAAGGCGCTGGAAAAGACATCCTTTTCTTCGTTGATAACATCTTCCGTTTTACGCAGGCAGGTTCTGAGGTATCGGCTTTATTAGGTCGTATGCCATCAGCTGTAGGTTACCAACCAACATTGGCAACTGAGATGGGTTTAATGCAAGAGCGTATTACTTCAACAAAACGTGGATCAATTACATCAGTACAAGCGGTATATGTACCAGCGGATGATTTAACTGACCCGGCTCCGGCAACAACTTTTGCCCACTTAGATGCTACTACAGTACTTTCGCGTAAAATTGCTGAGCTAGGCATTTACCCAGCGGTAGATCCATTAGATTCTACTTCACGTATCCTTTCTCCTGCGGTTTTAGGTGACGAGCATTATAATACTGCACAACGTGTTAAAGAAACTTTACAACGTTACAAAGAATTACAAGATATCATCGCGATCTTAGGTATGGACGAATTATCTGAAGAAGATAAATTAGTGGTATCAAGAGCTCGTCGTGTTCAACGTTTCTTATCTCAACCTTTCCACGTAGCTGAGCAATTTACTGGCTTAAAAGGTGTATTGGTTGACATTAAAGATACCATCAAAGGATTTAACATGATCATGGATGGTGAAGTTGATGAGTATCCAGAAGCTGCATTTAACTTAGTTGGTAGCATTGAAGATGCGATCGAAAAAGGTAAAAAATTATTGGCAGAAGCGAACTAGTATCGAGATTTGAGTATTAAGTACCAGGAATACTAACACGATCTTGATACTTGATACTAGCTACTTGATACTTAAATCTAAAAAAAATGAATTTAGAAATATTAACTCCAGATAAAAAAGTTTTCGAAGGTGAAGTAACAGCGGTTACGGTTCCTGGTACTTTAGGCTCTTTCCAGATTTTAAAAGACCATGCTCCTATCATCTCTACTTTAGAAGATGGAGAAGTTATTATAAAAGCAAACAAAGCTGATGAGCAACGCTTTTTTATTAAAGGCGGTGTAGTAGAAGCTATTCACAATAAAATTGTGGTTTTAGCTGAAGGCGTCGCTTAAGCAAAATAATTAAACATTTAGAAAGCCTCCCGATTTAAAAATCAGGGAGGTTTTTTGTTTTATGTTATTGTTTAACAAAATCACAAACCGCCGCAGTAAATTCCTTATTCTTTTCGTAATAAAGCATGTGCGAACCATCTATCTGCACTACTTTTTGATTGGGGAATTGATAATTTTTATAATAATTTGGTCCAACAGCGCGATCATCCTTACCCGTTATAATTAAGGCCGGCGTTTTAATTTCACTGGTAAGTAAAGCATAATCTTTAAAATATTCAGGATACTGTTGCGCCTTTGTGCTATCCATCAAAGGCATAAAAAGTGTCATTCCGAAATCTGATGTACGCTTATAGGAATTTTCGATGCTGTCCATTTTGATAATGGTATTTACATCATTAGCAATATATTTATACCCAAGATGCACTGCGCTTAACTTTTTTCTAACCAGCGCCGCTTCATTCATTAATTTTTTAAAATCTGTTTCATTTATCATGGTATCCTTTTTCAATAACCAGTATCCATATTCAATTTGTTCCTTAACCTGATTTGGATTCATAAAATGGGCTATTGTATTCGCCATGATGATGCCAGATAAATGTCCGGGATACTTCAGCGCATAATTTATAGCCAGAACACCACCGAACGAATGACTAAGTAAGTACACTTTTTCTGCGCCCAATTTTAACCGCAGTTCTTCAATATCTTGAACGATCCGGTCTAAACTATAATTTTTTGCATTTTGCGAACGACCAGATCCTCTTTGATCCAGATAAACCATCGTTAAACATTTCTCCAGGTTAGCCCCACCCATTTTTTCAAAAGAAAGAAAATCCTGACCAGGGCCTCCATGCAAATAGATACAAACAGGGCCTTTGCCTGCTACCTTAACAGATAACTTTATTGTATCAGAAGTTAAAATGGTTTGGTTTCCCATTTTGAGATGGGCGGTTGAATCTGATGGGGAACATCCACTAAATAATCCGATTAAAAGAATCGAAAGGATATAAATTATTTTCATAGGAATAGTTTCTAATATTAAATTACATAACTATTTCCAATAAGCAATCAAAGGAGTTTAATAATACCATGATATGCACCAAGAAAACATCAATAATGCTTCGCATTTTAACGTCAAAATATCGCCTGAATTTTCAATTTTACATCGCCATTAGCTCGTTTTAGGCAGAAAAACAGAAAATTTATAATGCAAGCATAACAAACATACCGTATACCGTTTTGATATTTGGTCTACGGCTATCGGCATTAAATAACTAATCCAATAATAGTTAAGAATAATATTCCGATTGTTAATATATTTTCAGAATAATATTCTTATTTAACTTTTTTCTGATTTCTCTTGCATATTAATGAACCAAAAACTAAATTGGTTTTTATAAACAATAAGATAAAAATGACCATTCAGAACAACGTATTTTCTACCGCTACTACTGCAAAAGCAGCTGGTAATGTAGTGTTGTTACCTGTCATTTTACTTAACCTCCTACTCCTAAACATTTTATGGGGCAACAAGCGGACGCAGTTTAAATAGATTTTAAAAAACTAAATATACCTAAAGCGTCCCGATACAAACGGGACGCTTTTTTTAAATAACAAAAGGACAGTATTATGAACCGCCCATGATAAATAGTCAAAATAAAAAAATGGAATGCTTATTTATCATGATAAGCTCCATCTGACGGTTAAAACAATAAGAATAAACAGATGAAATACTATAATTCTAATACGATTATTTACCTTGACGGACAGTTTGAAAAGGCTGTAAATAGCAGTACTGACCTTTACGGGCAGTCGCTACACTACGGCTATGCTGCTTTCGAGGGTATTAGAGCCTATAAAACACACAACGGTAACCGCATTTTCAAAGCTGCTGCCCATTTCGATCGCTTAGAGCGTTCTTGCCAGTTGGCAAACATTCCTTTCCCATGGGATAAACAAGAATTAATTGCTGCAACCTATAAATTACTTCAGTTAAACAAACTAAAAGATGCTTATATCCGCCCCTTGGTATTTTGCCACCCAAACATGAAATTAAACGAGCCTAGTGGGGTTTCGATCTTAATCTGTGCCTGGGAATGGGATGCATATTCTGGCAACAAATTGTTAAAATTAACAGTTTCTGATTATGAAAGACCAAACCCAAAATCGATTCCAATGGAGGCGAAATTGAGTGGAAACTATGTTAATTCTATTTTAGCTACTACAGCGGCAAATATTAAAGGTTATGACGAAGCTTTGCTTTTAGATATGCACGGTTTTGTTGCCGAGGCATCTGGAGCGAACATCTTTCTTGAAAAAGACGGAAAACTGTTTACACCATCGTTAGGAAATATTTTACCAGGTATTACACGTGCAACCGTAAAAGAACTTTGCACCGTTCTGGATATAGAATGCATTGAGAAAAAATTAACCATAGAAGATCTTAAAAATGCGGACAGCGCTTTCTTATGTGGAACAGCAACTGAAATAGCAGGTATAGCATCAATTGATGATATTGTATATCGCCCATTGTGGAGAGAATCTCTCGGTTATACCATACAGCGAGCTTATAAAAACCTTGTACTCGAAAAAGTGAATTACGAAGTGATTATATAGCGAGAAGCATACTGGCTGATAGTTAAATAGTTCATTGTTGATGGCCAATTAAGCTATAAACCATCGACTAAAAAACCATCAACCAGTAACAAAATAATTAAATAATAGAAAGCGATTAAAAGCAGATGACCGAAGAAATCAATCAACACTTCCCGAAAGCCTATCAGCAAATTAATGGTGCAACAAAAGCATCAGGATTTGACATGGCTTCTGATGTGTTGACCTGCTCTTTGCTCAGAACACTTGCTGCTACAAAGCCTTCAGGTAAATTTCTGGAGCTTGGAACGGGTACAGGCTTGTCTACTTCATGGATTTTAGATGGTTTAGATCAAGAAAGTACATTGACCTCGATTGATAACGATGCTAAATTTTTAGCCATTGCCAAAACATTTCTTGGTGGCGACGATCGTTTAACATTGCTTGATACCGATGGTGCCGAATGGATTGAAAAGAATAAAGACAAAAAGTTCGATTATATTTTTGCTGATACATGGCATGGGAAATACCTGCTTTTAGAGGAAGCTTTATCTATGCTTAATACCGGCGGACTTTACATCATCGATGATATGCTGCCACAATCGAATTGGCCTGATGGCCACCAGGATAAAGCTATAAAATTGATCAAAGATTTAGAATCCCGCGAAGATCTGCACTTAACCAAGCAGGTTTGGGCAACAGGAATCGCGATCGGAGTAAAAAAATAAATAAGACTAAATAGTTCTTTACTTTTTTAAATAGTTAGTATGTTTGTGATTCATCAAAAACATGAATATAAACACAAACATTATTAGCAACCTAATTATTGTCATTTCTCAAAAGAGAGGTGGAAATCGTTGCGTATAATATAAAAAATATACCACATCGAAACCGCCTCCCACAAGAGGCGGTTTTTTTTTGCCTCAAAAAGAAATAATTGAAATACAACAGCATACATACAATTTAAACAATGAGCGAATTAAACAAGTACAGTAAAACATTTACACAAGACCCTACACAACCCGCAGCGCAAGCTATGCTTTACGGAATCGGATTAACTGATGCTGATATGGCTAAAGCACAGGTCGGTATTGCAAGTATGGGTTACGATGGTAACACCTGCAATATGCACCTTAACGATCTTGCAAAAGATGTGAAAAAAGGGGTCTGGAATAATGATTTAGTGGGCTTGGTTTTTAATACCATTGGCGTAAGTGATGGGATGAGCAACGGTACAGATGGCATGCGTTACTCATTAGTAAGCCGTGACGTAATAGCTGACAGCATCGAAACCATCTGCGGTGGTCAATACTACGATGGAATTATCTC
Source organism: Pedobacter sp. GW822-FHT03F06 (assembly GCF_058801365.1). NCBI lineage: Bacteria > Pseudomonadati > Bacteroidota > Sphingobacteriia > Sphingobacteriales > Sphingobacteriaceae > Pedobacter > Pedobacter sp. GW822-FHT03F06. The sequence continues at coordinate 182,198 of NZ_JBXANE010000010.1, forward strand.
TATCCCTGGCTGTGATAAAAATATGCCCGGCGCGATCATGGCCATGGCACGCTTGGATCGCCCTTCAATTATGGTTTATGGTGGAACAATTGCCCCAGGCCATTACAAAGGCGAAGAATTGAACATTGTTTCGGCTTTCGAAGCCTTAGGGCAGAAAATTTGTGGCAACCTTTCTGAGGAAGATTACCAGGGCATCATAAAACATACCTGCCCTGGTGCAGGTGCCTGCGGAGGGATGTATACTGCAAACACAATGGCATCAGCAATAGAGGCTTTAGGTATGAGTTTGCCTTATTCATCTTCAAACCCAGCAATCAGCCCAGAAAAAAAACAAGAATGTTTAGATGCGGGTAAATACATCAAAATCTTATTAGAGAAAGATATCAAACCATCTGATATCATGACGAGAAAAGCATTTGAAAATGCCATTCGTTCTATTATTATTTTAGGTGGCAGTACGAATGCAGTATTGCATTTTATTGCAATGGGTAAAGCTATCGGTATCGAAATCTCCCAGGATGATTTCCAACGCATGAGCGATGTAACACCTGTACTTGCCGATTTCAAACCTAGTGGAAAATACTTAATGCAGGATTTACATCAGTATGGAGGTATCCCTGCAGTACTCAAATATTTATTGAACGAGGGTTTATTACATGGCGATTGCCTAACCGTAACCGGAAAAACTGTAGCTGAGAATTTGGCTGACGTAAAATCGATCATGGATTATGATCAAAAAATCATTCAGAAGCTAAGTGAGCCAATTAAAGCAACAGGTCACTTACAGATTCTTTACGGAAACCTGGCAGAAAAAGGTTCTGTTGCAAAAATAAGTGGTAAAGAAGGTGAGAAATTTGAGGGGCCTGCACGCGTATTTGATGGTGAACACGATCTAATCGCCGGAATTTCTAGCGGACGTGTTCAACCTGGTGATGTAATCGTAATTAAAAATTCTGGCCCGGTAGGTGCACCAGGTATGCCAGAAATGTTAAAACCAACCTCAGCAATTATTGGTGCAGGTTTAGGCAAATCAGTGGCTTTAATTACTGACGGACGTTTCTCTGGTGGTACACACGGTTTTGTGGTTGGCCACATCACGCCTGAATCTTACAAAGGTGGCTTAATCGGCCTGGTGGAAGATGAAGACCGGATTTTGATCGATGCAGTAAACAACATCATTAGCTTACAAGTAAGTGATGAAGTGATTGCCGAGCGTAGAAAAAACTATGTACAACCAGCATTAAAAGTAACAAAAGGTGTTTTATATAAATATGCTAAAACAGTTTCAGACGCAGCCAGCGGTTGCGTAACTGACGAATATTAAAATCAAAAAATCATCCCCAGATTAATTGATTACTAAGAAAATAGATTATGCAAATAATTAAAAGTATTCAGAATAGGATTTATGAAATCCGGGGAGAAAGAGTAATGTTAGATTTCGATTTGGCATCACTTTATGAAGTTGAAACGAAGGCACTGAATCAGGCGGTAAAACGTAACATAAAGCGTTTTCCAGATGATTTTATGTTTCAGTTAACTTCTGCTGAGTTTGAAGAGATAAGACTTCATATTGATGCAAGTAATCAAGGTACATCATCACAAATAGTGATGACAGGCGGAACCAACTTGAAGTCACAATTTGTGACTTCAAGTTGGGGAGGTACCCGAAAAATGCCTTATGCCTTTACAGAGCAAGGTGTAGCCATGTTGAGTGGTGTTTTAAAGAGCGATAAGGCGATTAATATGAACATTGCCATTATGAGGGCCTTTGTTGATGTTCGGAAAATTTTGCTGAAGCAAAGCAACCTTAACGAACAATTGACAGAAATTAAAGAACGGATTGGCGAACATGATGTTCAGCTCAACGAGCTTTATGATGCAATGGAAAATTTAATAGACGATAAAATTGCTCAATTAAAATGGAACGACAGACAAAGAATTGGGTTTAAAATTAAAGAATAGTAGAACCGCAAAAACATAACTATGGAAACTGCACAAGATACAATACAACAAAACGAGGCGAAAGCAGAAACCTCAAAAACCTTATTCAAAGGAACAGGCTCGCAAGTTTTGTTGAATGGATTAATTGAAGAAGGTGTAACCACCATTTTCGGTTATCCAGGGGGAGCAATCATGCCTATTTATGATGCTCTTTATGATTATGCCGATAAATTAGAACACATCTTAGTTCGCCATGAGCAAGGTGGTATCCACGCTGCTCAGGGTTTTGCAAGAGCAAGCGGCGAAGTTGGTGTTGTTTTCGCAACCAGCGGGCCAGGTGCAACCAATTTGGTTACCGGTTTAGCAGATGCACAGATAGACAGTACGCCATTGGTTTGTATCACCGGACAGGTTTTCGCTCACTTATTGGGAACAGATGCTTTCCAGGAAACCGATGTAATTAATATAACCACTCCAGTTACAAAATGGAACTATCAGGTTACTGATGCCAAAGAAATTCAGGAAGTATTGGCTAAAGCTTTTTACATTGCAAAAAGCGGCAGGCCAGGCCCTGTACTGATCGACATTACCAAAAATGCACAGTTACAATTGGAGGAATTTCCTGAATATGTAAAATGCAATCACATCCGCAGTTATCGCCCGAAACCAAAAGTTAGGGTTGAATATATCGAGCAGGCAGCCGAATTAATCAATTCAGCAAAAAAACCTTTCATTCTATTTGGACAAGGTGTTATTTTAGGTAAAGCTGAAGAAGAATTTAAAGCTTTTATCAATAAATCAGGAATCCCAGCTGCATGGACCATTATGGGCGAAGGTGCTATCCCAACTTCACATCCGCTAAATGTAGGTATGTTAGGCATGCACGGTAATTACGGGCCAAACGTATTAACCAACGAAGCTGATGTAATTATTGCCATCGGGATGCGTTTTGATGACCGTGTAACCGGTCGTTTAGATAAATATGCTAAACAAGCTAAAGTGGTGCATTTAGATATCGACCCTGCCGAAATTGATAAAAATGTTAAAGCAGAAGTTGGTGTTTGGGGCGACTGTAAAGAAACCTTACCCCTACTAACCAATCTGGTTAACGAAAATAAACACGAAGACTGGTTAGCCAAGTTTAGAGATTATAACCAACAGGAAATAGATCAGGTCATTACTCCTGAACTTTACCCTACAGGTGATGAAATGACTATGGGCGAAGTATTACGCAACATCAACGAAATCTGCGGTGGCGATGCCGTAATCGTTACCGATGTTGGTCAACACCAAATGGTGGCCTGTCGTTATGCTAAATTCAATAATACCCGCAGCAACATCACTTCTGGTGGTTTAGGTACAATGGGTTTTGGTTTACCAGCAGCAATTGGTGCTAAATATGGTGCACCTGACAAAACGGTTATCGCAATTATTGGTGATGGTGGTTTTCAGATGACACCTCAGGAATTGGGTACCATTATGCAGTTCGGCGCAGCAGTAAAAATTCTGATCTTGAACAACCGCTTTTTAGGTATGGTTCGCCAATGGCAACAACTTTTTCATGATAAACGTTATTCTTTCGTGAATATCACCAGCCCTGACTTCGTGGCTTTAGCAAAATCGTACTATATCGAAGCGAGCAAAGTTGATGAGCGTGCAAACCTAAGAACTGCACTAGAAACCATGATCAACCATGAAGGTTCTTATTTATTAGAAGTAATGGTTGGTAGAGAAAACAACGTTTTCCCTATGGTTCCTCAAGGAATGAGTGTAAGCGAAATCAGGCTGAAATAATGTAGAAGGTTCAAAGGCCTAAGGTTTAAGGTAAAAAAGAAATTATCATGAGTACTGAAAATACAATAGAACATAAAATAGATAAAGCCGATTTAGACGGAAAGCAGGAATATACCATTACGGTGTATGCCGAAAACCGCATTGGTTTATTAAACAGGATTGCGATTATTTTCTCGAAAAGAAAAATCAATATCGAAAGTTTAAACAGTTCCGCATCAGAAATTGAAGGAATACACCGTTTCAACATCGTTATCCACGAAGGTTACGAAGTAGTGAGAAAGCTGGCCCGTCAGATAGAAAAACAGATTGAGGTATTGAAAGTTTATTTCAACACCAACGAAGAAATTATCTGGCAGGAACTGGCGCTTTACAAAGTTTCTACAGATGAAATTGCAGAAAAAGTAACCGTAGAGCGTTTATTAAGACAATATGGTGCAAGCGCGGTGGTAATCCGTAAAGATTATACTGTTTTTGCAGTAACTGGTCACCGCGAAGAAACTGATGCTTTGGTAAAAGCTTTAGAACCTTACGAACTAATTGAATTTGTGAGATCTGCCAGAGTAGCAATTATTAAAGACAGTGCCGGTTTCCACGAAAAATTAAAGGAATTCGAAGCTTTCGAACCAGGTGAAGAATTGGTAGAAAACGAGTTTTTAGAAAAAGGACAGAAGATTTTTACGATGTAAACCACAACAAATCCGTCATTGCGAGGAGGAACGACGAAGCAATCTTTTAAACTAGTTCAAATAGATTGCTTCGGCTCACACAAACGCGGCCTCGCAACGACGAAAAATAAGAATATGAAATGCAATAAAGTCATACCGATTTTAAGAATATTCGATTACGATAAAGCAGTTGAATTTTATGTAAACTGGTTGGGCTTTAAAATAGACTGGGAACATACTTTTGAAGAAAATACCCCTGTTTATATGCAGATTTCGTTAAATGGGATTGAATTGCATTTGAGCGAACATCACGGAGATAGTTCTCCAGGTGCACATATTCATATTGATTGTACAGGTTTAAAAGCGTTTCATAAAGAAATCATAGATAAAAAGTACAAGTATAACAGGCCAGGTTTGGAGAAAACTTTTTACGGAACCTGGGCAGTAACCGTAAACGACCCGTTCTTTAACAAGATTACCTTTAACGAAGAATTAAGTGAGGCTGAAAAACAAAATGATAATTAGATAGATACGAATTATAATATGATGAACGAGGTATTTGATTTTATAATAAACTCACGCAAGGCATTTATTAAGTTAATAGATGGTTTAACAATTGAAGAATTGAATAAAATTCCCGATGGTTACAACAACAACATCATCTGGAACTTTGGTCATATTGTAGTGAGCACACAAACGCTTTGTTATGTTCGTACAGGTATATTACAAGATGCAACCTCGGTAAAATTTAACGAGTATTATAAAAAAGATACGAAGCCAACTTACACCGTAACAGAAGAAGAAGTAGCAGAACTAAAAGTTATAGCATTGGAGAGCATTGAAAAAATAAAAGAAGATTATGCGAACGAAAAATTTTCGAGCATCACTCCTTTTACAACAGCTACCTATGGCGTACAGATGAACAGCATTGAAGAAATTCTGATCACGACTATTGGCCACGACAATGTACACCAAGGTTATGCATGGGCACTGAAGAAACTGGTATAAACTGGGAGATGTGAGATAGATGAGATATGAACCGATAATAAAAAAATCAGTGTAATCACCTCATCTGTGTAATCAAACCGAAGGAAAAAAAAGAATATATAACGATAATTAAATAGAAATTAACCAATAAAAAACAATGGCAAATTATTTTAACACATTACCTCTTAGAGAAAAATTAAACCAATTAGGTGTTTGCGACTTCATGGACAGTTCTGAATTTTTAGATGGCGTTAGCGCATTAAAAGGCAAAAAACTGGTAATTGTTGGTTGTGGTGCACAAGGCTTAAACCAAGGTTTAAATTTAAGAGATAGTGGTTTAGATGTAAGCTACACTTTACGTAAGGAAGCAATTGAAGGCAAACGCGATTCGTGGAAAAATGCAACTGAAAACAATTTTACAGTTGGCACTTACGAAGAACTGATTCCAAATGCAGATGTAGTAATTAACCTTACTCCAGATAAACAACACACTGCTGTTGTAAATGCAATTATGCCTTTAATGAAAGAAGGTGCTACTTTGTTATATTCTCACGGTTTTAATATCGTTGAAGAAGGTATGCAGATCCGTAAAGATTTAACCGTTATTATGGTTGCACCTAAATGCCCTGGTAGCGAAGTTAGAGCAGAATATGTTCGTGGTTTTGGTGTTCCTACCTTAATTGCAGTTCACCCTGAAAACGATCCTCAAGGTAAAGGATTGGCACAGGCAAAAGCATATTGTGCTGGTACAGGCGGTCACAGAGCCGGTGTATTAAAATCATCTTTCGTAGCTGAGGTAAAATCAGATTTAATGGGCGAGCAAACCATCCTTTGTGGTTTGTTACAAACAGGTTCTATCCTATCTTTCGATAAAATGGTAGAAAAAGGAATCGATGCAGGTTATGCTTCTAAATTGGTTCAATATGGTGTTGAGGTAATTACCGAAGCCTTAAAACAAGGTGGTATTACGGCTATGATGGACAGATTAAGCAATGTAGCTAAAATCAAAGCTTTCGAAATTTCGGAAGAATTGAAAGATATTATGCGTCCATTATTCCAAAAACACCAGGATGATATTATGAGTGGCGAATTTAGCCGTATCATGATGGAAGATTGGGCAAATGGTGATAAAAACCTATTGGCTTGGAGAGCTGAAACTGGCGAAACCGCTTTCGAAAAAACGCCTGCCGGTGATGTTAAAATCGGTGAGCAGGAATATTTCGATAACTATACTTTAATGGTTGCTTTTGTTCGCGCTGGTGTTGAATTGGCTTTCGAAACCATGGTACAGGCAGGTATTAAACCAGAGTCGGCTTACTACGAATCGTTACACGAAACACCACTTATTGCCAATACTATTGCACGTAAAAAATTGTTCGAAATGAACCGCGTAATTTCTGATACGGCTGAATACGGTTGTTATTTGTTCGATCAGGCTTGTAAGCCACTTTTAGGTGATTTCATGAAAAAAGTAGATACTGATTTAGTGGGTAAAAACTTCAACGAAGGTAAAGATGGCGCTGTTGATAACAGACAATTAATCGATATCAACGAGGCTATCCGCTCTCACCAGGTAGAGCAGATCGGAGCAACCTTGCGTAAAGCAATGACTGCAATGAAAGCGATTAAAACAGCATAACCTCACCCCTAAATCCCCTCTCCTAAAAGAGAGGGGACTTTGGACAGGTCTTATAAAAATAATAATTACAAACTTAAATTCCCCCTTTAGGGGGCTAGGGGGTTAAAATGTCAAAAACATTAGTAGAAAAAATTTGGGATGCTCACGTTGTAAAAAGTGAAGAAGGATTTCCTGATATTTTATACATTGATACACACTTAATACACGAGGTAACCTCTCCGCAGGCATTTGATGGTTTGCGCAAAAGAGGATTACCTGTTTTTCGTCCGAAGCAGACTGTAGCGACAGCCGATCATAATGTACCTACGTTAAATCAATTGTTGCCAATTAAAGAGGAGCTTTCGCGCTATCAGGTAGATATGTTAACGAAAAACTGTGCAGAATTTGGTGTGGAGCTTTATGGCTTAGGTCACCCTTTTCAGGGTATTGTGCATGTTATCGGCCCTGAATTGGGCATCACCTTACCAGGTAAAACCATGGTTTGCGGCGATAGCCATACCTCAACCCATGGTGCCTTTGGTGCAATTGCATTTGGTATCGGTACTTCGCAGGTAGAGCAGGTTTTTGCAACGCAATGTTTATTGCAGTCGAAACCTAAAACCATGAAAATTGAGGTAAACGGCGAGCTTGGAAAAGGTGTTGGCGCGAAAGACATTATCTTATATATTATTGCCAAAATCTCTGCCGCAGGCGGTACAGGTTATTTTATAGAATATGCAGGTTCGGCAATCGAAGCTTTAAGTATGGAAGCCCGTATGACGATCTGTAACATGAGTATCGAAATGGGTGCACGTGGTGGATTAATTGCACCAGATCAAACCACTTTCGATTACATTAAAGGAAGAGAATTTGCTCCTGCCGGCGAAGAGTGGGATAAAGCCCTGGCCTATTGGAAAACATTATATAGTGATGCTGATGCAAAATTCGATAGTGTTTTAACTTTCGATGCGGCAGATATTGCACCAATGATTACCTATGGTACCAACCCTGGAATGGGTATGGGTATTCACGAACATATTCCGGCCACTGGCGCACAACCAGAAAAAGAAAAACTTTCGTACCAGAAAGCGTTAGATTATATGGGCTTTGATGACGATTCTTCATTAATTGGGAAACCGGTTGATTATGTGTTCATTGGAAGCTGTACCAACTCACGCATTGAAGATTTACGCGAAGTTGCCGATTTTGTTAAAGATAAACGCAAAGCAGATAATGTGACTGTTTGGATTGTTCCAGGTTCAAAACAAGTTGAGCAACAAGCTAAAAACGAAGGTTTGGATAAAATTTTCGAAGCCGCTGGTTTCCAGTTACGCGAACCGGGTTGTAGTGCCTGTTTAGGAATGAACGAAGATAAAATCCCTGCAGGTAAATATTGTGTATCTACATCAAACAGAAACTTTGAAGGCAGACAAGGACAAAATGCACGTACCTTATTGGCCAGTCCGCTTACCGCAGCAGCAGCAGCCGTAACCGGAAAGATTACTGACGTAAGGGATTTTTTGGAGAAGGTTAACCCCTAAATCCCCTAAAGGAGACTTTAGCAAGATGAATAATAATATTACCAGCACTCAATTTAAAGCCCCCTTAAGGGGGTTGGGAATTTTAGAAGTTGCCATATTAAATGTAAAAGCCGGGTTATCGGCTGATTTTGAAAAAGCTTTTAGCGAAGCGCAAAAAATCATTTCTTCGATGGAAGGTTACATTTCGCATCAGCTTCAAAAATGTGTGGAGGTAGAAAATAAATATATCCTGCTGGTAAACTGGAAAACACTGGAGGCACATACCAAAGGTTTCAGGGGATCTGCAGAATACCAGGATTGGAAAAAGTTATTACATCACTTTTATGATCCTTTCCCAACAGTTGAACACTTTGAGATGGTAGAGGGTTGTAGGGCTTAAGGCGGAGGGTAAAAACTTAGAGCATAAAATTACCAGGATTAAGCAAAAGGCTTAAAGATTAAAGATAAAAAGTGGAATACAAGTCTCGCTACTTGGTACTCCCTACTTGATACTAATTGACATGAAAAAATTCACAAAATTAACATCGGCAGTAGTGCCTTTAAATATAGAGAACATCGATACCGATCAGATTATCCCTGCGAGGTTTCTAAAAGCGACCACCCGCGAGGGTTTTGGCGAAAACTTGTTCCGCGATTGGCGTTATGAAAACGATAACCAGCCTAAAGCTGATTTCGTAATGAATAACCCAACCTACAGCGGTCAGGTTTTAGTAGCTGGAAAAAACTTTGGTTGTGGCAGTAGTCGCGAGCACGCTGCATGGGCTATTCAAGATGCTGGTTTTGATGCAGTAATCAGCAGTTTCTTTGCCGATATCTTTAAAGGAAATGCTTTGAACAATGGTTTATTACCCATTCAGGTAAGTGACGATTTTTTGGCTCAGATTTTCAAAGCGGTTGAAAACAATCCAAAATCGGCCCTAGAAGTTGATCTGGAAAATCAAACGGTTACCATTCTAGAAACTGGTGCTCACGAATCGTTCGAGATCAATCCTTACAAAAAATCATGTTTGATAAACGGTTATGATGATATCGATTTCATCTTAGCCCAAAAAGAATTAATCACAGAATTTGAAGAAGGTAGAGGGTAGAAAGGTTGAAGGCCTGAAAAAGGTAAAAGACTAAAGCAGAAAGACCAAAACAGAAAGACTAAAGTAAAAAAATCAGTGTAATCGCCTAATCAGTGTAATCATCCCGAAAGGAAAAAATAATGTTTAAACCATTTGTCTATATACAAAACCTAAACTTAAGTTACCGCAATAAAGCGGTGCTAAAGGATTTGTATTGGGAAGTAAATGTGTGCCAAAACTGGGTTTTATGGGGTGAAAGTGGCAGCGGAAAAACTTCTTTGGCTAAAGCCATTGCAGGTTTAATTCCTTCACAGGGCAGTATTGAAATCAATTACGACGCCCAAAGTAAATTACCGGCCGAAGTTTTATTTGTAGAAAGCTGGTATCAGTTTAAAAACCTCGAAGGTGTTGCAAACTTTTATTATCAGCAACGCTACACTAGCTTACAGGCCAATGATACTTTAACTGTACATGCAGAACTGGTAGCTTACGGCAAAGAAAAAGGACTTCATTTCGATTTGGTTGAACCCATTTTAGAAGCACTGGGCTTTACTACTTTTGCCAGTTCACAGCTAATCGAATTATCAAGCGGTGAACATAAAAAACTGCAGTTGGTTAAAGCCTTATGGTTAAAACCTCAATTGTTAATTATCGATCAGCCTCATACCGGTTTAGATAAAGCATCGCGCAAAAACCTGAATACGCTTTTGGATCAGATTACAGCAGAGGGTGTACAATTAATTTTAATCTGTAATGATTTAGAATTCCCTGCAAGCATCGATTGTTTTGCGGAGATTATAGACGGGCAGATTGTAACCTCATTTTCAAGAGAAATTGGAGATCTTCCACCTGAAATACATAAAAGGAAAATCCCCGCTTTTTTAAAGGAGTCGCCAATTTACTCATCAAATGATATGGTGAAAATGGTTGATGTTAACATCAGTTATGGCGAAAAACAGGTGCTGAAAAATATCAACTGGGAAATTAAAGCTGGCGAAAAATGGTTATTGCAGGGCCCTAATGGCTCTGGAAAATCCACTTTATTGAGTTTAATAAATGGCGATCACCCGCAATCTTATGCCAACGAGCTTTATTTATTTGGTAACAGGCGTGGAACTGGCGAAAGCATTTGGGATATTAAGCAGCACATTGGTTTAATATCACCAGAGTTTCATTGGTACTTCGATGCCACTTCAACCGTTTGGAAATGTATTGCTTCGGGCTTTTATGATACCGTAGGCCTGTTTCAGCAATTGCCTTATACCAAAAGCGCACAAGTTGATGAGCTGATTGAATATTTTGGATTAGCCGAAAACAAAGATGAATTATTAACCGCACTTCCACTCGGCAAACAACGATTGGTATTATTAGCGCGAACAATTATAAAAAATCCGGAACTATTAATTCTGGATGAACCTTGCCAGGGTTTGGACCAACAGCAAACACGGTATTTTAACCAATTGGTTGATGAATTGTGCAGTAATGGGATGACCTTAATTTACGTTGGCCATTTTGAATCGCAGCTGCCAACCTGCATAGAAAAAAGAATATTGTTAGAAAAAGGCGAGGTGAAAGTCGTCGAAAGTTTAAACACAGAAATATTAAGCTGATGCAAGCTTAGCCACTGAAACACGGTGAACACGGAAACAAAATTTTTCTGTGATTTCTGTGCCTCCGTGGTAACCAATAAGCAAATTGCAAAGCAAAAGAGGAGTCAACAATGAAGAAGAACATTTTAGTAATACCTGGAGATGGTATTGGGCCCGAGGTTACCACTTGGGGAAAAGCAGCATTAGAGAAAATTGCCGAAATTTTTGGCCACGAATTTGTATTCGAAGAAGCTTTAATGGGCCATGCGGCTATTGAAGTTACTGGCGAGCCTTTGCCAGATGAAACTTTAGAAAAAGCAAGACAAAGTGATGCTATCCTTTTTGGCGCAATTGGTCACGCCAAATACGACAATGACCCAAGTTTAAAAGTTAGACCAGAACAAGGCCTGTTAAAAATCCGTAAGGAACTGGGTTTATTCGCTAATCTCCGCCCGATATTACTATTTGATGAACTTCTTCAAGCATCGAGCATTAAACCGGAAATTTTAAGAGGAACCGATATTTTGTTCTTCCGCGAATTAACCGGGGATGTATACTTTGGTGAAAAAACCCGCTCTGAGGATCGTAATACGGCTTCAGATTTAATGATTTATCACCGCTATGAAGTAGAACGCATTGCACATAAAGCTTACCAGGCCGCACAGCAACGTAACAAAAGATTATGTTCGGTAGATAAAGCTAATGTTTTAGAAAGTTCCCGCTTATGGCGCGAAACCGTTCAGGAAATTGCCAAACAATATCCTGACGTAGAAACAGAACACATGTTTATCGATAATGCAGCCATGCAGTTGATCAAAAACCCTAAAAAATTTGACGTGGTTTTAACCGCCAATTTATTTGGGGATATTTTAACAGATGAAGCTTCGCAGATTGCAGGTTCAATGGGTATGCTGGCTTCGGCATCTGTTGGCGAAAGCACAGGTTTCTTCGAGCCAATCCACGGTTCGGCACATGATATTGCAGGTAAAGATTTAGCTAATCCATTAGCCTCTATCCTATCGGCAGCGTTAATGTTAGAAATTGGCTTCGGACTAAAAGAAGAAGCCAAATTATTGGTTGATACCATCGACCAGGTATTGAAAGAAGGTTTTAGAACACATGACATTGCCGACCAAAATACAAACCGATTTAAAGTTTTAGGCACAGCCGAAATGGGCAAATTGGTTCTTAAATTCTTATCACAAAAATTAATCACTTCCTAAACTTAAGATTATGATTCACGACCCGAACAAAGTTTATATTTTCGACACGACATTGCGTGACGGCGAGCAGGTTCCAGGCTGCCAGTTAGATACAAACCAAAAAGTAGAAATCGCTAAATCACTTGAGCTTTTAGGTGTTGATGTGATTGAAGCTGGTTTCCCGGTATCTAGTCCTGGAGATTTTAATAGCGTAATTGAGTTATCAAAAGCAGTTACCAACCCGATTATCTGCGCGTTAACCCGTGCAAATAAAAATGATATCGACGTTGCTGCAGATGCTTTACGTTATGCAAAAAGACCACGTATCCACACTGGGATTGGTTCATCCGATTTCCACATTAAACATAAATTTAACAGCACCCGCGAAGAAATCTTAGAACGTGCTGTTGAAGCAGTAAGGTATTCGAAAAAATTTGTGGAAGATGTTGAATTCTATGCAGAGGATGCCGGCCGCGCAGATATCGAATTTTTAGCTAAAATGGTTGAAGCAGTAATTGCTGCCGGTGCCACCGTGGTAAATATTCCAGATACCAACGGTTATTGCTTACCAGACCAATATGGTTCGAAAATTCTTTTTTTGAAAGAGAATGTAAAAAATATCGATAAAGCCATTATCTCTGTGCATTGCCACAACGATTTAGGCTTGGCTACAGCCAACTCTATCGCAGGTTTACAAAATGGTGCCCGTCAGGTAGAATGTACCATAAACGGCATCGGAGAGCGTGCAGGCAATACATCTATGGAAGAAGTCGTCATGATTTTGAAAACACACAAGATTTTAGGCTTAAACACCCAAATTGATGCTACCCGTTTCTATGAAATGAGCCATATGGTGCGTAACCAGATGAATATGCCGGTACAACCAAACAAAGCAATTGTTGGTGGAAACGCATTTTCACATAGCTCAGGCATTCATCAGGATGGTTTCTTGAAAAACCGTGAAAACTACGAAATTATTAAACCAGAGGATGTTGGTTTCCCTGATGCAACCATTGTATTGACTGCAAGAAGCGGACGCCATGCCTTAAAACACCATTTAGACCGTTTAGGCCATAAATTGGAAAAAGATCATTTAGATATTGTTTACAAACAATTTTTGGTTTTAGCCGATAGTAAACAAGGTATTAACGATTACGATCTAAACCAATTGGTTGCTTTGCATTTGGCGTAAAAGCTGAAACGTTAAAGACTAAAGCGAATTGCCTTAGAAACTTTGAGGGGTGTCCCCCTTTGGAAGGGCAGGGGGGATTTAAGTTTGAAACACAAACCTTGCTTCCTAAACCTGATCCGATAGCTATCGGATGAAATGGGCATGAAGCGCAGTGGAATAAAATGTAAAGTAGGACTGCTGCAACCGATGGAACACCAAACCCTGCTTTACAAAAAAATACAAGTGAAATATTAGTCTCGATACTCATATCTCTCTTCTTGATACTAAATTATGAATACTACAACACCGAATACATTAGATTTTTTATCTGCATCGCAACGGTTAAAAGGCGTGGTAAAACGCACGCCTTTAGAGTTTAACGCCGGACTTTCTGCGCATTACAATGCCAATATTTATTTAAAGAGAGAAGACCTGCAGATTGTACGCTCATACAAATTACGTGGTGCCTACAATAAAATCAGCACATTGCCACAAGATGCATTAATTAACGGTGTAGTTTGTGCAAGTGCGGGTAACCACGCGCAAGGTGTGGCCTATTCATGCAAAAAACTGGGCATTAAGGGTGTTATTTTTATGCCAGAGATTACGCCGAAACAAAAGGTTAAACAGACTTACATGTTTGGTGGCGACAATGTTGAAGTGGTTTTAGTTGGCGATACTTTTGATGATTGTTTAAAAGAAGCTTTAGCTTACAGTGCAGAAAAATCAGCCACTTTTATTCCGCCTTTCGATGACGAAAAGGTAATTGAAGGCCAGGCAACGGTTGGTGTAGAGATTTATGAAGACCTACCTGATCTGGATATCATTGTAATGCCTGTAGGTGGTGGCGGTTTGGCATCAGGCGTGAGTGCTTACATGAAAACCGTTAAACCCGAAGTGAAATTGGTAGGTGTTGAACCATTGGGTGCACCATCAATGGTTACTGCTATGGAATTTGGTGGCCCTTTTACCTTAGAAGAGATAGATCGTTTTGTGGATGGTGCCGCTGTAAAAAGAATTGGCCATATCACTTACGAATATTGCAAGGAACTGCTTGATCAGATGCATTTAATCCCAGAAGGAAAAATCTGCACAACCATTTTAAAATTGTATAACGAAGATGCCATTGTGGTTGAACCTGCCGGAGCACTGTCTGTGGCTGCATTAGATCAGCTTAAAGACCAGATTGCTGGTAAAACGGTAGTCTGTATCGTAAGTGGTGGAAATAACGATATTGAGCGTATGCAGGAGATTAAAGAGAAATCTTTGCTTTTCGAAGGCTTGAAACATTATTTCATTGTACGTTTCCCACAAAGACCAGGGGCTTTAAAGTTATTCGTGAATGAGGTTTTAGGTCCACAGGATGATATTACCCGTTTCGAGTTTATTAAAAAAACAAATAAAGAAAATGGCCCTGCATTGGTTGGTATCGAGCTTTCTAATAAAAACGATTATGCAAGTTTATTACAACGCATGAAAGATTTTAAATTCGAAATTATCGAACTAAACCAAGACCAAACTTTGTTTGAATATTTGGTTTAAAAGTTTAACCGCAAAGGGCGCAGAGTTTTTCACAAAGCACACAAAGTATAATTTAATTCCTTTGTCATCCTGAGCCTGTTGAAGGATAACCGCAAAATCAAATCCGTCATTTCGAGCGAAGTGCAGCGAAGTCGAGAACCACGAAGTGCTCAGCGAAGCTAAATCTACCTCGAGACAGATCTCTCCATTCCACTGCGTTCCAGTCGAGATGACGATTTTTTTTTTAACGCAAAAATATAAAATATGAATTTCAAAGACTTAAGCAACAAAGCATTAATTTCTGACAGCGATATTGATTGGGAAGATTTAGGAGCAGGCGTTAAACGCAAGATTATGGCTTATGATGACCAGTTGATGCTGGTTAAGGTAGACTTTGAAAAAGACGCCATTGGCTCTATCCACAATCATCCTCACCTACAAATGAGTTACGTAGCAAAAGGAAGTTTTGAGGTTAGCATGGGCGATGATAAGAAAATTTTAAACGAAGGTGACGTTTTTTTTGCTCCGTCAAACGTATTTCATGGTGTGCTTTGCTTAGAAGCCGGATTATTGATCGATGTTTTTAATCCACATCGGGAAGATTTTTTGAAATAAGACCGAGGTTGGCAGTTCAAAGTGTAGTCATTTCGAGCGCAGTGCAACGAAGTCGAGAACTCGCAGGCTCAGCGAAGCTAAATCTGTCTCGAGATAGACCTCTCCCCTACACTGCGTTTCGGTCGAGATGACGGGATCTAGTGTGTCGATCGCTAGGAACCTTCCGCCTTAAACCTTTTACCTTCCACCTTATTCAAAGGTAAACCGCACATTCTTATAACCTAAACCTTCAATAATTGGTTTAAGTACGGTTGTAGCATTGGTTTTAGTCTGTGTTAAAATACTCGATTTTTTAACCTCAGCAGTTACCTGTCTTTCGGCCGCTTTATAGGCTTCATCTACCAAACCCGCTTCCCGAAAGAAAGCCATTTTTGTATCGTAAACACGCGAGTTTTTATGGTCGATTTTCACATAACATATTTCGGGCTGTGGTAAATTTACTACAGCTGTGTCCGCATCAATATCAATATCTTCACGCGTAATTTTTGTTAAATCGATACAGCCTACCGCTTCGGCTTTAACAATCAATAAAACACTGGCTTCCGGTAAAAAGTCTGTTTTATTTTTGTGTTCTAAAACATCGCTGATCTGGTACCTTACCAGCTCCAATTTACCAATTGTCTCAATTTTTTCTACCAGAAGCTGATGTTTGCTTTCTACAGAGGTATTAATACTAAACTTTTTGGAGATAAATAAATACCCTGCTACGACTAAAATTAACCAAGGTAAGAGACGAAAAAAGAGCTTCATATTTTTAAAAAATAGGGTACCAATATTTGTGTATTTAATCTGTTGCACAATAATTAATCCATAAATCTTCAATTATTTTTTTTTGGCAACAGATTTGTAATACCAATATCACACACACAAATAAACACTAATCAACATGAAAAAACTTACCATCTTAATGCTTTGCATTGCCACACTAGGTCTGGCTTCCTGCAAAAAAGACACGATTGTTCAACCGGGCAATGCCATTTTAACTGTAGTTAAAGATATATCTACTAACGCGTGGGTATTAAGCAATGACGGAAAAACATTTACTGCAGATATTTCTGTTCCGGAAATAGATCAATATCATATTGATAATGAAGGCACCTTAGTTTACATTTCTTACAATAGCGGTGCAAGTTATATCGCGTTACCATTTGTTTATAATGTTGATGCATACAGCTTCGAAGTATATAAAGGCGGGGTATCTATCGATGTCCAAAGTTCAGATTACCAGGCAACAACTCCGATAAAACCTACATCAACAGTAAGGGTAAAAATAGTTCTTGTTGGAAACGATTTATAACTAGTATTTAAAACTCCAAGAAACGACTGATGTTCAATTGAACGTGGTCGTTTTTTTTTATGTTCTAATTTTCCCACATTAAAAAGTCGCGGATGTAAACATGTTGTATCCCTTGATATGTATTCCCATTAAATTGACTATTGGTAATTACATATTTTGGATAGTTGTTGTCTATCAGAAGCAAGTTTTCAAATTCACGCTTGATGGTTGACTCATCTTCTAATTTTAAGGCTACCTGGACATAAATAAATTCACGTTTGCGCTCACCAATAAAATCAATTTCCTTTGTATTCATTGTGCCAACTTTTATTTTGTAGCCCAAATATAGGAGATGATTATATACTACATTTTCGAGTAGTTTGCCTAAGTCCTGCAGCCTATATCCAATAATGGCATTTCTAATGCCCGTATTTTCAAAATAAAATTTACTGCCTGTTTCAAAAATCCTTTTCCCAACAATATCATAACGGTCTACCTCATGAATAATATATGCATTTACCAAATACCCTGTATAAGTCTGTATTTGATTCGGTGCTATTTTTGTTTGTTGAGATTTAAGAAAATCACTTATTTTTTTGGCAGAAAACAAACTTCCAATATTATCTGCTAGGAAAAGAACAAGTTTCTCTAAGAAATTACTATTTCTCAGATTATATCTGGAAACAACATCCCTAAACAAAATAGTTGTATAAATGCTATTAAGATATTCAAAAGCCTGCTCATTTAAAGTTAAATTAATCAGATAAGGTAACCCACCATACTTAAAATAGTGCTCCATATTTTTGTCACTATTCTTCAATTTATGAAACAATAAAAACTCAGAATATGACAAACTGTAAATGGTAAACTCAACGTATCTCCCGCTTAAGTAAGTAGCCAATTCTCCAGAAAGCATTTTAGCATTGCTACCTGTAATGTATATATCATTATTTTGATCGAGTAAAAGTGATCTTAACGCTTTTTCAAAATCAGCAATATCCTGTATTTCATCTATAAAGATATAATTATGCAAATCAGGTTTTACTCTTGATAGGATGTAATCATTCAGATCATTTGCATTTCGAATAAAATCGAACTGTAAATCTTCTTTATTAATGTAAATAATATTTGCATCCTTATCCTGTCCAATAATATTGTTTATAATCTGAAAAATCAGATAACTCTTTCCAACCCTACGTTGCCCAGTTAATACCTTAATCAGGTTTTTACGTATGAAAGGTCGTATTTGGGATATGTATTTATCACGATTTAAAATGTCAGCTGGTATATTCATGTTATAATTATAATTACAATCATATCAAATATACTAAAAAGTTATAATTATAATTATAACTTTTTAATTAAAACATAAAACTATAACTACAATTAAAACTCCAAAAAACGACTGATGTTCAATTGAACGTGGTCGTTTTTTTTATGCTCTCCCTTGTTCAGTTGCAAGGCACGAATGTTCACGCCATTTCTTTCTAAAAGCAGTTCATCATAAAAGCCTTTGTAGTACACATCCTTTACCTCATAGCGCCTACTGCTCCAACTATTGCTTATTTCGGCCCATTCGGGGTAAAACACAACGAATTCTTTTTCCGTTTTTAAACCAATTTTTTCGGCATCGGCTTTCGATAAAACCACAGCATTGCCTAAAATCTGAGCGGTGTAAATGTGTTTTGGGTGCTGGTAAATTTCTACCGGTTTTCCTGTTTGCAGCAGTTCGCCATTTTTCAGGATCAGTAACTGGTCGGCCAGGAATAAACCATCGGCTGGATCGTGAGAAACCAAAATTACAGTAACACCAGTTTCGGAGGCTACCCGTTTGATATCGGCACGTAGCTGATTTTTAAGTAAGGCATCAACCTGGCTAAAAGGTTCGTCTAAAAGTAAAACCTGTGTATCAGCTACCATTGCTTTAGCTATGGCCACACGTTGCTGCTCTCCCCCACTCAGCTCGATAATTTTTTTGTTCTGGAGTGGCGAAATCCGGAGATGTTCCATAATCTGGAGCGTTTTTTCGGCTTTCGTTTTAAGATCGGTATTGGAGAGTTGTGAGGCAATATTATCGTAAACTTTCGCATAAATATTCAACGAAAAATCCTGCGTAACCATTTTCATCTGCTTATGGCCTGGAATGAGTTGTTCATCAGGGCCTTTAACCCTTTGATTTTCGAAAAAGATTTCACCTTCATCGGTTTTCAGCAATCCGTAGATGGATTTAAGTAAAGTCGATTTTCCACTTCCACTCTCTCCGATTATGGCCACTACATCGCCTCTTTTGATCTCGAAACTTACATTTTTAATCCCCCCGGCCTGTTCTGCCTGATATTGCTTGGTTAAGTTTTTAACGCTGATTATGGTATTGCTCACACGGTAAAGATAATAAAAAGGTGGAGGGTTTTGAGGTGGAAGGTATAAGGTTAAACCCGGTGTAATTGTTAATATTTTATTTAGAAATTCAGCGAAACTGTATTTATCTTTAAATCAACAAAATACAAAGACATGAAAGCTAAAATCACACTAACACTTGATGATGCTGTTATAGAGCAGGCCAAAATTTATGCGCAAGAGCAAGGTATAAGTTTGGATGAATTTATAGAGAATTGCTTAAAATCTTTAATCGATGAGAATAATCTTACCAAAACTTTAGAACCTGAATTCGATTAATACTTATGTATTTCGATCAGTTTTTTCCCTCTTTTTCTAACGCGATCGTCACCCTGAATTTATTTCAGGGTCTTTCATGCTAAAAAGATGTTGAAATAAATCCGATAGCTATTGGATCAGTATAAGGAATCGATCTGGACTAGACGTTTTTAAAACACTTTTAACAACTAATTACTGAATTTAAGCTCATATCAAAAAATCCTGTCTCGCCTAACCGAAACAGGATCTGTCTTATTTGTGTGTTGCTGTGTTTTAGTTTAATCCGAAGGTAACCCCAAAGCTCATGTTTTTCAAGCCAGCTTGTTGAGCGGTAGTAAACATATCGTTAAAGTAATATTTGGTAAATAATCCTATACCACCATAGCCAAATCTAACTGTACCACCGTAACGAACTGATTGAAAGTGGTAGCTATCGTATTGTTTTTCTTTACCACGTTCTTCACTTACCTGTTTAATTTTTCCGTTTAGCAAAAAGCTAACCTCCGGACCTAAAACCAGGTAAAATCTTTTGCTGTTTTTGTTTTCGCTGGTACGGAATTCGAAGTTTAAGGGAATATGTACATAACTGCTCGAGAAACGGTTTTTTGAAAAATGTACAGGCGCCTGATCGGTATATACAAATTCGTTAGAATTTTTAGCAATAGTAATGTCTTTCCGCAAACGGATCAATGTCCAGTCGAACCCACCGGCTACATAAACCTTAAAGTTTGAATTAAAACGGTAGCCTAATTGCAGAACATCGAAAGAGAAAGTACTGGTTTTACCACCTTTATAATCCAAAAAATCGTTGTTTGGAGATAAGTTGAAGCTTCCATTATCGATTAACCTGGAGAAACCTAAATCAACCCTGGTAAAAGTAATTCCGCCCACAAAACGGCCTTTTTTAACTGAATCTGTAGATTTGGTTTTAATGATGATACCATGTCCTTCACTATAATCCATTTTCTTTTTGGTACTATCTTGTTGTGCAAAAGCACCTGGAGCCATAACACCGGCAAGCCCGCTTACCAAAAGTGTTGTATAAATTAGACGTTTCATATATGTGTGTTTGTTATGTTAATTGTTGTAAAGTTTAAATGTTTAATGTTAGACACTGTTAACTGATAATTGCCAACTGATCATTAAAAACTGTTTATTTCTTATTCCGTTTACCTATTTTAAATGGGCCAATATTGATCGATGCCAAAGAAGAATCATCATCATCTGTACGGAACTGGATCAGCTTATCTTTTCTTTTGTCCATTTTATTAACGATGAGGTTTACCACATCACCAACATTACGGATACCTTTATTTTGTTCGTTATCGTTAACAGGTTCATCCGTTTTAACTGGCGTTGCAACAACCGCAGTTACAACCTCTTCTTTTGGCTGTAAAATCGCCTCTTCAATTCTTGTTTTGATATCCTTTTTAGGTTCTTCTACTTTAGCCACAATTGTTTCTTGCTTTTGCATTTCAGGGGCTGTAACTATGCGCGGTTGCCCTATAACAGGCTTAACTTCTCGTTTCACCTTCGTTTTGGCAATAGCACTTACCACCTTAGGTTGAACTGGCACAACTGGTGCGATATTTTCAACTGGTGCAACAATTGTAGCCGACGAATCTTTAACAACGGGCTCTTGTACCACTGGTTTCGTTTTTTTAATCGTGTTACTGGCCAATTGTTTACCTCCACTGCCGGTATTTTGCTGTTGATAAACCAAAATCCCAATCGTAGCGATCAATAATACAGCGGCCGCAGACAACCAATAAATCGGTATGATTCTTTTTTTCTTAGGTGTTATTTCGCTTTCAATATTGCTCCATAAATCCCTCGAAGGTGTTACTTCTGCATCAGCAAAAGCATCTTTAAATAACTGATCGAAATCCTTATCCCGTATAGGTTGCATAACCAAATCCCTCCATTTTAATAATTTCTTCTTTTAATATTGCCCTTGCTCTCGACAGTTGCGATTTACTCGCGCCTTCTGTGATCCCAAGTGTTTCTCCAATTTCTTTGTGCGAATAACCTTCAATTACGTACATGTTAAAAACCATGCGGTAACCATCTGCCAATTTTTGTATTGCCTTCATTAAATCCTGCATCCCTAAAGTGCCAAAATCAAATCCCGTTGACGGTTGCTCGTAAGCTTCATCTATTTCTACAACATTTAAGCTGCGTAAATTTTTACGGTAACTTTCAATTGCAGTATTCACCATAACCCTTCTAATCCAGCCTTCAAAAGAACCATCGCCCCTGTACTCTTTTATTTTCTGGAAAATTTTAATGTACCCCATCTGCAGTACATCTTCTGCTTCCATCCTGTCTTTGGCGTAGCGCATACAAACGGCCAACATCTTCGATGCTGTTTGCTTGTAAAGCAACTCTTGCATCTTCCGGTCGCCAGCTTTGCAGCCTTCCATCAAATCGTTTATCGTATAGCTCCGCGTCAATTTCATTGTGTGTTTGTATATAGAAGATGGCGGATTACAAACAATGGTTGCATGAGGTGAGAAAAAAAGTTAAATAAAGTTAAAAACAGAATCATATCTATTGACTATCAAATAGATATGATTAAAATATTTTTTAAGAAAGATATAGATTTTTATTTGAAAATGAATATTCAGCATTTCATCGGGAGCAGCGGTCCCGCTATCCGCTTCAAAGCCTTGGTTCGTTCCTCACCTTCGTGTTTTTCGCTGTTATCGGGTTTAGTTGGCAGGGACAATGCTTAAATAACAAACCCCGTAGGTTTTAAAACCTACGGGGTTTGAAATTGTATGAACTTAATCACCCTCAACCTTTCCACCTTCTACCTTCCATCCTTTTTCACCTTAAACAATTTAAAATCCTGTTTGTAGGTTAAAAAGAATGAATGGTTAAACTGAAGTTGTTTATCGGTATTGTCTAAATCGATATGCGGTTCGAAACGAACATCAAGGTATAAATGTGGAATTAACTCTTTTTGGTAAGCATAACGCAATGAAACAATATTTCTTGCACTCTGCTTTAAGCCCGGACTGTACAGATTATCTGAAACCGATTCATAAAGCGGCATACCTTTAATTGAAATAAAGTTATTGCCTTTCCAATAAGAAGCCACCAAACTGCCCCATTTACTTTCTACACCTGCATTTAACCATAAACCAAAGCCACCTTCGTAAGCTTTTCTTTTATCAGGTGAAAAATCTTTATACACCGCAATATAATTGTCGGTATACACCTGTTTAATGTTGGTATTAATTGCTTTGTGCAGTTTTAACCCAGTCGCACCGTTAAACATGGTGGTAATGGGAATTTCTTTTAGCACATCAATCTGCCCACCTTGATGGAAAGCCAAAAATTGGGCAGGCAAACTAAATTTCCATCCATTACCTTCTGCAATGGTGCTTTCGGTAGATAAACCACCAATAATTTCTTCTTTGGCAGGATCACCCTTATAAATCATTTTCTGCCAGGCTATCCAGGCATCTAAAGTAAACTTCTTGCGCTCAACCAATAACTGTGTTCCATATTCAATTGGTGTGGTTAGGGTTCTTTCGAAATCGTATAATGGTTCGATGTACTTATGCTGAATATTACCTTCTAAACTTCCAAAAATTAAAGTAAGATTTCTTTTATGGTATTTTACACTGAACAAAGGCTTTGCATCGGAAATTCCGTTCCGCCCGAAATCCTTTCTGATAAAAGCACCAGCGGTAATCGCCAGATTAGGATGCGCGTAATAAACAATTTGAGGCTGCAACTGTGTTCCGTACAATGTATAACCATCGTGAAAATCGTTGGTATACTCGTAATTACGAACGTAGTTTAAATTATAAAAGTTGAAGTGAACCTCGTTGGTTAAGCTGCTATCGGGACGGATACGATTTTCGAAAGCCGATTGATTAAACTGTGCCGAAGCGAAATAAGTACTAAAAAGAAAAGATATTAAGAGTAAGGTCTTTTTCAGACCCGTAGATGTAAACATGCGCTTGAATTTTATCGCCCAAATTTAGAATAGTTTTTGGTTTATTTAACCGCGAAGCACGCGAAGTTTACGCAAAGAAAACAAAGTAATTTATTCAATTAACCACTAAGGTGCAAGAACACAAAGTTTTTTAATACTTTAATTACAAACAATATTCTTGATGCCCAAGTGACTTTGTGGCAAAATGATTATTCACCACGCTTTTTACGATAGTTCTTGTACAGCTTAACCCCAATCATAATGGCCATAGCTACACCCATTATACCAATTAAACCATAAATCCAGTTAATGGCACTTTTAAGGATGACCACAAATACAATGGCGATCATAAAAATGGTAGCAAGCTCACGCCATAACCTCAACTGAAAGCTGCTTAGCTTATATTGATTGTTTTTAAGCTGTTTAACGATGTTTTGGCAGATGAAATGATAAATGAGTAAGCCAACAACAAAACCTAGCTTAACCCACATCCAATCAGCTTGAAGCAAACCTTGGTTTAAAGTCAGCATAGATACACCTGCCAAAACAGAAATGATCATGGCTGGGGTGGCGATAATTTTCCATAAAGTAGCCTCCATTTTAACAAACTGTTTCTGGAGGATACTTTTTTCAGGTTCGGGCTTATCGTTTGCCTCAGTGTGGTAAATAAAAAGACTAAGGATATAAAACAATCCCGCCATCCAGCTAATTACAAATACAATGTGTACTGCAAGAAAATAGTAGTAATATGGCTGTAAGGTTTCTATCATTTAATATTTAGAGGATTATAGAAAGGGTTGAGCGGCATGATGAACGGTAATGATCTCAACAGTATCAATTCCCTTATCGAAAAAATAAATAATCCGGTAATTACCTTCTATAAGTTCACGGATTGCTTCATTATCTCTTTCAGGAACGATCCTTCCCAATTCGGGCATTTCCTTTAAAATTTTAGGTTTGTTAAAGAGTTTCTTAATTATAGCTGAAGCAAAGTTATGAGAATACTGACTATGAAAATTTGCAATATTATTTAAATCATCAATGGCTATTTCTGTCCAGACTATTTTAGCCATTTCTCTAATTTTTTCTCGGCCTCCTCTTCAGAATAAATTTTACCCGTTTGAACTTGATTCAATCCTGCATCAATTTTTTGAAGTAATAAAATCCTTTCAATTAATTCATCTGCAGAAAATTCATCTGGCATCTCTTTCAACGTATCTATAACTTCGATCTTCTTCATTAGAAAAATTTTAGGATAAGCTCTAGCCCTTATATATCCAAATATAACAATTTGTATTCGCTGTTCAAAGTCCCCTTTAAGGGATTTAGTGGTTAATACCTAAACTCCTTAACCACCTCAATTGCATACTTCACATTATCGAAAGGAATATCTGGCATTATACCATGTCCTAAGTTGAAGATAAAACCTTCAGTACCACGCATGCGCTCGAACAATTTATGGATCTGTGCTTTAATTACTGCTTTATCAGCATATAAAATATGTGGATCTAAATTTCCCTGTACAGCAATACCTTTTGGCAAAGCATTTTTAATATTCAATAAATCAGCATTCCAGTCAACCGAAATTACATCTGGTTTAGCTTCTGCCATAATCGGAGCAAAAACCGAACTTCCTTTACAGAAAGAAATAACGGGAATATCTTTTCTGTTTAAGTTGGCAATGATTTCCTGAATGTAACGGTGAGAAAACTCCTGATAATCATTCCATGATAAGGCAAGTGCCCAGCTATCAAAAATCTGAACAGCATTAACGCCAGCAGCAATCTGAAGATTCAGGTAATCGGCCGTTACTTTTGCAATTTTAGCCAAAAGTTTGTGTGCCAATTCTGGCTGATTATGTATAAAGAGCTTGGTTAATTTAAAATCTTTAGAAGAACCTCCTTCAATTAAATAACTCATTACGGTAAATGGCGCACCTGCAAAACCGATCAATGGAATTCTGCTATCCAATCGTTGTTGAATCACTTTAATCGCATCAGCAACATACTGCAATTCGTCCAGGCAATCAACAGTTAAGTTTTCGATATCTTTAGCGGTACGCACCGGATTTGCAAACTTAGGTCCAACGCCTTGAGTAAAACTCAAATCACCACCCATAGCCTCGCCGGTTACCAAAATATCACAGAATAAAATCGCGGCATCAATATCCAACAAATCAACGGGTAACATGGTCACATCTGCAGCAATTTCTGGGTTTTTACACATCTCTAAAAAAGAGTATTTGTTTTTAATTTCCCAATATTGTGGCATAAAACGACCTGCCTGACGCATCATCCATACTGGTGGGCGTTCGGTTTGTTTTGAAAATGCTGCGTCTAAAAATAAGTTATTCTTCATGATTTGTATCTGGTGCCGCGTATCGTCACCCTGAATTTATTTCAGGGTCTAACTAAGGAAAGATGCTGAAACAAGTTCAGCATGACGACCGAGCTAAAATTTTAATTTTGCAAAGGTATAAATAAAAAAAAAACGAAGTACCTTTTTATTCCTAAACTGGTGCTTCGTTATTCAAAATGACAATATTAATATTATAATTTGCTTATTTCTTTTTCAATTTTAACGATAATGTCTTTCGAGCGTTGCGTTTCGGCAAGTTCTTTCGCCAATTTCGTATAAGCTTCTGCCCTTTCTTTATCTTTCTTCCGCAAAGCAAGGTTAGCCAAATGGATCAATACGTACGATTTTTCATTTTTACCTCCCACAGGAAAGCGGCTAGCCAACTGAAAGTGATACTCCGCCTTATCGTAGTCTTCTTCCTTCAAAGCCATATTGCCCTGCATAAATTCGTAATAACCCCTTCGGCTTTTGGCCAAGCGCTCTGGCTTAACCACCTCTGCCAATAGGGTTTTGGTTTTTCCGAATTCGTTATTCTTAAAATGTTTCGATGCCATTAAAACTGAACTGTGCTTAAAATGACTCCAAACAACAAAGGCAAACAACAGCCCTGAAACAGCTGCCAGCTGATATTGATTGTAAAATACACAAACAAATGCAGCAAGCAAAAAAACTGCCATTAAAGCATATCTGCCCTTATTATTGTACATTAATGACTATCAGTAAATTTATAGCCTACACCACGAATTGAATGGAAATAAACCGGATTTTTTTGATCTGGTTCGAAATACTTGCGGAACGTTAAGATGAAGTTATCAATCGTTCTCGTTGATGGATAAACATCATAATTCCAAACGGTTTCTAAAATCTGCTCTCTAGAAACGGCATCGTTTTTACGCTCGATTAACAGTTTCAACAACATCGTTTCTTTTTTGGTTAATGGTGTAATGGTACCATCATCGTGTTTTAATTCGAAAGAGTTAAAATAAATTGTTTTATCACCGATTTTGTAAGAATTCAATTCTTTTAAATCATCAGATTTTAAACTGCGTTTAACCAAAATACCCACACGAAGAATTAATTCTTCTAAGTTGAAAGGTTTAACCAAATAATCGTCAGCTCCTTTTTTCAAACCTAACACACGGTCTTCCGACGTGTTTTTAGCTGTTAAAAACATAATTGGAACTTCTGCATTCTCTAAACGGATTGTTTCGCAAACCTGGAAACCATCCATTTCAGGCAGCATTACATCTAAAATAATTAGATTGAAGCGTTCTTCTTTAAAAATTTTAAGAGCGGTTTTGCCATCTTTAACGGCGTGAACTTTATAACCCTCAAGTTCCAGGTTTAATTTGATAGCATCTAACAAGTGATCCTCGTCTTCTACCAATAGAATTCTTAATTTTTGTGACATAATTGAGATTAACTAAATGTTACTTCAAAAATACTTCCTTGAGGCAAATTGTCTTTTACTGTAATATCTGCATCATGGTATTGTAAAACCTCTTTCACAATAAACAAGCCTAAACCTGTTCCTTTCGCTTTTCTGACATTCTCGTTACCAACACGGTAAAACTTATCAAATATCAACATTTTTTCGGCATCTGAAATACCTGGCCCCTTATCAATAACACTTAACTGAATATGTCCATCCACCTCGTTTAAATGCACATTTATCTCATCGCATGGGCTCGAATACTTTACTGCATTCTCTATCAAATTGGTTACAACTGACGATAAGGCAAATTTGTCACCCATTATCTGCAAATTTGGCTGAATTTGCGTACTTATTAATTGTTCATTGCCACAAGAATGAACCTGTAAACGATCGGTAATTTTATATACCAGCTCCGAAAAGTTAAATTTTTCTTTGGGAAAAGTGTAAGATCGGTTTTCAATTTTGGTGGCCAACAACATATTTTCGACCAGATCATCCAAACGCTCAATGTCTTTTAACGAATTATTTAATAATGAAGTTTGACGTGCTTTATCCAAATCCCGTTTAACAATTGTTTGAATAGAAAGTTTTATAGCAGCTAAAGGCGATTTAAGTTCATGTGTTATCGACATCAGGAAATTTTGCTGCTGCTCTCTTAATTTATCCTCACGTTTTAACGATTGATGCAGGAAATACCCGCCGATACAAAGCAAAAATAAAAACACCGAACCTTCACCCATAATCATCGTCATGCGGCTTGGTTGCAAACGCACCACCAGTGTTCCCCACGAAACGAGTTGAATGAGTGCGTAAAGCAATAATGCGTAAAATATAATTATAGATTTCTTCATTCGTCGATCTTTCCTTCGGGTTGATTACACAGATTTCTGGATTTCACAGATTGTTTTTCCCATGGTTCGTGTCTCCACGAACCATCATAAATCATTATGTCGTAGCTTAAAAAAGCCTTACTTCTTAAACACTAAATCTAATGCTTCAAAAATAGCACGTTTTGCTTTCTCCAATTCGATCTTAGTATGTGCTGAAGATACGAAACCAACTTCATATCCCGATGGCCCTAAGTAAATTCCTCTGTTCAATAGTTCACGGTGCATAATTTTGAATTTCTCCATGCTGCCAGCATCAATATCATCGGCCGATTGGATTTTATCCTTATCAGTAAATGCAAACCAGAAGATTGAGCCAATGGTAAATACTTTAAATTTATAATTGCGTGCGGTTGCAAAACGCTGAATACTGGCTACAAATTCTTGTGCTTTCGCATTCAGATCTTTATAAAAGCTCGATTTGTTCAGTTCTGTTAATGTGGCGATTCCTGCTGCCATGGCCACAGGATTTCCAGATAGGGTTCCGGCCTGATACACACCACCATCAGGAGAAATATGCGCCATAATTTCGGCACGTGCACCATACATCCCAACAGGTAAGCCGCCACCAATAATTTTACCATAAGTAACAATATCAGGTGTAACACCATAATGTGCTGCTGCCCCTTCAAAACCTATCCTGAAACCGGTAATAACTTCATCAAAAATCAGAAGGGAACCGTTATCCGTACAAATTTTACGTAAGAAATGAATATATTCTTCATCTTGAATAATCAAACCATTATTTGCCGGAATACCCTCAATGATTACCGCAGCGATTTGATCTTTGAACTGAGCAAAAGCTTGTTCAATAGCCGTTTTATCATTTAGGGGTACAACGATGGTTTCTTCAGCAAAAGATTTTGGCACACCCGCAGAAGAGGTCTCACCAAAAGTAACCAAACCAGAACCGGCTTTAACCAAAAGCGAATCGCTATGACCATGGTAACAGCCTTCGAATTTTAAAATCTTATCGCGGCTGGTAAAACCTCTTGCCAAACGTATCGCCGACATTACCGCTTCCGTTCCCGAACTCGTAAAACGTATTTTCTCAACAAAACGATTATTTTTAATAATCAGCTCAGCCAATTCATTTTCCAAAGCTGTTGGCGCACCAAAGCTCATTCCGTTCTGCATTACCTCGGTAACTTTTTCGCGGATTTTAGGATTGTTATGACCTAAAATTAGTGGTCCCCAGCTACCACAGAAATCGATAAACTGATTACCATCAGCATCCCAGATAAAGCAGCCGTCACCTTTTTCTATAAAAAGTGGTGTACCATAAACAGATTTAAAAGCCCTTACCGGAGAGTTTACCCCACCTGGGAAATACGTTTTTGATTTCTCGTACAATTCGGCAGATTTTACTCTCGAAATATCAGGTTTACTACCCGTATTTACCGGAATATCAGCTTCGTTGCCTGAAAACATTTTCTTTAATGAATCTAACATTTTTGTTAAGGTTGAAGGCTAAAAGGTAGAAGGTAGAAGGATCTGGGCGCATAACCCATAGCCAATAAGCCATCAATCTTTTACCTCATTGTAGGTTTTAGAACGAATTGTTAAGGATCTAGATTGTGGGTATAAGCCCTCAACCATTAAGCCTTCTACCTTCCGCCTCTAAAGCCAGTTGTTATTTAAAATATCTTTAATATGGTAAGTGGTAATAATACTTGCGCCTGCACGGGCGAAAGCATGCATGGTTTCCATTACTACTTTTTGTTCATCTATCCAACCGCGTTCGGCAGCTGCTTTTACCATCGAGTATTCGCCTGATACATTATAAACCGCAATTGGCAAATTGGTATCTTGTTTTAACCTTTGGATAATATCCAGATAAGCTAAACCCGGCTTCACCATTAACACATCAGCGCCTTCTTGTTCATCCAGCTGCGCTTCTCGTAAAGCTTCCAGCGGGTTTCTGAAATCCATCTGATAAGCCTTCCTATCACCTTTGCTTGGTGCGCAGTCTGCAGCCTCTCTAAAAGGGCCATAATAGGCAGAAGCAAATTTTGTAGCATGGCTCATAATTGCTGCATTAACAAAACCGTTATGATCTAAAAGATTACGAATGGCCTCAATCCGTCCATCCATCATGTCAGACGGGGCAAACATATCAGCACCAGCTTCAGCATGTGTTAAAGCCATTTTAGCGATTACCTCTACTGTTTTATCGTTTTGAACATAATCGTTCTCTAAAATACCGCAATGACCATGGGTAGTATAAGAACAAACGCAAACATCGGTAACTAGATATAAATCGTCTCCGAATTGTTTTTTGAGCTCACGAACTGCAGTTGGTACCAAAGAATGATCGTGATAGGCTGACTTAGCATCTTCTGATTTTTCATCGCCCACACCGAAAAGCATAATTTTGTTGAGTCCTTTTTTCAATCCAGCCTCAACATCTTTAACAAGGGTATCAACCGAATAATGGTTTACCCCCGGCATGGCATCAATGGCGTGGGTAACATTGCTGCCTGGCACTATAAAATAAGGGTACACAAACATATCTTTCGATAACCGGGTTTCGGCTACCATCTCTCTCACCAATGGGTTTTTCCTTAATCTACGCGGACGGTTTAACATTTTATTTGTATCAAGTATTTAGTATCAGGTATTTAGTATCAAGTATCGAGACCTGAATATCTTCTATTTTTCCTTACGGGGTGATTACACGGATTAGATGATTACACCGATTTTGGATTTCGCAGTGGATATTTCTTGCAGGGGGTAATCGGCTTTGCGCTTTAGTCTTTACCCTCTCAAAACCTTCGGCCTTCCAACCCTCTACCTTCCGCCTCAAACCTACCTTATCTCTATCCCAAACACCGCTTCAGCTAATCCAATTTCATCAGGCGAATAAGGCAAAGCATATTTCACGCCCATTTCATCAAATTTCTTACCGGTAGAGTTTCCTATAGCAATTACCTGTTGGCCTGGTTCCAATAAATTATCAGCGAAATAGGCATCAACATTTGATGGACTGGTAAAAATCAGCACATCGGCATAACTCTGGTCTATATCATCTTCGATTACCGTTTCGTAAATCGGCAGATCGATTATTTTAGCATCAGCTGGCAATGATTTTTGAATCGATTGTAAAGAATCCTGTGCTCTAGGGAACAGTATTTGCTGACCACCAACCAATTGCGCAAAATCTTCAGCAACTTCGGTGATATCGCCACTCTCGCCAACAAAATCGGCAATATGGCCAAATTTACGCAAGGCATCTTCTGATCCTCTTCCTACCACGCCAAACCTTGTTTTCTTTGGCAATACCGGTTTTAAGTTGAAAAAATATTCAACACTATTGCGGCTGCTGAAGAAAACCCAGTCTACATGCCTTAAAATAAACTGATCTAAAACCGTTACTATCGGGAAGGTACGGATCAATGAACGTCCTTCTATTTCAATATTATTATTTTCTAATGCTCTACGGAAATAACTGTGCTCGCCAATTTCGCGTGAAATGAAAACCTTTGCCGGTTTCTTTCTTTCTACATTAAACTTGGCCACAATTTTTTCTGCCAAACCTTCGGTACTTTCTGCGCGTAAAAACAAACGTTCTGGAAAATGGTCGGCCGTTTCGGCTTTTGAAGTCCATATTTCGAATTTTCCGTTTTCTTTTTTGCAGTAACAGCCCAAAGGCATGTGGCAACCACCTTCGAAAAGGTTTAAAACCTTACGTTCTACAGTTACAGTCTCTGCCGTTTCAGGATCGTGCAATTTTTGCAATGCATCAAAAAGCTCAGTATCATTTTCCCTGATCTGAATAGCCAAAGCGCCCTGGGCGGGTGCCGGGATAAACTCGGTAGTTTCTAATTCTTCCACATGTAAATCGCTCACATCAAGATTTAAGCGCTTAACACCAGCTTTTGCGATCAGAATGGCATCATAATCTTCATCGCGAAGTTTTTGGATACGGGTGGGCACATTTCCGCGTAAATCTTCAACCTCTAAGTCAGGGCGTAAGCCCAGTAACTGGGCTTTGCGACGGTTGGATGAAGTGCCAACCATAGCACCTTTTTTTAACGAAAGCTTCTGCGAAACATCTACACAATCTTTTAAAATCAATAGGTATTCGCTTGCTTCTTCACGTGGTGGTAAAGCAGCGATAATCAATCCTTCAGGGTGTGTAGTAGGTAAATCTTTAAGGCAATGTACAGCCAGATCAATTGTTCCACCTAAAAGCTCCTCTTCCAATTCTTTGGTAAAAAAGCCTTTGCCTTCCAGTTTATCCAATCTTAAATTCAGGATTTTATCGCCCTGCGTTTTAATGATTTTTATTTCTGCTTCTATCCCAATTGCAGCCAATTCATCTTTTATATGATTTGCTTGCCATAAAGCCAGGTCGCTACCGCGTGTTCCAATGGTTAATTTCTTCACTATAAAGGTTAAATGAGTTGCAAATTTAATTTAATTAGTGGTTTATACCATGAATTGTTTAAAAATGAGACAGTGAGGTTACAGAATAGGGAATTTAAAGGATTTCTGTGACATTACACAATCGGTTTGTCATTCTGAGTGCAGCGAAGAATCTTAAGCCACACAACGCTCCCCATAAATAAAATTTAAATGTTATTTATATTAGATGGCAGTTAAACCATGTAAGAAATTAAGTTGATTGCAAGAAAGATGCTGAAACAAGTTCAGCATGACGAAAAGGGAATTGGTTTCAGGATTTAGCTAAAAGACAAAAGATATCTGGGCTTAGTGTTTTTTGCGGTAAAACCTTAAGATTGATTGACCAAAATTTCTTTGGCCATTACCATCGGAACACTGATGTATTTTTTCTCCATGTAGTTCATTACACGTTCTAAAACTTCGCGTGAGGCTTCATCCATCTGACTAATTTCATCGGCAAACACGCCATTTATGGCTGTATTTTTGATTTCTTTAATCTTTCTTGGCACTTCCTGCATCGCCAGTTCGATACGGCGTTGTTTTAAAACAGAGAAAAATTCGGTGATGTTATTGCTGATAATTTCTTCGGCATGTACCAGTTCGTTATAACGTTCCTGGATATTTTTGCGTGCTACCTCTTTTAGCGATTCTACCTCAATATAATGTACAGGGTTGTTATGGATCACTGCAGGCGTAACATCATTCGGAATGGCCAAATCTACAATTACCTTTTTGCCCTGATCGCCGTTTAAAAGTTTGGCATATAAGGCTTCGTTAATAATTGCCTCCGTAGAGCCAGTACAGGTAATGATTACATCAAATCCTTCATTAAAATCTTCAAGTGCTGCTAAAGGATAAGCCTTACCACCTAGCTCTTGTGCCAAAGATTCGGCCTTAGAAAACGTACGGTTGAAAATCGAGAAATTCGAGTATTTATGTTTGTTGAGGTACTTTGCAATGTTCTGATTGGTTTCGCCAGCGCCAATAATCAAGATACGTGAGTTGCCACACATATTTAACTCTTTTAGTTTGCGGTAGGCCAATGAAACAACAGAAACGGGATTCTTTGAAATATTGGTGTGGGTATAAACTTCTTTTGCGGTTTTAACCACACGGTCCATAATCATACGCATGTAATCGCCAGTAAAACCTGCATCGCGGCAGTTTTCATAAGCTTTACGGATCTGGGCAAGAATTTCCTTTTCACCAACCACCAAACTTTCTAAAGAGCACGATGTTCTGAGCAAATGGTTAAAAGCTTCTTCGTTTTCGTATACCGTAACATTATCCAGAAAACGCTCCATAAATTCAGGAGGTAGGCCCATGTCTAAAACAGTAAGGAACCTGGTTACAAATTCCTTGTCTGTTTTCTCTTTGGTAAGGAAAACAAACTCCACCCGGTTGCAGGTTCCAATATAGAAAATTTCGCTAACGGGAAGTTCTGCCTGAACATTCTTCAACCTGCTATCTAAACTCTGATCACAAATAACTAATTTCCCTAAAGATTTCAGGTCGATGTGGTGATGCGTAAAAGCTATTACTTTTAAATATTCCAAGTGCTTCCGTTATTAACTATTATCGGGATACAAAAGTAACAGGGTGAACGCATGTGACTGTCATTAACCTGTAATTTACATCAATTTAGAACGGTTTTAAATAAAGAACCTAAAGATTAATCAAACCATATTGATTTATATGAACAAACCAATCTGCATAATTTTCCTCTTGATTTACGCCCTTTTCTAGGTCCTGGCTAGATGTAACTACTTTTTATCCACTGCAGTATATTACGTTATTATGCCAAAATGGTTGCCTGCACCTGGCTTTTTAATTTATTTCTTAGGGATATTAGAAATCTTTTTTGGATTATATTGACCGGAAAGCTAGCGGTACTATTAATTATATTGATCATAATTGCATGAATAAGGTTGCCTTGGCGGTTATTGTTTATGATTGGGCCACGCATTATTACTTAAAGAATATTTATTATTCAAAATATTATATATCCTTTTTTTGAAGCGCAGTTCCGGTGCGAGTGGGAAGGGTACTGTCCTGCTGTACATTCCAATCCTTTTGGATAAACCTCGCTAAACAACAATTTAACCTATCCAAAAGGGATTTCCATTTCCATCAGGGCTATTATACTCACGGCTGTGGTCAATATCCTTCTATTCTAAACACAAAAAATGCACAACAAAATAAGATTTCGTAGGTTTATAATCTGTACCAATTCCTTAAATTATGATTACACAAAGCAATTTTAGCCTGATCGGTGCTGACAGAAAATTAATTATCGGCGATATTACTTTCGATGAGAAAAACCCTAATACGCCCATTGTACTTTTTGTGCATGGCTTTAAAGGTTTTAAAGATTGGGGGGCACACAATTTAGTAGCCAGGCATTTTGCCAGCAACGGTTACCGTTACGTTAAATTCAATTTATCGCATAGTGGTGTGCCAGTTGATGACCCGAAAGATGTAACCGATATGGATGCCTTTGCTAACAATACTGTATCGAAAGAACTTTTTGATTTAAATGCGGTACTCGATTTTATCGAAAAAGCATACGGTAAAGACACAAAGGTAAACCTGATAGGCCATAGCCGCGGCGGTGGATTATCGATCATTGAGGCTGCAAACGATTTAAGGATTAACAAACTGATTACCTGGAGTGCCATTGGTGATTTTACCAGCCTGTGGAAAAAAGAACAAGAAGCTGAATGGAAAAAGAATGGAAAAATCTTTGTGACCAATGCCCGTACGAAAGAGCAGATGCCTTTAAATGTTAGTCTATTGGAAGATCTGGAAGAGAATGAAGCAGCATTGAATATTATAGCTGCAGCAAAACGGGTAAACATCCCGTGGTTGATTATCCATGGCGATGATGATGTAAATGTTCCTTTTGAAACTGCACAAACTTTGGCAGAGGCCAATCCTGGCAGCAGGTTAGTTAAAATTGAAGGTGCCAATCATGTTTATGGTGCTACACAGCCCTACACCAACGAAACTTTACCACCGCTGTTGTTTAAGGTTTGTGAAAAGGTTTTAGTATTTTTGGGTGAGTAGTACCCCTAATTCGTGGCCGTCACCCTGAACCGAGCCTTAGCGAGCTCACTGAAGGTAATTTATGTCAGGGTCTAGTCAGCTAGAAAGATGCTGATCACGAAACTTCGGGACAGCATGACGATCATATGAGGCAAAGGAACAAGAAATTAAGCTTTATGAATAAATATTAGGCTGTAAAAACTTGTAATTTAATCATCTCCTCACAATTTGAATATCGTTTTAAATTTGGAAAATTTCGAAGCTAAAATCAGGAGAAATGACTTATTTCTGATTTTGATTAGGTCCTTACTATCACTAATTATATTCGAGTTATTTAAATATTCAGGAGCCCCATATGTTAAGGTCAAATTAAAATATTTAGCAATTTCATCCAACATTTTGGCAGTTGCCTTAATTTCTCCTTCAAACCAGTTGCTCCATGCTAATAATATGATTCCATTATCTTTTTCAAATCGATAAAAGTCAAAGTCAATCCCTTTATCAATCATTTTATCATCGTATTCAGCCGTTAACTCCCAACCTTTTTCTTTTAAGAATTTAATAGCTGCATAAAATATTTCTGTGTTGATATTTGTCGCAATTCTTATTTCCATACTATTTAAGTTCGAAAATTAATCATCCCCTCTTCTCACAAAATTACGCATATCGCTGCCGCTTGGGCTTTGGAAGATTTCCAGATCAAAATAAGGTACCGCAGCCAGCAGGTGATCAAAGATGTCAGCGGCAACTTCTTCGAAACGCTTCAATCCTTTCTCTTTAGAGAACACATAAATCTCAATCGGCAATCCGTTTTCTGTGGCCTGTAACTGCCGCACCATAAAGGTTAAATCGGTATTAATGTGTGGATTACTTTCGAGGTATTTCTCTGTATAAACCCTAAAAGTTCCAATATTGGTCATATGGCGGCCGTTAACCAGATTATTGGGGTTCACCGTATTTTCAGCATTATACCTTTCTATAAAAGCCTGCGTTTCTTTCAGGTAATCTTTCAGAAAATCGATACTTTGCAGTCTACCGATCAATTCTTCATCGCAGAATTTAATACTCGAAATTTTAATGTTGATATGGCGTTTAATCCGCCTCCCCTCACTTTCTTCCATTGCCCGCCAGTTCTTAAACGACTCACTAACGATGGCATAACTAGGGACAATGGTTACCGTTTTATCCCAGTTACGCACCTTAATGGTAGTTAAATTTATTTCAGTTACCTCGCCATCGGCACCATACTTCTCTACGGTAATCCAATCACCTACCCTTACCAGGTCAATAGC
Organism: Pedobacter sp. GW822-FHT03F06; assembly: GCF_058801365.1. Classification (NCBI taxonomy): domain Bacteria; kingdom Pseudomonadati; phylum Bacteroidota; class Sphingobacteriia; order Sphingobacteriales; family Sphingobacteriaceae; genus Pedobacter; species Pedobacter sp. GW822-FHT03F06. The sequence goes on from NZ_JBXANE010000010.1 coordinate 219,213, forward strand.
GCTCATTTGTACGGAAGCTACAAAACCTAAAATCGGATCTCTGAAAACCAGAATAAAAACAGCGGTAACTGCGCCAAAACCACCGAAAACATAAAGCGGCGATTCACCAAGAATAATCGACAGGATGAGTACAAAACCAACAATATAAAATACAATTTTGGCTACCTGTTTGTAACTTCTAATGGGTTTATCGGCATATTTCTTTGATGATTCCATAATGGATACCAAAGCATTCAGAAATGCATTTACAGCAAACATTACGGCTAAAACCATGTAGATTTTAGCAAATATTAAAGCATAAAATAACCCGTTTTCAAAATCGATAAAAAGATAAGGAACAACATTATAGATGATGTAGGCGCCAAATATTAAGGCAAATGCCCTGAACACCCTAAATTCGAACAGCGCCTTTTGCCAATCGGATTTGGTTTTTGCACTTTTTACCACACCGATAAAAAGCTGTCGGGTTAAAAATATGGTGATGAACAGAAATAAAATAACGCCAACCAGTCCGATAAAAAAGTAAGAATAAATGAGTTCGCCATCAGCAAGGCCTTTGCCGGCGAGCCAGTTTCTAAGTTCGGTAAACAGGGATTGAAACTCGGGGATGTTCATTAAGGCAATTTAGGATTTATTGATCAGAAATTTAAATGGTTGTGTGACTTGTCCATAATGTATCATTAACCACAGATAAAGAGGATACACACAGATAAAATTCAAACTCCTCGGTCTGTATTCTCACATATCGAAATAAAAAACGAGTTAATTTATAAAAGTGGTTTGTGGGGACGCAAACCAAGGCGGATAGAAATGATGATCTAACAGCCTCGGCCTGTGTCCTCACAGACCGAAACAAAAATGAGTTAATTTATAAAAGTGGTTTGTGGGGACACAAACCAAGGCGGATAATTTTAACTCCTCGGTCTGTGTCCCCACAGATCGAAAGTAAAAATATGTAAATCAAAATCTTTATACTGGTCTGTGAGAACACAGACCAGGGATAATTTAATTAAACCTTTTCTACCCAGTTGCCATCATCTTTAATAATGTCGATCAGTTCGTCTAAGGCATAAGCGGTAGTTACATTTTTCTTTACCACTTCTTTACCGCGGTATAACGTAATTTTATCGGGACCAGTACCCACATAACCGTAATCGGCATCGGCCATTTCGCCTGGGCCGTTAACTATACAGCCCATGATACCGATTTTTATCCCTTTTAAATGGTCAGTACGTGAACGGATCAGTTGTGTAGTTTCTTGTAAATCGAAAAGTGTTCTTCCACAGCTTGGGCAAGAAATATATTCTGTTTTACTGATGCGTGTACGGGTAGCCTGTAAAATACCAAAACTGGTTAAATTAATCAGCGAGAGGTTTTGATCTCCTGCATCAATCCATACCCCATCCCCAAAACCATCGGTAAATAAAGCGCCAATGTCGGTTGCAGCATAAAGCATTAAATGATCAGCATCTACATTCTGGTAGGTTCTCTTAATGATTACCGGGATCTGAATATTTTCCTCCTGCAAAGCCACAAAAAATGCCCGTTGTTCAGCCATTCCATGCACTGCTGATGTTTCGAGAATTAATACAACATTGGCTAACTGGTTAATTGTTAAATTGGTCAATTGCTTGGCATCAACTTGAACAAAGTTTAAAAATTCGTCTTTAGCTTCTGCCTCTTTAAAAGCTTCCAAAGAGAATAAAGGATGGCAGTTGCTTTTATCATTAAGTTTTAACCAAGTTTCGTAATTGTAAACTTGCTTTAAATTCCCGGGAAAAGAGAACGATGGCAAATTATCACCCAAGAAGGCTAAATCGCAAGCCTGATCGGCTAAGTTATATTTATCTAAACCTGCGCTATAATTGTAACCAACTGAACTTAAAAAGTAAGGGTCTTTTAAATTTTCTTTCGAAACATCGATCATTACTACCGGATGGTGATGGCCACCAATATGCTGTACAGCAGTGGTAATGCGGCGATTGTACTCGTAAGGGCTATAAGTTTGGCGCTGGCCGTGAAGCGTTGGGAGGAGTGAAATCGACTCCTGACTTCCGGCTTCAGACTTCGGACTCCTTAAAGCATATCGGTCTGCCAAAGCCTTAGCAACTGGTGCTTCAAATTCAGGGTCTTCAGTTAAGGAAACACGGATGGTATCGCCCAAACCATCTTCTAATAACGTTCCAATGCCAACTGCTGATTTAATGCGGCCGTCTTCTCCATCACCCGCTTCGGTAACACCTAAATGTAAAGGATAATTCATCCCTTCTTTAGCCATGGTTTCTACCAGTAAACGGTATGCCTGCACCATCACTTGGGTATTGCTGGCTTTCATCGAAATTACCAGATTATAGTAATTCTGGTCTTCACACATACGGATAAATTCCATTGCCGATTCAACCATTCCGCGGGGCGTATCGCCATAATGGCTCATAATCCTGTCTGAAAGCGACCCGTGGTTAGTGCCGATGCGCATGGCAGTGCCATACTCTTTACAGATTTTAACTAAAGGGATAAACTTTTTGTAAATCCTGCTTAACTCCGCATTGTAAGCATCTTGTGTGTATTCTAAATTTTCGAATTTCTTTTTATCTGCATAATTGCCTGGGTTAACCCTTACTTTTTCTACAATACGTGCAGCCATTTCGGCAGCATTAGGCGTAAAATGGATATCTGCAATTAATGGCACATTATAACCACGGAAACGTAGTTCTTTTTTAATATTGGCTAGATTTTCGGCTTCTTTAATGCTAGGTGCAGTGATACGAACATACTCGCAACCCGATTCTACCATGCGGATGGTCTGCTCTACAGTACCCAAAGTATCCATGGTATCGGTGGTTGTCATCGATTGAATCCGGATTGGATTGTGCCCACCTAAAGCAATATCACCTATGTTAACTTCACGGGTTAAATATCTCGAATAAGCCGTTAAACTGTTGCAATATCCGCCAGCCAGATCATGTTTTGCCAATATATTTTCCATCTGTTTGCAAAGATAAGGATTGTTGGAATGTTTTAATGTTGTAATGTTGTAATTAAATTGCCCCGATCCTAATGGCAAAAATTCAAAGTTTTTTTGGAAACGGAAGAGCCGTATTGCTTGGCAAATCCAGCCTTGCTTTCGGCTTTAGTCCCGATTAGAAGGAAATCGGGCGCTACCGCCTCAATCAGGTTTATTTTTTAACGGTGGGTGGGTTTGGCATCATTGCACCCGGCCCAGGTTCATAAACGGGTGGAAGCGGCATCCTTTGACTGTCAGCCTGAGTGTAGCCGAAAGGCCAGCCAAAGATATAGCGTACAGCCCGGCTAACGAAAATAGTTGTATTGACTTCGCTTTTCTAACTTATATCAACCTGTCTTTTATCACCAGCGTATTGGCTGCAATATCGTGCCAGCATTGGTTTTTCTTATTGAGGAAACTGTACAGGTAACCAAAGAAAACTGGAATTACGGATAAGATTTTAGAAAAATTCCTCACCAGGGAAATTCCAAAAGAAACCCGGCTGCCTTCTAAATCGGTTACCTTAATATTGAGGAGTTTTTTACCGATAGTGGCCTGACTGGCTGATGCTTCGGCAATGCTGCCATAAATGAGCTTAATGATAAATATGGAGGGAAATGGAATTAAAAAAGCCATAATCCGCTGATCTTTACCTTCGATAAAAATATAGCTCGTTAAAATAATGATGCTATATATTCCAAAAATAATAAAATGATCAATTACCGAGGCCAACAACCTTTGATCGAAAGCTGCAAAATATTGGGGTGCTGTTTTTTGATAACTAAAACCCAAAAGCTCACGCAATTCGGGAATTGCATGAGCTTCTTTATAATCGTCCATTCCGGGCTTACGTATAAAAGTATTCGCACTGATGTTTAAATCTGTCAGTTCGGTTAAACTATATGGCCCTTGTGGCTTTCCATTAATTACAACTATATATTGATCAGGATTCATTAGATTGGATCAGGATTATGAGATTTTAGGATTGTAAGATCAGCATTTTATAAAGATTCCGTTAATGAAGCCTTACGCCTTCTACCTTCTAACCTTCAACCTCCCTAATATCTGCTTACTTCAAAGTTACTCAATCCGCCATCTAAATTGATAAAGATTTTTTTAGTTGAGGCCTTATAGTTTGAAGTTTCGTAAACACCATCGCTCAATTTTTCAAAACCATCGAAATCTTTGGCTGATAAACCTGTTTTGGTTTTAATTCGGCAACCTGAATTGGTAGGCACTTTAATTTTCACATCGGCCACCCCAGATTTCACAATTACGTCGGTTATTGGCAATAAATCTCCGAATTTAATATCCAGAGCTGCTGCTCCACCATCAAAGCGGAAGGTGCGAACTTTGTAATTGGTAAAATCAAAGTTTGCTTCGCCAGCGCCCAGTTTCATTAAAATATCCCAGTTGGCTTCTTTATTCAATTTAAAATTAACATCGTTACCGCCATCACCAAAATTCCACTTGCTCTTTTTATCTTCCATTTGGAAAGTAAGTACGGTAGCACTATCGGTAAGCAATTTCTTTAAAGAGAAGTTACCATGCCTTTTCTTCACGTCAGCATTAATCAACTCAGCTGTTTCACCATCAAGATTAAATGAAATGCCACCTCCAGAAATATTTAGTACCGTTTTTTTCGCATTATCTGCCGCTACAAATGGCTCAGACAAACTTAAATGATTATACGAAGTGTCGTTATCGTTATCATCATCGTTGTCGTCATCGTTATGTTCGATATTAATGTCGACATCTTTTTTAAAGTGGCGCCCCCACCAATTACCGCGTTCGGGAACCTGCTGCCCTTTATAAAAAAGGAACGATAAGGCTACCACTAAAACGCCAATAGAAATGATACTCCCAGTTTGCGAATTGTTTTTATTAAACAGGATATTTAAACCTGCTATGATTAAGAATACCGGCCAGAAGCTCCAAACGTTGCGCCAATAAAAATTGATTACGCCAAAGTTTTCGAGTAGAAGTACACCGCCAATAAAAAGCAGGATAATACCCCAAATTAATCTATCTAATTTCATTTTATTTATACTTGAGGGTTAGCGGATGTTGAATTATCATCTTTGTTAGCTGGTGCTGTAGGTTCATTTTCTACAATGGTTTCAGAAAAATCAGCTGTTTTTTGTTGTTCGGCTTCCTGTTGATGCTGAAAAGCAGCCCAGTCGTTCTTTCTTTTTGATTTGGCTATGATACTTACACCTAAAGCAATAAATATTAATGGCCACATGTACCTGAATAAATTGCGGATACTAAACCAATCGGGGATAAAATCCATTTCCCGCATCAGGAAAAAACATCCTATCACTAGCAATACCAATCCGCCTATGGTGCGGCCGGTATCGTTAGATTTATTGAATTTATCGAAATTGGGCTGTGTTTCGAAAGGTGTTTTCTGCCCACCATCAACAGGTTGCGTCCAATTCTGGTTTCCCTGGTTCGCTGGTCCTGCAAAAGGATCGGCAGTTCCAAAGGGTTGTGCATTTGGGTTTTTCTTGCCAAAGTAATCGTTAAATTTAGAAAATCTTGCTGCCGGATCATCATTAACCGGAACAATAATCCACATTACTATATAGGCAATTAAGCCACCTCCAGCCATAAATATAGCCGATAATGCAAACAATAATCTAATTATGGTAACCTCCACCTGCATGTAATCTGCAAGTCCCGAAGCTACACCGGCAATCATCTTATCGTGTTCGTTTCTAAAAAGCTTCTTTTCCATAACGTTGTTCATTTTTGTGTTTAAAAATCAAGCGGAGTAATCAAAACCTCGTCTACATTTACCCCTTTACTTAAGTTTAAAATGGTAAACAAAGTTTCTGCAATATCTTCAGGCTGTACAAATTTTTCATCCGGAATTGTTGTTCCTTCCCAAGATGAAGTTTTAGTAGAGCCTGGCAAAAATGCAGTTACTTTAACATTATGAGGTGCTAACTCTTGCCGCAATACATGATTAAGACTTAACATCGCTGCTTTTGTTACACTATAACTGCCTCCATTTTTTACAGGTGCTTTACTGGCCACCGAACAGATGTTGAATATATGGCCCCGCTTGGCCGAGCGCATTTTTTTTCCGAAAAATTTACTGATGTAATAACAGGCATTTGTATTTAAATGCTGCTGCTTTTCGAAGGTTTCGTCATCCTCATCGAGCATGCTACCCGGAAAAAAAATCCCTACGTTGTTTACTAAAACCGCTACATGATCAAAATCTACATCGGTCGAATTTAAAAAAGCATACACATCTTCTTTAACTGAACAATCTGCTACCTGGGTAAAAATAGCATGCCCATAAGGGGTTAATTCCTGTCGAAGCCTGTCGAGTTCATCTCTCCCCCTTGCTACCAAAACTAAATCGTACCCATTTTGGGCAAATTTAGTCGCAATAGCTCTACCAATTCCTTTAGTTGCACCGGTTATTACAGCTTTCATTATTTAATGGTTTAATTTTTGTTAACAAAAAACCATATTTATATTCAAAACCACGAATATTTTTGCAATTAGCAAAGCGCTCCAACTTTTTTATCGTTTCTTTGTAGTATTATAAATGATCATTTAAATTAAGCAAATACATACGGAATGAATTTTACCAATTTCGGCAGATACATCCTGCTACTCAAGTCTGTATTCAGAAGGCCGGAAAAACTGAAAATTTACCTAAAAGAAATCGCCAAACAAATGGATTATGTTGGCGTAGGCTCTTTAGGTTTAATTGCTATTATCTCTACTTTTATTGGTGCAGTAATGACACTACAAATTGCTTTCCAGCTGGTTAGTGATTTTATTCCAAAAACAATTATCGGTTCTGTAAACCGCGACTCGAGTATATTGGAGTTAAGCCCAACCATTAGTGCAATTGTACTTGCAGGAAAAATCGGATCGGCCATTTCATCAGAAATTGGTTCGATGCGTGTTACCGAGCAGATTGATGCTTTAGAAATTATGGGTATAAATGCACCTGGATATTTAATTCTACCTAAAATTATTTCGGGCATCACCATGGTGCCCATGTTGGTAATCATTTCTATGTTTTTAAGCATTACCGGTGGATATATTGGCGGTTCTATTTCGGGTGCTGTTACTCCTGCAGAATATATTCAAGGTATAACAACTGATTTTAATCCTTACACCATCACAGTTGCTTTGGTAAAGGCATTTGTATTCGGTTTCATTATTACATCAGTTCCGGCTTACGAAGGTTTTTACGTTCGTGGTGGTGCTTTAGAAGTTTCGCAGGCCAGTACAAGAGCGGTTGTAATTAGCTGTATCTCTATTCTAGTTTGCGATTATTTAGTTACTCAACTTTTATTGTAATGATCGAAATTAAAGATATCTATAAATCTTTTTCCGGAAATGATGTACTACAAGGCATTTCTGGAAAGTTTGAAGAAGGTGTAACCAATTTAATTATCGGTGGTTCCGGATCAGGAAAAACAACGCTACTGAAATGTATGGTAGGTTTACATCAACCAGATTCGGGCTCGGTATTGTACGATGGCCGCGATTTTACGCCGATGACCTACGAACAGCGCATTGAAGTGCGTAAAGAAATTGGTATGTTGTTTCAAGGTTCTGCCCTGTTTGATAGTATGACAGTTGAAGAAAACATCATGTTTCCCTTAAATATGTTTACTGATCAGAGCAGAAAAGAAAAGCTTGAAAGAGTTGATTTTTGTTTGGAACGGGTAAACCTTGCAGGTAAAAACAAATTATTCCCGGCAGAATTATCGGGAGGAATGAAAAAACGTGTAGGTATTGCACGTGCCATTTCGATGAACCCGAAGTATTTGTTCTGCGATGAGCCTAACTCGGGTCTAGACCCAAAAACCTCGATCGTAATTGATGAACTAATTCAGGAAATTACCGAAGAATATAAAACCACAACTATTGTGGTAACGCATGATATGAACTCGGTAATGGGGATTGGCGATTACATTTTATTCTTACACGAAGGGAAAAAATTCTGGGAAGGCAGCAATAAAGAAATTGCACATACCGATATTAAGGAACTAAACGATTTCGTATTCGCCAGCCGCTTTATGAAGGCAGCAAAAGATAAGTTTTAAACTAAATAAAATCGTCATTGCGAGGCACGAAGCAATCTCCTTCTGTATATTGATCGCATTAAGATTGCTTGGTGCCACACAATGACGGACTATACATAATAATACATGATACAATTACTTGCCCCAACCCACTGGAAAGATTATGAACTGATTGATTGCGGGGATTTTGAAAAATTAGAACGTTTTGGAAATGTAACCCTTATCCGTCCTGAACCACAGGCGGTATGGAAAAAAACATATTCAGAACAGGATTGGAAAAAAACGGCCAACATTACTTTCAGGGGCCGTTCGGCTACTTCTGGCGAATGGGTAAAGAAAAATCAATCTATTCCTGATCGTTGGCATGTAGAATATAAAAATGATGAAGTGGCCATTAAACTCCGCCTAGGTTTAACTTCTTTTAAACACGTGGGCGTATTCCCTGAGCAGGCAGTAAACTGGGATTTTATTTCCGCTTCGATTAAAAAATTTAAAACACCACAGCCTAAAGTTTTAAATCTTTTCGCCTATACCGGTGCTGCATCGCTAATTGCAAATGCTGCTGGCGCCGAGACTACCCACGTAGATTCGATTAAACAGGTAGTTACCTGGGCAAACGAAAACCAGGAGCTTTCAGGATTGAAAGATACCCGTTGGATGGTAGAGGACGCCTTAAAGTTTGTAAAAAAAGAATTAAAAAGAGGCAAAAAATACAACGGAATCATTTTAGATCCTCCTGCTTATGGCCACGGCCCTAATGGCGAAAAATGGAAACTGGAAGATCATATTCAGGAAATGATGCAGGATGTAGTACAGCTGCTGGATGAAAAAGAACACTTCTTAATCCTAAATACTTATTCATTAGGGTTTTCGTCGGTAATTGTAGAAAATTTAATCCGTACATCATTCCCATCAGTTAAAAACCTCGAAACCGGAGAACTGTTTCTACAGGCTACTTCGGGCATTAAATTGCCATTGGGTGTTTTTGGCAAATTCTGTAATGTGTAAATGTTGATTACTTTATTTTAAACTACCAGATTTCCACCCTATTTTCATCAAAACAGATTCGGAAACTGTCTAAACTTTAATTATCTATATAATATCTATGAAATTTCCTCAATTAGCAGGCACACTAATACTTGGTTTTGCCGCAATCAGCTTATTTGCCAACTGTAATTCAGACGGTAAGAGCAGTAGCGGTATCGGTAAAATCTTCTCTTCTGATTCGACTAAAAAGAAAACAGACTCAACAGTAAACGTAATGAAACCGGTTGATCCAAAGCTTTACGATTCGTTGGTGAAAAAACTAGCAAACGGAGATACTACGGGAAGATGGCCGGTAAAAAAACAACCATATCCTTTAGCGGGCGCTATTTTACCTTTTAAACGCATAGTTGTTTATTACGGAAACCTACATTCAAAAAAAATGGGGGCACTTGGCGAATATGCACCTAAAGAAATGTGGCAGCGTTTAAATGCAGAGGTTAAACATTGGGAAAAAGCCGATCCTTCTACCCCTGTACAACCAGGCTTACACTATATTGCTGCAGTAGCAAGTGGAACACCAGGAAAAGATGGAAAATACATCAATAGAATGGGCAATAAACAGATTGATTCTGTTTTGAAAATTGCCAAAATGCAGCCTAACACGATCGTATTCTTAGATCTTCAGGTAGCTTTAAGTACCATTAAAGCCGAGTTACCTCATATTGCAAAATACCTTGAATTGCCATACGTTCACTTGGGTATAGATCCTGAATTTTCGATGAAAGACGGAACATTGCCTGGCAAAAAGATCGGCACCTATGATGCTGCCGATATTAACTATGTAACCGGATATTTAGCAGATATTGTTAAAAAATACAATTTGCCTCCAAAAGTATTTGTATTGCACCGTTTTACTAAAAAGATGGTAACCAATTCGCCTAACATTAAATTACGCCCTGAAGTGCAGGTTGTAGTGCATATGGATGGATGGGGCGAACCTGAATTAAAAAAAGGCACCTACCGCCATTTTATACAAGGCGAACCTGTACAGTTTACCGGCTTTAAATTATTTTACAAAAATGATCTAAAGAAAGAACCGAAGCGTTTGATGACTCCGGAAGAGCTGTTAAAGCTTACACCAAAACCGATCTATATTCAATATCAATAAGAATTTTGAAGCCTGTAATTCGATTACAGGCTTTTTTGTTTTCATGCTATATAGTATACACTTTGTGCTATATCTATCAATCCCGTTTAATTAAGTTTAACCACAGGTGCATCCAGATAAACACGGATTTTTAGTTCTGTACAGATCCATTTTATGTATATCATCTTAAAGACATTAAAGTATTTACCCTAAATGCTGCCTAACTGCCCCTACTTAAAACTTATAGGAATAATCGGTAATTAACCAATCTTTAATATCAAAAAAATGTCTTTTTTTGATTGATTAAAAAATTGGAATAGATTTTATATAAGGAGGATATGCAAACAGCAACATTTGGCGGAGGCTGCTTTTGGTGCACCGAAGCCGTTTTTCAAACGTTAAATGGAGTAAGCCAGGTTACGTCAGGCTACATGGGGGGAGATTTAAAGCATCCTACCTATATGGAAATCTGTAATGGCGATACCGGACATGCAGAAGTAATTCGGATCTCATTCGATGAAAATGTTATTTCGTTCAACGAGCTTTTATTGGTGTTCTTTAAAACCCATAATCCAACAACTTTAAATAGACAGGGTAATGATGTTGGTACACAATACCGCTCGGTGGTTTTTTACGTAAATGAAGATCAGAAAAAGCAGACGGAGGAAATGATCGAAGATTTAACCCAACAACATATTTTCGACAAACCCATTGCAACAGAAGTTTCCCCTATAGCCGAATTTTATGAGGCTGAAGATTATCATCAAAACTATTTTAGCAACAACCAGGGAAAACCTTACTGTGCATTTGTGATACAACCCAAACTGAATAAGTTTGCTACTGAGTTTAAAAATAAAATTAAGCCAGCGCTTTTGGAATAATTAAATTTCGAAAGTAAGTAAAGCATGTTGGCTTGCCGTATGAATATCTCTCCAAACCCTATTTATTTCCGATTCTTTTTTTGCAGCCTCTAAACCACAGTATGGGAATAAAGTAGCTGCCGATTTCCAACAGGCATGGGCCAATTTACGACTGATTGAACTCACCTCCATTAAAATATCTTCAGCAATTTCTCCTTCACTCATTAACTGCCTCCAGGATTTATCAAACATATGGTAGAATTTTGTACGAAGGCCCAGTACTTCTTCTTTACAACGGTTAAGTTCGCTGTTAAAAAACAAAATCTGCGCCTCGCTATATCTCCCCAAACCCGAACGGGAGTAAAAAGATTGCGCTACCAGTTTAATAAAGTGATTGGTCATTCCTAAACTATTTACCGTTAACGTAGTTTCTGCGAGTTGTAAAAAGGGATAATCAAAGCCAGAATCTGCTACTTCGATATGCTGGTTAATTTTAAAGGTTCTATTTTCGTCAACGTTTAAATCGCAAACTTCAAAAGCATGACTGCCTGTTGCCATTAAACCAAAGTAAGACCAACCGGGTAAAATATTTACTTCCTCTTTCTTAAGGATGAATGATTTAATTTCAGGTTCTCCGTTTTCATCCAAAACATCATCGCCATTTTCGTTCTTAAGCGTACAGTTGGCTGTAAATATAGTAGCGTGTAATGCACCACTGGCATAACTCCATTTTCCATTGAGCAGATACCCCCTTTGCGTTTTAATGGCTACGCCACCAATAGCACCGCTCCCGGCAAAACAAACTTTACGATCGGCAAAAATCTCTGCAGCCAATTCTGGATTTAAAAACCCTGCAAACCACCCTGCACCAGCACAAAGTGTAATGGTCCAGCCTAAACTCCCATCGGCCTCTGCCAATTCTTCTTCCAATCTTAAAATTTCAGGAAGTTTTTTATTCGGTCCACCATAAATTTCGGGTACAAAAAGCTTAAACCAGTTTTCCTGATAGGCCAGTTCTAAAATTTCGGGATGAAGTTTACCCATTTCTTCAGAAAGCGCTGCATAAGCTTTTACTTTTTCCTGCCAGGTGATGCTTAATGTTTCTTGCATAATTATTTTTTTGCTTTGCCTAGGAAGGTAATTGAGCTAATTTGACGCGGCTTTTGTTAATGATTTTCTTCCAGTCTAAAAATCCAAATATGGCTACAGTGAACAAAAACGTAGTTAAACAGGCCATTAGTGGAAGCTTTTTATGAAATAGCAAAGGAATGGCCACAATATTAGAAATGTTCAAGAATATCCAGTTTTCTATTTTACGCTTGGCCAATAGCCACATACCTGCCCATGCAGTAGCAGAAACAAAGGCATCAAAAACAGGCACATCCGAATCGGTATAATGCCTCAATACAAGGTAAAGCACCCCGAAACCAATCACAGAAATTAAAATCGCAATGGTTAATTCTTTATTGCCCGACCATGAAACCTGGTTTTCTCCCTCCTGTTTTCTTTTCTTCCAGATTATCCATCCGTAAACGCTCATCACCAGATAATAAATATTTAAAAGCACCTCAGCATATAATTTAACGCCTAGCAATAAAAACATCCACAATAGAACAGAAATTATTCCTGTTGGATATAACCAAATGCTGTTCTTTTTTGCCAATAAAACTTCGGAGACCCCGAACCCCACAGCCAACCATTCGATTAATGAGGTGTGTAAAATCTGCTCCTGAAAAAGCTTAAACCAATCTTGAAAATTCATTTACAATAATTTGCCCTGCGGCCGGTAAAAATAATTAGATACCGTTTTCGGGGCGAAACAGTTTTGTAAATTTTAACCTCTTCCTACGGCGGCATTACCCGCATCAGGTTCATTTAAGGTTGAGGGCGGGAGGGCTTTAAGCTTGAGGGGAAACCCTCTGCCTTTTACCTTTCTACCTTTTGCCTTAAAATGGGTATAATCTCAGCAAATTGATGGCAACAGGCATTGCAACATCAAAAGCACCCCTTTGAGCAAAGCAAATATAAGAAATAATAATCAGTGGCCACCTATCTGTTCTGTTTCATCCAGATTATTAATATCACCACATGTATTTTAAAAATAGCATTATGTAACCATAATTAATTAATTTCGAAGCAGCAAATCTCAAAAAAAACTTGTTTTTTGTTTACAACACAAAGGAAACAACCATAAACTATTTTAAATCTAAAAACCATGATAAACCTTAATTTAAAAAAAGGTAAATTATTTAAACTTCCTTTTTTATTATTTTCAGTGGCTTTTTCTGCTTTTGCACAAGAAAAAACTGAAGCGGCTAAAACCCTTCCTATATTTAAAGATGGCGAGGCACAGATTGTAAATTTGTTTGACACTCCCGACAAGTGGATCCGCACCGATTTATGGGTAGAAACAACATTTGATACCGATGGCGATGGAAAGCCTGACCGTATGCATGTTGATGTTACAAGGCCTTACCAAACCGAAACCGAAGGATTAAAACTACCTGTTATTTATGAATCAAGTCCATATTACGCAGGAACAGCCGGAAATGATAAAGATGTATTTTGGGATGTAAAGCACGAAATTGGTGAAAAATCATCTATAGCCCGTGTACACCCTGAGGTAATACGTACCGGCAAAAGACCAATTATATCGAACTCTTTAATCAGAGAATGGGTTAAAAGGGGTTTTATTATCGTGCACTCTTCTTCACCCGGCACCGGACTTTCACAAGGATCTCCAACGGTGGGTGGAATAAATGAATCGCTGGCTCCAAAAGCAGTGATCGAATGGCTTGGAGGGAAAGATAATGGTTACACTAGCCCTGATGGAAATGAAAAAGTTAAAGCTTACTGGAGTACGGGAAATGTTGGAATGACAGGAACTTCTTATAATGGTACCATCCCGCTTGCAGCGGCCACTACCGGCGTTGAGGGACTAAAGGCCATCATACCTATCGCACCAAATACCTCTTACTATCATTATTATCGTTCAAATGGCTTAGTAAGAAGTCCTGGAGGTTATTTAGGAGAAGATGTTGATGTTTTATACGATTACATACACAGTGGCGCAGAAGATAAAAGAGCCTATGCGAATAAAACAATAAGAGATGAAGAAATGGCCCAGGGAATGGATCGTGTAACTGGTGATTACAATAAATTTTGGGCAGGTAGAGACTATTTAAATGCCATGAAACCGATGAAAGCGGCCTTACTAATGTCGCACGGCTTTAATGACTGGAATGTAATGCCCGAACATAGCTATCGAATTTATAAAGCGGCTGAAGCCAAAGGTTTACCCGTACAGATTTTTTATCATCAGCAAGGGCACGGTGGCCCACCTCCAATGAAAATGATGAACAGGTGGTTTACGCGTTTTTTGTTTGGAATTGAAAACGGTGTGGAAAAAGATCCCAAAGCCTGGATTGTGAGAGAAAATCAACCCAACTCGAACCCAACACCCTACGCCGATTACCCAAACCCAGATGCCAGTAATGTAAAACTTTACCTTGGAACTGGAGGAAAGAACCAAGGAAGCCTATATACCGCTAAACCACAGAAACAATCTGCAGAAACTTTAGTAGATGATGTTTCTTTTTCGGGCAGTGACCTGGCAAAAGCTGAAAATTCAGAACACCGCTTGCTTTATGTAAGTCCTACATTAAAAGAAGCAGTTCATTTATCGGGCCTAACACAATTTACAGTTAAGTTGGCAAGCAATAAACCAGCAGCCAATTTCTCTGTTTGGTTAGTTGCTTTACCCTGGACAGAGGGAAATGGCACAAAATTAATGGATAACGTAATTACACGCGGATGGGCCGATCCTCAAAACAATAAATCGTTAACTGAAAGTGCGCCTTTAATTCCTGGTAAATTTTACGAACTCAAATTTAATCTTCAGCCAGATGATCAAATTATACCTGCAGGTAAGAAAATTGCCCTGATGATTTTCTCGAGCGATAAAGAATTTACGCTTTGGCCAAAAGCCGGAACTCAGCTAACCATTGATTTAAATGCAACCACACTTACTTTACCTGTAGTAGGTGGGATTAGTGCATTTGAAAAAGCGATAAAATAGTACCGCTTCATTAAAATAAGTTTAGCCGATATAGCACCATCAATCACACGATTGCTGATGCTATATTGGCTTTTACTATCTCCTAACTGTTATTGAACTGCGTTCACTTAAGAGCGCACCTCCAAAGCAGTCCCTTCAGAACACTAAGGTCGGGATAACAATCTTAATAATATTTAAAAAAGCCCCAACTGCCCCTTATCGTCAATATCTATATCATCCGGATTGGTGATTTCGAAATCTATCTTTTTAACGGGTTTTTCTTCTACTTCGGGTTTATCTCCAGTTTTAACTTCTTCTTTTTTAACAGGTTCGGCTTCTGGCTTAGGTTTTTCTATCAATGGCTTTTCTACAGTAACAGGTTTTTCTTTTACCTCTGGTTTATCAGGCTTAACCACAGGAACTTCTGCACGCTCGAATTTTGGTTTTGGTTGCGCTACAACAGGTTCATCAGTTACTTTTGCTTCAGGCCCTTCAACATCGCTTACTGTTTCTTCATTGTTCACTTCTTCATCAGCCGTTAACTCCTTACCCTCAATTTCTTCGATGCTGATTTCCTCTGGTTCCTCAACGGCTACCTCAGGCTCTTCTAACACCACTTTCTGTACGTCATGCGGCGATAATCGATTGCCATTTGCCTTTAGTCCTTTAACATCAATCAGTTCTGCTAAGGTTAAATCCAATGTTTCCGGAATTTGGGTTTTACCCTTTAAAACATCAACAATAATTTTCGCTGCCGGATTTGAAGTAAGGAACAACAACCTCGATTTTTGCTCTTCACTAATAAAAATGGTTTTCCTGCCATTAGCTTGCAGTTCGAATGTAAAACGTTTAATAAAATAATTTTGTGCCTTACCTTCAAAATGGACTGCAGCAAAAATCTTCTCCGGATCAAACTTCTGGATCAAGATCAGGCCATCATCAAAATGGTTACTCAATTCGAAAGAACTTAACTCGTAAAAGCCATCTTTGTGTACCTGTAAAATGCGGTCGTCGCCATCAAATTCGCCCAGGTATTTTCCACGGCCATCAACATTTAAGCGTTTTAACAAATCATCATACCAAATTTTTAGTCCTGATAAGGTAGAAACGCCTTTGCTCTTCAAAATGATCTTTTTGACCGGATATTTCGAAATGATATTCCCCTGCGATCCACGCCCCTTAATGGCCACTTCTGCAAAATCCTGATCGAACTGAAGCTTGCGCAATTTAGAATGCGGTTTCAGCGCAACATTCACTACTTCAGCCTCACCATTCGGGTTCGCGGTAAAATATAAAACCTTTGAGCCTTTCGATCCCTTGGTTAAATCGTATTCCTTATCGCGTGTTACCCCAACTACGGCAAACCTTTTAATATATGAAGTACCACTTGCACCATCTTTATAAATCATGTTGTAAATGGTACGCTCGTCGTTTTTCTTAAATACCTGGGCGTGAATAATGCCTTTGCCTACAAAGGTTTTATCGGCCACCTTGGTAATGATGCATTTGCCATCTTCACGGAAAACAATTACTTCGTCTATATCCGAACAGTCTGCTACGAATTCATCTTTACGTAAACCCGATCCGATAAATCCATCCTCACGGTTCATATACAGTTTCACGTTCGCCAATGCTACTTTCGATGCTTCTACCCGATCGAACAAACGGATTTCGGTTTTACGTTCTCTTCCCTTTCCGTATTTATCCTTCAGTTTCTGGTACCAGGCAATAGCATAATCGGTAAGATGTTTTAAATGATTTTTAACCACCTTAATTTCATCTTCCAGATTTTTCATCTGTTCATCGGCCTTTTTCACATCAAAACGGGTGATGCTACTCATTGGCTTATCAATCAGCTTCTTAAAATCCTCAGGCAAAATTTCGCGGTAAAGCGACGGCTTAAACGGATCAAATAAAATGTGTAATACCTCAACTACGGTATCAAAATTGGTTGAGTTTTCATATTCAGGATTTTTATACATGCCCTCCTGAATAAATATTTTAAGTAAAGAACTAAAGAAAATCTTTTCCTGCAACTCGTGCAAGCGAATCTCCAGTTCTCTTTTTAGTAAATTTTTAGTGTGTTTTGTATTTTCAATCAGGATATCGTTTACACTCAAAAAGAGTGGCTTATCGCCTTGAATAATACAGGTATTTGGCGAAATCGATACCTCGCAGGCTGTAAAGGCATACAGTGCATCAATGGTTACATCAGGCGAAATACCCGGTGCCAGGTGCACTACAATTTCTACGCTGGCCGCCGTGTTATCCTCAATCTTTTTAATCTTGATTTTGCCTTTATCATTGGCCGATAAAATGCTATCGATAACAGAACCCGTTGTGGTGCTAAACGGCACTTCGGTAATCACCAAAGTCTTTTTATCCTTCTCGGTAATTTTCGCACGCACGCGGATTTTACCTCCACGCTGCCCTTCATTATAATTCGAGAAATCGGCCATACCGCCCGTAAAGAAATCGGGCAATATATTTGGGCGCACACCTTTCAGCGCTTCTATCGAGGCATCCAGCAATTCGATAAAATTGTGTGGCATTACTTTGGTCGCTAAGCCCACAGCAATACCTTCAGCCCCTTGCGCCAATAACAAAGGGAATTTAACCGGTAAAGTTATTGGCTCGTTATTACGCCCGTCATAACTTAACTGCCACTCGGTAGTATCAGGGTTAAACACCACATCGTTGGCAAATTTTGATAAACGTGCCTCGATATAACGTGGTGCCGCAGCACTATCGCCCGTAACCGGATCGCCCCAGTTACCCTGCATATCGATCAATAAATCTTTTT
Organism: Pedobacter sp. GW822-FHT03F06; assembly: GCF_058801365.1. Taxonomy (NCBI): domain Bacteria; kingdom Pseudomonadati; phylum Bacteroidota; class Sphingobacteriia; order Sphingobacteriales; family Sphingobacteriaceae; genus Pedobacter; species Pedobacter sp. GW822-FHT03F06. Next base: position 237,134 of record NZ_JBXANE010000010.1, read on the forward strand.
GACCGATCTGCACCATCGCATCGCCAATAGATGCATCACCATGCGGGTGATATTTCATGGTATTACCGATTACATTCGCCGCCTTATTAAAACGTCCATCATCCATCTCTTTAAGTGAGTGCATAATGCGCCGTTGAACAGGCTTTAGTCCATCGTTAATGTGCGGAACTGCCCTATCGAGAATTACATAAGACGCATAATCGAGAAACCAGTTTTCGTATAAACCGTTGATTGGGGTTATGGTATGTTTGTGCTCTTCGTTTACGTTTTGATCTAATTCTTCACTCATTTATTTACAAAAATTGGCAGCCGTAAATATAATAAAAATGATTTCATAGAATGAAGAGAGGTTATTCACATTTCGGAATGGGAAATTTGTTTTTAATGACCTGACGATTTATGTATTGGCCACTGAGGCACGGAAATCACGGAGTATATTTCGTCATCTCGGCCCTAGTGTTCCAATGGAACTCCTTTGGAGGAGAGATCTTTAATATTTAATTTAAATAATTTGATTCGAAGATCTCTCCTCGCCTCTATGGGCAGGCATTGGCGGCCTGTCGAAATCTAAATTTGTTTGTGTTGATTTGGAAAGCAGAGGCCGGTAGGGTTTGTTTAGTGTTTCTTCCGGCTTTCCGATACGATCTTTTTTGCTCCAAGCCCCGCCTAAGGCAGCAAAAAAGGATCTCCTCTTCAATCCGGTTTAGAAAAATAGTTTCGTGCTGCTATTGAGGGTTGCAGGGTGCATAGGGTCACCTCCAGCCCCTCCTTGAAAATAAGGAGAGGAGCTGGATTATGTGATAAGTTTAGTACACTCGTCATTCCCGCGCAGGCCTAACGTGTGGACACATCTTTATATCGTAGATTTTACAGGGCGTTATGCTAAGCTAACTTTAATAGCCCATAGGTTTTACCGAAGAACGCTGTCAATCCCAAGTGGCAGGAGAATCAAAAAAACAGGTGCACAATAATATATTTAGCACTACCAAACCTGAAACGCAGTGGTTTTGTGTTCAATAATCATGATTCCCAGCGTTTAAAGGGTATTGAACACAAAACGAAGTGCCGCTGTTTTTTTGATGAGCCTGAGGCAGTGAGAAGCCACCTTGCCGGATTGACGAAGCGCTTTGGCTACTTTGGCGCTCCAAAGTAGCATGCCCCTGCGGCATAGAGCAGAAAAAACTTTATATTATCTGTGTCAATGCGGTAGGAAGCCGAATCGGTAGGGTGATCTGCAAAATAAAAGCTCTAATCATAGATTTCTCCACTGCGGTCGAAATGACGATTGTAAAAAAAATATTATAACTATTCTACACCTAATAACACCCCCGAAACATTCCATGCGCTCGAACTCGAGCCCTCAGGTTTTCCCATCGGGATGGTTACTTTGATGGTATGTGCACCAGCTTTTAAATCGCCTAAACTGATCCATTCGGGATTGGTAACCGTGCCCGGGCACCAGTTAGAACGGCTTAAATCTGAGGAGGAAAGACCCGTTTCGAAATTTCCGGAGGCAGGATTCGATAACCGGTACGAACCACAATCCTGGCGCCATGGCGTAAAAGTGAATGTTTCTTTTTCATCCAGCCAGATGGTGTTTTTCCGGGGTACAAACTCATCGCCATTTCCCCAGCCACCATGGCCGGTTGTAATGTAGCGCAGTTTTGCATCTTTAAGGTCTTTTGCTAAGGCAAAGGAAACTTCCAATCCCTTATCGCTGCTAAACATGGTTGCATACTCCTGTCCAGCCATCTCCATCACATTTGTTGAATTAAACAAAGGCAAAATCACTTCTTTAGCTTCTTTCTCTCTTCCTCCATTATGCAGGGTTATATTTAAAGAAACTTTATGGCCACCTTTATCATAGTTGCCAATAAAAACGGCTACCCAAACTTCTTTTCCATTTACCAGCGGAAATAATTCAGAAACATCCTGTCTATAGTAAACTTTTTCAGCCCAATTCTTATCCTTCAATTTTAAATTATTGTATTTACCAACACCAAAAGGGGTAAAAAAGCGCATTAACTCTATAACGGGATTATAATTTGCTGTGGCCACAACCCCCTGGTATTTCTTTCCATTACCATTATCATAAACCGGTAGGTTTTTAACAGAATTTTTAAGTGCATCCATTAAACTGATCTGTTTATCGGTCGGGATGATAAATACCGATCCTGTTCGATCGTAGGCATCGCCGTTCGATTGCTCCGTTAAATCGACAAAAACATTGGGGCCGGACTGAAGTTCGGGGAATTTAACTTTCCTGGCAATCACCGTTCCTCCCGCAAAGCGGAATACAGAATCGTTTGATTGTGGTTTATCTATAAAATTAATTGTTTCGTTATTAAAAACCCCTAGCGTGGTAAACCTGCTTTTCCAAAGCAAATCTTTATATGTTAATCCATCGCTTAGCTTAGCACTTATTTTTTGCAGATCGATCGGTTTCGAATTTTTAACTTCCTCAATTTTTGTAGCCGTTACAAAGCTACTACCGTTACGCACCTGTTCTAAAACCAAACCAAGGTTCTGGCCCAAACTGGTGGGTGCAGCTTTAATACCAGCATCGCTTGTATACCATAAATCTATTCTATTGGAATTGACAACCGTGGTGGCCTTTTTGCAGGTATAACCCAAAATCACTTTGGTTTCGTTGCTCAACTCAAAGGTTTGCTTACCAATTGCAAGGCTATCGGCCGTTGCAATCTGCTTATCTGTGCCTAAATCAGCAACCTGAAATAAAATCTGCGCTGGCTTAGCAACAATGCTCTGTTCGTAAGGATACTTTGCTTTATGATCGAGAACAGCCACATTGCTGATTAAATTCTGATTTGCTGAAGCGATTACCACAGTGGCATTACGGTCTTCTTTCGGCTTCCCATCAGCAGAACGGAAGTAAACTATTTTATAAACTACATTACTTTTAAGAACGGTTTGGGCATTTGCGCCAGAAGAAATAAAAAGCGATAAAATTAGGATGTAGAGGTGTTTCATTGTGGTTTAAAAAAACCAAATATAGGGAATAAGACAAGAATATTATTTTAGCCCCATTTAAAGATAAAAGTCGTCATTTCGACTGAAGCATAGTCCCAAACCTTCGGGAGAGAGATCTACCTCGATAGATTTAGCTTCGCTGAGCCTTCGGGTTCTCGACTACGTTGCACCCGATAGCTATCGGGGTCCGCTCGAAATGACGGCCGGCCCTATCGCTCCAACCGATCCTCTACAAAAGCAAAAGGCAGTAAACTCTTTACACTGGGTACTTTTAAAACCTCACCGTTTAAGCAATAAAAAATCACCTCAATCGGCGTATTTTGCTTGCGTTCAAACTCTGCCATCACCTGCAAACAGCCTCCGCAAGAAGTAACGGGCTTTAAAATCTCAAAATTATCAGTTTGGGCAGTAATAGCCATACTTTCAATAACTGCATTTGGATAGGTAGCGCCAATAGTAAAAAGGGCAACGCGCTCTGCACAAAGTCCAGATGGGTAGGCTAAATTTTCTTGATTGCTACCCAATACCGTTTCGCCAGAAGCCAAACGGATGGCCGTTCCAACCCTAAATTTAGAATAAGGAGAATATGAAGTATTTAAAGCCTTCTCGGCAAGCTCGCAAAGCGTTCTATCTGCCAATGTTAATTCTGTAATACTTTCGTATTGTTCAAAAGATATATTTAGATTTATTGAATTCATTTGTAACTAATTAGGAAACCGCCAATGTTAAATTTTTATAGCGGGCGAACAATTTAAGTTATTTTTTGTATTATTTAATAAAAACTGCCTTAAAATTAATTTTAATGGCATGCTTTTGGCATTTATCAAACACCAAACACGCTTAGCTTTGAATAAATACGTACGTAAAAGTCTAAAAATTTTATTGTGGGTAATTGCTTCCATCATCATCCTGGTTGTTGGTTTAGCCTTGTCTTTAAATATTCCGGCAGTTCAGAATTTTGTTAAAGACAAAGCCATAAATTACCTTAAAAACAAAACCAAAACTGAGGTAAGGTTAGAAAGCATTAAAATTGCATTGCCAAAAGACGTGGTTTTAAATAAATTCTATATCGAAGATCGCAAAGGCGATACCTTATTATATGCCGAAAAACTGGCGGTTGATATTAGCTTATTTAAACTCTTAAAAAATACCATTGAGGTTAACAATATTGAGCTGAAAAACATACGCGCAAATGTTAAGCGTATTAGTCCCGATACAACATTCAACTTTTCGTTCCTGGTTGATGCTTTTATGAGCGATCAGAAAAAGCCTGAAGAAAAAGTAGATAAAGACACCACCTCTACTCTTAAATTCTCTGTCGATAAAGTTTCATTTGAAGATATAGGCATTAACTATCGTGATGATGTGGCAGGTAATGACGTGAAATTATATCTCGGTGCCTTTAAAACTAAAATCAAAGATTTCGATTTAGCCAACCAGCATTATGTAATTAAAGAATTAAGTTTAGTAAACACTTCTTTACGTTACCTGCAACAAAAACCACTAGTTCACCTGGTGCAGCACATTACAAACAGTGTTGATAGCACCGAGAAAGAACAGGGCAAACTGCCATTAATAGAAGTGCAGAACCTCATTTTCAGTAAGGTAAAGGTAAATTACGACGATCAGTTATCCACTACAAAAGCCGTTGCCGATGTAAACGACCTGGGTTTGGTAAACCTTAAAGTAGATTTAACCATTAGTAAATATTCGGTTGATGATGCCCATTTAAATAAATCAAATATTCTTTTTGCTTTTAAACCAGCGCCAAGTAACGATTTAAAAAAAGTTAAAGATACCGTAGTACCTGAGAAATCTAATTTAGGCCTGATCATCAAAAACATCAGTTTAGCCGATAACAATGTACAGTTCGATAATGTTGGGGCAAAACCTGCTGCCAAGGGCATGGACTTTAATCACCTAAAAATTAACCAGCTCAATTTAGGCGCAAGTGATGTGTCTTATAGCGCTGCAGGTATAAAGGCCAATGTTAAAAATGGATCATTAAAGGAAAAAAGTGGCTTTGTACTGGATCAGCTGAGGGGCGATGCGGTGTATAACGACAAACAGATCAAACTGAGCAATTTCATTTTAAAAACACCTAATACTTCAATCGAAAATGCGACTGAATTAAATTTTACCTCGATGGAGGATTTAACCAAACATCCTGAACGCGTAAAATTGAATTTGGCCTTTAAGAACACCACCATCGGCTTAAAAGATGCTGGCTTTTTCAGCGATGCCATACCAGCCAATTACCGCAACGAAAAAATAAAACTGACTGCTGATGTTAATGGCTATCTGAATAACCTGAATATCCCAAAACTGCAGATCAGTGGGCTAAAAAATACGCAGATAGATATCAGTGGAAAAGCGAAAGGTCTACCTGACATCAAAAAAACTTATCTCGATTTAAATATTAAAAAGTTACATCTAACCAAAGGAGATATTTTGGTGGTTGTACCCAAAAAATCGCTGCCGCCTACGATCGAATTGCCTAATGTAATTGATGCGAAAGGCACATTTAAGGGTTCAATGACCGATTTTAACACTAACCTGAACATTAACACCGATATGGGTGGAGCAATTTTGGTAGCAGGTATGAAAGGACCAAAAGGTAAGGAAAGTTATAAGGCCAATATTAACTTAAACAACTTTAACGTTGGCAGGCTTTTAAAAATGCAACCGAAACTCGGTCGGATTTCGGTTAAGGCAAATGTGGCCGGCACAGGCCTCGATCCTAAAAAGATTAACGCCAAGTTTAACGCTAAAGTGATTAGTGCTTATTATAACAAATATACCTACCGTAATTTAAGCCTTGCCGGCAATTACAGCAACCAAAACATCAGCATTAAAAGTAGCATGCCCGATAGCAATGCGAACTTTAATTTAGATGCCAAAGTGAATCTGGCAGGAAAATATCCTGCGGTGAAAGCTGACTTAAACTTAAAGCAGGTAAACTTACAGGCATTAAACTTTAGTCCAACGGTATTAAGTGCGGCAGGTATAGTTAAAGTAAACCTCACTACCGCCGATGCTGATTATTTAAATGGATCGGTTGACGTTACAGGCTTACAATTGGTAAAGGATAAACAAAGAATTAATGTTGATACGATTTCCATCCGTGCAAAATCGACCGCTACCGAAAATGAACTGACCTTAAAATCTGAAATACTATCAGCAAAAATTGATGGCAAATACCAGCTTACCAAGGTTGGCGATGCCATTATCAACGAAATTAATAAATACTATGCCTTTGGTACCGTTGCTAAAGTTCCCGACCAAAGGCTAAGGTTCTTCGTTCAGGTTTACGATTCTAAATTATTGAAGGAGTTTGTACCAGAGTTAACGGTATTTAAACAATCGCAGTTTTATGGATTGATCGATACACAAAAAGACAGCTTACAGATTAAAGGGAATTTCCCACAGGTGGTTTATGGCGATTTTAAGGTAGATACTACGGTTTTAAACATCAATAACGATAACAATAAACTGGCTTATAGTTTAACCGTTAAAAGTCTCCAAAGCCCGGCCATTGCACTCTTTAATACAGAAGTAAGTGGCGATGCTTCGAATAATAATTTAGGCGTTAACATCTTCCTTCGCGATAGGCAGCTTAAAAACAAATACGTTATTGGTGGTACTTTCCAATCGATTAATAAGGATTTCAAATTCACTTTAGATCCGCAAAAACTATTGCTCGATTATCAAAAATGGGTGGTTTCGCAAGATAACTATATTCAATTTGGCGCATCAGGCATATTGGTTAACCAGTTCCAGATTAGTAACAGCGGTCAATCGCTTTCCATCAATAGTAATCCCACCGAACCAAATGCCCCCCTGGCTGTAGAATTTAAAGATTTCCAGCTAGAAACTTTAACCAAATTTGCAGAAACCGATACTACTTTGGTTGGTGGCCGTTTAAATGGAACCGCAACCGTTAAAGATTTGGCCGGCACGCCAAAATTTGAAGCAAATTTAACCGTCGATCAGCTGCGTTATCAAAAAGATCAACTGGGCACTTTACGTCTGGCCGTAAACAACAATACCGAAAATGCTTTCGAGGTAAATGTTGCTTTAACAGGCGTGCACGAGTTAAGGGTTAACGGCTTCTATTATACTGCACCAGAAAGCGCTTTAGATCTTAAGGTAAACATCGATAAGATTGAAATGAAAAATATAGAAAGTTTATCTGCTGGTCAGCTTAAACGTGGTACCGGAACCTTAACGGGCGCATTAACGGTTAAAGGCGCGCTAACAGCTCCGAAAATACTGGGCGATTTAACTTTCAATAATGCAGGATTTAATGTGGCTTATGTAAATTCATATTTCCGCATGCCTAACGAAAAGATTTCATTCACAAACGAAGGCATCAGTTTTAACAATTTTACACTCCTTGATTCCTTAAATCAGAAGGCAACCGTAAACGGAAAAATTTATACCACCGATTTTAAAAATTACCGTTTCGGTTTAGACATCCGAACAAACAATTTCAGGGCAATTAATTCGACCGCAGTTGATAATGATATGATTTACGGAACGGTATTCTTAACAAGCAATATTAAAGTACGCGGAGATTTAAACCAACCTGATGTGAACATGAACGTTAATGTGAATAAGGGTACAAAATTTTTCTTCGCTTTGCCTTCAAGTGACCCTGCGATTATTGACCAGGAAGGTATAGTACAGTTTATTGATGCCGATGCACCACCTTTTAACGGACAAAAAGCACTTAAAGTTGATAGCATCAGTAAATCTCCGATTAAGGGATTAAACCTGGTGGCAACAGTTAAAGTAGATCCGGAAGCGGAACTGAATGTTGTTGTAGATCCATCTACTGGCGATAATTTAAAAGTTAGAGGTGATGCAGACTTAAATGTAACGATGGACCCAAGCGGTAAAATCAGCATGACAGGTCGCTATGAAATAGTTGATGGTTCATACAATTTAACGCTGGCTGTTGTAAAAAAAGAATTTAAACTGGTTAAAGGCAGTACCATTGTGTGGACAGGTGAGCCTACTTCTGCTACGGCCAATATTACGGCTTTATACGAAGTTAACGCTGCTCCCATCGATCTGTTAAACCAGCCGGATCTCTACGAGGCGAGAACAAAATTGCCTTTCCAGGTTTATCTGATGATAAAAGGCGAATTGTTAAAGCCAACCATTTCATTTAAGCTCGATCTGCCAGAAAATGAGCGTGGCGCTTTAAATGGCCAGGTTTATACCAAATTAATTAATGTAAACCGCGATGAAAGTGAGTTGAACAAACAGGTGCTTTCTTTACTTGCCCTAAACCGGTTTATTGCCAATAATCCTTTCCAAAGTCTGGCCGGCGGTGGTGGCGGTGTTTCTACCCTTGCCCGTTCGAGTGTAAGCAAACTGTTAACCGAACAATTGAATAATTTAACCTCCGATTTAATTCAGGGTGTTGATCTTAACTTCGGTGTAAATTCATCTGAAGATTATTCAACAGGTTCGATGCAGCAAAAAACAGATCTGGAGGTTGGCTTATCTAAAAAACTACTAAACGATAGGTTAACCGTTAGCGTAGGAAGCTCTTTTGCTTTAGAAGGGCCACAGGCACCAGGAGAAAAATCGACCAATATTGCCGGAAACGTAAACGTAGAATATGCACTTTCTGCCGATGGGCGGTACCGTTTAAGGGCTTACCGCAGAAACCAGAACGATATGATTATACAGGGACAGATTGTTGAAACAGGCTTAGGCTTTACCCTGGTAGTAGATTACAATAAGTTTAGAGAGATTTTTCAAAAGAAAAGAATCAGAAGAATAAGAAACATTGAACAGAAAGCACAAGATGAGAAAACTAACTAGACCGCTTTTATTTTTATTGGCCTGTTTAGTTTGGGCGGCCTGCAGCAGTACCAAATCGTTAAAACCAGGACAGATTTTGTATACCGGTGCTGAAGTAAAAATCAATCCAGACTCATCAGGGAAAATTGACAATGAAAAACAGGTTAAAACCGATCTGGAAGCTAAAACAAGACCACGCCCCAATAAGTCTATACTTGGCATTAAATATAAACTGGGCATTTACAATCTTGCTGGCCAACCAAAAAAACCAAAAGGTTTTAGAAACTGGTTACGCAGACAAGGAGAACCACCCGTGTTATTGAACGATGTAAAGCTGAAATACAACAATGATGTATTATCCAGTTACCTCATTAGTGAAGGCTATTTACAGGCAACTGTTACCGGCGATACCGTTATCAAGGAAAAAAAGGGTAAGGCCATCTATACTGCAGTTACCGGACAACGCTATAAAATCAACAAGATTAATTTCCCTCCGGATACCGGGGTACTGACCAAGATCATCAATGCCAACAAAGACAAAACCTTGCTAAAAGTTGGCGATTATTATGACATCGATACCTACAAAAATGAACGGATCAGGATCGATAACGACTTAAAGGAAAGTGGCTATTTCTATTTCAGTCCTGATTATTTAATTATGCAGGTAGATAGTACTATAGGTAAAAACCTGGTTAATGTTTCGGTTAAGGTAAAAGATATTGCGCCCGATGCGGCATTAAAACCCTATACCATTAAAAACATCAATATATACCCTAATTATTCGTTAAGGCGAGATAGCACACTGAGAAAACTGAAACCGTTGCAGTATAACGATTTCAATATATACGATGACCGAAATACCTTTAAACCAAGGCTTTTCGATCGTTTAGTGTTTTTTCAAAAAGGCGAGCCCTATAACCGTAAAGATCATAACCAATCGTTAAACCGAATGGTAAATGTAGGTGCTTTTCAGGATGTAAGGGCCGAATTTTTACCCGTTGATAGTTTCAAAAACAATCAGCTCGATTTAAATATCTATTTAACGCCTTTAAAGAAAAACTCACTTACCTTTTCGGTTGTAGGAACGAGTAAATCGAACAATTTCGTTGGCTCAGAGGTAAAAGTAACGCAAACCACCAGAAACCTGTTTAGAAATGCAGAACAATTAGATTTGAGTGTTAGTGGTGGTTTTGAAACGCAAACCAAGGGAACTTCGCTAGGCAAAAACTCTTTATCGTTAACTGCCGAAGGAAAACTGACCTTCCCGAGGTTTATTGTTCCCTTTTACAAGCCGAATAGTACCAATGCTTTCATCCCGAAAACCATTGCCTCGCTTTCTTACCAGATGCTTAACCGTGGTTCTGAATATACATTACATGCTTTTAAAGGGCAATATGGGTACAACTTTAAAGAGAATTTATACAAAGAGCATAATTTCAACCCCATATCGATTAGTTATGTTTCAACAAGTTTTCCTGATTCACTCACAGAAAAAAACATATACGAACAGAATCCATTATTAAGAACCACTTTAGAAAGCCAGTTTATTATTGGCAGTAACTATAACTTCACCTATACCAACCAGATGGAGGATAGCCGCAGAAATAATACCTATTTCTTTGGCGGGTTAGAAACGGGTGGTAATGTTTGGGGGCTGTTTACCCCAAAAGATGAAAATGGCCAACGATCTATTTTTAACAGACCATTAACGCAGTTTATCAGGGCAGAAGCCGATTTAAGGGATTATTATAAAATCACCAGAAACTTAATCTGGGCAAACAGGTTAAACCTGGGTTATGGTTATGCTTACGGTAACTCTACCTCACTCCCATTTGTTAAGCAATTTTTTGCTGGTGGCAGTAACGACATCAGGGCTTTTCCGGCCAGAACTTTAGGCCCTGGGACTTATAAAGTTCCAGATGATGCCATTTTTGCCGATCAGGGTGGTGATATTAAGTTAATGCTTAACTCAGAGCTGCGTTTTAAAATAGTGAGCGTACTTTACGGTGCATTATTTGTAGATGCCGGAAATATCTGGCTAAGAAAAGAAGATCTTGGAGAACCCGGCAAACCTGAGACGGCAAGACTTGGATCTGGTTTTAAGCTAAAAAATGCCTTTAGCGAGCTGGCCGTGGGTACTGGTGCAGGCTTACGGGTAGATGTAAGCATCTTCGTAGTCCGCTTAGATGTGGCCTTCCCCGTACGTAAACCTTACCTGCCGGAAGGACAGAGATGGGTATTCGATGATATCGCCTTCGGCAATAAAGACTGGCGTAAACAGAACTTAATTTTTAACATTGGGATAGGATATCCGTTTTAATTTTTCTATGAGAGTTATCCATAAGATCAAACATTTCTTCATTGCGCTATATCATCTTTTCGTTGCTGCCGGGAAAGGTTTTATGGAAGATAGGGTAACTAAATTAAGTGCTTCGCTTGCTTACTACACCATTTTTTCACTTACTCCACTCATCATTATCATGCTATCTGCCGCTACCCTATTTTTTGGCGACAAAAGAAATGAGGAAACAAGAGGTCAGTTTTATGGGCAGGTTACCAAAATGGTTGGCAAAGAGGCAGCTACACAAATCCAAGGTTTTGTAGAGCATGCAAACAAATCCGGGCAATCTACCATTGGTTTAATTATTGGGATTTGTACACTGATTATTGGTTCAACTGCTATTTTTATTGAGATACAAGATAGTATCAACATGATCTGGAAAGTAAAGGCTGTGCCCAAAAAAGGCTGGATAAAAATGCTTTCTAACAGGTTATTGTCTTTCTCTTTAATTGTTTCGATGGGCTTTCTGTTGCTTGTTTCACTAGTAGTTAACACTGTAGTAGTTGGTTTGGGTTCTAAATTGGCCAACCTGCTTTCGCAAAGTAAGATAGATGAAGTAATCCCCGTTGCAAACGATACAATGGCTATTCTAATTTACATTTTAAACAATGTAATAACCCTTGCTGCCGTTACAGCTGTATTTGCTGTTATATTTAAGGTATTACCCGATGTGATCATCCGATGGAAATCGGCCATAATCGGTGCTTTATTTACTGCTGTTCTCTTTAGTTTAGGTAAATACCTGATCGGGATTTATATCGAAAAAGGTAATCCGGGATCGGCCTTTGGCGCAGCCAGTTCCATCATTGTGATTTTATTATGGATTTATTATACCTCGATAATACTCTACTTCGGTGCCGAGTTTACACAGGCCTATGCAGAAAAGTACGATAATGGAATCTCACCTAGTAAATATGCCGTATTTACAAAAATTACCATCGTAGAGAAAAAGGTAGATGTATTGCCGCCACAACACCCGGAAGATACGGTGAATGTACCTAAAGAATAAGACGGTCGTCATCCTGAACTTGTTTCAGGATCTTTCCAACACGCGGTCGTCATGCTGTCCCGAAGCTTTGGGATCAGCATCTTTCCAGTAAAATAGATACTGAAATGAATTCCACCGCCTCGGTTCGTGTCTTCAAGAAACGATGATTGAAAGCTGGTTCGTGAAGCCACGAACCACGGCATAACAAGATAGATGCTGAAACGAGTTCAGCAGGACGCCACGATTGATTTAACCGCAAGCATTCAAACGCGATTGTCATCCTGAGCGGAGTCGAAGGATCTTTTCAACGCAACGCATTAAACAAAAAGTCAAGTTCTTTTCAAACTTGACTTTCTCTTTTATGCTACTTCTTCAGTAATTACTTTAGGTTCTTCAGTTACCTCATCCTTTTCTATCCGTAGGTTACGGATAATGTGCTGCTGCCTATCAGGCGTATTTTTACCCATGTAATATTCCAGCAAACTTTTAATCGTCTGATCTTTCAAAATAACCGGATCTAACCTGATATCCTTTCCAATAAACAAACCAAATTCATCAGGAGAAATTTCTCCTAAACCTTTAAATCGGGTAATTTCTGGTTTATTGCCCAGTTTTTCGATGGCGTTTTTACGTTCTTCATCACTATAGCAATAAATCGTTTCTTTTTTGTTCCGAACCCTGAAAAGCGGCGTTTGTAGAATATACACATGCCCTGCTTTTACCAGATCGGGAAAAAACTGAAGAAAGAAGGTCATCATCAACAAACGGATGTGCATCCCATCCACATCGGCATCAGTTGCAATTACAATATTGTTATAATGTAATCCTTCCAAACCATCTTCAATATTTAAAGCATGCTGTAGCAGATTAAATTCTTCATTTTCGTAAACTACCTTTTTGGTTAGTTCGTAACAGTTTAGTGGTTTACCCTTTAAACTAAACACCGCCTGACAATCCACATCGCGCGATTTTGTGATCGAACCCGATGCTGAATCTCCCTCGGTAATAAACAAAGTAGTTTCGTAACGTTTCTCGTGCGTAGTATTAAAATGCACCTTACAATCGCGCAGTTTTTTATTGTGTAACGATGCCTTTTTCGCTCTATCGTTTGCCAGCTTCTTAATGCCTGCAATATCTTTACGCTCGCGCTCCGATTGCATAATTCTTTTTAACAAGGCATCAGCAACATCTGGATTTTTATGCAGATAATCATCCAATTCTTTTTTAACAAAATCGTTGATAAAAGTGGCTACCGATGGGCCTTCTGGTCCCATATTCTGCGAACCCAGTTTTGTTTTGGTCTGCGATTCGAACACGGGCTCCTGTACACGCACAGAAATAGCTGCAATAATGGATGAACGAACATCGGCTGCATCAAACTCTTTTTTGAAAAACTCTCTAACGGTTTTCACCACCGCTGCCCTGAAAGCCGCTTGGTGCGTTCCGCCTTGTGTGGTGTGCTGTCCGTTTACAAACGAATGGTAATCTTCGCCATATTGTTGGCCGTGGGTCATCGCTATTTCAATATCCGGCCCAATCATATGGATAATTGGATAACGGATTTCTTCTGGCTTATTAAATTTAGAAAGCAGATCGTAAAGACCTCTTTCTGAAAAATATTTCTGGTTATTAAAATTTACGGTTAAACCTGTATTTAAGAACACATAGTTCCACACCATACTCTCTACAAAATCAGGGATGTAATGGTAGTTTCTGAAAATGGTTTCATCTGGGTAAAAAGTAATCGCCGTACCATTACGCTGAGTAGTATCAATAATTGGCTGCTCATTTACAATTTCTCCTTTAGAAAATTCTACTTTTTTTGTTTTTCCATCACGGTACGATTGCACCGTAAAACTAGTAGAAAGTGCATTTACAGCCTTAGTACCTACCCCATTTAAACCAACAGATTTCTGGAAAGCATTGCTATCGTATTTACCACCGGTATTAATCTTGCTTACACAATCGATTACCTTGCCCAGTGGAATGCCACGACCGTAATCACGTATATTTACCTTTTGCTCAGAAACAGTAATTTCGATGGTTTTTCCGGTACCCATTACAAACTCATCGATAGAGTTATCTACAATTTCTTTTAACAAAACGTAAATACCGTCGTCCTGCGCAGAACCATCGCCAAGTTTACCAATGTACATCCCCGGACGAAGCCTGATGTGCTCTTTCCAATCTAATGAACGGATACTATCGTCGTTATAAATTACTTCTGCCATACTGTTTTTATCTGTTCTTCAATGAAAAACCCTGCATTTTTTGGTTTGCAAAGCGATGAAGAATTTGTAGAAATAACCCTGATGATTGAAATAAAAATAATTTCAAATACGTTCTTCAGAATTATTATACAATAATAGATTTATTCTGTGAGGCTCGCAAAAGAAAATTTCCACATGTGAACAGTGAGTTGTATAGGGTGATGGTTCATAGTCTTTTTGTCAATAGCCTGATAATCGATGGCTCATGGTCAATAGGCTTATGGGCCCATCAACCATGAGCGATCAAACTATGAACCATTTTTCCACATCCTGAGAAACCAATTACACCTAATTCAATAGCCCTCTTCAATCATTCCTCACTCAATCATTCAAATTTGCCTATCTTCAACCCAATATTCATAATTCTATTTAATGCAACAAAAGAAGCAACTTTCGCTATTCGATTTATCCATGATTGTGGTGAGTTTGGTTATTGGCATGGGCGTTTTCCGTACGCCTGTAAACGTAGCAGCTAAGGCACAAATTCCCGAACTGTTTTATTTGGCCTGGTTTATCGGTGGTTTTGTAGCCTTTTGTGGTGCATTAACTTATGCCGAAATTGGTTCCCGCTTTCCGGTAACAGGAGGGTACTATAAAATATTTTCAGCCGCTTATCACCCATCCATTGCCTTTGCCATTAATTGTATTGTAATCATTTCGAGTGCAGCATCTGTAGCGGCCATTTCGATTATTGGGGCAGAATACCTGAGTAAAATTATTTTACCTATCGATAAGCAGAATGAAACCTACCGCGTTGCTATTGCCATTACCACCATTTTGGTGTTTTATTTCATTAACCTGTTAGGCTTAAAAGCGAGTTCTAAAACACAGAATGTGTTAACGGTAATTAAAATTGGGATGATTTTAACGCTCATCTGCGCTGTATTTTTCGGCGGACAAACACAAACCGTTACCCCAATCTTTAAAACAGCAACCGGTGCCTTACCAACCTGGCCTGATTACGGGAAAGCCTTGGGCCTGTGTTTAATTGCGGTTTCTTTTTCTTACGCAGGTTATGCGCAAACCATCAACTTTGGTGGGGAAGTTAAAGAAGCCAAAAAAGTAATTCCACGTTCAATTATTATCGGCTTAACCATTATTGTAATCCTTTATCTGGCCATCAACTATGTGTATGTAAAGGTCATCGGTTTTGAAGAATTAAAATCAGCGGAAAGCATAGCCGCGATATTGGCTTCGAAGATATTTGGTCCTGCCGGATTTAACGCACTTTCCATAATTATCTTTTTTTCGGTAATGGGTTATGTAAACGTAAATCTATTGAGTAACCCAAGAGCCATGTTTGCCATGGGCGAAGAAGGCGCTCTGCCAAAAATATTCAGCAGGATGAACAATAAAACAGAGGTAATTACCACTAGTTTAACGGTTTTTACGTTAATTGCCGTGGTAATTATTTTCTATGCCAAAACCTTCGACAAAATTTTAAACTATACTATCTTTTTAGAAAGTATTAGCATGGCCAGTTCGGCAGCAACGATTTTCATTCTTAGAAAAAGAACGGCAGATCTTGATAAAAAAACCATCTATACTGTTCCTTTATATCCTATATTGCCTATCATATTTATTGCCGCTTATACTTTCGTGGCCTTTAGCATTTATGCTGATGACCCGAACGCGGCATTGAACGGATTATATATTTTTGTAGGCTTTCTGGTCATCTATTTTGTGAGCAGGTGGTTTAAGAAAAAATAGCAAACTGGGTATTCAAACCTCACAGGTTTTTGAAACCTGTGAGGTTTAGAAACAACTTTAAAATAATTAATGAACAAAACACTCTCCTTAAAACAAGAAATTGCTTACGCTGCTGGTATGATTGGATGGAGCACGATGACAAACATTATCATCGTAATGCTTCCCTATTTCTATCTTCCTCCAAGCAACGCTGGCCTGCCGCCTTTGGTACCACAGCTCGTTTTATTGGGTGCATTTAATATCCTTTCAATTATTGCTGCTTCAGGACGGTTGGTGGATGCCATTTACGATCCGTTTATTGCCGCTAAAAGTGATGCATGCACCAATAAAAATGGTCGAAGGATGCCTTTTATGAAATGGGCAATTGTTCCTGCTATGCTTTTTTGCGGACTGGTTTTCTACCCGATCCAAAAAATGGAGAGCCTGCATAATGCCTGGTGGTTAACCATCACACTTTGTTTGTTTTTTGTATCAGTTACCACTTATATTATTCCTTACAACGCGCTGCTGGCCGAAGTAACCAATACACCAAGGCAAAAAGTTAAGTTATCCAGTTATCAACAGGTTGGTTTTGTAATCGGAATCATTCTATCGGCCTGTACCAACAACTTTGCCGATCTGGTTGAGGCTCATTTTCATGTAGCCAACCGCAGCGAAGCCATCCAGATTGCAATATGGGGTTTGTGTATCTTATCCGGACTGGTAATGTTATTGCCAATTTCTTTCATCAACGAAAAGGAATTTTCGGTTGCAAAGCCTACTCATATCCCTTTATGGCCAGCAATTAAGAGTACCTTTAAAAACAGCAATTTTAAATATTACCTGATATCTGATTTTGCTTTTTATACGGCCCTGAGTATTATTTCAAGCGGTTTATTGTTTTTTTGTACGGTTTTGTTGGGCTTACCAGAATCAGAAGGCGGAAAATTTATGGGTGCAATGGTTTTTGCTTCCTTGCTATTTTACCCGCTGGTTAATTTTGGTTCAGCTAAAATCGGCAAAAAACCTTTTGTATTACTTGCCTTTGGCGTGTTGTGCTTAATTTTCGTTACCATTTTCTTTTTAGGCAAATTACCATTTGGCCCACACACACAGATTTACATCCTGGTACTATCCGCTTCGTTTCCATTAGCGGCACTTGGCATTTTACCTACAGCGATTTTAGCTGATATTGCGCAAAGAGATACTTTAGAAACCGGAGAAAACCACGAAGGTATGTTCTTCGCCGTCAAATATCTTTTTGTAAAACTCGGACAAACCTTAGGCATCGCCATTTTCGCCATGCTTACCATTTACGGCAAGGATCCTGGCAACGATTTCGGACTACGCCTAAATGGAATTGTAGGTTTCGGGCTCTGTTTAATTGCCCTATTATTTTTTAGCAGGTTTAAGGAGGAGAAATAATCCATCTGTAAAATAACTATAAAAAAAACGCATGGAAGGCTAATGCTTACTCCATGCGTTTTCATTAAAACAAATCAGAATTAATACCCCGGGCTTTGTTTTAGGGTACCATTACTTCTATCAATCTGATCTTGCGGTAAAGGGAAATAATCATCTCTGGTTTCGATGGTAATGCCTTTTAAGTAATTAAAGTATCCACCTTCAAAAGAAAAATAACTTTCCAGTGTTTGTTTGGCTATGCCCCAACGTACCAAATCAAAGAAGCGGTGACCTTCTAATGCCAACTCTAACCTGCGTTCGAAACGCACCGCATTTCTTGCATAGGTATCATTTGGAAATGAGGTATACTGGCTAACTTTGTAAGCCGCCGCCGGAGTCCCATTGATATCCCGAGGGGTTATTTTAGCCGCACGGGCTCTAACTGTATTAACCAGTATTAAAGCTCTGCCCAAATCGCCTTTTTCTACTGCACATTCTGCCGCCATCAGATAAACATCAGCTAAGCGGATCAGGTTTACGTTTAATCCGGTTACGTTGGAACTTCCCGGGGCTGTTCCACTCGAAATCTGAGCCGCATCAATGGTATTCTTAACAGCCAGAAAAGGGCCGCCGTTGCTGGCGTCGCGAATCCAGGTATCACCAGGCATTAAACCCCAATCGCGATAAGGAACGCCACGTCTACCTATTGTCGATTCAATTCGTGGATCTAAAGGTAAAGTCTTATCTACGGTGTAGTTTGTTTTATCCGTTCCGGTTAATCCATAATCAGATTTATAGGGATTAGTACGATAGCTGCCATCCAGTAGCGGTAAGCCAAGGGCGTTTACCTTAAAGGAGTTGGCCAGATCGATAGTTGGCTGGAAGAAACCGCAACAGTTAATCGGTGCATTACCATATGGAAAGTTGAGCATATCGCCCACATTGCCGTTATCTCCGCCGGTACCATCTGTTCCAACTGAATGTTGAACAGACATAATGGTTTCAGGTCCGTCTTCTTTGGTGATATCAAAGTTGTCTGAATAGGGCATATCGATCAAACTTGGTTTTGCCAATATTACCGCATTTAACAGATCATAAGCCTCTGTATATTTCTTTTGATATAAAAGTACCTTTCCAAGATAAGCCTGAGCAGCATATTTATCAACCCTACCTTTTTGATTTTTTGGTTTGGTTGTGCTTAAGTTGGCAACGGCAAACTGAAGATCATCTACAATATTTGGATAAATATCTTTATCATTTGGAACAAAAGCACCACTATTGGCCTCGGTAACATAAGGCACAACTTTAAATATACGAACCAAAAAGAAATAATAATGTCCACGTAACAATCTGGCTTCACCTTGAATTTCTTTTGCACGGGCATCATCAAATTTGGCCGATCCCGAACCTGCCTGTAAGCTGGCAAGGACTTTTAGCGTACGGTTACAGCGTTGAATTCCTTCAAAACACCTGTTCCAAATATTCGATAAATTATCATTTGTACTGGTTGGCGAATGCTGTTCAATGGCATTCATGGGCGGCTGATCTCCTGTGCTACTCCCTTTATGGGCATTATCAGATGCAACCTCGCCAAATAGCCATTGGCTTGGTGCCGCACCATAATTACCCCATGTTCCGTCTAAATTGCCATTAAGTAAACTATAGGAGCCTATTAAAAGTCCTTCAACCCCCTCTTGGCTCATTAACTGTTCCTCGGTGAGTTCGCCCTGCGGTTGCAATGCTAAAAATTCCTTCTTGCAGGAATACGTACTGCAAATTAATAAGGAAAGAAGAATATATTTTATATGTTTCATTTTGATAACTTTTAATTAAAATCCAACATTAATACCGATTAAAAACTGACGTGGTGATGGGTAAACACCCTGATCTACTCCTGGCGCCGAGAAGCCATCTACAATTTGACTGATCTCTGGATCCAATCCTGTGTATTTAGTGATGGTAAATACATTGGTTGCACTAACATACACCCTAATCTTATTGATGCCAGCATTTGGCCCAAAAGCCTTAGCTGTAGGGATGGAGTAGCCGATCTGCAAATTTTTCAACCTTAGAAAACTTCCATTTTGAATGTAATAACTTGAAGAAGCAAACTCCAGATCTGAGGCCCCGGCATAAGCCGAAGGAATCAGACTTGATGTATTGCTTGGGCTCCAGGCATCAAGTAATCTAACACTTTTAGCTCCATCAAAAGAAGGGAAATCCGTAAAATAGCGCGTAGCTTCGAATATATCATTTCCTTTTACACCATATAAGAAAGCTGAAATATCAAAATTCTTGTAAGATGCGTTCAAATTTATACCATACGTAAAATCAGGATGTGGACTTCCGATAATGGTCCGATCTTTTGGATCAATAATACCATCACCATTAATATCCTGATAACGTAATCCACCAACCCTGGCACCTGAGTAAGAAGGGTTATTCTGAATATCGGCAGTACTTTGATAAATTCCTGCGGTTTTATATCCAAAAAATGAACCCAGTGGCGCACCCTCTTGTAAAACACTGGTTTGTAAGCTCCTATAATTGCCATAAACCTGATTGAGAATACCTGGTGCCAACCTTACGATTTTATTGTTATTTTTGGAGAAGTTTGCACCAATATCAAATTTAAAAGGGCTATCAGCGCTTCTTCCATAATGGTAAGCGACATTAAATTCGACCCCTTTATTGCTCATATCGCCAATATTTACAAAAGGTGAGCTTCCCATTCCCACAATACTTGCTGGTAGCGGTACCGGGTAAAGCATATCAGTCGTTTTCTTGTTGTACCAATCTACCGATCCATCAACAGCCCCACCTAACAAAGTAAAATCAAGACCAATATTTAAAGAATTTACAGCTTCCCATTTTATGTCAGGGTTTTGATAGGCATTTTGTCGCACACCAGTGGTAAGACCATTACCGCCACCAAGCGCATAAGCTGAATTAACAATAGAACTTTGAAATCTATTGATATACTGATACCCCGGTATCCGTTGGTTTCCGGTTTGCCCGTATCCAACACGAAGTTTCAAATCGCTAACCCAATTGAGACTTTTCATAAACTCCTCTTCCGATAACCTCCAAGCCACACTTGCTGCCGGAAAATTACCATACTTATTAGCAGAACCGAAGTTTGATGAACCATCCCTACGGATGGTAAAACTGGCGAGATAACGATCATTAAAGGAATAATCGAGCTTTGCAAACACGGAAAATAGTGAGCCTATTGCTCCGGTACTGGCATTGCTAATGTTTGAAGAACCTGTATTTAAATAATAATAATCCGGATTACCCAAAAGAAAGAAATCATTTCTTCCTCCAGTTAATTGTCTGGTTCTGGATCTGATCGCTTCAGTACCGATTAATGCATTTAAACTATGTTTTTCAGCAAATTTTTTGTTATAATTTAAAGTATTAGTCCAGGTCCATTCCGTATTATATCCCTGAGTTTCGCTTAAATTATTTGAGTTATTGCCTTCAGAGAATTCCAAATTTGGATAACGCATAGATAAACTATTGTAGTTCTCGTAACGTATCCCAAAATTGGTTTTTAATACTAAACCTGGAATAATATCACCCTCACCGAAGATATTTCCAAAAAAGAAGTTGTTTTTATTAACATTATCCTTTGCCCTGAATAGAAATGCGAGTGGATTCTCTGCATTTCCCAACTGGCTACCACGGCTACCGGCAAAGTTTCCGGCAATGTCGTAAACAGGGATAATTGTTGGGATCCGGTATGCCCATCCTAAAGCACTTCCCTGATCCTGATAACCACCGGGAGTATTCGGGTTAACGCCAAATCCAACACCTTCAGAATAACTGTATTGCGCATTTTCTCCAAAACGCACCCTTTTATTAAAAGCAGATATGGCCGTATTCGATCTAAAACTATAACGTTTAAAACCAGTGTATTTTATCGTTCCTTTTTGGTTCAAGTATCCGGCACTAATAGAATAGGTTGCATTGTCTGAACCACCCAGCGCACTAATATTATAATTCTGAACTGGTGCAGATCCGGTTATCTCATCAAACCAATTGGTACCTTGTTTATTTGCTTTTGTAATTTGATAAAACAGATTTGGATCACGGCTATAATTGTACTTAGAAGGATCCGCATCTGCGGCAGTAACATTCTGACCAAGTTTTAAACCTGCCACCAAATATTCAGGCAATACTGGTACTGAGCCCGAACCATAGTTATCTCCGGCAGCAATAGGCTTTCCGGCATTAGTATACCCATTAAATACATATTGTGCATACTGTTGGGGGTTCATCATTTTCGGGAAGCTATTTTTTCTTGGCGATTGCGTGCCATAGTAAGAATCGAGCGTAATTTTTGGTACTCCGGCTGAGCCTTTTTTAGTGGTAATGATTACCACACCATTATTTGCTCTTGAACCGTAGATAGAAGCCGAAGATGCATCTTTCAATACCTGCATACTTTCGATATCATTCTGGTTAAGCCATGATAATTTACCTTCAAAAGGAACGCCATCGATAACATAAAGTGGATCGTTGTTATTAATGGTACTAAAACCCCGGATTCTGATCTGTGGTGTTGAACCTGGAGCCCCGTCATTTACAATTTGTACACCTGTTGCTTTTCCTTGCAGTGCTTCCACAGCACTTGCTGCCGGCTGGGCCTTTAACAGTTCCATGCTTACCACAGCCACTGCGCCGGTTAAATCTTTCTTCCGTTGAGCAGAATAACCAGTCACTACAACCTCTGTAAGGTTATTATTGTTGGCTTGTAATACAATTGAAATGTTCGTTTGGGTACCCACGGTTACTTCTTTACTGCCGTAGCCAACAAAAGAAATAACCAACACATCGGTAGGTTTTACGCTCAGTGAGAAGGCTCCATTTGCATCAGTAGAGGTACCACCACTACCATTTTTAATTTTGATTGTGGCGCCAACTACAGGCAGTTTATCATCACTGGCGATAACTTTACCAGTAATTTTTGATTGGGCCATTGCACCGAGGGCAAATAACATCCCCAAACACAAGAGAAGAAAGCTCCTCTTGATACAAGATAGATTTTGTTTCATAGGTTATAAATGATTAGGTGAAATAATGCGTACTCAATATGGCTGATGTACTTCTAGGTCAATAAACTAGCAGTATTCAGTTTATATCCGTCAGTCATGACGGCGTGGTTAAGTGGTTTAGTTTTTTGCCGGATTATGCCAGTGTACCAAAAAAGGCAGGCATGCAAGAAGAATGGATTCCTCCCGAAGAGTAGTAGTTTTTTTCTCATAAGTAAGTGGTTAGATGGTTGCTGGTATTTGATTGATGATTTACATAATGATATTTTTTAAATAAATAATGAATTAGTGTATAACATACACTTTATTAAAATTAAATATACATATAAAAATAATAATACTACAAAAAACACATAAATAAACAGACTACAAAATACTAACTAAAATGATTAATACATTAGACCAGTAGCAGATATGAATAATAGATAATGATTTGAGGTTACATTTATCAATTAGTAAATTCTCATACATTTTTTGTATCTTTGCCGCCGAAGCAGGAATAAGGGCTTGCCATTCTGAATGGCATATTCTCTCCGCAAGTTAGTCCTTCAACAATTGATTGTTCTAGCTTCTTCGATAAATATTACACAGAAACATACATGTTATTCAAAGAATTAAACCTCATTGAGCCAATTTTAAAGGCCCTTGAGACCGAAGGTTATACACAACCTACACCAATACAGGAGCAATCCATCCCAACGATATTAAAAGGTAAAGATTTATTAGGCTGCGCACAAACCGGCACCGGAAAAACCGCTGCCTTTGCCATCCCCATGTTGCAGCTATTGCACGAAAAACACGTCAACACTAAAGCAACCAAAAACATAAAGGCTTTAATTTTAACGCCAACACGCGAGCTTGCCATCCAGATTGAAGAGAGTTTTAAGGCTTATGGCCGTCATTTAAATTTACGCCACTTAGTAATTTTTGGTGGTGTAAATCAACACTCGCAGGTAGAAGCTTTAAGAAAAGGTGTTGATATTTTGGTTGCAACACCCGGCCGTTTATTAGATTTAATGAACCAGGGTTTCATTAGCTTAAATACCATCGAATTGTTCGTATTGGATGAGGCCGATCGTATGCTCGATATGGGCTTTATTCACGATGTGAAAAGAGTTGTAGCTAAATTGCCTGCAAAACGCCAGACTTTATTTTTCTCGGCAACCATGCCTGACGAAATCCAGAAGCTGGCAAATACGATTTTATCTAGTCCGACAAAAGTAGAGGTTACCCCTATTTCTTCTACTGCCGAAACAATTGTTCAATCGGTTTATTTTGTTGATAAACCGGATAAAAAGAAATTATTGATCCATCTTTTAGAAGATAAAAATATCCAAACGGCGCTGGTTTTTACCCGGACCAAACATGGTGCAGACCGCATTGTTAAGGATTTGGCCCATGCTGGTATTAAGGCCGCTGCCATTCACGGCAATAAATCGCAAAATGCCAGACAAAGGGCATTAACTGATTTTAAGGACAGGAAAATCCGCGTTTTGGTAGCTACCGATATTGCTGCACGTGGTATTGATATTGATCAGTTATCGCACGTTTTCAATTTCGAACTGCCAAATATACCTGAATCTTATGTACACCGGATTGGCCGTACAGGGCGTGCTGGTGCAAACGGGATTGCCATTTCTTTCTGTGATGCGGAAGAAAACGAATATTTATTGGATATTCAAAAACTGATTAAAATTACACTTCCGGTTGTTGATGACCATCCTTATCCATTAAGCTGGGAAAGTATGCTGGCTAAAAACCAGGTTAAACGCAAACCACAAGCCCAATCTAAAGGCGGTGGCGGTGCTAAAAAAGGTGGTGATGGCAATATGAGCGGCAAGCCACGCAATGCCAGCAACAACAGAAGATTTGGCGGGAACAGAAAAAGGGGAGAAAGATAGGATTTTGAGGTTGAGGGCTGGAAGGTTGAGGCTTAATTTATCTTTAACAATAAAATCCTGAACGATTATATAGCTGAATAAGCATTTTATTTACAAAATAATATCCACGCACTCGTCATTTCGAGCGCAGCCGAGAACCCGAAGAGGCTCAGCGAAGCTAAATCTGCGAAGTAGACCTCTCCATTTCACTGCGTTTCAGTCGAGATGACGACCGTTCTATTGGATCTGTCCCAGAAACACAAAAAACCCGGATTACGAAATGTAACCCGGGTTTTTATATTTCTAGCTTAGGCAAGCGCAAGGAAAACCCTCCACCCTATTACCTTCTGCCTTCTACCGCTCTACACCACTACATTAATGATCTTTCCTTTAACGAAAATGATCTTTTTGGTTGGTTTTCCATCTAAGAATTTCTGGAATTGCTCATCGGCCAATAAAATGCTTTCTACCTCCGGCTGCGCTAAAGTTAAGCTCAAGTTCAGGTTCATTTTCATTTTACCGTTGATTGAAACCGGATAGGCGAACTCATCTTCTACGAGATACTCTGGTTTAAATGTTGGGAAAGCCGTATACGATAAAGTTCCGGCTTCGTTACCTAACAATACCCAAAGCTCTTCGCAGATATGTGGCGCATAAGGCGAAAGAATAATCACCATATCTTCCAAAATCTGACGGTTTTTGCATTTCAGATCGGTTAACTCGTTTACTGCAATCATGAAACTCGATACAGAAGTATTGAACGAGAAACGCTCGATATCGTCCTGCACCTTTTTTATGATTTTATGCAGCGATTTTAACTCGGCTTTTGTAGGCACAGTATCGTTTACGTGGAAAGTCCATTCTTCGTTATGGAACAAACGCCAGAATTTACGCAAGAACTTAAATACACCTTCAATACCGTTCGTATTCCAGGGTTTACTCTGCTCCAACGGACCTAAGAACATTTCGTACATCCGCAAAGTATCAGCACCATAACGTTCAATCAAATCATCGGGATTAACCACGTTGAATTTTGATTTTGACATTTTTTCTACTTCAACACCGCAAATGTATTTCCCGCCTTCAAGAATAAATTCTACGTTGGCATATTCTTCTCGCCAGGCTTTGAACTTAGCGATGTCTAAAGTATCGTTTTCAACAATGTTCACATCAACGTGCAATGCTGAAGTTTTGTATTCTTTTCTTAATCCAGCTGATACGTAGGTATTAGTAGGTTTTCCGTTCTCATCGTTAATGCGATAAACAAAATTACTTCTCCCCTGGATCATACCCTGATTAATCAGTTTTTTGAAAGGTTCTTCTTCCTTGGTGTAACCCAAATCTTTCAAAAATTTATTCCAGAAACGGCTGTACAATAAGTGACCGGTTGCATGCTCTGAGCCACCAATGTACAAATCCACATCTTTCCAATATTCAACAGCTTCCTTTGAAGCAAAATCGTTATTGTTATTGGCATCCATATAACGGTACCAGTACCAGCTGCTTCCAGCCCAACCCGGCATGGTGCTTAACTCATAATGTCCGCCATCTTTTGGAACCCAGTCTTCAGCCCTGGCCAAAGGTGGTTCACCTGTTTCGGTAGGCAAATATTTATCAATTTCTGGAAGTAACAATGGCAATTCTTCTTCTTTTACCAAATAAGGCAATCCATCTTTAAAGTAAACCGGAATCGGCTCACCCCAATAACGCTGGCGACCAAAAATCGCATCACGCTGACGGAAGTTTACTTTTGCTTTCCCTACTTTCTCTTCTTCCAACCAGTTGTTCAAAAATGGAACAGCTTCTTTATAAGTCATTCCGTTTATGAAACCAGAATTAATGTATTTCCCTTCTTTGGTTGGATCTGCCTGAACATCAATATCCTTTTGTCCGTCCAAAATCTGGATTATTGGCAAATTAAAATGCTTCGCGAATAACCAATCGCGTTGATCGCCACTCGGAACCCCCATTACGGCGCCAGTTCCGTAACCTGCCAACACATAATCGGCAATCCATAACTGTACGCGTTCGCCACTTACAGGATTAATTACGTAGGTACCTGTAAAAGCGCCAGACACCGTTTTGGTATCGGCCATACGGTCTAATTCTGATTTCTTTTTAGTTAAAGCGATGTAGTTTGCAATGTCCTGTTTTTGTTCAGGAGTAGTTAATTCTGCAACCCACTCGTGCTCCGGAGCCAAAACCAGGTAAGAAACCCCAAAAATGGTATCTACACGGGTAGTAAAAACTTCTATATATTTTTCAGTTTTCAGTTTTGAGTTTTCAGTTTCTTCAACTGTCAACTGTGAATTGTCAACTGCAAACTTCACTGATGCTCCAACACTTTTACCGATCCAGTTGCGCTGCATTTCTTTAATCGGCTCTGGCCAATCGATGGTATCCAAACCTTGCAAAAGCCTGTCAGAATAAGCGGTAATCCGCATGCTCCATTGCATCATTTTCTTTTGCTCAACAGGAAAACCGCCACGTTCCGAGAAACCATCTTTTACCTCATCATTCGCTAAAACGGTTCCTAAAGCCGGACACCAGTTTACAGTACTCTCGCGAAGATAAGTTAAGCGGTATTTTAACAATTCGACTTGTTTCTCTTCATCGGTAAAGGTTGCCCAATCGCTCGGCATAAATTCTTTAATATCTTCATCACAAACTGCTTTAACATCAGCTGTACCAGAGGCATTGAATTTTTCGATCAAAGTGGTAATATCTTCTGCCCTATCGTTTTCGATATTGTACCACGAGTTGAACAATTGCATAAAAATCCACTGTGTCCATTTATAATAAGATGGCTCGCTGGTGCGTACCTCTCTGCTCCAATCGAAAGAAAAACCAATTTGGTCTAACTGGCGGCGGTAGGTTGCAATATTTGCCTCGGTGGTAATGGCAGGGTGCTGTCCGGTTTGTATAGCGTATTGCTCTGCAGGTAACCCAAACGAATCGTATCCCATTGGATGCAGTACGTTGAAGCCTTTAAGGCGTTTATATCTTGAAAAAATATCTGATGCAATGTAACCCAGTGGGTGACCAACGTGCAGACCTGCTCCTGATGGATAAGGAAACATATCTAACACATAATATTTTGGTTTTTCAGAATTGCTTTCGGCTTTAAACGTTTGATGATCTGCCCAAAATTTCTGCCACTTTTGTTCTATTTCTTTGAATTGGTAATCCATTGCCAGTTTTAAATTTTTAAAGGGGCGAAAATACGGAAATTAAGGGGCTTAAAAAAGCAGATTCAAGATAATATTTTACCAACAGAAATACAGAATCAGAAGAGGTTAGGAATAAAATTTGGTGTTTTTTGTGCAGTCAGGTGTTACCATCTGACTGCACAAAGAAACTAAATCCAAGTAAATGCATTAATTTATTATTTAGTATCTTCGTATACCAAAAATGAGTGTTATGACACATCTTACAATTGAAAATAAGAAATACGTACTCATCCCAGAAGAAAGTTACCAAGAGTTACAAAAAAATGCGGCTTTAAAACATCATCCTGAAAAAACATTTTCTATTAATGAAGCGCGGGCTCATAGTAAAAAGTTAATCAGGAAATGGGCAGCAGAAAAATAACAATTAAGCAATCTGCTGTAGAAAGTATTGCAGAAGTTTCTTGGTATTTAGAATCTGAGGATCTTCCTGCCACAGCAGAAAATTTGCTGACGACATCTATGATTTCATTGAAAAATTAGGAGACAGCAGAAAAAGATACAGAACTTGCAGGGAACCACAAAGAATTTTGATGGGCTTTAAATGCATTTCTTACAAGAAAAAATATATTATTGTTTTCATCGAATTGGATACAGAGATCGTTGTATGCGAATTTATTCCATCGAAAATGATTTACTGGTAATTTCTTATCTCCGATTATGCATAGTGCAGTCAGGTGTTACCATCTGACTATCGATTATTTTAAAATAAGGGAATACTTAGAATATGTTTTTTTAGTGTCAGTTGGAAACAACTGACACCACATTTAGCCGCCCACATCACCACAAAAAAAATGCGCCATTGATGTTAAAAACCAATGGCGCAGCAAATAATCGGGGGATTAAGATCTTATCTTGATAAAGAATATACTTTAGTAACGTTTGTTTTATCAATTTTAGCAGTAAACTCTAATTTATTTGCAGTAATGCTATTTACTTTACAATAATTCAATCCGTCGTTAATATCCATACTGAACTGATCAGAGTAAATGATCACATAAGTTCCGATTGTTCTGTTACCAGATAAACTCAACTCTACCTGATCATCGTTATTTGATTTGTAGTCAACATAATCACTTGTTGTACCATAGGTAACAGTTCCATTAATTTTTTTCGGATCTTTCAATGTTTCTTCAGCAGTGTAGCCAGAAGTTACGATTTTATTTAACGTCCATCTCCCTAACATCTGGGCTTTTAAAGAAGTATCATCTTTCTTACAAGAAATAATTGTAGAGGCGATAAGTAAGAATAGGCTCAGAATAGTAATTTGTCTTTTCATAGTTAAATTTAGTTTTAAGATATCCATAATTAACGCCGTTTCAACAAATTTCGTACCGCGTTTTCAGAAAAAGTAAATTTAATTAAAGAATTAATACTCAAACTAAAAGCAAAAGCTTTCCGTTAATATTCATTTAGTAATCATTAATTGGTGTTTATCAGGTATAATTTATATTTTCGCAGAAACAAAAATGAAATACATGGAAGAATTCGAAGTAAGTGATGCATCTAAGAAAACCAAAACCGTTTATATCTCTACTATAATCAGTATTGCATTGGTTTTATTAATGCTGGGGCTGCTTGGTTTGGTACTTGTACATGCCAAAAACCTGTCTAACTACGTTAAAGAAAACATTGTTTTAAACATTATTGTTGATGAAGGTGCCAAAGAAGCCGATGTTTTAGCGTTTCAGAAAGAGTTAAATGCCAACCCTGCTGTAAAACAAACGCAATATGTAAATAAAGAGCTTGCAGCCAGAAATTTAACACAGGATTTAGGTGAAGATTTTGTTAACTTTTTAGGTTACAACCCGCTAACTTCTACCTTCGATGTGTATTTAAAAGCAGAATACGCGAACAATAAAAGCATCGATGCCTTAAAAGCAAGTATTTCTAAAAATCCTGTTGTTAAAGAAGTAGTTTACCAAAGCTCTTTAATTGATATGGTGAACAAAAATATCAGCACCATTGGCTTAATTATTTTAGCCTTTGCCGCACTACTACTAATCATCTCTATCGCACTGATTAACAACACAATAAGACTAGCAATCTACTCACAGCGCTTTTTAATTAAAAGTATGCAGCTGGTTGGTGCAACGAAAAACTTTATTCGACGTCCTTTCTTACTGTATGCTGCTTTGCATGGCTTAATTGCTGCATTTATTGCCATCATAATTTTATTGGCAACTTTAATTTATGCCCGCAAAGAGGTACCTGAGATTATTATTTTAAATAACTACCAGGAATTTGGCTTCGTATTTATAGGCCTTTTAATTGTGGGTATTTTTATAACAGGCATTAGTACATGGTTTGCAGTAAGCAGATATTTACGTTTAAAATCTTATCATCTTTATAGATAATGGCAGAAAAAAAAACAGGTCCGGTTGTAAAGGACGTTAAAAGCGAATTGGTTTTCACCAAAAAAAACTATCAGTTATTGTTAATCAGCATTGCAATTGTAGCCGTTGGTTTTATATTAATGATGGGTACCACTGGTGATATTTATGACTTCAGAAGAACCTTATTGGCACCGATAGTGGTGTTGGCGGGTTTTGCTTTTGGCATTTATGCTATCCTAAAAAAATAATTTTATCATAAAGGACTATACTTAAAACGCTTAATTTATTGGTTAAGCGTTTTCTTTATTTCTTATCTTTTCTAAAAATATGAACTCTTTTGAAGCCATTGTCCTTGCGATTGTTGAAGGATTAACTGAATTTTTGCCTGTATCGAGCACCGGACACATGATTATAGCCTCGTCTTTTATGGGCATTGCATCAGAACCATTTGTAAAGCTTTTCACTATTGTGATACAATTGGGTGCAATACTTTCAGTGGTTGTACTCTATTTCAAAAGATTTTTCAAATCGATAAATTTCTACATTAAATTACTGGTTGCATTTATCCCAGCTGCCATATTTGGTCTGTTATTAAGCAAAAAGATAGACGAATTATTAGAAAGCCCAATGGCTGTTGGTATTTCGCTATTAGCTGGTGGTATTATCTTATTATTTGTAGACAAATGGTTTAATAAACCAACCATTAATGAAGAGGAGGAAGTAACTTATTTAACGGCACTGAAAATAGGCTTCTTTCAGTGTATTGCCATGTTACCGGGTGTATCGCGCTCGGGAGCCACTATAGTTGGTGGTATGAGTCAGAAATTAAGCAGAAAAGTTGCAGCAGAATTTTCATTCTTTTTGGCTGTACCTACCATGTTTGCTGCAACAGCAAAAAAACTTTACGATTTTTATAAAGAAGGGCACGCTATTACCCATGAGCAGACTAACCTTTTAATTATCGGTAATGTTGTTGCTTTTGTAGTGGCACTTTTGGCGATAAAAAGTTTTATCGGATACTTAAACAAAAATGGTTTCAAGGTTTTTGGATGGTATAGAATTGCTGCTGGTTTAATTATTATCATCTTATTGCTGAGCGGACACAACTTACAGATTATATAGTCCAGGAATATTAACCACAGATTTACACGGATGATGTTGTATCATAAAAACAATTCCTTCTAAGATTATGTCATGTTGAGCCTGTCGAAACACCTTAAAAGGTATTTAAATAAGTCCTTCGACAAGCTCAGGATGACAAATCTATAATTATGACATAACCTTATACTTTGTATCTGTGGTTAAAAAAAACTTAAGCAACCGACATTGAATCCGTATCTTTGCGCAAAAAAGATTTGTGAGTACCGAAAATTCAAAATTCAAAGATTTCAATTTTGCTGAAGGCGAATTGCTTTTAATCAACAAACCATACAAGTGGACTTCATTTGATGTGGTGGGCAAAATCCGTAATTCTTTAAAACCATTAAAGCTTAAGGTTGGTCATGCCGGCACTTTAGACCCACTTGCTACAGGGCTGTTAATCATCTGTACAGGCAAACTGACTAAACAGATAGATACTTTTCAGGCTGAAGAGAAAGAATATACTGGCACCATGATTTTAGGTGCTACTACCCCATCGTTCGATATGGAAACGGAAGTAGATCAAACTTTCGACATCAGCAACATCACCGAAGAAGATATATATGCGGCATGCAAACCATTTATTGGCGATATAGCGCAATATCCGCCTGCACATTCTGCTGTAAAGGTAAATGGCGAACGTTTATACGTAAAAGCAAGATTAGGTGAAGAGGTAGAGCTGCGTAAACGTTTTGTAAATGTTCCAGCATTCGAAATTACACGGATCGAATTGCCAGAGATCGATTTTAGGATTGTATGCAGTAAAGGCACTTACATCCGCTCGTTAATATCCGATTTTGGTAAAACTTTAAATAGCGGGGCTTATCTTTCTAAACTTACCCGTACCCGGAGCGGAAACTTTTTGCTTAAAGATGCGTTTGAGGTATTAGAACTTGTTAATTATATTCGTAGCAAGAAAGAAGAAGCTAAAACTGAAGCAGAGGCATGAACCGCATCAAAAACAAGAACATCAGGTTTATAAAAGAAATTCTTTTAATTATTGCAGGTGTAACTTCGGCATGTTTTGGCTTAAAAAGCTTTTTAATGCCCAGTCACTTTATCGATGGTGGTGTTACAGGTATTTCCCTTTTGTTAAGCACCTTAACAGGCTGGAATTTATCGTACCTTATTGTAATTATCAACATTCCCTTTGTAATTTTAGGTTACAGGCAGATTGGTAAAGGCTTTGCCCTTAAAACCGCTATTGCCATTGCTGCGCTCTCGTTAGCCTTAATTTTTCTTCCCTTTCAACCCATTACCCACGATAAATTGCTCATCGCATTTTTCGGCGGATTATTTTTAGGCGGTGGAATCGGACTGGCCATGCGCGGTGGCTGTGTAATCGATGGAACTGAGGTTTTAGCGCTTTACATCAGTAAAAACAGCATTTTAACCGTT
This sequence comes from Pedobacter sp. GW822-FHT03F06, assembly GCF_058801365.1. NCBI lineage: Bacteria > Pseudomonadati > Bacteroidota > Sphingobacteriia > Sphingobacteriales > Sphingobacteriaceae > Pedobacter > Pedobacter sp. GW822-FHT03F06. Next base: position 269,672 of record NZ_JBXANE010000010.1, read on the forward strand.
GGAAATATCATCCTGATTTTAAATATCATTATTTTCGCCTTCGCAGCTTATTTCTTAAATATCGAAACGGCACTGTATGCCATTCTAACGTATTTATCGGCATCAAGCACGATCGATTTCATTGTAAACGGCATAGAACAATACACGGGCGTTACCATTATTTCGGAACATCAGGAAGCCATAAAGGGATTCATTATTAACGAAATGAAACGAGGGGTGACCATCTATAAAGGCGAAGGTGGTTACGGAGAAAAGAAAGATATCGATATTATTTTTACCGTTGTTACCAAACTAGAAATGAGCAAATTACAAACCGCTATACGACAGATTGATTCGGATGCCTTTGTAATACAACAACAGATTGCCGATTTAAAAGGCGGGGTAGTAAAACGCCATGCCTTACATTAATTTTCCATTCCATTGAAGATATACAATAACCTTTCGGATTTTAAAAAATTAGATAACGCCATTGTAACCATTGGCACTTTTGATGGCGTACATTTCGGACACCAAAAAATTATTAAACAACTGGTACAAAAAGCAAAAGCCGATAACGGAGAAAGCGTAATATTAACTTTTTTCCCGCACCCGAGAATGATTATCGATCCTGAAAACCAGGATTTGAAGATGATTAATACCATTAATGAAAAAGCCGAAATTTTAAAAAGTTTAGGAGTAGATCATTTAATCATCACACCATTTACCAGAGATTTCTCTAATCAACTGCCTGAAGATTATATCAAAAATACATTGGTGAATAACATTGGCACCAAGCATATCATTATTGGTTACGACCACCGCTTTGGCAAAGACCGTTCTGGAAATTTAAGCGATTTAAAGGCCGCAGGTTTACATTATGGTTTTAGTGTGGAAGAAATTATGGAGCAGGATATTCATGATGTTGCGGTAAGCTCTACCAAAATCCGTCAGGCATTACTCGCTGGAGATGTAAGTTTAGCTAACGACTACCTTGGCTATCCTTTTTCTATTTTTGGAAGGGTAATTAAAGGTGATAAAATCGGAAGAACAATAGGTTTCCCAACAGCCAATATCTTTGTAGAAGAAACTTATAAACTGATCCCCGGCGACGGCATTTACGCAGTAACAGTAGAAATGGAGTCCGAAGTCCGAAGTCCGGAGTCCGATGTCCTAAACCCTAAACCCTCAACCTTAAACCTCCAACCTTACAAAGGTATGGCCTACATCGGGCAACGCCCAACCATTAACGGAATGACCAGAAACATTGAGGTTAACATCTTCGATTTTAATCAGGAAATTTATGGACAGGATATTAAGATGAACTTTTTGAAATTCCTGCGTCATGACGTGAAATTCACCGGATTAGAAGCTTTAACTGTACAGTTACAAAAAGACAAGGAGGCTACTTTAGCTTATTTTAACAAGTAAAATTATTTTTAGCGTATCCAACGCTATCGTCATCTCGACTGGAACGCAGTGAAATGGAGAGATCTATCTAAACAGATTTAGCTTCGCTGAGCACTTCGTGGTTCTCGACTTCGTTGCACTCCGCTCGAAATGACGGTAATTCGAGATGTGAGTGATTTTACAAACTCAATTTTAGTAATCCAAGTCAAAAGGCTATTTATTTCTGTTAAATCCAATTTTCCTTTCAAAAAAGCCTCATTTTCGTTATATTAGCGGCAATGAGGCTTTTTTACATCATCTTTTTTCTCTCTATCTCCATTAATTTTGCGGCTTTCGCATCGCAGGAAAAAAGAAATGATGTGCCATTAAAAAACACCAAAATAAGTTTCATTTCAAGCAAAAAAAAATTCAAATCCAATTCTGATTTCAATCAGGACAGTGAAAGTCTGCAAAAAGATTTCATTAACAGTTCAATTATAAAAATATCTTCCAGTGCATTTGTACTGATCACTTTTTTGCTGTTCCTTTTTTTTAAGAACAAAACCATCAATACAAAAGTTGTAATCAGGAGATTAAAGCATAATTATTGGTATTTGTTTAAGATGCTCTATCCAAAACATGTTTTTTGGTAAGTAATTTCATTTTTAACCACAAATGTGGTGCTTTCAATAAAATGCCGAGTAATAATACTTGGAAATAAATTATTTAATCACAATACCCATTTTTATAGATGCATTTACCCGATTTAATTGCCGATTTAGGATTAATCCTTGCTGCAGCAGGGATAACTACCCTCATATTTAAACGAATTAAACAACCCCTGGTTTTAGGTTACATACTGGCCGGCCTGCTGGTTGGCTCACATTTAGATTTTTTCCCTTCTGTTACCGATACAAAAAGTATCAATATTTGGGGCGAGATAGGTGTAATTTTCCTTTTATTCAGTCTTGGCTTAGAGTTCAGTTTCAAAAAACTGGTTAAAGTTGGCGGTTCCGCCTCCATCACAGCGATTGTAAAAGTCCTTTTTATTATTCTGGCGGGCTACTTAGTTGGTAAAGCAATGGGCTGGAAGGACATGGATAGTTTATTTCTGGGGGGAATTTTGTCCATCTCATCAACAATGATTACCATTAAGGCCTTCGAAGAACTTGGTTTAAAACATAAAAAGTTTGCAGGTCTGGTTTTTGGTGTTTTAATTGTTGAAGATCTGGTGGCCATCTTGTTATTGGTATTATTCTCTACCCTGGCGGTTAGTCAGCAATCAGCTGGTACCGAAATGCTGTATTCTATCTTAAAACTGGCTTTCTTTTTAGTGCTTTGGTTTTTAGGTGGAATATTCTTAATTCCCTCGTTCCTTAAAGCAACCAAAAAATTAATGAATGATGAGACCATGCTCGTGGTATCATTAGGTTTATGTTTGGTGATGGTATTATTGGCCGATAAGGTTGGCTTCTCTCCTGCCTTGGGTGCGTTTATAATGGGCTCTATTTTAGCCGAAACCACACAGGCAGAAAGAATAGAACACTTAACCAAATCGGTAAAAGACTTATTTGCCGCAGTTTTCTTTGTTTCGGTTGGTATGCTGATTGATCCTTCTATGCTGGTTAAGTATTGGGTTCCAATTTTAGCCGCTACTGTGGTTATTATCTTCGGGAAAATCATATTTACCATTTTAGGTGCGTTGTTATCCGGTCAGCCGTTAAAAACTTCGGTACAATCAGGCATGAGTTTGGCGCAAATTGGTGAGTTTTCATTCATCATTGCCTCATTAGGCTTAACCCTTAAAGTAACCAGCGATTTCCTTTATCCTATTGCGGTAGCAGCAGCAGCGATCACTACATTTACCACACCATATCTGATTAAACTATCTGAACCTTTTTACCAGTATTTAAACCGTGTTTTACCTAAAAAATGGTTAGATGGAATCGAAAGGTACAGCTCCAGTACCGAAGGAATTACCACATTAAGCGATTGGAAGGTTTTATTGAGGTCTTATATTTTTAATACCATTATCCACTCCGTAATTATCATTGCGATCATCTTTTTAGCCTACAGGTACGTTCAGCCTTTTATTGTGAGCAATATTTCCAATAGTTTAACTTCTATTATTATCAGTGTAGTGGTTTCCTTTATTTTAATGTCGCCGTTTTTATGGGCCTTATCGATCAGAAGGATTCAACGAACAGCCTATTCTCACCTTTGGCTGAACAAAAAGTATACCCGAGGACCGTTAATTGCGATCGAATTTTTCAGAATAGCCTTAGGTATTTTCTTTGTAGGTTTTTTAATGTACGAGTTTTTTGATACCTGGATTGCAGCTGTAATCGCATTGGTTTTGATCATCATCGGCATGGTTATTTTCTCCAGGAAACTACAATCGTTTTATGATAAACTGGAAAGACGTTTCATGTTGAATTTAAATGCACGTGAAAATCAAAAACCTGATATTTTACCCTGGGATACCCACTTAACTGAACTCACTGTTTCCCCTGAATCGGAAGTAGTTGGAAAAACACTTACCGAATTAATGATCAGGGAAAAATATGGGGTTAACATTGCTTTAATAGAGCGTGGAAGAAATAACATTCCAACACCTGGAAGAGATGAGCGGCTTTATCCAAACGATAAACTGCTATTAATTGGTGCTGATGATCAATTGGCGGCTGTTAAAGCACTTTTAGAAGTTGATGCTCCAGAAACAGCTGAAGAAAATAATTTCCCGAATAAAGAAATGACCTTGCAAAAGGTAGTTGTCCATGCAGAATCGCCTGTTTATGGACTTAGTATTAGAAATGCAGGCATCCGCGAAAAAGCACAGGCCTTAATTGTTGGTATAGAAAGAGGTACGGATCGGATATTGAATCCTTCTTCAGACTTTGTATTCGACAACGGTGATGTAATTTGGATTGTAGGCAATAACAAGAAGATTAAGGAAGTTATATAGATAGTCCTGAGTCTTTAGCCGGTAGTCTTTAGTCAATTTAGACTTCTAACTAAGGACTTTTGACTAAGGACTAAAAAAACCTATCTTCGTGTATAACCTAACCTATGAAAGTCGATAGAGAAAAGAGTGAGTTTCTTGATGATATGATTGAGCAATGGCAAAGTGACGGCTTAATTAATGATGAAACTGGTGATAAACTCCGTAAAAGTTATGAAGCCAAAAACTTCGACTGGTTACGCCTGGCACAGTATGCTTTTTGGGTAGCTTTGGCTTGCGGTTTTATTGCGCTTGGATCGCTCCTCATCGATAATTCGATCTTAAACTATTTAAAACGGGTTTACAATACACCTAATATTGTTATCGCTATTGTTTCTGGCGGATTGGCTGCGTGGCTTTACATCCTGGGTTTTAATCGGAAGAAGAAGCTGGCCCATTTAAAGTTTAGCAATGAGGCTATCGTTTTTTCTGCAATTTTACTCACGGCGAATGCTATTGCTTATTTCGGAAAGGCGATGGACAATGGATCTGGTAACTTCTCTATCCTGATTTTAATATCTGTTTTTATTTATGGTGCCTTAGGTTATATCTTCAATTCGCGTTTAATCTGGGTTTTTGCGTTGATATCTTTAGGTGCCTGGTTTGGTACTGAAACAGGTTATTTAAGCCGATGGAATTATTACTTCCTTGGCATGAATTACCCTTTGCGCTTTGTGGTTTTTGGAGCTGCATTAACCGCAGCATCTTTCATTATGAAAGCTTTCCCCAAAACACAAAACTTCTTCCAGGTTACTTATATCGCAGGAATGGTTTATTTGTTTGTATCTCTTTGGGCCTTATCCGTATTTGGCAATTTTGCCAGTTTGGAAGAATGGTATAAGGTTAGGCAGCTAAGCCTATTTTATTGGGCATTAATTTCAGGAGCCATTTGTGTAGCGAGTACTTTATTTGGTTTAAAATACCGTGATGACATTGCCCGCGAATTTGGCATTACTTTTCTCTTTATTAACCTCTACACACGCTATTTCGAATACTTCTGGGACAGTTGGCATAAAGCTTTGTTTTTTTCGGTCCTGGCAGCGTCTTTTTGGCTAATAGGCAGAAAAGCAGAGAAAATATGGAATGTAGAGTTTTTGAAGTAGAACCCTGAAATTAATTAAAATACGCTAGTCGTCATCTCCTTTGGTTTATCAAACTGATTTTTCTTCTTTCAAATAGTATTACAAGAAGAAAGCTTGGTAAGCG
>NZ_JBXANE010000011.1:0-237266 GCF_058801365.1 Pedobacter sp. GW822-FHT03F06
TAGAATGACTTAATGATAAAAACACTACTAATGAGATTGCTTCGTCGGCTGAAAAAGCCTTCTCGCAATGACGGATTAAACGAAGTAGAAATTACGCATAATATTTCTCTGCTCCCTGCTATCTGGCATAGGAGATGATGGAAGGAGATCCTTCGACTACGCTCAGGATGACAAAAAACCGGAGGAAAATATAACGATGATAAATTGACCGTGATTGAAAGGACGCGATAAATCCACTGCCCCATGCTATCTCCGCCCTGCTACCCGGCCTGGCAGATTTTCGCAGGAAAAAGCACGGAAATCTTTGCAGTCCCCCTCATAACCCCACAGCCCAAGGCAGGATCAAGCGGGAGCGGTGGAATAAGCAAGGGTAAGAGCCTCGATGCTGCCGCAATTGAGATTTCCGTCGCTTTTTACAAGAATTGCGCAGCAATCTTTTATACCTATAAAAAACAATATGATCACATAAAAAACGGATGCGAGCCTTGATCTTTTGTTTCTTTTCTATCAAGAGAAAAGAAAGAGCCCCCTCGGTGGCGGCGAACCGAGGCAAGCCTGCGCAAAGGAAAAGAATAGCCAACGCTTTAAGATTCCCGCCTGCGCTGGAATGACGGGCTGATCGAGATAGAAATGACTTAATGATAAAAACACCACTAATGAGATTGCTTCGTCGGCTGAAAAAGCCTTCTCGCAATGACGGATTAAACGAAATAGAAATTACGCATAATATTTCTCTGCTCCCTGCTATCCGGCATAGGAGATGATGGAAGGAGATCCTTCGACTACGCTCAGGATGACAAAAAACCGGAGGAAAATACAACGATGATAAATTGACCGCGATTGAAAGGACGCGATAAATCCACTGCCCCATGCTATCTCCGCCCTGCTATCTGGCATAGGATATGATGGAAGGAGAAAACGTTAAAGCTTTTGCACCTCCTTTCGACCTACCACTACCCCGAGGCAGCACACCCTCCCCGATCCTTCATAAGCTTGTCCCGAACATTCTTCGGGAGGGCTTGTGCTGGCGACCAATAAAGCTTTGACTAATTTATCCGACATCAGATCCAAGCCTTGATCTTTTGTTTCTTTTCTATCAAGAGAAAAGAAAGAGCCCCCTCGGCGGCGGCGAGCCGAGGCAAGCCTGCGCAAAGGAAAAGAATAGCCAACGCTTTAAGATTCCCGCCTGCGCGGGAATGACGAACGGTGTTTGTAATCTGGATAACGGAATAATTTTGGTACAAATCGCAGATAACCCATAGTAGTAAGATTGCTTCGTCGCTCCTCCTCGCAATGACGGAATTGATGTTATGATGACAGCGCCAAACAAAAAAGCACCAAGAACATCGCGCTCTTAGTGCCTAAATTTATACACAAGCCTATAAAACCTTAAAGATGTTATAGGCTCATATATAGTATTTTACAAATTAATTCCAGCCGCCGCCTAATGAACGGTATAAACCGACAACTGCATTTAACTGCTCTGTTTTAATCGTAGTTAACTCCAGTTCGCTCTGCAATAAATTACCCTGTGCGGTAATTACCTCTAAATAGTTCGCCATACCACTTTTAAACAACAAACTTGCATTCCTTGAGGCCTGTTGTAAAGTCTGCGCTCTTTTTTCAGCAATGCTGTATTGAGTTTTTAACTTCTCTACTTTCGTTAACTCATCAGACACTTCGCCAACCGCATTTAATACCGACTGACGGAACTGAATCACCGATTTCTCGCGGTCGATTTTAGCCAGTTCTAAATTGCTTTTTAACTGTCCGCGTTGAAAAATTGGCTGGGTAATCCCTGCTCCAACTAAACCGAACAAAGATGCTGGTACATTAAACCAGTTGCTGGCTTTAAAAGAGTTAATGCCTCCGCTTGCGGTAATCACCAGCGATGGATATAAACTGGCTTTCGCTACACCCACCTTTGCATTGGCAATGGTAAGCGCCAGTTCGGCACTTTTAATATCAGGCCTGCGGCTTAACATAGATGAAGGAAAACCTGCGTTTAAATCCTGCGGAATATTCATTTTATCTAAACGGCTCTCGCGGTTAATGGTTTTTGGCAAAGTACCGATCAATACACTTAAAGCATTTTCCTGTAAGGTTACGTTCTGCTCCAAACGGGGGATCAACTGTGCCGCATTTAACTGCTGTGCCTGCGCTTGCTGTATCGCTAATGAAGTTACCTGACCGGCATCGAACTGTAAATTGATAATCCTTAAGGTACTGTCGTTCAGTTTTAAGTTCTTTTTCGCGATTTCCAATTGCGCATCAAGCATTAACAGGTTGTAATAACCTTGCGCAACATTGGCCACCAAGCGTGTTTGAACGGCTTTACGTGCCTCTTCTGTCTGCAAAAAACTGGCTAAAGCGCCAGCTTTTTGGTTACGGATTTTACCCCAGATATCGGCTTCCCAAACCACACCCAGATTAGCATTGTAATCTTCAATGTGTGTTGAGCCTGTAAACTGGTTAAGGCTTAAACCATTTAAACTGTTATCAGACGGACGGCTCGAACTTGCTGCCACCTGCAATTTCAGTTCAGGTAAATAACCCAATTTCGATTGTTTGAACAATACTTCGGCTGCATCTATATTTTTCAATGCAATCTGCATATCGTAATTTTTAACCAAAGCTGTATCAATTAAATTCTGAACAGTAAGGTCGTTGATAAAACTCTTCAATGGCATACTGCCAACACTCGAAGAATCTTTAGGCAATGAATTTCTGAACAAGCCTGGCGCAATATTTGGCAGGGCTGTATCTTTCGAAACCGAACATCCGCTCCAGATTAAAGCAAGGAGCAGGATGGTAATGATATTAAACCGTTTCATAAACTACATGATTATTATTTACAGGTTCTCCATGGTGGTGAACAACCTCATTTTTTGATATTTTTTCCTGTAAAGCCTGGAAGATGACAAAGAGTACCGGAATGATGAACAAACCTAAAATTACACCCGACACCATACCACCTGCTGCACCGATACTGATGGAGTGGTTACCCTGTGCCGATGGACCTGTTGCAATACTCATCGGGAACAAACCAAACACAAAGGCGAGTGAAGTCATAATGATCGGCCTGATCCTCAATCTTGCTGCTTCTATAGCCGAATCAACCAAACTGAGTCCTGCCTTTCGTCGCTGTACGGCAAACTCTACAATCAGGATGGCATTTTTAGCCAGCAAACCGATCAGCATAATCAGCGCTACCTGTACATAAATGTTATTTTCGATACCGGTTAAACCCAATACCACAAACACACCGAATACACCTGTAGGGATAGATAAGATTACCGCCAATGGTAGGATGTAACTCTCATATTGTGCTGATAATAAGAAGTAAACAAACACCAAACAAAGTAGGAATATCACTGTCGACTGTCCGCCTGAAGAAATCTCCTCACGTGTTTGTCCGGAGAATTCGTAAGCATAGCCGGTTGGCAATTGTTCTCTGGCGGTTTCTTCTATCGCTTTAATTGCATCACCAGAACTGAAACCTGGTTTAGGGATGGCATTTACCTCGATAGAGTTAAACAGGTTATAACGCGAAGCCGTTTCCGAACCATATACACGGGTTAATTTAACCAGGGTACTGATCGGCACACTTTCACCGTTCTTGTTCTTCACAAACACACGATCAATACTTGCAGGATCGGTACGGTCGGCAACATCAGCCTGCACCACTACACGGTAGTATTTACCAAAGCGGTTAAAATCTGATGCCTGCGCAGTACCAAAATAAGTCTGCATGGTTTGAAGGATGTCTTTTTTGCTTACGCCCAATTGATCAGCCTTTTCATCGTTAACATCCAGTTGCAACTGCGGATAATCTGCTTTATAAGAAGTAAAAGCATAAGCAATAGCCGGTTTCGCCATTAACTTTCCAATAAAGTTATTCGCTACACCGCTAAATTTATCCAGCCTGCCGTTCGTTTTATCCTGTAACATCACGTTCATGGCCTCCACGTTACTAAAGCCCGGAACCGTAGGGAAACTGAATACAAAGAAGGTACCGGCAGATATGGCTGCCATTTTAGCCCTTACAATATTTTGGATCTCATCGATATTTTTTACGGCCCCTCTTTCCTCATTTGGTTTTAACAATAAGAAAATCTGACCAGCTGACGGACTGTTTGATGCCGTTAAAAAGTTGTAACCAGCCAACGACATCACAAATCTTGCTGATGGCATAGCCCTTAACTCTGCTTCAGCCTGTTTTAATATTTTATTGGTATTGGCCAATGATGTTCCCGATGGACTGGCAACAGCGATAGCCACAAAACCCTGATCCTCTGTAGGAATAAAGCCTGTTTTTGTTCTGCCTACCAGAAAAATAGTAACCAGAACGATTAGGGCAAGTCCGCCCATACTGATCCATTTGTTACGGATAAGCACTTTTAAGCCGCCAATATAACGGTTGGTCATATAATTGAAACCACCATTAAAACCTGCATAAAACTTTTCTACAAAACCTTTTTTAGGCGCGTTATGACCACCTTCGGCATGTTTGTTCTTTAAAAATAAGGCCGCCAGCGCAGGACTTAAGGTTAAGGCGTTAACAGCCGAGATAATGATGGCGATAGCCATGGTTAAGGCGAACTGTTTGTAGAATATACCTGTAGAGCCGGTCATAAAGCCAACCGGTAAAAATACCGCTGCCATAACCAGTGTAATCGATATAATGGCCCCGGTAATTTCATTCATTGCCTCGGTAGTTGCCGCCCTCGGACTAAGCGAAGGGTTTTCTTCCATTTTGGCATGCACCGCTTCTACTACCACAATCGCATCATCTACCACAATACCAATGGCCAGTACGAGTGCGAACAGGGTTAAAAGGTTAACAGAGAAGCCGAACAGCTGCATGAAAAAGAAGGTACCGATAATTGCCACCGGAACCGCAATAGCCGGAATTAAGGTAGACCTGAAATCCTGAAGGAAGATAAATACAACGATAAATACCAGTAAAAAGGCTTCTATCAAAGTGTGCTCCACCTGATTGATGGATTCATCAAGATCGGTTTTAGTACGGTAAAATTGGTTGAATTTAATACCTGCAGGAAAATCTTTTGATAGTTTCGCCAACAGTTTATCAATGGCAATCTGGATTTCGTTGGCATTAGAGCCTGATAACTGGATTACACCAATGGTAATCCCATCATGTCCGTTTAAACGGTTAACACTACCATAACTATAAGCACCCAGTTCTACACGGGCCACATCTTTTAAACGTAATATAGAACCATCAGAATTAGAACGGATCGCAATATTCTGATATTCCTCTGGTTTGGTCAGTTTACCTTTATATTTAACGATATATTCAAATGCCTCACTACTTCTTTCCCCAAAGCGACCAGGTGCTGCTTCCAGGTTTTTGTCCTGAATGGCGGTGATCACTTCATTGGGTGTAATTTTGTAAGTGGCCAATTGACTTGGGTTTAACCAGATACGCATCGAATAATCTTTAATACCGCCAAATACACTGGCAGAACCTACACCAGGGATACGTTTAAGTTCGGGAATAATATTGATCTGCGCATAGTTATTTACAAAAACGGCATCGTATTTTTTTGGATCTTCTGAGTAAATACCGATGGCACCAATAAAGCTGTTTTGCTGTTTGGTAGTAGTGATACCATATTGTACAACCTCTGCAGGTAACTGGCTTGTGGCCTGCGAAACCCGGTTTTGCACATTAACCGCTGCCTGATCGGGGTTGGTGCCCTGTTGAAAGTAAACGGTGATGGCCAAGGTACCGTCGTTACTGGCGCTGGAGGTCATGTATGTCATGTTCTCTACACCATTAATTGCTTCCTCCAATGATGGAGTTACCGAACGTAAAATCGTTTCGGCATTGGCCCCTGGGTACACTGCGGTTACCAATACCGACGGAGGTGCGATATTTGGAAAGCGCTCTAAGGGCAACTTTGTTAAGCCCAGTATACCAACTATTACCAATAAGATGGAAATAACAGTCGAAAGTACAGGCCTGTCTATAAATTTCTGAAACATGACTTTTTAGATTTTATGTCTTATTAATTTTTTGTTTTTGCAACAGCTACTTTATCTGTTGCTTTTTGAGGCTGGATCACCATGCCCTCCTGTAATTTATCAACGCCACTCAATACGATCTGGTCACCAACCTTTACCCCGTCTTTAACCAGGTAATTTTCGCCGGCTTTACCAACAATGGTAATGGATTGTTTTTTCACCTTACTGCTGTCGCCTACAGTAAATACAAATACTTTATCCTGCATTTCTACTGTTGATGACTGCGGTACCAGAATAGCATTATCGTGCTGTAAACCTAAACGGATCTTACCGGTATTACCCGAGCGAAGAACGCCACTTGCATTAGGGAAACTGGCCCTTAAAGTAATGGCACCTGTGTTTTTATCAAACTGACCATCGATCATATCGATCTTACCTTTAATCGGGTAAGCAGAATTATCAGCCAATAAAAGTTCTACTGCAGGTAAGTGTTTAATCCTGTCGGCAGGTGTTTTACCTGGATAATTTGCATTAAAACTGTTAAAGTCGTTTTCTGCAAGGGAGAAATAAACATGTACTTCGTGGATATCTGATAATTGTGTTAAAGCAACCTGATCTGTTGGAGAAACCAAACTTCCCTGTTTTTTAGGGATACGGCCGATGTAACCGCTTACTGTAGCCTTAACATTAGTATAACCTAAGTTAATCTGTGCCGAAGCTACGCTGGCTCTGGCTTGTTCGGCATTTGCCTGTGCAATTTTATAAGCCGTTTTGGCTGTTTTTAACTGAAAATCAGATACTACCTTATTCTGAACAAGTGGTGTTAATTTATCAACTTCCAATTGAGCGTTTAAAATAGCCGCTTCTGCAGCGTGTAAACTTGCTTTGGCATTGTTTAAAGCCTCGCGGTAAGGGTTTTCGTTAATTTTGAACAGGGTTTGTCCGGCAGTTACATAAGCGCCTTCATTAACCAAAACGCTTTGTAAGTAACCGCTCACCTGTGGCCTTACATCGATATCAACAGCACCCTGAATAGAGGCCGGGTACTCAATAAACGTGGTTTCTGTGCTCGAGCTAATCGCGCTTACAGGCAGTGCCGGTGGCGGTGGTGCAGCTGCAGCCTGATCAGGAGACGACTTACAACTCACCAGAATTATAGATAGAAGAGAAATTGTTAACAATAACTTAATGCTATTAAACCGTTTAACAGTGTTAAGTAAGGGGTACAAGCGGTGTAGAGATTTCATATGATTAAATTTAATTGGAATTAGAGTGTATAATAATTTAACAGTGTTAAATTACGTTGTAAAAAAAAAATTAACTATTAATAGATAATGTAATGCCCTTGATGGCATCTTTTAAAATCTGTTGGTTTAACTCGTCTGTTGTTCTTCCATTCGGGCGAACCAGGTTGATGGAAATTAAACCATGGATGATAGACCAATAAGTGTAATACTTCATGCAGATATCATTATCAGAAACGGGTTGCTTCTCAAATAAAGATTCAATTACGTCGCCCAACATACCAGCTATGTTTTCGGCTTCGGGCATTGAATTTTTAACGGTACAACAAACCATATCCACACCGTACATCAATTGATAAAATTCTTTATGGGTAAAGGCGAAGTTCCAGTAGGCAATCCACATGGCTTCCATTTTATCTTCCGGAGATTCGTGTTTATCCCTGGCCTCTCGGATATCTTTCGCCAACATTAAATAGCCCCTTCTGGTGAGTTCCAGTAAGATGCCATCTTTGTTAGAAAAGTATTCGTAAATAATTGGTGCAGTATATTCAATCTGGTCGGCAATTTTACGCATACTCAATGCCTGCCAACCCTCTGTTTGAACAATATTCAAGGCAGCATCCAGAATTTTTGTCCTGGTTTCATCTTTTAAACGTAGAATTCTTTCTTTACTTCCCATGACTGGAATATTAGGTGTAAATAATCTAACACCGTTAAGCAAATGTAGAACCAATTCCAGAATTGACAATCATTCATTTGTCATAAACATTTTATTGCTTAGTTTTACAGCTGATAATCAACGATTAAAGTGTTTAAAAGCACATTCCGAATAAATTAATTTTCTCAAAAAATATAAAAAATGATTTTCCGCGAAGCAAAAACAACTGACATAGCTGCGATACAAATTGTCAGACATACGGTAAAAGAGAACACTTTGTCAGATCCGGCGCTGGTTACTGACAAAGATTGCGAAGAATTTATTACACAACGCGGCAAAGGATGGGTTTGCGAAATAGGTGGAGAGGTAGTTGGGTTCTCCATCGTAGATTTAAAGGAGCATAATATCTGGGCGCTATTCCTTCGTCCGGAATTTGAAGGCAAAGGCATTGGCAAAGAACTGCACCGGTTAATGATAGATTGGTATTTCGATCAAACGCATGAGCCGGTTTGGCTGGGTACAGCGCCCAATACCCGCGCTGAAGAATTTTATACCAGGCAAGGCTGGAAGAAAGTAGGCATGGTAAATAAAGGAGAAGTGAAATTTGAGATGAGTTATGAGGATTGGGTGAAACGGATTGTTTAGTAGTGAGATTTATTGCCACGGAGGCACGGACTAACACGGAGATGTTTATTGCTATATTCAAAGGGCAGTGATAGCCGCCAAAGCCTGAACCATATAAGTTATATATAAGCTCCATGGCTCATATGTTCTTAAATTTCTTATGTGGTGAAAAACCATAATGAAGGTTTTAACCACTAAACCCCTAACCTGAAGCGAAGCGGAAAAGCTACGCAGTAAAACAAGTTCAGGGTGGCGGATCCATAGATTGATCGTCATTGCGAGAAGGCTTTTTCAGCCGACGTGGCAATCTTAATGCGATCGCTAGTAGCGATAGTTGTAAGATTGCTTCGTGCCTCGCAATGACGATGTAGCCTAGAAAAGACTTACCACCAAGACAAAACCGTCGAAGGACTGAACCACATAAGGCATATAAGTTACATATAAGCGCAATGCCTTATGTTCTTACATTTCTTATATAGTGAAAAACCATAATAAGTTTTAACTACCAAGACCCTGACCTGGAGCGAAGCGGAAAGCTACGCGGTAAAACAAGTTCAGGGTGACGGTCTGAGAGAATGATCGTCATTGCGAGAAGGCTTTTCAGCCGACGAAGCAATCTCTCTAGCAGGATCGCTAGTATGAAAGATTGCTTCGTCGTGTCTCCTCGCAATGACGATAAAAGTTATAAATCTAATTATTCCAGATAAAAGGTGCCTGTTTTACAAAGGCCTTCTCCCCTAACTGCTCAATAATAAACTGTGCTAAATTAGCCGCATTAATCTGCTCGCCACTACAATTAAGCAAACTTGTGCCTACAGGCGTTTGTTCGTCGGTTTGGATAATCATGGGCAACCGGATTAAAGTCCAATCGAGATTGCTTGCGGTTAAGTGCTCGTACTCCTTTTGTTTATCTGCAGTGGAAACCGGATAGTTATCGTACATCCATTGGGTAGCAAATTGAGTCTTCGCATCTTTTTCATCGTCAGGCGTATCCACATTGATCCCGGTAATTACAATATAACGTTTCAGGTGAATGGCTTCCATTGCTTTTAGAATATTACCTGTCGATTGCGTAAAGATTGTTTTTTCGCTTACAGGTTGCCCCATCCCCAATGCACTGATTACGATATCGCATCCTTCGATAAGCGCATGTACTGTTTCGGCATCTTTTACATCGCCAATTACGATTTCCAGCGAAGCATGACGGGTTTGAAGTTTTTCAGGATTTCTGATAAGAGCTTTCACCCTGATTTTTTGCACCAATAACGTTTTTAAAATATAAGCACCAGCTTTACCTGTGGCACCAATTAAAGCAATTCTTAAATCTTGCATGATGTTCTTTATAAAATTTTAGAAAATAATAGTTTATCCCTTGATCAGAACAATAAGGGAATGTCAGAATTGAATTCTGTTTGAGTTATATTTTATAAAGAGATTTTAATGGTACTAATTTAGGAAAAAAATACAATTTCGAATTAAGTGCAAACGGAATGGAGATCCTTCGACTCCGCTCAAGATGAGAATTAATTAATAAACATCGTCATCTCGACCGGAACGCAGTGAAGCGGAGAGATCTATCTAGTTAGATTTCTCCACTACGGTCGAAATGACGAACCGACTGAATGTGCCTTTGTGGTCAAAAAACTAAGCTTTAAACTTCTTCATAAAGTTGCTCACACTTTCTTCTAAATTTCCATCAGCAATGGCTTTAACGAAAGCCGTACCAATAATGGCACCGTTGGCGTATGAACAGGCCTTATCAAAAGTCTGTTTATCGCTGATCCCGAAACCGATCATGGTTGGGTTCTTCAGATTCAGGTTTTTAATCCTGCTGAAATAAGCCTCGGTAGTATTACCAACCTCAAGGTTTTTACCCGTTGTGGCCGACGATGATAATAAATAAATAAATCCATTGGTTAAACCGTCAATTTTATGGATCCGTTCTTCAGCCGTTTGAGGGGTAATTAAAAACACATTGCTCAGGTTGTGTTTTTCGAAGCAATCTTTATAGAACTCCTCATACTCTACCATCGGCAGATCGGGAACAATACAGCCATCTACGCCTACTTCGGCACAGGCTTCGCAGAATTTTTCTACTCCAAACTGCAAAACAGGGTTTACATAACCCATTAACAACACAGGAATGGTAACGGTCTTACGCAAGTCTTTCAACTGTTCGAAAAGCAGCTTAAGTGTCATGCCTTGATCGAGCGATTGTTTGCTACTCGCCTGAATTACCGGTCCATCGGCAACAGGATCGGAATAAGGAAAGCCGATTTCGAGCATATCAGCACCTGATTTTTCCAGTGCTTCTGCAATTTTAATGGTATCGCCAGTGTTTGGATAACCAGCAGTATAGTATATTGATAATATATTTTTCTTCTCCTGGAAGAGTTGTTTAATTCGGTTCATGTTTTTCTTTTTCCGTCATTGCGAGGCACGAAGCAATCCTACTACACTCGCTAGGAGGCTAACCCAAAGCATTAAGATTGCTTCGTGCCTCGCAATGACGATTCTTCTACAGATTAAAATATTTAATATAAGTATCCAGATCCTTGTCGCCACGGCCTGAAAGGCAAACCACTACGTTTTCGCCAGCTTTAAATTCCATTTTTTCTAAGTAAGCCAGGGCGTGTGCACTTTCGATGGCCGGAATAATCCCTTCCAATTGGGTGCAAAGCAAACCCGCTTCTAAACTTTCTTCATCGGTAATGGAAACATATTGGCCACGACCGGTTTTAAACAAATGTGCATGCTGTGGGCCAATACCCGGATAATCTAAGCCTGCTGAAACCGAGTGTGGTTCTACCACCTGTCCATCTGGCGTTTGCATTAAAATACTTCTGCTACCGTGCAAAACACCTTCTTTCCCCAGATAAGTGGTTGCCGCAGAAAACCCACTCGACACTCCTTTTCCTGCTGCTTCAACAGCAATGAGTTTAACATTTTCATCGTCCATAAAATGGTAGAACATACCCATGGCATTACTGCCACCACCTACGCAGGCCAACACATAATCAGGTTGATCGCTACCTGTTTGCTCCAATAACTGCTTTTTCGTTTCCTCAGAGATAATCGATTGGAAAATGGCCACCATATCAGGGTAAGGGTGTGGGCCAACTACCGAACCAATAATATAGTGTGTATCAACAGGATTATTGATCCAGTCGCGCATCGCCTCATTGGTGGCATCTTTTAAGGTTTTACTTCCGGAGCTTGCCGGAACAACCTTTGCGCCCAGCATTTTCATGCGGGCCACATTTGGTGCCTGGCGCTCGATATCTACCTCGCCCATGTAAATTACGCACTCAAGGTTGCGCAGCGCACATACCGTTGCGGTGGCTACACCATGCTGACCAGCGCCCGTTTCGGCAATGATTCTTTTTTTACCCAGTTTTTCGGCCAGTAAAATCTGTCCGATGGTATTGTTGATCTTATGGGCACCGGTATGGTTTAAATCTTCTCTTTTTAAGAAAATATTGGCACCATATTTTTCTGAATATCTTTTGGCCAGGTATAAAGGTGAAGGACGGCCAACGTAATCTTTTAACAATTGATGAAATTCCTTTTGAAAATCGGCATCATCAATAATCTTTAAATAGTTTTGACGCAATTCCTCTACGTTTGGATAAAGCATTTCGGGGATGTAAGCGCCTCCAAAATCTCCATAATATCCTTTTTCGTTTACTTTGTATTTCATGTTTTTTTCTTTTTTCCCTTGGTTGAAACCAAGGGTTATGAATAACAATCTATTTATTCATTTCTTTAATAAATTCTTTAATCTTCTCTGCATCCTTTAAACCTGGTTCAATTTCAAATCTGCTGTTGATATCCAGGGCATATAATCGCTCGTCATTTATTTCTTTTATGGCCGGTGCATGTTCTAAATCGATGCCGCCACTTAAAAAGTAGGGTTTAGTGTAAGTATATCGGTCTAAAACAGACCAATCGAATGTTTTTCCCGATCCGCCATGTGTTTTGGTTTTGGTATCGAACAGAAAATAATCCACCACATTTAAATAAACTTCGAGACCTGAAAAATCAAAATCTTCATCTATTCCGAAAGCTTTGATTAATTCTAAAGCAGGAAAGCTTGATTTTAATGCTGCACAGTATTTGGGCAATTCGCTGCCATGTAACTGAACAGCCTTTAGCTTCAATGTGTTTACTTTATCCTTTACTTTTTCAATATCTTCATTTACAAAAACACCAACAGTTTTAATTTCTGCGGGAATATATTTGATCAATTCAGCAGAAACATCGCTGATCAGTCTGGGCGATTTTTCGTAAAAGATAAAACCCAGGTAATCTGGCTGCAGTTCTGCAACCGCAGCAATATTGGCTGCCAAACGCATTCCGCAAACTTTTAACTTTAACATGCCAATAGTTTTTTGAAACTGTTTAATGCTTTTTTGCTCATTAACGATTCTTCCGCTTCATAAAAGCAATCAGCAAAAGACTTTTCAGGTTTTATGGTTTTAATGGCCAGTGCCGAATTGCACAATACCACATTGTTCTGTACATCAGTGGCTTCACCATTTAATACATCCATAAATATTTTGGCTGATGATTCTACGGTATCGCCACCTTTAATGGCATAAGTATCAACCTTATCAAAACCCATATCCTGAAGGGTTAAAATCTGTTCGCCCTTGTTCGAAAAGGTTTTCACATCACAGGTTAACGAAACCTCGTCATAACCTTCCAGCGCGTGTACAATGGTATAACTTTTATCCGTATCCTGATATAAATAAGCATATAAACGGGCGAGCTCCAAACTGAACACGCCTACCATTTGATATTTCGGCTGACCAGGGTTAACCATTGGCCCCAGCATATTGAAAAATGTTTTTACGCCCAGTTCCTTACGGATCGGTGCCACAATTTTCATTGCCGGATTAAACAACGGAGCATGTAAAAAACAGATCCCTGCGGTATCTAAATTGCGCCTTAAAGTATCCTCATTATTGGTAAAAGTATAACCTAAATATTCCATTACGTTGGATGAACCGCAGCCAGAAGAAACGCCGTAGTTACCGTGTTTGGCCACATGATGACCGGCACCTGCCACCACAAATGAGGATAAAGTAGAAATATTGAAAGTATCTTTACCATCACCTCCAGTACCACAAAGATCAATCAGATCGTAACCCGACAAGTTTACTTTTACGCACATATCAAGCATCGCATCACGAAAGCCCTGCAGCTCTTGCACGGTAATATTACGCATGGCATAAGCCGTAATAAAAGCGGCAATCTGCGAAGAATTGAATGCCCCTTCCGAAATGGAGATTAAAATGTTCTTTGCCTCTTCCCTGCTAAAACTCTTGTTCTCGAATAAATGGTTTAATATTTTTTTCATGTTTACTGCCATTGTTATTTAACCACAGATGAAAAGGATGAACACGGATAAAAATCTGTGTGTATCTGTGCTCATCTGTGGTTCCTTTTTTATTTATCTTTATTTCGCCATGGTTTGTGTCTCCACAAACCATCTAAATATTCCGTTTCGTGGAGACACGAACCGGGGCGATGTTTAAAAAAATTGCATAAAAAAAGGATTGCTTTTTGGGCAATCCTCTTCGTTGTGTTTAAAATATTTTAAAATATATAACAATAGAATTTGCCTAACGAATTTCGTTATGCCACCACCAATTGTTATTTAAGTTTTTAATTATCATGTTTGTATAAAGCAAATATTGACATAGTTTTTTAATATTCCAAAATCTTTCTAAAAATATATGGCTTTCTTTAAAAGAAAAGTACAGTTTAATGATGATTTCGGTTTCGGATCGAATCCGGTAACCAAAAACCAGCGCATGCTCAACCCCGATGGTTCGGCAAATATCGAACGTACAGGCCTGCCCTGGTTTAAGTTTGATGATACCTATACCCGTTTGGTTACCATGAGCTGGCCGCGCTTTTTCTTTGTCATCCTCCTTGCCTACCTTGTTGTAAATACAATTTTCGCTGTTTTATACAATGTGGTGGGTATTGAAAATTTAAACGGTGCCAAAGGTGTAACGCTTCGTGATCAGTTTTTTGATGCCTTTTTCTTTTCTGCCCAAACCATTTCTACCGTGGGTTACGGCCATATTTCGCCACAGGGTTTTGTTACCAGTGTGCTTGCCGCTTTCGAGAGTATGCTGGGTTTATTGGCCTTTGCACTGGCTACAGGTTTATTGTATGGCCGTTTTAGCCGGCCCACTTCTAAAGTGAGTTTCAGCAAGAAAATGGTTATTGCTCCTTACGAGAATGGCCATGGCTTAATGTGCCGTTTGGTGAACCTCCGCCGCAACCAGCTCATTGAGGTTGAAGTACAGATGGTGATGTCGTACAATGAAACCATTGATGGTAAACATGTACGTAGGTTTTATCCTTTGCCATTAGAGCGCAGTAAAATCGGTATCCTATCATTAAACTGGACTTTGGTACACCCCATTACCGAAGAAAGTCCGTTTTTCGAAAAATCGTTAACCGAGCTGCAGCAGGCCGAAGTAGAAGTTTTTGTGATCCTCAAAGCTTTTGATGATACTTTCTCTCAGACCATCCACACCAGAACCAGTTATCAGGATGAGGAAATAGAAATGGATGCCAAGTTTGATAAAATGTATTACCATAACAAAGAAGGCAAAATGGTGATGGACTATAGCAAGTTGGATCAGGTTACGCGGACGGTGTAAGGCCATTCTTGTTTTAAAAGGCTTTTTTCTTTTTTTTGGAAAGCAGGTTTCGATGCTAGTCGGTTGCAGTAGTCCCGCCATACGCTGCAATCTTTTTGTGGTCCTGTCATCCTGAGGTACGAAGGATCTGTTTCATAGGCTGCAGATGAAAGGCCATTTAAGGCTGCTGCAAACAAAAAGGATTTTCGCTGCTGTCGGGTTTAGGTGGTTCGGTTAGGTGCAATAAAGAAACACCCCGTCCTTTCAGGCACCTCTCCAGAGGAGGGGAATGCAAATCGCATAAAAACTATGAGAGGCAATTCCCCTCTTTCAGAGGGGTGTCCGCAGGACGGGGTGTTAATTATTGCCCTAAAAACCCCAAAATATCCTTATACAATTGATTCCCGCCAAAAATCATCTGACTGATCATCGGTACATGGCTTTTACCTTTAATCTCTTTTATTTCTACAGGAACGTTATTAGCTTTAAGTTTTTCGTATAACCTCGGCGTTTGCAATTTAATGGCACCATAAGTTTTGCTTCCATAAAAGAGTAAGTGTGGATTTTTGATATTGTTTACATAATCCAATGGTGAAGCCACTTTCCAAACTGCAGGCTGATCGGTAAAAGTTCTGATGAAATCGAAGTAAAAATGGTCTTTTTCGGCAGTGGTTAAATATTCCTGCATATCGAGTCCGAAAGGATCGTCGAGAATTACCCCTTTAATTGGATTTTTAATTCCAGCTTTTTTAAAATATTTAGGATCGGCATTAATCAGTTCGCCCAGATGTGCCCCAGCCGAATGCCCCATTACAAAAATCTTATCCGGACTCGCAGTATAATCGGCAATATGCGCCTGTACCCATTTTACGGCCAAAGCACAATCATCACCCATTTTTTCGTACTGAACGTTTGGTGCTAAGCGATAATTGATGATAACGGTAACTACACCTTTCCGCGCGAAGTTTCTACCCAACCACCAATAAGTTTCTTTCTTCCCGCTACTCCAGGAGCCACCATGAATAAAAACCAGAACAGGTTTATCTTTTATGCTGTCGTTTTTGTAAAAAATATTCAGCGTATTGGCCTCATCAGCATTGCCTGCGTAATTGATATTTTTTACTTTTTTAACCTGTGCAGCAGAAAGTATCGTTTGAAAAAGCAGCATTAATAAAGCAAGGAATTTGTACATAAAAAAAGATTTATCTCTTCACTTAATAAACGAAATTGTTGTAAAGGTGGATTTGTTAGTAGCGGGTATTAAGTAGAAAGTATCAGGTATCAAGACATTGATATAGACGCCAAGCATACCCACTAACGCTATTAGCCTTACGGCTTAAACCCTTCATCTTTATACCGCAACCGCTCTAGCCCGGATCCGATATCAGATTTATTCAGGCTCTATTCTATCTAAAATATATGAGACTAGGTGCTAAACAATTGTATTGGGTCTTCGACTCCGCTACCATTGACGTTGTTATTTAATTATTTAATAGTTAGTGACTTGTAGAAGATGCATTTCCATCCAACAGGGCCTTCGCACTGTACCTCCGTTCTACTTAAGTCCGGCCTAACATCCCGATAGCTATCGGGATCGGACTGCACTGTCCAAGCCAACCTACTAGCTTCGAAAGAAAAATTTTCAGCCGGCAGTTTTTGTTTTTTCATGGGCTTTTATGTTTTCAACGGCATTCAAGCTAGCTACGCTGGTCTTTTTGATGCCAAAAAGAAAGAGCCCTTCGGCGGCGGCGAGCAGAGGCAAGACCGAGCAGTAGGAAAAGGGAAACGATTGTACGTCACTCATATTGATTTTTATACAATAAATTACCCCTCAGACTGACAATTCATCTAGCTTAAACTGCCAACAAAGGCACCGAAACGCCAAACGCTAATCGCAATACGCTATTCTATTTACCTTGCGCCTTAAACCTTGTACCTTAAGCCTTAATCAGCGGATTCTTTTCTTTCGCAAACAGATCAAAAACCTTTTTATCTACAAAAGCCGGGAATAGTTTGTTCATCCAAACGGCTAATTTCCCTTGTCCGGTCATGATTAAGGTACGTTTACGTTTCTCGATACCGTCAGCAATAATGCTTGCTACTTCTTCGGATGTCATCATTTTGCCTTCATCCATACTGGTTTCGCCATGTGCAGCACCATCTTTCGATAAAGCGGTTACCCTGATATTGGAAGCGGTAAAACCAGGACAGGCCAATAAAACATTTACGCCTGTTTTTAATAATTCGGTGCGTAAAGATTCCATAAATCCGTTCATTGCAAATTTAGAAGCCGAATAACCCGTTCTGCCCGGCAAACCGCGGTAACCTGCAATTGATGATATGCCCACTACCGTCCCTTTGGTTTTTAAAATCTCGGGCAAAGCATATTTGGTACAATAAACCGTTCCCCAAAAGTTTACATCCATCAGGTTTTTAAGCACCGATAAATCAAGATCGTTAAACAGGGCACGCATGGATAATCCGGCATTATTTACCAGAATATCAATCTTTTGAAACGAAACCAAAGCTTGTTTGATAATCAGTTCGCAATCTGCTTCTTTGCTTACATCGGCCTGAACGGCCACGGCCCTGATGTTATATTTTTTCTCCAGGTCTGCAGTAATTTCGCAAAGCGTTACGTATTGGCGGGCGGCTAAAACCAAATTGGCCCCACGTTTAGCAAATTCTTCGGCACAGGCTTTTCCGATTCCGCTCGATGCGCCAGTGATAATGATGACTTTATTTTTTAGGTTCATTTATAGTAGCAAGTATTGAGTATTGAGTAGCAAGTAGCGAGTATTGAGTAGCAAGTATTAAGACTGGATACTGCTTTTATTTTTTTACATTAATGTAATTTGGCTAAAAGATGCTTTACCATTATTTCATCATTGCAGTTTCGTAAGGCACACGGGTTACAATCGATCTGCCGAGCGTAATTTCATCGGTATATTCCAGCTCACCGCCAAAAGCAATACCCCGTGCAATGGTCGTTACCGGAACATTAAACTCCTTTAATCTTTTGTACAGGTAAAACAATGTGGTATCGCCCTCCATATTCGGACTGAGTGCTAAAATCACCTCTTTAATCCCTCCTGCTGCCATTCTCACTACTAATCCATCAATAAACAGATCGGAAGGGCCTACGCCATCCATCGGAGAAATTAAGCCGCCCAACACATGGTAAACCCCAAAATATTGACCGGTATTTTCGATCGCCATTACATCGCGGGTATCTTCTACCACACAAATGGTTTCTTTATCGCGTTTTGGCGAAGTACAGATCTCGCATACCACATAATCGGAAATGTTATGGCAGGTACTGCAATGTTTAATATGCTGCTTAAGTTTTATAAAAGTATTGCCAAACTGGTTTACCTCCTCCTGCTCTTTGTTTAAAAGATGTAATACCAAACGTAAAGCTGTTTTTTGCCCTACACCAGGAAGTTTCGAGAATTCGTTTACCGCATCTTCGAGCAGTTTGGATGAAAAATTCATAATGCAAAAATAGGTAAAATGGTTCATTGGTTCAATAGTCATTGGTTCATTCGTCATTAGTTCATTAGGCTATTTGACTTCCGACTTCGGACTCCGGACTTCCGACTCAAGAATATTGCTTGATTTGATACTTTTCTTTACATTTATCAGCTTAACACAAAACTATGTCTCCAACCATTCTCTTATGTTTCCTGATCGGCTATTTTTTACTGCTGATTATTATTTCATTCGTAACCTCAAAAAAATCATCTGATAATTCTACTTTCTTTGTCGCCAACCGGAATTCTAAATGGTATTTAGTAGCCTTTGGGATGATCGGAACCGCACTTTCGGGTGTTACTTTTATATCGGTACCCGGAGAAGTTGGCGCACCCAGCGGAAACCAGTTTCAATATTTCCAGTTCGTTCTGGGTAATGCTGTTGGTTTTATCATCATCGCCACCGTTCTGCTTCCACTCTATTACCGGATGAATTTAACCTCCATTTATAGCTATATCGAAAAGCGGTTGGGGCATTACAGTTACAAAACAGCAGCATCGATATTTTTATTGAGCCGCACGTTGGGATCAGCAACAAGATTATACCTCGTAGTGATTGTTTTACAGCGTTTTATATTCGATAATTATGGCGTTCCGTTCTGGTTAACGGTTTTAATTTCGTTGGCACTGATCTGGTCGTACACCTTTAAAGGTGGATTAAAAACCATTATCATTACCGATACACTGCAAACTTTTTTCCTGGTGCTTTCGGTTTTCCTGACGATTTATTTTATTTGCAGCAGTCTCGATTTCAATATTCCACAGGCATTCGAAACCATAAAAACCAGCAGTTATTCGAAAATATTCTTCCTGGATGATTTCCTGACCAATAAATTCTATTTCAGCAAACAGTTTATCGGTGGTATTTTCGTTACCATCGCCATGACTGGTTTAGATCAGGATCTGATGCAGAAAAACCTGAGCATGGGCACCATCAAAGAGGCACAAAAAAACATGTTTACTTTTACAGGGGTATTTGTAATCCTTAACGTTTTCTTTTTGAGCGTGGGTGCCCTGTTATACATTTTCGCTGCGAAAAACGGTATCGATATTCCATTAGATCACATTACCGGGAAACCTAGGACAGATTTATTATTCCCTGAAATTGCTTTAAATAACCTTGGCGCTGTACCTGCAATTATATTCATGTTGGGCCTAACGGCAGCAACCTTTGCCACTACCGACTCGGCACTTACAGCTTTAACCACATCCTTTTGTGTCGACTTTTTAGGTATGGCTAAGGCAGAAAATGTAAATGCCAAAGACGCCGTAAAAAAGCGCCATACCGTACACGTGGCATTTTCTATTCTGATGTTTTTAGTGATCATCGTGATCAATGCCTTGAACAGCTCATCGGTAGTCAGTTTGATTTTTACCATCGCCTCTTATACCTATGGGCCGCTTTTAGGATTGTATAGTTTTGGATTATTTGTAAAAAAACGTGGTCTTCACGATAAATTAGTGCCGATAGTTTGCTTATTATCACCTTTTTTATGTTACTTGCTTTCCACGTATTCTACCACTTTATTGGGGGGTTACGTTTTTAGTGTTGAACTGATTTTGATTAACGGTTTAATCACATTTATAGGCTTGTTGTTCATCAGTAAAAAAACCGATGCGCAAACCAGATTTTAATATTAGAATAACAGTATATGACGAGTGAAGAAAAAATTAGAAGCGCTTTTGAAAACAAAGACTGGCAAGAAATTAAAGTAACAGATTCTTGGCAAATTTTTAAGATCATGGCCGAATTTGTAGACGGCTTTGAAAAACTGGCTAAAATTGGCCCATGTGTTACCATTTATGGTTCGGCCCGTACAGCGCAAACGCATCGATACTACCAATTGGCAGAGCAGTGCGGTAAATTATTAACCGATCGTGGCTATGGTGTAATCACTGGCGGTGGCCCTGGTATTATGGAGGCCGGTAATAAAGGCGCCCACACCAATGGAGGTAAATCGGTAGGTTTAAACATCGAGTTGCCTTTTGAGCAGTTCCACAATAAATATATCGATCATAATAAATTGCTGGAGTTTGATTATTTCTTTGTGCGCAAAGTCATGTTCATGAAATATAGCCAGGGTTTTGTGGTTTTACCAGGTGGTTTTGGCACTATGGATGAACTTTTTGAAGCTTTGACCTTAATCCAGACCGGAAAAATTGCACGTTTCCCAATCGTATTGGTGGGTGTTGATTATTGGGGTGGATTAATTGATTGGATTAAAGGTACAATGCTCCAGAAAGAACACAATATCCACGAAGAAGATTTAAACCTTTTCAGGTTGGTAGATACTGCTGAGGAAGCTGCAGAGCACATTTTCCGTTTCTACGATAAATATGTACTTAAACCGAATTTCTAGGTTGGTTCAATGGCTATTGGTTCATTAGTCATTGGTCATTGGTCATTAGTTCATTGGTCATTGGTTTATTGGTTAGTGGCCCATGGTTAAGTGGTTAATGGTTTAAACTGGTTAACTGAAAACTGCACACTGCTAACTGCCAACTGAAAAAGTGCTTACAAACAATAAGCACTTTTTTTATGTCTTCATTTATTGTAACAACTGACGGAAACTGCTATCTAAAATAAAACGTATCTAACATGGCGAAATTTATCAATTGGAGAAGTAATTGGTTGAGCGGGGATTTTCAACTCTTTGTAGATGGCATTCAGAAGGGAATGATCTCTTTTGGAAACTGGAGAAGTGATGCAGAGGGCGTGTTTGATGACAAAAATTTTTTCTTCTCCAATGTGGGGTTTTGGCAATCGAGAACTAATGTAATCGACCGAAAAACAAATGAACTGGTTGCGGTGATTACTTACGACAGCTGGAAATCAAAAGCCGTAATCAGCTTAAAATCTGGCGAACGGTACGAATGGACATCAACAGGAATATGGAAATCGCAGTTTACGGTAAGCAATTATAACAACGAGCACATCACGTATAACGCAAGCAGCAATAGTGGTGCAATATCATCGGATACAGACAATGAATTATTGATTGTATCAGGTTTGTTTATTAAGCATATTTACAACAAACGGATAGTTACCCTTATTGCCTGCTTTATGCCGATTATAGTGATATCAACAATGCGCCATTAGTATTGAAATTAAATCCTTTTGTGAGATGGAACAGGTATTAAATTGGAGAAAAGGTTTATTTGATAGCAATTATCAGGTATTTAACAACGGACTGTTAAAATTTTCGCTGAATTTTAGTTCGTGGAAAAATTCGGCAATAGCCACTACCCAGGCAGGTATTTACCTGTTAAAAAGTGAAGGGTTTTCTAAACCTGAAACTAAATTACTGAACAATCAGAATGAGGTTTTAGCTATAATTACTTACGACTGGCTGCGTTTTAAAGCGAAAATTGTATTCGCCTCTGGCGATACTTTTGACTGGAGTTTTCAAAACAGCTGGTTAAGCCGGTGGTCGTTAAACGACCATCAGGATAAACAGATTTTGTTCAATGCTTCAAGCGGAAATGGCCTGTTACATAGCAATGTGGATGACGATAAACTGATTTTATGCGGGCTTTTTATCCGGGAATACTATTCGAGGTTGCTTGTTGGTTTTATTATTTTCATGTTTATTCTGTTTAGCTTCAAGAATATTTTTTAGTTTAAACTAATAATCTGGTCTTAGCGTCTCGCTAAGACATTAGAGAATACTAAACTTAAGTTACGGAACTATTTTATGTTGTAGCAAGACGCTACGACCAGAGTTAGCATCTATCCTTCTATAGGCCCTGAAATAAATTCAGGGTGACGTACCTCAAAAGAGGGATTTCCATTTCCATCAGGGCTATTGTGTGCAGGCAGTCATCAGATATAACCACAAAACGATCTGATCTAATCGTTTCGCTAAAACATTAGGAAATACTAAACTTAAGTTACGGAACTATTTTATGTCGTATTGAGGCGACGACTAGGGTTAGCATTTTTTAGTTATATAAAGATCCGTCATCTCGACTGAAGCGCAGTCCCGAACTTTCGGGAGAGAGATCTACATCCCAAAACACTCTCGAGATAGATTTCTCGACTGCGTTGCACTCCGCTCGAAATGACGATTGGATTATCCCAAAATCTCTTTTATTTTTTCGGTCGGTCTGGCGATGACTGCTTGATCTCCTGAGATGATGATCGGTCTCTCGATTAAAATAGGGTGTGCAACCATGGCATCAACCCATTCCTCATCATTCAAGGTTTTTCCTTTATAATTTTCAGCAAAAACCTTTTCCCCTTTACGGATCAGTTCCAATGGTTTAATGCCAAGTTTTCGAATAATTTCTTTTAGTTCACTTTTATTGGGTGGCGTTTCTAAATAATAAACCACCTCGAAAGCCTTTCCGCTTTTTTCAAGTTCAACTAAAGCACAACGGCTTTTGGTACAGCGGTTATTGTGATAAATCGTAATCATTTAGAAATGTTTAAAGTCCACTTACACCACCACTAACCACCAGTTTCATGGCATCAGCTGCTGTCATATGCAAATCAGTTACCTTATCTCTTCTCACAATGCAAAGCTGACCGGCAAAAGAATAAGAAAGTGGGAAATATACGGCTACTTCTTCGGGCAGGTTGAGTTTATGCAGATCGTTCTGCGTTAAAAATCCAATCTTTTTTAGTCCTCCCTCCACTTCTACCAGCACCGGGTGGTTAAATTTCTTCTCATCACCTACAAAAGCTTCTGTTAAATCTTTTATGGATGAATAGATAAAATTAAGTAAGGGCAGCCGCTGCATAATCCGCTGAAACCAATTGTACATGGGCTCAGTTACCAAATTGGTTACAAAGATACCGGCCAGTAAAATGAGGGCTAAAACCGTTAACAAACCTAAACCAGGGATATTACGGCTTTCGCCGGTATTTGGATTTACACCTAAAATATTGTTTACATTCAACCAGCTATCTACAGTTGTAACTGCCCAAACTACAATAAAAATACTTACGGCAATGGGCACAACAATTAATAAACCTTTAATCAAATAGTTTAAAATAGCTTTCCCGACTTTATTCATGGTGCAAAAATAACATTTTTTTCAGTTCATTTGTGCTAAGTGTTCATTAGTTCATTAGCCATTGGTTCATTTGTGCTAAGTGTCATTAGTTCATTTGTGCTGGGTGCATAGCCTTGCAATAAGTGTAAGAGATTTTATTAGCACATTTACCTGGTTTATTGCACCTAACGTGTACCCAGGTAATTCGCGATGCCAAGAACTATTGAACAAAATAGGCAATATGCCACCCGAATGGCCAATGAACAACTGAACGAATGAACTAATGAGCGATATGCGACACTAATGACTAATGAACAACTGAACTAATAGACGGTATGCCACCCGAATGGCCAGTGAACCACTGAACGAATGATCTTATAGACAGCCTGCTACACTAATGACTAATGAACAACTGAACGAATGAACTAATGAGCGATATGCGGAACTAATGACCATTGAACCATTGAACTAGGCAACTACTCATAGAAATAAACCCTTTTAACCCTTTGCGAGATATTGGTTAAAATTTCATACGGAATGGTATTAATATCTTTCGCCAACTGCATAATGGTATGTTCCTTATTAAAAACGATGGCCTCATCACCTGGCTTCACATCGATGCCTGTGATATCCAACATGGTCATGTCCATACAGATTGAACCGATGGTAGGCACCAAATGGCCATTAATAAGCATTTTACCTACTCCATTGCCGAAATACCTGGTATAACCGTCGGCATAGCCAATTTTTACAGTCGCTATTTTTCCACCATTTGGCATCACACCCTTCCTGCTGTAACCTACAGTTTCGCCTGGGGCTAAAGTCTTCACCTGGGTAACCGTAGTTTTAAGCACCATTACGGTCTGCAAACCCCGGTTATTCGGCAATGCGGAGTCAAAACCATACAAACCTATGCCTAAACGTACCATATCCATTTGCCCTTCCGGCCAACGAGAAATACCCGAAGTATTGGAAATATGAAGCAAAGGTTTATATCCTAAAACATCTACCAGTTGATTTGCGATGGTTTTAAACCTCTCAATCTGCTGTTGCGTAAACCCATCATGTTCTGCGGCATCGCTTGCCACCAGGTGAGAAAAAATACTTTGAACTTTTACCTTCGCCGAATCTTTAAGCAGATTAGACAATGTATTGATTTCTGGTTGATCAAAGCCCAAACGGTGCATACCACTATCTATTTTAATGTGGATGGGGTAATCGAAATCATAATCAGACAGCGCATTTAAAAAACTATTCAGAATTTCTATACTGTAAATTTCGGGTTCGAGCTTGTGTTTAATGATGGCATCGAAAGCAGATTCTTCAGGACTCATCACCATAATGGGTAAAGTGATGCCCGCTTTACGCAAGGCAATGCCTTCATCGGCATAAGCTACCGCCAGATAATCTACCTTATGGAACTGCAATAAATTGGCAATCTCAAAACTCCCGCTTCCATATGAAAAGGCTTTAACCATGGCCATCATTTTAACACCTGGTTTGATTTTAGAACGGTAAAATTGCAGGTTACCAACCATGGCATTGAGATCGATTTCTAATACCGTATCATGTATTTTTTGTGTGAGCAGCTTACTGATCCGGCCAAATTCGAACCGTCTGGCCCCTTTTACCAAAATGGTTTCGTGGTTAAACTGTAAACCCGGGAAAGCATCGATAAAAGCATTGGTATCGTCGAAAAACTGCGTCTCAAACTTAAAAAGATCAGCATACTTCGAAATATGAGTTCCAATTCCAATCAGGCGGTTTACTTTCTTCTGTAAAAGCAATTCGGAAATCTCCGTGTATAAATCCAGATCATCTCTCCCCGTTTCAAATAATTCGGAAAGAATAACGGTTTTCTTTGCATGCTGATTCTGTTGATTTAAAAAATCAAGGGCAATAGCCAATGAAGAAATATCGGCACTGTAAGAATCGTCGATAATGGAACATTGGTTAATCCCATTTTTTAGCTCTAAACGCATGCTCACATGACTCAGTTTTTCCAAACGTAAATCGGCCTGCTCTGGTGTATAACCTAAAGCCAGTAAGGTTGCCCAGCAGATCATTCCATTTTCTATCGAAGCTTTATCTTTAAAAGGCAAAATGCATTCAATTTCCCTATTTTGATAAATGGCCCTCAGGTAACAGTTGCCTTCGATGGGTTCGACCGCAATAACCTGAAGATCTGCTGTTTGCTTACTGCTCCAGCTAAACTGTTTTTTACCAGGCAGCTCTTTTACGCTTATTTCATTTACATATTCAGGCGAGTAAATAAACAGTTCGGATGTTGCAAAGAGTTTCAGTTTCTCCGTTAGTTTTTCCTTTTTAGAACTGAACCCTTCGGCATGTGCTTCGCCGATATTGGTTAAAATTCCAATTTCCGGGCGGATAATTTCTGCCAAGTGCTGCATCTCGTTAACGGCAGAAATACCAGCTTCGAATATACCCAGGCTATGATCGGCCTCAATCTGCCATACCGAAAGCGGCACCCCGATCTGTGAATTATAACTCTTAGGACTTTTAACGATATTAAAATCGGCGGCCAAGAGTTGATACAACCATTCTTTAACAATTGTTTTTCCATTACTCCCTGTAATACCGATGGTTTTTAAATCAAATTGATTCCGGTGTTCGATAGCAAGTTTTTGTAGCGACGCCAAAGCATCATCTACCAGTAAAAAATTGCAGTCGGGATATTCGTTAATGTATTTTGCTTCGGTAATTACAAAATTCCTGATTTCCTTTGCATAAGCATCTCTAATAAATTCATGTCCATTGCGGTGCGAAGACAGGGCAAAAAACACAGAATTTTCCGGAACCAAAACCGAACGGCTATCGACCACCAGATATTGAATAATTACCTGTTCATCAACTAATTTGGCATCAGCATTTAAAATTTCGGCTATTTTGGCAATGGTATATATTGGATTTTGCATGCTATTATATTCAGAAAAATACGGTAATCGCTATTATTTTTACGAATTTCAGTAAATAATTATGAAAAGCGGTAAACAAGAGGCAGTATTATTAGATAAAAAACAAGCGCTGGTAAAAGCCGAGCATTTTTGTGCTTACCAGGAGCGCTCGCAAAAGGAAGTGCGGTATAAACTGGTAGAATGGGGCATGCGTGGCGATGAGCTGGAGGAAATAATAAGCGAACTGATTTTGAATAATTTTTTAAATGAGGAAAGGTTTGCTAAAAGTTATGCATCGGGCAAATTCAACATTAAACATTGGGGGCGTGTTAAAATTAAACAGGGTTTGAAATTAAAGGGTGTGCCCGATAAAATTCTGCAAAAGGCAATTTACAGCATCGATGATGATGATTATTTACAAACAATAGAAAAATTAGCCATTAAAAAAGTGCAGAGTTTAAGCGAAAATGATCCGTTTAAAAGAAAAATTAAGCTAATGAGCTACCTTCAGGCAAAAGGTTTTGAAACTGATTTAATTTTACTTGTACTGAAAGCCAGCAATTTAAATTAAATATTAAATTTTTAACAAGAAATCTCTTGACAGAAATATAAATCTGCCTATATTTGCATCACCAAAACGAAACAACAACATCAGTTTTGTTCATGCGAAAGTAGCTCAGTTGGTAGAGCACGACCTTGCCAAGGTCGGGGTCGCGAGTTCGAATCTCGTCTTTCGCTCTAAAATGCCTTCCTACCAGAAGGCATTTATTTTAAAGTTAACCAAGCCGACGGAGATCGGTAGCGGCTAATGCTCGGGTGGTGGAACTGGTAGACACGCAGGACTTAAAATCCTGTGCTTTCAAAGGCGTGCGGGTTCGATTCCCGCCCCGAGTACACTCAAAAAAAAATCGACAAAAAAACCTTTCAGAAATGAAAGGTTTTTTTGTTTATAATCATTTTTCTTTTAAGTTGACTTCTTTTGTTTACAGTTTATATTCTACGTTCTGAGAAAATCGGAAAATTTTATATTGGGCATACCGAAGATATTAACAAAAGACTTCTTCGGCATAATAAAGGCCATTTAACTGCAACTAGAGGTAAAGGTCCGTGGACTATTGTTTACCAAGAATATTTTCCTAGTCGAGCAGAAGCTGTACAGAGAGAGCTTGAAATCA
Source organism: Pedobacter sp. GW822-FHT03F06 (assembly GCF_058801365.1). Lineage (NCBI taxonomy): Bacteria > Pseudomonadati > Bacteroidota > Sphingobacteriia > Sphingobacteriales > Sphingobacteriaceae > Pedobacter > Pedobacter sp. GW822-FHT03F06. The sequence continues at coordinate 27,801 of NZ_JBXANE010000011.1, forward strand.
AATCGAAAAAGAGCAGTAAATATATCGAAAGGCTACTGGTTGATAATGGAACTGATGGACACGTCCCGACATAAGTCGGGATGCTTTCAAAGGCGTGCGGGTTCGATTCCCGCCCCGAGTACACACAAAAAAATCGAACGAAAACCTTTCAGAAATGAAAGGTTTTTTTGTTTACAACAGAAAAAAAATCAATTATTTAAATCTCCAGAATACAGATTAGCCATTTAATTTATTTTAATGTTCTACGTTTTGATCATTTAACCAGGTATCTGTTATTAACATATCCTTTAATGCCTTCAAAAACCACATTACTCCATTCGCCTTTTCTCGAAATTTCGCTAAGATAATCGCCTTTTAAAATAACTTTTTTCTTTCTCGAAGTAATAGATGGTCCTGTTCTGAGGTTTAAAGCCGCTGTTGTCCTGTAGAGGTTGGCTACGTTTAGCGCAGCTCTTTTTAAATTGACATAACCATCTTTTTGATCGCCAATATTCCATTTGGCCTGCAACTGCTGCCAGGTATAACCAAAATCGAACTGAAAATGTGGTGGATCTTTAAAACTCTTCCAATCGCCGCCCCACTCCCAGCCATTGGCTTTAAAAACGGTAACTACTTCTGTCCAATCGGCAATATCATCTTCATCGAAATCTTTAACCATATTCCACGAAGTTTCCTCACCATCTATAACCAGGGCAAAATCGATCGCTAAACCATAATTATGTATCGATTGACCTGCCTTTGCATTAGTCACAACATTTCCCATCGGCTTACTTTTCGATTTGCCATCAGGGTTAACCACAGTCCGGCCCAATTTATATAAAGCGTCTTGCTCCTCAAACGAGCGCAATGTAGTGGTTATTCTGGCTTTTGCCCTACCCGTTAACTTTAATTCGGCTTTAGAAAAAGTATCTGTTGCTAAAGTCCTTAAATCAGGGTGTAATAACTGAATTCTGGTTTGGCTTAATTTATCCATATAGTGATCAATTAAAGTTGATAAACCTTTTTATTTTGGCATAAGCAACGATTACAAATGTTATCAGAATAGATAATCTATTAGGTAACAAACATAGACCTGAAAAGTTCTACATCCCCTACGGCTTAGGTTAAGCTCCAAAACAGAAAAAAAACTTATAAACCCTAATTTTCAGAAATTTATTCCACTGATTTTTAAGCACTAAGAATTTCATTCGAAAAATTTATTTTATTTTTTTGCATTAAAAACTTTAATTCCTATATTTGCAACCCCAAAGGAATACAATACCATGTATTAATTTGCGAAAGTAGCTCAGTTGGTAGAGCACGACCTTGCCAAGGTCGGGGTCGCGAGTTCGAATCTCGTCTTTCGCTCTAAATGCCTTCCTACCAGAAGGCATTTATTTTAAAGTTAACCTACCGAAGGATTTCGGAACAGGCTAATGCTCGGGTGGTGGAACTGGTAGACACGCAGGACTTAAAATCCTGTGCTTTCAAAGGCGTGCGGGTTCGATTCCCGCCCCGAGTACACTCAAAAAAATCGATAACGAAACCTTTCAGAAATGAAAGGTTTCGTTGTTTATAGTTATTTTTCTTTTAAGTTGAATTCTTTTGTTTACAGTTTATATTCTACGTTCTGAGAAAATCGGAAAATTCTATATTGGGCATACCGAAGATATTAACAAAAGACTTCTTCGGCATAATAAAGGTCAGGTAACTGCAACTAGAGGTAAAGGTCCGTGGACTATTGTTTACCAAGAATATTTTCCTAGTCGAGCAGAAGCTGTACAGAGAGAACTTGAAATCAAATCGAAAAAGAGCAGTAAATATATCGAAAGGCTAATGGTTGATAGTGGAACTGGTGGACACGTCCCGACATAAGTCGGGATGCTTTCAAAGGCCTGCGGGTTCGATTCCCGCCCCGAGTACACTCAAAAAAATCGACAACAAAACCTTTCAGAAATGAAAGGTTTTGTTGTTTATAGTTATTTTTCTTTTAAGTTGACTTCTTTTGTTTACAGTTTGTATTCTACGTTCTGAGAAAATCGGAAAATTTTGTATTGGGGTAATACTACACGATCCCCCATACAGCTATTATTTCATAGCCCTGATCGCCTTATCAAAAGACAGCACCAGATTCTTCTGGTCAATATCTTTTAGGGAAACCTCGTGAACATTACTGCCCAGGCCTGCAGTAAAATAAACATCAGCCTTAACAGTAGTCCCTTTCTCAAGCCCCTCCTCAAACAGGGCAATCCCGAACAAAGTACTGTCTACCTTAGATGAAACGGTTATACTCACCGTACCCAGATCATACTTTCCGTTATTCTTCAAGGTAACAACCCCATGCTTATAAGTATAACTCACCCCTTTCAGTGTTTCCAGATAAGTTTTATTCTTACTCGTGATGGCCTGATAGGTTTGTGCATAACCTGAAAAACCAGCGATTGCCAGTAGTAAAACTAAAATGATTTTCGTCATGATCTTAAGCATAATAATTCAATTATTTCATTTTGGTAAGCACAGCTTTAAGTTCTCCTATTTCATCATCAGGATCCCCACCGGAAGCAAAGATCTCGGCTACGTCCATGTCTTTACCATATACCGCAGCATTTGCAGCCGCATCAATCTCCAGCGATGCGCCGTTTACAGAAAGCCCTGCAAAAAGTCCCTTGCTACGGGAATAGGAATACACCTCGGCATCGAGTTTGTAATCTGTATTCACTGCAGAACTACGCCCAAGGGGACCTGCCGCAATAGAAAGATCACCACCAAGGGTAAAACTGCTTTTCTTGATCGCAGTAAGACTATTGGCATGGGTAAAAACAAGCACAAGTTCAGTCGACTGTACACCTGCCTGAAGGCCAACACTTCCGCCGGTAATGGTTACAAAAACAGGATTGCTCCAGGAGCCGTCTGCCCTTTTCACCATTGCAATGCCCCTGCCGCGCTTCCCACCGATGACAAAACCTGCATTGATCAGTTTTGGTACAATAACAATACCTTCTGTAAGCTCAAGCAATCTGGAGGGAATGGATTCTTTCATTTTCCCGAAACCCGAAAGCACCTGGGTTGAAGCTTTTATTCTTTTTTGCTCCTTATTCTGCGCAGCGGCCGCAGTAGGAAATAGTAATGCTACGCAGCAGAGCACAGCGAGATTCATCTTGATCAAATTAATTGTGTTCATATATATATCGAAAAAATAACCGGCATTATTCGAGCAGATCTGCTCTTACTAACGGTCCGGAAATGCAATATTATACCTTTTATTTCTTTTCCCGACCGGTCTTCAGGTAAATTACCTTTCTGTGAGAATTCACCCGTGATACCTTAAAAATTTCAGGATATAATGGATTAAAAATTTTGCTTTCCCAAAATAAAGTCACTGATCAATTTCTAAATCAAGGGCCACAGTTTCTTTTGCCTGATCAGTAAACATGGGGCAGTTGCAATATCCAATATTAGGAGGAAAAACATTTAATCTCATTGAAGGTCTTCGAGTTAAAAATCATCTGTAGCATTTAAGTAGCGCCTATCGTTTATGTTCAAACATATCATACACGATGAAACTTAAATTTATTATCCCCGCAGTATTGATCGTACTTTTTGGCTGCAGCCAAAAAGTACAACATCCATCCTCCAACCGGCCCTCAAAGAACCAAGGCGATTCACTTTACCTGGTTCTTAGCATAAAGGATGTTATAAAGACAGGAGAAAAAGTCACCTTAAAATTTGCCGTCCACAATGATCAGCCAACAGAAAAATCCTTTTGCAAATGGCACACTCCCTTTGAACCCCTGATGAGCAAATACCTTGATATAAAAGATGAGAATGGAAATGAGGTTTTCTATAAAGGCCCTATGGCAAAAAGGATCATGCCCCCTCCCGCAGACAGCTACCTTGTTGTTAAACCAAAAGACATACTTTCATCAGAAGTCGACCTTTTAAAAGCTTATCAGCTGGAAGCCCAAAAAAAATATACCGTTTCTTATAACGCCAGCGGCATGAGCGGAATAAAAAGTACCAACACCGTTACCTTCAGGTACACGAACTAAACTTAGTAATTCCAGAGACAAAAAAAAGGGGAAGGCCATCCAGCTCCTCCCCTTAATTTATCATCAACTAACTTATATTATTATGGATTTATCATTAGATAAATCCATAATCGCTCTTTATAAATGGCATTCAATATCTTGAGGATGAACAAGTTAAACGGTGCGACCGCTTGAGAATATTACGGGTTTTGAATTCTTGTTGAGGCGCTCAATTTATTTGACTGCGACACTGAAACTAACTTCTTCAGGGGGCAGACACTGCTTGTCGTTGCATACCATCGATTCGACAGTTCCTTTCACCACCGCTGTTTTTCCGTTAGTTTTAATTTTTTGTTGGAAGATCACACTATGCTCAAAATATTTTACATCCATTTTGAAGGTATCCTCATATTTTGTTATAGGTTTTGGCTCCAGCGTCTTGCCCACAAGGGAGTATTCCTTTGAAGGCTTAAAACTAAATGTGGTTTTCACTGGTCCTCCATCTTTTACAAACTGGGAATATAAATGCCATCCTTGGTCGATTGTTGCTTTAATAAAAATTGTTGCCGTGTTGGCACCTGTTTTTTTTGCTGCATAAGACCACTTTATTGGTTTTAATATCTGACTTTGGGCGCTGATGAACAGTAAAGAAAACAGCGCTGTTATTACAATAGATTTCTTCATTATTTAATTGTTTTTTTTAGCCATGAAAAGATGATGTGAAAAGCTTCGGGCGAAACACCGCTTTTGATATTTGGGATCTCGGCTTGATTACAGGTGATGCACGGTAACAACAAATGATTGACATTTTTCAATAAATGTGTTTCTACCTTTTTATTGCCGCCTGTCGCAATATAGTTCTTCCAGTTTTGAAGATTTGCCTCGGGAACCACATAGTTATCCTTATCTCCGTTTATCGCTAAAACAGGGACTTTAATATTCGCCATCGTTTTAGCTGCATTGTACTTGATAAAATACCTGTACCAAGGTCCTATCGCATAATTTACGAAGCTGTAGACCGGAAAGCGGAAATGATCGAATTTAATATTCAGGGTCTTGAAGTAGGCATCATCTTTTACTTTCCATGTGTTGTAGGTTTCATTCAATTTTGCCTCCATATTAGCCGAATCTGCATATTTCAATGCCGTTTTAAACATACGTTCATTGATGTCGTTGGATCTGGCCTTATCATAATCGGGCAAAGTGGAATTGTTGACTATACTCTCATTTTGCGAAATCAGGGCATCGTACCCATTCATTGCCAAGCCTGAGAGGCTGATCAAAAATTTAATATCCTTACTTTTGGAAGCAGCGATGGATATGATCGCTCCACCTTCACTGTGGCCGATGAGACCGATTTTACCGGCGTCTACCTGAGGTACGGATTTTAAGTATTTTACGGCCAATAAAGCGTCAGTTGCGAAATCGGCAGTAGTTGCATGTTCATATACTCCTGTCGTTTTACCTACACCTCTGTCATCCAACCGGAGAACAGCGTATCCATGATTCGCAAGGCTATCGGCGATTTCTTTAAAGATCTTGTGACCCGCCATCAGGCCATCACGATCCTGTCTTCCCGTTCCGGAAACGATAATGACGGCCGGACTTTTTTTATTTCCCCCAGGGATTGACAAGGTACCTGCATAGGAGATGCTATCATCCGGTGATTTGAATGTGATTTCCTGATCTATAAAATTCTGTGCAAAGGATGTTTGCGTAAATACTGCCAATGCGGCAATGAGCAATCTGATCTTATTCATTTTCTTGTTATTCTGCTTTTTTAGTCATTTCAATCAACGCCGTCATCTCATCAGCCAAACCTGTAGCACTCCCCCTGAAACCTACGGAAATAAACCGCACGTACCCATTTTTGTCTATGATCAGCTTTTGGGGTATGCCAGAGATGGTAAATGCTTTACAAATCTTATTAAACACTTCCGAATTGGTCTTCATGCCTTCCAATCGGTTATCAAATAGCACGTTGAAGGGATAATTGTTGTCTTTGATGTATTTCGCATTTTCGGTTTTGTAAGTATCACCTCTTTCTTCTGTATCTACAAAATAAAATACAACATCCGGATCATTTTTGTATTTCTCTACAGCTAGTTTCATTCCCGGAAAGGAAGCTTTGCAAGGAACACACCATGTGGCCCAAAAGTCGAGGATTACGGTTTTCCCTTTGAGATCGTTCGAATTAACAGTCTTGCCATTAAGGTCTTTCATACTCCAGGTTGGCATTTCTTTCTTGATCATGCTTTCCATGATATCTTTTTGTTCCTTTTCTTTGTCGGCCGGGTTTTTCAAGCTTTCCAAATATTCCTGAAAACCTTTCTCTGAACCACGTTCTTTAACGAACGCCTCTCTAATCATCGCAATCATTTCTGTAGAACTCTGATTCTTGAACATACTTTTTTTCAAAAGCACCTGCAGATCCTTGTTCAGACCTAACATCTTTAAACTTAATGCCTGTTGGTTATTTATCTCTGCATTGTTGTAGTCTAAAATGACCTGGGCCTCTTTTGCATATTGAAGTGCCTGCTGGTATCTTTTCTGATAATTCAAGAGCCCAATGTGATCTGAAGAGACGGTGGCAACAAACGTTTTCTGGTATTCACTTTTCCACTCTGAAGGAGAAAGATAGGCCATCGATACCGGCTGGTTGGCTTTGAAGTATTCGAATCTTTTTACAAAAAGATCAGAGTCTTCAGCAATTTTTTTCAGATCCCCTTCTTTTCTGTGATAAGGAATGCCTATTAGCTTATAATAAACTGAGGTAAGCATATTATATGGCAAGGAATCGATATACTTACTCACGTAATCAGTTGGCCTTTTCTTCAACCTTCCAAAAACCATCAGGTTCTGATATATAATACCATAATTGATTCTATTTTCCAAATTAAACTTTGCGTTTGTATTTGCTTCAGGGAATTTTGAAAGAAAATCTTCGGAAGCGACCAACAGTGAGTCAATATCTCTGATCGAGGATAATTTTTTGAATGCTGCAAGCCGTGCTATACTCCCATTTGGAAACTTTTGGCTGATTACCATATTGATAGAATCTGTGAGATTTTTATCCCGAATAAGGTTAGCACTGATATATCTTGCATCGAGCAGTTCAGACTCATTAGCATCTGTACGGGCAAGGTACTTAGTGGCTAAAACCAATTTAGGAGCAGCATGCTCTCCCATGTAAGAAGAAAGGGCTATAGCATAATCCCTGGCCAATAGTGATTTCGATTTTTGGTTATTCAAAATCTCCTGGTTTAGCCAATGATATGTTGCAGTATCACTGATGCCTTTAAAGTTGATATATCCGGGAATATTTTTACCATAGTTCGGTGATCTTGCAAATCCCCATCCAATATATCCTCCAGGGGCCATTTTCCCTGGTCTATCCTTATCATTGAGCATAATAAAATAGCCAAGATTTTTGTTGTTGTCGATGGAATCTCCTGAAACGAATTTAAAGGCAAGTATTCCCGTATTGATCGGAACCTGCAAATCTGATTTCCATTCCTTTCCAGCCTTGACAAATTTCACGTCGGCCGCTTCCCACCTATAATCGGTATATTTATATACCACCGCGTTAACAGATTCCTTGTTCTGTAGCGGTGTGCCTGATGGATTATAGAAAACAGTCAGGGCTTTTCCGTTATAGGGCTTTTCAGGCAGCGACCTGAAATTATTGGTGCGCTGACAAAATCCATTGATAGAGAGGGCAATAAAGAGTAAAAAGGTTAGGGTTTTGTGTATCATTTTTTATTGATTAATTCTGGATGTTATCCGTGTTGTGGTATACGTGGGTTAGGGATTTGGCTCGAGTTCTGGATTGAGGTTACGAAGATATTCTGCGATTGGAAATGTATATTGGTTACTGTTTGGTGCCAATGTATAAATCACACCTCCAAAGTTCCTGGTATACGTTTTTTGGAAAGTTGTTTCATTGTTCAGCCTCCTCATATCCCACCACCTCAGCATGGTTCCAAAAAACTCTCGTCTACGCTCATCAATCACTTTTACCAGGGCATCAGTATTGCTATTGGCTGTAGCAGGCACATAATCGGCAGGCTTGAATCTTTTGATCCTTAAGGTGTTCAACGAATTCATCGCCTCAGAAATATTCCCCGTACGCGCAAAACATTCAGCACGGATAAGCAACATCTCAGGTACTGAAACGCCCTCGTTTCTGGTCTCGCCGGTTACGCTTTCTTTATAAAAAAACCTTCCTGTATAGGTAGCGGAAACTGTTGCTGCGGGAACGGTAAAAAGTGTATAACGCTGATCTTTGGTACCCAATACCGTTAGGTATTCGTCGCTCAATTTTAATACTGAAGGTGCAAATGTCAATGATCCTCCAATTGGAAGTTTTGATAGCATGATTTCTGGATTTGCAATTCTTCTTGGATAGTTTGAGGTGTTAACGGTAGTTATAGCCGATAAATCGATTAAGGTATTCTTAATTTTCAATGCCTCTTCTGCGTATTTTAAAGCATTTGGGTAATCTGCCATCATTAAGTATGCCCTGGCCAATTCTCCGTAAGCAGATGCTTTAGTTGGTAGCGTGTTATAGGCTTGTGTAGCCGGTAAAGCTGGTAGCGCCTGCAAAAGATCGTTAATGATTTGATTGTACACCGTTTCAATGCTGGCCCTCTTTAAAGATTGACTGACCGTTTGTACCAAAATCAGCGGCACGCCAAGATCAGAACCTGCAGACGACCTCACATACGGTTTGGCATATGTGTTAATTAAGTTTAGGTATGCATCTGCCCGATGGACCAAAGCTTCTGCTTCCAATGCCTTTTTCTCCTCTTGAGTCCCATCACTGGCCGGAAGCTCATTGATTATGGTATTGCAGTTTAGTATTATAGCGTAAAGCGCATTCCAGCTCTGGTCTTGCTCGTAAGCAGATCCAAATGGAAAAATAACGGGTCTCCAGTTATAACTTCCTGTTAGATAAGAATAAAATTGTGATCCTGTTAATGCCGTCTGTTGTGCGCCATCATTGATATCAATATCAGATGAAGCAAAGTCGGATAGATTCTGTATATTCTCAAATGCAGCAGTATTGTTAAGCAAGTAGCGGTAATTGATCGTTTGATTAGGTACAAGATTTCCCTGCGTTTTAATGTCTACATACTTTTTACAGCCAGTTATTGCCGTCGCAATGAGCGAAAAGCCTATAATTATATTTTTTAGTTTCATGATTGCCAAGGATTAAAAGTTAACATTTAAAGAGAAATTATAAGAAACTGCAGATGGAAGGCCCAGGGTTGTAGAACTAAGACCAGCAATAAAATCCGGGTCGATGCCCTCTTTGTTTGCTCTCCATAAAAGCCCTAAATTTCTCACAGCAAATGTGAAATTTGCTGTTCTGACAAAAGAGGTTATTTTTTCAATCGGCAACTGATATGACGCCGATAGTTCGCGAAGTCGTACATAATCGCCCTTTAATACATTGATATCTGATTGTTGATAACGCAATAAACTCTGGGCAGCGAAATTGCCTACTGGACTGGGTACGTTGGTGAATGCCTCATCTCCGGCCTTTACCCAACGTTTTGCCACATCCTCATGCAAATCATACCTTACGCCTGTTCTTGCCGAAGGGTAGGAACTGATCGTTGGTCTAAGAAACACACTACCGAATTGGTAAGAGGCAACCGCCATTAGTGTGATATCCTTAAATTTAACAGATGTATTAAAGTTTCCAAAATAGGGTGCAGTTCTTCTTCCCGCGTATTGCAATGCATTTATCGATGTAATATTCTGGTTTGCTGCTATTTTCGCGCCATTTTCATTGTACACCTGAGTAAGCCCATTTTGATCTAGTCCAGCATTTTTGTATACAAATATCTTATCCGTTGGATAATCATTTAGATTGGCGCCAAATGCAGGATTAGAATAGAATGATGAGGTGATTCCAAATCTTGCATCGGTAATTTTGTTGGTGTTATAGGCAAAATTGATTCCACTGTTCCATTCAAAGTCCCTCTTGCGAACAATAGTACCCCTGATACTCAAATCCATGCCATTTCCGGATAAATTGGTTGAGTTTCGATTAAGTGTGGTAACACCATATGTCCCGTTGATCGGAAATTCATAAAATAAATCCTTTCCCCGTTTCGAGTAAATATCTGCAGTTGCAAATAAGCGGCCGTTGAAGAGACCAAGATCAATACCCAGATTGGCCACGTATGTTTTTTCCCATCTTAATTCCGGATTAGCAGGTGCGACCAAAAACGCATAAGGCTGACCTGTGGTCAAATCTGCGCTACCTAACCCGATATAGGTGAAGGGATAGATATTGGTAGATATATTACCATTCACGCCATAGGTTGCCCTTATGCTTAGTGAACTTACAAATCCGGCTTTGGCTAGAAATTTTTCTTTTTTTACATCCCATTTAAATCCTGTTGACCATAGCGGTGTTGCCCTGAACTTGCGATCGACACCAAAATTGTTGTAGTCATCATAGCGCGCACTTCCGGAAAGGGTATACTTACCGGCATAGGTATAGGCTGCATTGGCATAGTACGATAAATATCTTCGTGTTTTATCCTGTTGAGTTGGCGCACCTGCCAAACTACTGGCAAAGCCTTGTATCGTTTGATATGGTGTAAAAAAATCCACAGGTCTGGAGAGTCCTGTACCGGTATTATAACCATACAGCGTATTGGACCCTTGACCTATCTTGGTCTGGCGAATCTCTGATCCTGCAATGGCAGTTAATTGATGTAAACCAGCAAAAACCTGATCAAAATTGAGCTGGCCACGAAGGCTGTAGTTGTTGCCGGAGGTGTTTATATTACTCAAAATCCCACTGCCTAACGGTAAACCAATAGAATTTTGGGCATTACCGTTTGAAGGTAGCGGTGTATAAGTATTGATAAAGTTCCGGTAATAATAGGATCTTTCATTAAAATAACTCCGGGTTTGACTAAAGCTTCTTTCGTTACCATAGAAAACATTCGCTGATAAACCTTTAAAGACCGGTACGTTCAGGTTGAGGTTGATCGTATAATTGTTATCCTGTTGGGTATTGTCTGCATTATCGATCTCATCCAAAGGATTGTAAAGCCAGTTGCGATACCCCCGGCTCTGCAGCGAATTCGTCCATCCCGAGTAGTATTGCCTACCGAAACTTATTCGATTTCCCTGATCATCCAACAACCTGTCATAAGGCATAAAAGTTGATGATGAGGGACCAAATAACGTGTTGAGCGATTGACCATTATTATTGAATTTAAAGAAGGAACCTCTTACATTCGTTGATAAGGTGGCCACTTTGAAAATTTTGAAATTGTTGTTCAAAGTTATCGTTAAACGCTGTCCATCCACACCTACTGTTTGAGGATTTTCTTTGCTATAAGAGGCGGAATAATAATAGTCGCTGCTTTTTCCGCCGCCGCTTACCGATAAATCATACTGCTGGTTGTTTGAGGGTCTTATCAAGTATTGAGATATCTGATCCCGGCTATCTATCGAGCTATATCGGCTAAGAGCGGCATCATAGGCAGACTGGGTTATTGTTCCGGCCCTGAGCTTGAAAATCAGGTCGGTTACATTAGCTACGGGCTGTCCGAAGGGGCTGGCTGAATTTGGTGGGGTGATCAGATTTTTAGCGACAAGATCCTGTTCAAAAGAGATCGCCTGACTTGAATTCATGATCTTCAAATAATCAAGATTGGGTTTATTGGACACGGTAGCTGAAACCGAGAAACTCACCCTGGGTGCCTGATTTGGGCCGCCCTTTTTCGTGGTAATTACAATTACGCCATTCGCAGCCCGCGTACCCCAGATAGAAGCAGCGGCGGCGTCTTTTAACACCGTGATGTTTTCAACGTCATTAGGATTAATCGTAGATAGATCCAATTCGCTGATCGCACCATCTACCACCACCAATGGAAAGGTTTCTCCACGTAGCGTGCTGGCCCCACGAATGGACATACTATAATCTGATCTACCCACACTGCGCGTACCGCTGTTAATTCCAATTTGTGTATTCCCATAGGTAAACATATTATCAGAATTCAAATCAACTTTTAATCCCGCAACCTGGTTTTCCAATCGCTGTATAAGATTAGGCGTCTTGATTTTCTGTAAATCAGCAGCCTTAATTACAGCAGCTGCAGCAGTAGAACGCTCCCTGGGCAACATCTGATAGCCGTTTGACACCACATTTACATCCTGAAGTTGTTCACCTACAGCAGGCCTCATTCTTATCGATAAGTTTGTCACCTTTCCATCCAGATCTTTAGTAACAGATTCGTAGCCTAAATAGTAAAAGCTTATTGCTGTTGCTGTATTAGGAAGAAAAATGGAAAAACTTCCCTGACGGTCGGTAATGACAGCGCGATTGGAACCATTTGACTTTATGGTCACTCCTGGCATCCCTTCTCCATCCTGATCAGTAACTTTTCCACTATAATAAACCTCTCCGTTATCGTTTTTTAATGGAGTAGCGGAGAGATCATTCTGAAACATCCTATCCTCTTGCGCTATAATAGTGTAATTGCCCTCACTCACATATAAAAACAAAAGACCGTTAGGGTATAAAGCTCTCTTGAGCGCCTCATCGACAGATTTCGCATTCAGGCTTTCTGAGGTCGTGGTTTTGCCCTGAATAATGTTGTGCTTATAGGCAAACTTAGTCTTAAATCGGACAGAAATTTCATTTAGGGCCTTTTCAAGTGATAATGTTTTTTGCTGCGCGGAGGAATCCGTGACTACAAAAAGCACCATTAGAAAAACAATCACAGCGGTGATTGGTTTAAGTAGTTTTGTTTTCATTTTTTGTTTGGTTGGTTGTTTGGTTGTTGATTGTTTTTTGAAGCCGGACGCGTTAACGTCTTGATGTAAGTGTGATCACGCTTCCCTCCTTCTTTATATTAACATTAAGTATATTACTCAGGGTGAATAAGACTCCGTTCTCATCTTTTAAGGAGATCGTCCCATCTATGACTTCATTGAGGAGATTTTGGTCTTCCATGACAACTTTATATCCGTACCTATCCTGGAAAGCAGCTATAATCTCACTCACTTTCGCCTGCTTAAGAATGAGCTTACCTTCAATCCATGATGATGGAGATATGGACTGTGCAGCACTAGATGTGATCCCCTCATTAAGCATATCGTTTTTGAATACATTACCTGGTATCATACTAAATTCCTTTCCTGTCTTCATCGATCTTACTAGTACCCGGCCACTTATAAGCGCCACCTGGGCTTCCTGCCGGCGATCTCTCACATTGAATTCTGTTCCAAGCACCTGAATCTGCACAGTAGGGGTGTGTACCACGAACAGGTCTCCTCTTTGTATTGTTGCAGGATCGACATTCAAATGCCTAACCCTGAAGTATGCCTCTCCATCCAGCGAAACCGACCGCACCTTTTTCCACAGGTAGGCTCTGGGCATGGTCAATACGGAATTCGAGTTAAGGTGTATTTTGGTGCTGTCATCCAATGTGACGATTTTGGTTTCACCGAAAGCTGTTTTAACAACAACGTCGCTGTTGAAATACCAGGCTGAAAACACGGCAAAAACCAGAGATGCTGCAATAGATGAAATCCAGATCGCTGTTCGCCTGATTTTCATTTTTTTAACTTCTCTCTCTGTTATTGAAGCCTTGATATCAACCCAAAGTTCCTCAATAAAAAATGGTGGGACTTGAATATGTTCTGCAGACAGAATGTACTTTAACTCTTTGAAGGCAAGATTGTAATTTTCCAGGTGACCTGCATTCGCCTCAGCCCAGCCCTTCCAAAATGCCACATCATCCTGAAGATTGTATTTTACAAAGCGAATGAAATCCTGATCGTTCAGAAATTCTTCAACAGTATAATTATGGTATTTTTTTTCGTTCATCTATGGTACCTTTAAAGCAGGTTCACCATATAGACAGATGAATATTGAAAATTACCCCATGAAATAAAAAATAATTTAAAAAAAATTGGTGACGGTTACAGGATATGATTTTTATTTATGCTAATGAGGTAAATCATCAATAAAGCCTTGTCTATTTTCATGATCAGGCGAAGTGCCTCAAGTGCACGGGCGTTGAGTTTGTAAGTACCTTTGATGGTTAAATCCATAATCTCAGAGATTTCTTCATAATCCAGTTCTTCAAAATATCTTAAATAGATAATTTCTTTCTGCCTGGGGGTTAGCTGATCCATTGCCTTGGATAATTTAGCAGTCTGCTCATTTTGCTTTTCTTTTTCAATCAGCTCCAACTCAACTGAAAAGGTCAGGTCAAAGTAGTCATGGTCATCTATTTCCGAATCTTTGAATTTCTTCGTCGACAAGCGGTAGTTGTTCGCCGAATTGCGGAACGAGGTGATAATGTAACTGCGCACGTTGGATACCATTGGCAGCTTTGTTCTTTTTGACCAAAAACCTACGAAAACATCCTGCATACAATCTCGCACCGCTTCTGGATTATAGAGCAATCGCGAGCCATATTGAAATAATGATGGAGCATGCCGCTTATAAATTTCTTCCAAAGCTTCCATATCGCCATCCAACAAATGGCCCCAAAGCTGAGTATCGGTTAAGCTATTATCCAAATTCAATGATGAAAGGGGTTTGATAACGACTCAAGTTATATTAGGTTCAACCGCATTTGCAATGATAACATTTTTATTACCAATCTGGAGGAGCTGTTGGATAATATTACTGGAACACAAATTTATGAATATTTTCTTCTAAAACAGTGTTCATAAAAAGCTATTCTGCAACCTCACTTTAAATATGGACTAATCTGGTTTATAACCAGGCTAAAGTAATAGTCGATTTACAGGTATTGGCTCATCTGAAAATGTTCGAAGAGGACTTATTTCGTTAAATTGTTTTCGCGCAGGGCTTAGCCATTAAAAGAATGCCGTATAGGTTATCTGTTTGTTAAAAAACTATTAATCAGTCAAATAAGGATTCTATTATGTGACCACAAAAAAGTCTGCCCTGGGGCAGACCAAAATCAATATAAAATACCCTTCTTGCATCTGGCTTTGCTCAACCCGATAATCCCAAAAAAGAAAAATTCAGTAGGGAAAGCACTGCAAAAGTTAGCATAAATGTATTTTACAAAACGTTTATTAAATTGTTCAAGGTTGAATACCTACGCCGTTCATTCGGGCGCGTCACTTGAATATTTGAAAATGACGGTATTGTGAAGCTTAACAGCGGCCGGCTTGGATATAAAAAATCCATTAAATGCCGGCCGAAAAGCTATTCGGTTTTAACCTGTCTTTTGAGCAGGATGGAAATTTCTACATCCAGTTTTTTTTGGAGGATCTCACCTTCAAAGCCAATGGTCCTGAACTGCATTTTACCCTGCTGATCAATAACGGCTATTGTGGGGATTACGTTAAAGCCCACTTTTTCACCGATATTTTTGTCGTTATTAAAGTAAACAGGGAACTGGTACTGGGGATTCTGCTTTACCCATTTCCTGGCGTCTTCAATGGTATTGTTAGATCCACTATTAACCACCATGAACAAAACGTCCCTGTTGTTTCTATATTTTTCAAAAACCTTGTGAAAATATGGCATTTCCTGCATGCAGGGAACGCACCAGGTTGCCCAAAAATCAAGGATGACGATTTTTCCCTTCATCATTTCAGCACTAACCGGTTTTCCTTCCAGATCTACCAAACCGGAAAGCTCGGGGCCAGGCCTGTTCATCATCAGCAGCCTGGTTTTAGCAGTCAGCTGACTGATTTCCAAAGCTTCCAGCTCTGCTACCTTCGAGCGGAAATCCTCTTCTGAGCTATTATATTTTAAAAAGTTGAGTTTGGCGCTTTTTAGCACGAGGGAATCTGTTGGGTTTCTGACCAATAACCTCCAAAGGATATCAAAGGCTTTGCGGTTT
Organism: Pedobacter sp. GW822-FHT03F06; assembly: GCF_058801365.1. Classification (NCBI taxonomy): domain Bacteria; kingdom Pseudomonadati; phylum Bacteroidota; class Sphingobacteriia; order Sphingobacteriales; family Sphingobacteriaceae; genus Pedobacter; species Pedobacter sp. GW822-FHT03F06. The sequence goes on from NZ_JBXANE010000011.1 coordinate 43,678, forward strand.
TCGCCGAGCTGGGCCGATACTTCGGCACTATTGATCAGCCCATCTCTCCCATCTGAAATCCCTATTGCCTCATCTGCCAGTTTTTTGGCTGAATCAACCTGCTTTAACTTAAGAAAATTAAGGGCCTTGAGTGAAAGCAGGTCAGACTTTGCCTCGGCTATAGTACGACTTCTTACACTATCGGGAACAAAAGAAGGGATATAACCAAACTCGGGGAAATACCTGATAATCCCCACGGGCCACCGCTCTACTATTCTTAGCGATCTGTTGGCATAACCGATAGCTGCCGATGGTGCAATCTTGCCCGCGGTCAACACAGTGGCGATATCTTTCAGCGTCTGTGGTGTGTAGGGCGTAACCTTGGCATTGAGTTTTGAGGCATGAAGTAATGCCCTGACCGAATCTTTCTGAGCAGCATAATATTCAAAAAGCATTTTATGAATACTTTCAGACCCTTCTCCATCAGGCTGATTTCCTGTTTTCAGCAACGCTTCAAGCTTTGCTATCTTCACTGCGGCATCAGGCTCTTTTGCAATAATGGAAGCACGGAGGTCTTTCGAAATATCTGCCTGGGGAAAACGTTTCATGATCACGCTGCGCACAGAATCGAGCCTGCTCTTTTCTCCTATCATCAGGTATCCCATGGTAACCAGGTTCACATTGCCTGGCAGGGTCGGGTTTTCCTCCAGCTTTGCGGCAATAATCTTTCTGGCCTGCTCCCGGAACTTCAACTTTTCTTCCGCACTTTTCGCTATGATCATCCTGGTATTAAGCAGCGCCACTTTTGCTTCATAGTTACTGGGGTTGTTTTTCAATTCCTCTTCCAACAGGGCAGCTTTTCGTTCCTGTAAGTCAGGAGATTTAGGTATCTGAGCCGACAGGCTATAGGATTCGTGGAGCAGACTGCTTTTGACCCTTTTCGTGCCCTCAAATACCTTTAAGGCATAGTGCTGGTCTGGGCCAGGTTTCTGCACCTGATCCCCGCTCTGAAGATAAAAAGTGGCAAAAGTGGCAAATCTTCCGGCAACAAAAGAAGCCGTCCATATTTCACCCTGTTTTACCATCGGCATTTTCCATGGGAGATCATAAAAGGTGGAATAGGTGAAAACGATCGTTACTGATAAGCTTCCAGGCTTGATTTTCGCATCTGCACCTCTTGGGTCATAGCGTATGGTAACCGTATCACCTCTTTTTATTTTCCCGGGTATAACCGAAACGCTTTGTGCCCAGGCCTGCAGGAATACAGGCACTGAGAACAAAAAACATAAAATTATTTTTCTCATCGTTCTAATGGTTAGTTGTAACCGGGGTTCTGGATCATATTTGGATTTGTGCGCATCGCCTCGATCGGGATCGGGAAAAGCACAGCTGTGGATTTCCAGGATGACTTGCTTTTCGGCAAAATATCATCCGCCCGGGATTTCGAAGGATCGCCTGAAAGGCTTTTCCACCTTTTCAAATCAAACCAGCGATGGCCCCATTCTGAAAATAGTTCAGCCCTTCGTTCCTGCTCCACCTGGGCCATGGCTATAGCCGGTGTTGCTGCCACAGCTAAAGGTACCAGGCCCGCCCGGTCGCGGATCACATTCAGATCATCCTTGGCATCACTTAGCCTGTTCAACCCCACCCTAGCTTCCGCGCGGATCAGGTAAGCTTCAGCAAATCTGAGTATCATTGAGTATTCCGTAACCGCAGCACCAGCAGCGCCCAATCTAACCTTATATTTAAAGGGATAGTAATGGGTAACAATTGGTGCCGTTGTGGTGGTGTAATTCCCAACCCAGTTGCTAAAACGCTTATCCCCTACCTCAAAGCCTGATTCCAGTCCATCACTTCCTTTTGTCAGCCGATAAAGGGGGGCACCTGTTGGAATGAGCGTATTTCCTTCCCAGGTATTTCTTCCCCCAAGTGTATTGACCACCTGGAGCTGCCAGACAGCCTCTAAAGAATTCTTTAAAAAAGCCTTGGTCATGTGGGCAGCGTTATTGGGATCTGCGTTTTTCAGGAGCGAATATTGTGTAGTGGCCGCAATGACTTCGGTAGATTCAGCCTCTGCCAGCGCATTATCCCCAGTGTAAAGGTAAACCCTGGAAAGCAGCAATGTTGCAGCGGTTTTATTGGGCCTGGTACGTTCGCCGTTTCCCGGATAGGCTGGCACAAGCAGGCTTTTAGCATCTTTTAAGTCCTGGATGATCGCAGCATAAACTTCTGCTTTTGGCGTCTTTGGTTTACTGCTGTTGGCAATCACATCAGTATTGAGGATCAAAGGTACATCACCAAAGAAATTTACCAGATAAAAATGACAGAATGCGCGCATAAACTTGGCCTCGCCCAAAAGCTGGTTTTTTACTGCAGGGCTTAAAGTACTGGATGCGCTGACTCCTTCGATAACAGCATTTGAGCGGTAAATAAAATTATAGGGTGAAGACCACATAAGTCCTACATAGCCATTGCCCGATGTCAGTGCATTGTTCTTGAACTCATCAAAGTTGGCAAGCACCGAAGCATATACAAATTCATCTGCGGCCATTGCACAGGTGAAGCTGGTCAGCACGTTTGCAAACTGGTAATTAGAGGCATTCATGTCGGAGTAAATCCCCACCATAGCAGCGGTTGCGGTAGCATCGGTAGTGAAAACGGTCCCTGTGGCAAGCTGATCCTTTGGATCTTCGATTTCCACATATTTTTTGCATGACAGCGAGGAACTGAGCACTGCGATGAACAATATATAATTGATAATTTTCATTGGAATTTTATTTAGGGTTAAAATGAAAGCTGTACACCTGCCGTATATACACTTACCGGAGGCATAGAATAGCCCCTGGTTTCGGGATCAAAACCATTATATGATGTAATGGTGAAGAGGTTCTGCCCCTGCAGGTACAGCGAAATGTTGTTAAATTTCCAGCTCTTGAGCAGATCTTTGAAGTCATATTTCAAAGAAATGTTCTTTAGTCTGATAAAAGAGGCATCAACCCAGTTCGCACTCGACAGGCGATAATTGTTCTGATAGGCAGTATAAATCGGTTTGCCTGCTGTGGCGCTGGCCCCCGGAATCATTGCAGGAACGCCCTGAGTAGTCCATCTGTCAAGGGCACTGAGGTCTTTATTTCTAAGGGCATAACCATTAGAATAACTCAGATAGCCATAGTTCAGCCCAGGTCCTTCCTGTTTTACAAACTGAAAAAAGAAATCAAGACTGAAGTTTTTATAGGTAAAACTGTTCTGCAGGCCGCCATAAAATTTAGGCATTGCATTTCCGATCACCACCAGATCAGCCGGGTCGGTAATCACCTTGTCTCCATTTACATCCCTGAACTCAGGAACACCAGTCTGCGGATTGATCCCAAGAAAATCAAAACCCATGACGATTCCAATAGGTTGCCCGATGAAGTATTTAGCGGCATTGGCCGAATTTTTCAGGTCTGGATATTCCAGCAGTTTATTACGGGCAATAGTCAGGTTGAAAGCAGTATTCCACGAAAAATCCTTCTCCCTAACGTTCATTGAACTGAGTTCAAACTCCCATCCTGTATTCTCTACCAGCGCTGGAAGATTAGCTTGATAGCTTGTAAAACCAGACTGGGAAGATAGCGTACTACCAATTAACTGGTTACCGGAGCGGTTGCGGTAAAAGTTTGTGGTGAGCAATAATTTTTCGTTAAAAAAGCCCAGATCTAACCCAGCCTCGATTTTTTTGTTGACTTCCCAGCTGTAATCCGGATTAGGAAAACGGCTTGGTGAGATCCCCCCTATACCACCATAGGGATAAGTGGTAGGTGTCCAGCTGTCTAAAAACTGGTAATCACCGATCTGATCATTACCAACCGTCCCGAAACTACCTCTTAGCTTACCGAAACTTAAGAAAGGGATATTTTCCTTTATAAAACCCTCATTGCTGAAGATCCATGCAGCCCCCAGGGCGCCAAAGTTGCCAAAACGATTGTTGGGTCCAAATTTGGATGAACCATCCCGGCGGAAGGTACCATTGATGATATATTTCTCATCCCAGTTATATGTTAGTCTTCCAAAAACCGAAGTATAACGGTATTTGGCATAACTGTAGCTCCTTGGGGTAATCAATGTAGCCGCCTTGATATTTTCAAGCTGCTGATCACTGATGTATCCGCTCCCGGTGAGTCCTTGCTCTTCTCTAACACTGTGCTGCCAGGTTCCGCCCACAAGAGCTGAGAGATTTCCTTTTCCCAGTTTAAGGTTATAATTTAACTGGGGCTCTACAATATAGGAGCTTAAGCTTCCGTCTCCATAGTTGGCGCTGCTACCGGAATAGGTAGCTGGGTTAAAACCCAGTTTAGGGAGTGTCTGGGTCTGTTTCATATGCATCCTGTTAAAGCCTGCAGCCAGCTTTGCACTAAAGCCTTTTAAAAACTCATAGCTCAAAGTCGTATTCCCGAATATATTTGAGGTATTACTCAAACTGGTACGTTCAAAATAGGCCATTGGGTTCTGCTCATTTCCTACCCAGTAATAGTCCCCTTTGGCATCATAGATCGGAAAATTCGGTGCCAGATTAAAAAAGCTGGTCACATCGCTCTGCAGGGTATTGTTTTCATCCAGTGTATATTTCAAAGAACTATTAAACTGGAATTTCTTGTCTATTGAGCTATGGTTCAGCGACATATTCAGGGCACCCCGTTTATAGCCAAGATTGCCGGGCAAAACTATTTTCTCATCCCTGAAGGTCCCGCTAATCAGATACCTGGTCTGCTCAGTGCCACCGCTCAGGCCCAGTTGAACCTCCGAGAGGTTGGCAGATTCTCCTATCAAAAGGTCCTGCCAGTTCTGATCAAGGGCCTGATCCCATAATAACAAGTCTGGCGCCTGGGTATCGGTCGGGGTCACGCCGTCTTTGGCGTAAGCTTCACGCCTAAGGGCGAGATAATCTGCTCCGCCCAGCATTTTAACCCGTTTATTCACTGAGGAGATTCCCGTATATAAATTTGCTTTAAATTCTGCCTTTCCGGCTTTTCCTTTTTTGGTGGTAATCAAAATTACCCCATTTGCTCCCCGTGATCCGTAAATGGCCGTTGCATCGGCATCTTTCAGGATATCGATCTGCTCGACATCAGACGGGTTGATACTGGAAAGGGGGCTCTGCGCGCCGTTAGCAGCAGAAAACTGGCTCAGGCTTTCCGAAGTAAAGGGAACTCCATCCACAATGTAAAGCGGGTCATTTCCAGAAGTAATCGAATTCTGCCCGCGAAGGCGCACATTATATCCTGAACCTGGGTAACCTGTTACCGAAGAGATATCCAATCCTGCAACCCGGCCTTGTAGGGCAGCCAGGGGATCTGCTACAGGCTGGTTTCCGATCTGTTTGGCGCTCACTGTGGTTACTGATCCGGTATTGGTCCGTTTGGTTGTGGTCCCATATCCAACCACCACAACCGCATCAAGGGTTCCGGCCTGCGGCGATAAGCTGATGTCTATAGATTTCCCCATCGGTACCGGTCTTTCGGCAACAGAATAGCCAACGTAGCTAAAAATAAGAATATCATCAGGAGAAGCCTGGATTTTAAAGGCCCCGTTAACATCGGTTATCGTTGCGGCAGTTTTTCCCTTTACTTTAACCGAAACCCCTGGAAGAGCAGCACCACTTTCATCTCTGACCACTCCTGTGACCTCCACAAAGTTGGCGCTGGTCTGAGGGGTGGGCGCCAAAGACTTGAATATGATAATACTGTTGTTGAGCAGTTTATAATCAAGGCCTGTACCTTTTAAAAGCTCGTCGAGGGTCTGTTTTAAGTTTCGCCTTTTCAAGGTGAGCACAGGTGCTGTTATCCCTGAAAGCACCTGTTTTTTATACGCAAAGCGAAAATCGGTTTCACGCTCGATCTTTGCAAAGGCCTGCTGAAGGCTGCCGCCGGAAAACCCCAGGGAAACATTGGTTTCCTGCAGACCCTGCGCCGAGCTGTCGGTGGCATAGAGGCTGCCCATGGCATAGAGAGAGATAACCAATAAGATCGCATTTACTTTCATGAAAAATCTTAGTTTTTGGGTAATAGTGTAGTGACAAGTCAACGGGGGCTGACTTGCAAAAGGTGTATTTTTATAATACATTGCATTGGTTTTAGGTTGTTCGATATATAATTTAAAACTGTTGTAAGCCCCGGTGGCCGCCGGGGTTTACTTAATTCTTCTGCTATATCATGTGGGCAATATTTTTTTCTTCATTAAATTTAGTTTGTTTTCGATTGGTTATTAATTTTCACATCCGGGCCCGTCGATCAAAAGTTTACCCGCTTTGAGCTGAAAGGATGCCCCGGTAATATCGGCTAATACTTCAGTTACCTGGCCGATTTCGTTCCGGTCTAAAAAGGCAGCGGTAAAGCGGCACTTTTTCACCCTTTCATTTTTAAAGGAAACCTCAACGCCATAACGTTTGGCAATGAGTGCTGCGGCCTGAGCAAGGGTAACATCGTCCATGATCAAGTCTCCTGACTTCCAGGATATGGTCTGCTCAGTGTTTACTGTATGTTTAAGTGGGCTCACCTGGCCGCCCTGCCAGCTCAACTGCTCATTAGGGGTCAGCACCGCCAGGGTCTCCCCCTTTTTTTGCACCATCACCTTTCCCCTGATTACCGTCACCGTTACAGCTTTTTGTCCCGGATATGCTGAAATGTTAAAAGCGGTGCCCAGCACGGTGGTGCTAAGCTCGCCCGTGTGGATTACAAAGGGATGGGCAGCATCATGTGCCACATCAAAAAAGGCCTCCCCAACAAGTGATACCTCGCGTTTCTTTTTGCCTTTGAAGCTCCCAGCATATTCTAAACGGCTACCTGTGTTAAGCTGAACGGAAGTCCCGTCTTCAAGTTTAATCCATCTGTGCCCACGGCTTTTCTCTACTGCAGGTTTCACCGACGTTTTTTCTGCAAAAACGACTGGCCGGGATGCAGGCCGGAGCACGAAATAGGCAACCGTACAGACTAAAAGTATAGATGCGGCATAACCGATCCAGCTAAAGGATTTACCTTGCGGCCTTAAAACGGTACGGGCCTTGATTTTTTGATAAAGCAAATGTTCATCCATAGGGGCATCTTGCTGATTTCCCTGCTGAAAATCGGCCTGGAATGCTGATAATGCCTCATTCCACTCCTGCTCGTGCCCCCCGTTTTGTATTAATGAGAGCACTTGGGAAATTTCTTCCTGTGATGCCTGGTCCTTGATATATTTTAAGAAAAGTTGTTTAATCGCTTGTTCCAAGATAGATGGTGTTTAATGGTATAACACTTTGCAACCGTCCTACATTTACTCAAGGAAAAAATATTTTTTATTTCAGTGATAAAGGGCTGCAAAAAAGAAAAATCTCTGATTGTTAAAACGGCCGAACAATAAGCAACACTACGAGCGCACCATTGCGAATGAGGTATTGCCTGATCGAACGGATGGCCTTGACCATCTGACTGTTGATTGTCGCATCCTTTAGCCCGAGTTCCTCGGCAGCCTGTTTATAAGAATACCCCTGCCCATGGCATAGTTCATAGATTTTTCTGCGCTGTGAAGGCAGCAGTTCAATGGCCCGCGAGATAAATGCTTTTGTTTGCATGTGCTCGCTATAGGCCAGGCCATCTTCACACTTATCAAAGGCATGCCTTGCAATCTCATCGGTAATTATGGTCTCTCTGGCTGCTTTACGGATTACGTTGAGCGATAAATTCCTGGCTATGGTAAATAGATAGCCCTGAAGTGATAATTTGGGATCCAGATGAGCAGAATTTTCCCATAACCTGACAAAAACTTCCTGTGTGAGGTCTTCGGCAAGCACTGGAGATTTAAGGATCTTTAAAGAAAAACTGTAAATATGATTTACATGCAATTGATAGATAAAGGAAAATGCTTCTTCACTTCCTGTTTTAAGCTTTAGCAACAACTCTTCCTCTGAATCTTTGACAACATGCATGGTCTACAAAATTAGTAGATTTAAATTAAAAATATAACAGCTTAAAGTTGCTATCAAAATTAAAAATTTCGGGGTCAAATCAGGCTTATCTATACCTTTTTTACATTTTGATTTCAGTGCTGGTCGGAACACACAGATTTGTTTAGTTGGGTGCATCAAAGCTGGCCTTCACTATTGTTGCGATCAGTGCCATTTTGTTCTATTAAGTTATATTGTGGATGATGAATACGATTCACCTCAAATTACGTAAAATCGTTCTATTATTACCCACTTTTGTATCACTTGCCAACACTTATTTAACTGAACTTTGTCAATGAATTTTATATCAATATTAAACAGATAACAATGGCAAAGACAATTTTTATAACCGGGGCATCCCGAGGCCTCGGCCGCATATGGGCAGAAGCATTTTTGAAACGGGGCGATCAGGTGGTGGTTGCAGTAAGAAACCCGCAAGCTTTAACTGAACTTTCAAAAGAGTATGCTTCAACACTGCTCGCTTTGACGCTCGATGTTACCGATAAGGCTGCATGCTTTGAGGCTGTCGCAAAAGCTAAAGACCATTTTGGCACCATCGACGTGCTCATTAATAACGCAGGCTATGGCCACACCGGTGCTATAGAAGAGTTAGAAGAGCAGGAAATACGTACACAATTCGACACCAATGTTTATGGTTTACTATGGGTAACCCAAGCAGTTATCCCGGTTATGCGCGAACAAAAATCAGGTCATATCATTCAGGTGTCCAGCGCATTGGGTCTGCTCGCTTTTCCTACTTTGGGACTATACAGTGCTTCCAAGTTTGCTGTTGAAGGTATTAGTGAGGCCCTGGCTGCTGAAGTTAGCGGCTTCGGTATCAAAGTTAGCATACTGGAACCAAACGGTTTCATGACCGATTTTGCCACAACCTCCGGGATGCAAAGCAAACCATTGGCTTTTTATGATGAAGTAAGAGATGGACTTGCTGCTGGTAACAAAGCAGAAGACTGGGGAGTGCCTGAGGCAACTGCGGAGGCCGTGCTGAAATTGGTTGACGCGGAAAATCCTCCGTTAAGACTGATCTTGGGCAGGGTTGGTATCCAGTGGATAAAACATGTTTATGGCCAACGGATGCAAACCTGGGAAGAATGGCAGGACGTGTCTGCTGCTGCCCAGGGAAATTAATGTTATATTAGCAGTATCTGTTTATACAGGTACTGTTTTTCTTTTAAAAGAATATGAATCACTTCGATAAAATAAGCAGTTTCAGTAAGGCCATCGGCATAAAAGCACCTGAGCATCCGCTTTTTAGCATTTCCTTCGGGAACAAAGACGAGTGCGGAGGTGACAATATAGAATTCTCTGCCAATTTTTACATCGTTTCTTTCCAGCAGCTGGAATCGGGAGACATTAAGCATGGCAGAACAAAGTTCGACCATGACCGGGGCAAATTATTGTTCATTAAACCCCAGCAGACAGTAACGTTTAAAAATATCAAGTTAAGAGATGAATGTTTTCTGATATTGATCCATGAAGATTTCCTGGCGGGTACTGCGCTGCATCATGAAATTAAAAAATATGGCTATTTCGACTATGAGACCAATGAGGCCTTGTACCTTTCGCCCAGCGAGGAGGCAATGATCTGGAACCTGGTCACCACAATGGATAAAGAATACCGCAATAATACTGACGACTTTACCAAAACGATCTTACTTAGCCATTTGGATACACTACTGAAGTACGCACAACGTTTTTACAAACGGCAATTTACTAACAGTGCCGAATTAACAGGAACCGTAACGACTAAATTTCATGAGCTGCTTCAATCTTATTTTGAAACAAAAAAGACCCAAGAATCGGGCCTTCCCACAGTGACTTTCATGGCAGAGCGATTAAATTTTTCATCCCGGTACCTGAGCGATGTACTTAAACAGGAAACAGGAAAAACTGCCCTTGAACTTATCCATCTTTATATCATTAACGAAGCAAAGAATTTACTAAAGGAGGGAAAGATGAATATTGCGGAGATCTCCCATTCGCTGGGCTTTGAGAACCCTACGTACTTTTCCAGACTATTTAAAAAAGAAGCTGGAGTTTCGCCAAATTATTTTAGGGATCAATATTTAAATTAAGCGCATTATTTTTTGACCGATTGAATAGGCTCTGCACTGATAAAGAAATCACCTAAAGCACTGATAGTGATTAACTTACTGCAAATTTCGAATCTTCAAATCCTAAAAACATCTCGCTATATCAGCATCGTGGTTTTGTGCTTGTCGGGGAAATTCAATCAGGTAACTCACCTATTTAATGGCCCATATTAAGAAAAGTACAATAAATCAACAGCATTTTTTATTTTACTGCATTTGAACCAAAAGAACCCTAAAACAAAAAAGGCTTTCTTTACCATAAAGAAAGCCTTTGCCAGCAGAATATCCGCTTAACTTAAGATAATCTGGTAATTTACGTTTACTCTTTTCGGATAATTGCTTTCCTCGTTGTTTAAGGAAACAAATGCCGCATTACCATGAACTTCATTTTTCAATGCATGTTCATAATGCGATTGGATAGCTTCTTGATAATCGTGCTGAAGGTTTTTCGTTGTTTCGGCTAAAAGATTTCTATCATTCAGGTTTTCTGGCAATAATGTAATATCGCAGTTTCCGTCACTGATTTCTTTGACTAAGTATTTCATTTTTGGCTTTTAAATCTTCGTTTCCTGTTTTATAAATAAGATTTCGAGAACGGTCAAAAATATGGTAAGTCTTTATTTTGTATGTAATCTAAAAGTTAATTTTTTACTTAAAATGATGTATTAATTTTAATGCAGGTTACATTACTATCGCTACATCATTTTAATTTCATTGCGATTGGCATGATTACGGACCTGCCTATATTTTTTCCCATTTAATACAGACACCTTTAAAACTAACCGTTGTGCTTTCGTCAAAAATAGATCGAAACCTTTTAGCCCTGCCCTTGTTAATCAAATACAAGTTATTTATTTACAATATGTTAAATACTATCACAATAACCTGATGGAGAACGAGAAAATGAAAAAGATATTAGTGGTAGATGATAATGAGGAAATACTGGAGGTTATAGAATTAATTTTAAGACTGGAAGGTTATCAGGTAAGCGGACTAATGGATGCAAGTTATTTTAACCAGCGGATTAGCGAATTTAAACCCGATTTAATTTTACTGGATGTAATGTTAGGTGCCCTGGATGGAAGAGATCTTTGTAATCTACTCAAAGCAGACCAGTTAACCCTGCACATACCGGTGATTATGATTTCGGCCAGTCATAATTTAAGCGAAATACAAGGCATTATTTGTCACCCTAACGATTTCATCGCCAAACCATTTGATATCAGCAACCTCATTAATAAAGTAAGTGCACAGCTTGCTGCCTAAACCTTGCTAAGGCTTTGCGTTAAAATAGTTACTTAAGAACACACTCTGAAACTTAATGGCATTGGCCCAGTAATCCCAGTTGTGTACACCAGGTCTGGTGGTAAAATCGTGAGGAATATTGTTGTATAAGAGCTCATCGTGCAAACGTACATTCATTTTATAGAAAAAATCTTCGGTACCACATTCAATCGCAATAGCTAGCGATCCGGGTTTAATGCGGTAAATCATATCAATCACACTGTTCTGTTTCCACCGTTCAGGGAATTCATCCTGTGCGCCCAATCTTTTCGAGATATTCCACCCATTTGGAAAAGGTTTAATATCTACGCCCCCGCTCATGCTGCCTACGGCGCCATAAACATCCTGATGTTTAATAGCCAGGTATAGTGCACCATGGCCGCCCATACTCAAACCGGTAATGGCCCTACCCTTTTTTTCGGCTATGGTTTTATAGTGTTCATCAATATAGCTTACCAACTCTTTAGCCACGTAGGTTTCATACTTCCATTCGGGATCTATCGGACTATCGAAATACCAACTGGTTACATTACCATCAGGGCACACAATAATAAACTGGTACTGATCAGCCAGGTTTTTAATCCCTGGCACTTTTTTGGCCCATTCGGCATAGTTACCGCCCGCACCATGGAGCAAGTAAACCACCGGAAAAGTTTTTCCAGTTTTATAGCTATCGGGTTTAATTACCACTGCTTTAATATTTTTGTTCATCGATCTGCTAAAGGTTAAGGCGGTATCTACTTCCGCAGCGCTCAACACATGGCTAAACAAAAACAAACAGATGGCGATTAAAAAGCTATTTTTCATAGGGAGTTTTTAATTATTATTATAATATGGTGCTAAATTTATAAAATAACCGCATATTGTTTGCTATTTATGCGAATTGATACCAAAAAATAATTATGTCGTGCTCCTCTATTCCTTAAACAGCTAAAAACTTTAAAACAATTTTGTTACCTTTTGGTTGTTGAACGATGAACCCATCTAAAAATGCTTAAAACCTACCCATTTTACATCAAAGCTCCTGTAATTCTTTTAGGATTAGTAATTACAGTATTTATGATGAGTGTGCTGAGAGATATTCTTGTGCCACTTGCTTTCGCTGCGCTAATTGCGATATTACTTAACCCACTTACCAATCGTTTTGAAAGAAAAATGCCCAAAATAGTTAGCATTATGCTCGCTATGGTTATCGGTATTGTTGTCGTAATTGCTATACTCTATTTTCTATCCTCGCAGGTTGCCCACTTTTTCGACGATCTGGAAAGCATTAAACATAAATTATCGCAACTGTTGGAAGAAATTAGAACCTGGCTACAAGCTACTTTTGGTATCTCCTCTCAAAAACAGATGCAAATGGTTAACGATGCTGCAAATGGAAGTAAAGCTTTAATTGGCCAAACCTTAAGTGGCTTAATGGGTGTGCTCAGTGTCGTTTTTTTAATCCCTGTTTATACTTTTCTGATCTTGCTGTATAAAACATTGATCCTTAATTTTATTTATGAAGTGTTTTCGGAGGAAAACAAACAAAAAGTTGCCGAGATTTTAAGTGAAACGAAAGCAGCAATACAAAGTTATATCATCGGTTTATTGATCGAAACTTCAATTGTTGCGGTGATGAATTCTGCAGCCCTGCTGATCCTCGGTGTACAAAATGCCATTTTAATTGGTGTTATAGGAGCAATACTGAACCTGCTACCCTACATTGGCGGTATTATTGCCATAGCCTTACCTGTGTTAATGGCGACTTTAACCATGGATGGTTTTACCACCCAATTATTAATTATAGGTGCTTATGCACTCATCCAGTTTATCGATAACAATATCCTTGTACCGCGCATTGTTTCGAGCAAGGTGCAGATCAATGCACTTATTTCTATCGTAATTGTATTAATGGGTGCTGCACTTTGGGGTGTACCCGGAATGTTCCTTTCTATTCCATTTATTGCGGTACTGAAAATCATCTTTGATCGGATTGATGGACTTAAACCCTGGGGGAAATTGCTGGGCGATAATATCCCAACTGAACATATGGGGCAGGTGAAGAGATTTAGGAGGAAGAAAACCGTGGCTACTGGTAATTAATACTCCTTTTATTTATTTGAAAACGGACATTCAGTAATTCTTAGGGAACAGCAGCCTTGTTATTCGCTAATTCCGATAAAATCGGAACCGCTGCTACCAGGTTTATAAACAAAGGCTCGTGCAGGTAAGCACCCAGCCGATCATCTGAATACAGGCCGTACCACCTAGACCCGATTGGAGTGAACACGAAGCCGCAGGCAAAGTAAAACGGAAAGCGGGAACAAGCATTAATAGTCGCACCAAATTGCGCTCCTAATAATGAACCAGATAATGTCTTTAAATTACCCTTCGACTCCGCTCAGGGTGACAACTGCCTGGTTTGTCGCCCATCACTGAAGTAAAATATTGCTGAAAATGCACATCAATTGTAAATTTTATTACTTTTGGTCTACGCTAATCAACATGAAACGAACCTCTTTTCTTTGCCTGACGCTACTGTTTACGGCACTATTTTTCAAAGGCTTTGCTCAAAACAAGTTACAATCATCGTCGTTTATCACTTTTAACGGTTACAGCCATACCGCAGCAGAAAAATTAGGAAAAAGCGAACTGGTAACCGTTGCTTTTTTAGGCGGGTCAATTACCAATATGGAAGGCTGGCGTGGATTGGTAAGTAACTATTTAGCCAAAACTTATCCGCAAACAAAATTCAGGTTCATTAACGCGGGTATTCCGTCATTGGGCAGTTTACCACATGCGTTCCGCCTTCAGCGCGATGTACTCGACAGTGGAAAAATTGATCTGCTATTTGTAGAGTCAGCCGTTAATGATCATGTTAATAAAACCGCCGAACAAACCCAGCGCCGTGCTTTAGAAGGCATTATCAGACATACTTTAAGCAAGAACCCGAAAACGGATATCGTAATGATGGCTTTTGCAGATGAAGATAAAAATGATGATTTTAATAAAGGTAAAATCCCAACTGAAGTAAAAGTACACAGCGATTTGGCTGAATATTATCACTTGCCATTTATAAACCTGGCTTTAGAAGTAGATAAACGTATGGCCAATGGCGAATTTACCTGGGCGGCCGATTTTAAAGACCTGCATCCATCACCATTTGGTCAGCAACTTTATTTCAACACCATTAAAACTTATCTGGAAGAAAACCAGAAAAATGCCAATAAAAAAGCTTTGATAGGTTTTCCTAAAATCATTGATAAATTTGCCTATACCAAAGGACAATACCTTAGCATTAATAGCACCGAAAACTTAAATACTTTTAACATCAATAAAAACTGGAAGCCAACTGACGGGCTGGAAGGAAGACCTGGTTTTGTTAATATTCCAGTGCTCGAAAGCAATACCAGGAACAGTACTTTTGATCTGATTTTTAAAGGAAACACCATAGGGATTGCTATTTTATCAGGCCCAGATGCGGGTGCACTCCATTACCGCATAGATGACGGAGAAGAAAAAATGATCGATCTGTACACCCAATGGAGTTCAAGCCTGCATTTGCCATGGTACCTGCTACTGGGCGATCAGCTCACTAACGGAACGCATAAATTAAGTGTACGAATCAGCGATCAGCACAACTCAAAATCGACAGGTTATGCCTGTCGCATTGCTTACTTTTTAGTAAACTCGAATTGATCCTTTAATTTATTTGCTGGTCTGGGTTTGCAATCCAGATCTATTTAACTGCAGATTTACTATCTGTATATCAATCAACATATTTATCATAATTAATCGTTTTAGTTTATTAACCAAAACAATTTTAACATTCATTTGCTTATAAAAAAACTCCTTAATGAAAAACTTAAAATTTATTATCCCAGCGCTCTTAGTATTGTTTTCTGCCTGCAGCGAGGCCACCAGAAACACCGAAAGTAGTAAAAGCGAAAGCATGCCTCAAACTACTGCTGATAAAACCGATTCACTTGAGGTTAAAATGAAAATAAATGGCAATGTAGCTGTCGGCGATCCATTGTTGTTAAGGTTTGTAGTGCACAACAATACCGATAGTGTAAAAAGTTTCTGTATCTGGCATACGCCATTCGAACCTTTAATGAGCAGTTATTTAAGCATTACCAACGAAAAAGGAGAAGAAGCCCAGTACAAAGGCGCAATGGCTAAAAGAGTAATGCCACCTCCTGCATCGAGTTATTCGAAGGTAAACCCTGGTGATAGTCTGGTTGCAAATGCCGATTTACTTAAAGCCTACGACCTAAAAAAAGGATCGAGCTATAAAGCAGTTTACACGGGCGGAAACATGAGCGGCTTAATATCTAGAGACACAGTTACCTTTATTTATACGGAACTGCACTAGCATTCAACCCCGGGGTTAAATAACAAAAATATTCGCTAATTTTTTAGTCATTCGGCTTAATTGGTTGTATGGAGATGCACACAGGTAATTTTAATTAATTACCTGTGTGCATTCTTTTTATCTGTGGTTAACCGTTTCTCTAATTGTAAAGCTGAACTAAACAATAGTGGCATACTACCCCTTATTTTGTCGCATTTACTCTTTTTGAGTTGTTAAAGTTCCTATAACTTTATTAAAAAATAAACACCTTAAAACATGGAAAATAAAACATCAATCACCGTAGAAACAACAGTAAATGCACCAGTAGAAAAAGTTTGGGAATTTTGGAATAATCCGGATCACATTACTAAATGGGCCTTTGCCTCACCAGATTGGCATACCCCATATTCAGAAAACGATTTAAAGGTTGGCGGTAAATTTAAAAGCACTATGGCGGCAAAAGATGGCAGCATGAGTTTTGATTTCGGCGGGACCTATACCACGGTTGATCAGCATAAAAAAATCGAATACACCATGGAAGACGGCAGAACAGTAAGCATTATTTTTGATGCACTGAGCGAACAAACCAGAGTAACCGAAACTTTCGATGCCGAATCTACCAATCCGATCGAAATGCAACGTGGTGGCTGGCAGGCCATTCTGGATAATTTTAAAAGTTATACTGAGGAATCATAAACACCTTTTTAATAACATCTTGCGAGATAACAAGTCTATCAACAGGCTATCACTGACAGATCTCTTAAGAAAGGTCGTCATTGCGAGAAGGAACGAAGCAATCTTTCCAGCTAGCCATCCTTGCTAGAAAGATTGCTTTGTCGGCTGAAAAGGCCTCCTCGCAATGACGATTCCTCGTCGCCACATAGCAAAAAAATCCGCTGTCTCTAATATTCATTTTTGTGATACAGCCTCTTCTTATTTCTAGCGGCAGAAACTGTCCATTTTTACGCCTTAAGTAACAATTCGATTATTATTTGATTCGCATAATTTTTGATTTGAACCGAATACTTTGATATAGCGATCATCATTTACATTTGCCGTGTAAATTATACACTATGTCTCGTATATCTTTATTTTATTTTTCGTTATTATTCTCTATCAGTCTATCCATCGGCGTAAGTGCACAAACGCTTAGCCTTAAACAAGCTGTTAATACTGCATTAAACAATTACGGTACCATAAAGGCCAAAGATAATTATGCCAA
The DNA here is from genome assembly GCF_058801365.1 of Pedobacter sp. GW822-FHT03F06. Lineage (NCBI taxonomy): Bacteria > Pseudomonadati > Bacteroidota > Sphingobacteriia > Sphingobacteriales > Sphingobacteriaceae > Pedobacter > Pedobacter sp. GW822-FHT03F06. Next base: position 60,570 of record NZ_JBXANE010000011.1, read on the forward strand.
TGCATCAAAATCATCTATCCAGCAGGCCAAAAGAGAGTATCTACCAAACTTCAGCTTAAGTGCCCAACAAGATTATGGCACCATTAACGGCCAAAACGGACCGCAATATGGACTTGGAGGTTTGGGAACGGCCTCATCTGGTCCATCTCTAGACAAACAAAACTGGAATGCCGCATTCGGTGGGCTCTATCTGGCCAATGTAAACTGGGATTTCTTCACCTTTGGAAAAATAAGAGAACGCATTAAAATTGCCGATGCTTCTTACCAAAGAGACAAAAATGATCTGGAACAGGAAAAATTCCAGCAGGAAATCCGTGTTTCTGCCGCTTATTTAAATCTGCTGGCTGCACAAAGGTTAAGCAAATCGCAACAGAAAAATCTCGATCGCGCTGTTACCTTTAAAAATACTGCCGTAATCAGGGCTAAAAACGGATTAATTGCAGGAGTAGATTCTTCTTTCGCAAAAGCCGAAGTTTCCAATGCCAAAATTGCGTTAACAAAAGCTAAAGATTTAGAGCAGGAACAGGCCAACCGTTTGGGCGTGTTAATGGGGTTAACCGCCACCTCATATGAGTTAGATACTGCCTCAATTACGCGTATCCCTGGCAATCTGCTCGAAGATACAACAATCAAAAGCTCGCATCCGCTGTTAAAATTTTACCAAAACCGGGTAGATGTTAGCCAGCAACAGGTTAATTATTTCAAAAAATTATACTATCCAACATTTAGCTTATTCGGTGTAATGCAGGGCCGTGGTTCGGGTTTTAGTCCAGGTTATGCCTTAGATCAGGCTGCTTATACTACCAGCTATGCCGATGGTATAAATCCTACCCGCGGAAACTATTTGATTGGCATAGGAATGACCTGGAATCTATCAACCCTTCTTAAAAACCGTCCGCAGGTACGTGCACAGGAATACATTAGCCAGGGTTTAAAAGAAGAATACAATCTTGTTGATCAGCAACTAAAAGCACAATTGGCACTTGCAGAAACTAAGCTAACCAACGCTTTGGCCAATTACAGAGAAGCGCCTATTCAGGTAAAAGCAGCATCTGATGCTTATCTGCAGAAAAATACGCTCTACAAAAACGGACTTACCACTTTAGTAGATCTTACACAGGCGCTGTTTACGTTAAACCGTGCCGAAACAGATCGGGATATTGCCTTTACCAATGTTTGGCAGGCCTTATTGCTAAAATCAGCAGCACTTGGCAATTACGACATATTTATCAACGAATTTTAATCTGGCTACATAAATGAATTTAATACGTTTTGCACTCCGCAAGCCCATATCCATCTTAGTTTTAGTAGCTGGACTGTTCTTTTTCGGTATTGGGGCCATCAATCAGATCAAGGTTGATATTCTTCCGCAGATGAACCTTCCGGTAATTTATATTGCCCACCCTTTTGGCGGATATACCCCCGACCAAATGGAGGCATATTTTGGTAAACAGTACGTTAATATCCTGCTTTTTGCAAACGGTATTAAAAGCATCGAAACCAAAAACACGCAGGGTTTAATGTTAATGAAGCTAACCTATTACGAGGGTACCAACATGGCACAGGCGGCGGCAGAGCTAAGTGCGCTATCTACCAGGGCGCAGGCCATTTTCCCACCAGGTTCACAACCACCCTTTGTTATCCGTTTTGACGCTTCATCGCTTCCCGTTGGACAGTTGGTATTAAGCAGCCCTATCCGTACCAACAACGAACTGCAGGATCTGGCCAATACGTATGTGCGCCCCAGTTTTTCAGCGATACCAGGTTTGCTTTCTCCTGCCCCTTTTGGAGGTAGTCCGAGAACGATAGAAATCAATGTAAATCCGTCACTTTTGCGTTCACATAACCTTACGGTAGATCAAGTGGTTGAAGCCATTAGACTAAATAACCAGACCGCACCTTCAGGAAATGTGAGGATAGGCGATAAAAACTATATCACACCCACGAATTATACCATTAAAAAGGTTAAAGATTTCGAGAATATTCCCCTATTTAAAGGCAGTGTACAAAATTTGCAGCTCCGCGATGTAGCAACCGTTAAAGATGGAGCTGATTTAGTAGCAGGTTATGCTTTAATCAATGGCAAACGCTCGGTATACTTAAGTATCGCTAAATCTGGGGATGCCTCCACCTGGGATGTGGTTAAAAACTTAAAGAAAAACCTACCGAACATCCAAAATACCTTACCGGAAGATGTTAAGCTTTCTTATGAGTTCGACCAGTCTGTTTATGTAATCAACGCCGTAAAAAGTCTGATCAGTGAGGGCGCAATCGGTGCGATATTAACAGGTTTGATGGTTTTGCTTTTCCTGGGCGATAAACGTGCGGCATTGATTGTAATCCTCACCATTCCAACATCCATTATTGCTGGTGTTTTGTTCCTGAAGTTATTCGGACAAACAATCAACATTATGACACTGAGCGGATTGGCTTTAGCCATTGGAATTCTGGTAGATGAATCAACCGTAACGATAGAAAACATCCACCAGCATTTTGATATGGGCAAACCCAAGGCCCTGGCCATTTGGGATGCTTGTAAGGAAATCGCCTTCCCGAAATTGTTAATCCTGTTTTGTATCCTTGCCGTATTTGCACCTGCATTTACCATGACTGGTATACCAGGGGCACTATTCTTACCCTTGGCATTGGCAATTGGCTTTTCGATGGTGGTTTCATTCCTGTTATCACAAACTTTCGTACCCATTATGGCCAACTGGCTAATGGTTGCACACCCTAAAAAAGGCAATGAACATCACCCTGGCATTACACAGGATGAGGCTGATTTTGCAGCAACCGGCATTACACTCGAATCGGAGAAAGATACCTTAAACCAGAAAAGAGTGCTGGTAGAACGTGAAGATTTTAGTGGCAATGGCAAAATTGATTTCTTTGATAAGTTCCGGAACCGTTTTATGCGTTTCCTTGACCGGATACTGCCTTACCGAAAATCTGTGGTTTTAATTTATTTGGTGGCAATTATCGGTTTAGCCGCCCTGTTACTTGCTAATATTGGCCGCGATGTTTTACCAAGAGTTAACTCAAGTCAGTTTCAGTTGCGTTTACGTGCGCCTGATGGAACGCGTTTAGAACGTACTGAAGAAAAAGCGAATGTGGTTTTAGCTGAGCTGAAAAAAATGGTTGGCGAAGAACATATGGGTATATCATCCGTTTATGTTGGTCAGCACCCTGCCCAGTTTTCGGTAAACCCCATCTACCAGTTTATGGCAGGCCCGCATGAGGCTGTTTTCCAGGTAAGTTTAAAAGACTTCGAAGAAGATATGGATGATTTTAAAGATCAGTTCAGGGAGAAAATCAGAAAAGTTCTGCCTGATGTTAAACTTTCTTTCGAGCCAATAGAGCTAACGGATAAGGTATTGAGCCAAGGCTCTCCTACCCCTGTTGAAGTGCGTATTGCAGGCAAAAACAAAAAGCTGAATGAAAAATATGCCAATAAAATCCTCGCAGAATTGAAGGAAATCCCTTACATGCGCGATGTTCAGCTCGCACAGCCTATTAAATATCCATCGTTAAATATCGATATCGACAGGACCCGTGCAGCACAGATTGGGGTGGATATGGCCGATATTTCGAGATCATTAATTGCTTCAACTTCATCATCGCGTTATACGGATAAAAACATCTGGTTAGATGAAAAATCGGCTTTGCCTTATAGTGTTCAGGTTCAGGTACCGCTGAATCAAATGACCAGTAAGGATGATATTGGCGAAATTCCGTTATTAAAAAATTCGGCACGACCAGTTTTGAGTGATGTGGCGAAAATTACTGCCGATACCACGGCTGGCGAAAACGATAATATTGGTGCTATGCCTTTCCTATCGGTAACCGCAAACCTTTACCATACCGATCTTGGCGCAGCATCAAAAGATGTAGAAAAAGCTATTAAAAACGTTGGTGAACTGCCAAGGGGATTAAATGTTACCGCCATCGGTTTAAGTAAAGTGTTAACCGATACTTTAGACAGCCTACAATCTGGCTTATTTGTGGCTATTGTGGTAATTTTCTTGATGCTGGCCGCTAATTTCCAGTCTTTTAAAGTTCCATTGGTTATTTTAGCCACTGTACCAGCAGTTATTTTAGGCTCGTTATTGTTATTAACCATCACCGGATCAACCTTAAACTTACAATCGTATATGGGGATTATCATGTCGGTCGGTGTATCTATCGCCAATGCGGTATTGCTCATCACCAATGCAGAGCAACTAAGAAAACACAATGGCAATGCGCTCGAATCGGCACGCGAAGCCGCAGCATTACGTTTACGTCCAATTATTATGACGAGTATTGCGATGATTGCGGGTATGTTGCCAATGGCCATCGGTCATGGTGAAGGTGGTGGAGCAGTTTCGCCCCTGGGCAGAGCTGTTATTGGTGGCTTATTAGCCTCAACATTCGCCGTACTCATTATATTGCCATTGGTATTTGCATGGGTTCAGGGAAAACAGACTACCGATTCAATGTCGCTTGATCCGGAAGACGAAGAAAGCATCCATTACATTAAAGGTTTACAAGAAAACGAATAAATCATCATCATCAATGAATACGAAGATATTTTCAGCAGGATTATTAAGTACAGGATTTTTGGTACTAACGGCCATGTATGGCTGTGGGCACTCCGAATCGAAAGTAACACCCAAGAAAGAAAAAGAAGCAGCTATAGCCACCTTCGATCTTAAAAAAGAAAAGCTATCTACCAAACTGAGTTTGCCGGGCGAATTAATTGCTTTGCAACAAGTTGATCTGTACGCCAAAGTAAGCAGCTTTGTAAAAACCCTAAAAGTTGATATCGGCTCAGAAGTAAGCAAAGGTCAATTATTGATGACTTTGGAAGCGCCTGAAATGACCTCCCAACTGGCTGCAACACAGTCGCGGATAAAAGCACAGGAAGCGATTTATACTGCAAGCAAAGCCAACTATAACCGTTTATATGAAACCAGTAAAACCCCTGGAACGATCTCTACAAACGATTTAGACCAGGCGATGGCTAAAAAAAACGCAGACCTTGCACAACTCGAAGCAGCAAAAGCAGCTTATAAAGAAGTGGGGGCAGTTCAGGATTATTTAACCATCAGGGCACCTTTCAGTGGCATTATTTCAGCAAGGAACGTGAATTTAGGCGCCTATGTTGGTCCAACAGGCAAAGGTTCTGATTTACCTTTATTTACTTTACAGGATCAGAAAAACCTGCGTTTGGCCGTTTCCATTCCAGAAGTTTATACCGGCTATTTAAAAGCTGGTGATGAGATTAGTTTCACCGTTAAATCTTTGCCTAGCCAGACCTTTAAGGCTAAAGTGAAACGTTTATCGGGCGCTTTGGATTTACGCTTACGTGCTGAACGCATTGAAATGGATGTACCAAATGCTTCGAAGGTTTTATTGCCGGGCATGGTTGCTGAAGTGAACATTCCGCTTCCGGCCAATGCCAGTACCTTTATTATTTCCAAAAAAGCTTTATTGGATACCAGCGAAGGATTATTCGTGTTAAAAGTGGCCGATAACAAAGCGGTTAAAGTAGGCGTAAAAAAAGGCCGCGAAACCGACGATAAAGTAGAAGTTTTCGGCGATTTAGCAGAAGGTGACAAATTAGTGGCAGAACCGACCGAGGAAATGCACGAAGGAATGACGATTAAACCATAACTTTACCTGTATTAAGCACTTAAAATATGTTATCAAAAAATCAAGAGCTTTCTACCCTTCAAAAAAAGGAAACATTAGAGGATTTTTACAATAAATTAAAAATCACAAGGCCTGAAATTCCTACGCCAAGTTTAGGGATGATCAATGATATCGGGCACTTTAATGTTTTCAACCGCACTACTGTTTGCAGCAACGTACCATCTGTTTTTAGTCGCAGAGATTTCTATAAGATCTCGTTGATCATAGGCAATGGGATTTTGCATTACCCTGATGCGCAGATTGAAATTAAAGGACGTGCGTTGCTGTTTACCAATCCGAATATTCCATATTCTTGGGAAAGTACTTCTCCAAAACCTGCTGGTTTCTTCTGTTTATTTACCGAGAATTTTATCCATAACCGTAACGAAACCCTCCGCGATTCTTTATTGTGGCGGATTAATGATAGCCCGGTAATCCACATTAACGAAGAACAGGAGGTAATCTTAACCGATATCTTTACTAAAATGATGAAAGAAATGGATGGAGATTACATCCATAAATACGACCTGTTAAGAAACTATGTGCAGCTTATTGTTCATGAAGCACTAAAGGTTAAACCTCAGGATGCTGTTTTTAAACAGAATAATGCTTCAGCCCGTTTAACTTCATTGTTTATTGAATTATTGGAAAGGCAGTTCCCCATTGGTTCTACAGAGCATATTTTGGAGTTGAAAACAGCCCATGATTTCGCCTTCCGCCTGTTGGTGCATGTAAATCACTTAAACCATGCGGTAAAAGAAGTAACGGGCAAAACCACTTCTGAGCACATATCGAGAAGGATAGCAACCGAAGCGGTGGCCTTGCTGAAACATACCGAATGGAATATCGCACAGATCGCTTATTGCCTGGGTTTCGAATACCCGGCAAATTTTAACATATTTTTTAAACGTCAGATGCAATGTACCCCAAAAGGTTTTAGAGCAAATTGATCATAATCGTATTAAACCTAGTCGTTTAAATATCCGAAGCGCCAATCCTGAAATGAGGAAATGGCGCTTTTTTATTGACCGATAACTAAATGGTCCATCATCTCCGGTAGTTTCGTCATTTCGAGCGGAGTGTAATGAAACCTGGAATCCATGGAGAGGGTCGTCACCCTGAACTTGTTTCAGGGTCTTATGAATAATGATTTTCAAAATAGATGCAGATCCCGATATAATAGAACCGGGACATCAGGACGCACCTTTGAATGAGAATCTCCTGTATTAGCAATTCCTTTTAATCTAACACAGCTACGTGATCGCCTTTATCGGCATCCAATACATATCCATAAGGACCAATGGCTATTGTTTTTGGTTTACGGCCAACAATAATTGAAAGTTTGGTTTTACGCTGGTTAATTTGAAGCTTCTGGGCGTATAAGGCTTTAGTATCAGGTCCCCAATCTGTTTCCAACTGATCAAAACAGGCCACATCCACCTCAAGATCAGGCAATTGTTTGTTGCTACCACTTAACCTTTCTGCATCAATTTCAAGATCAATTTTAAATTTTCCGCTACTCTGCTTTTTACAATTGATCACTTTAATACCCAAATCATATGTAACCACCTCATTAAAACAATCGGTGATAAACTTTTTATGCTTAGGTAAAGTTTCCTTTAAGAGCGCATTAACCAGATCCCTTGCTGTAGCTTTTGGTTTCGGGTTTTCATGATCGGTAATAAGCTGACTTAATATTGTATTGAATTTCTGCTCCCCTAATAACTCCTTTACCGCATACATCGTTAATCCTCCTTTTTGGTAATGTACATAAGGCTGATCTAAAGTTTTGGCCAAGGGTAGCTCCTTTTCGTTATTATTCCGGTTTAAAAAGTAGAGGTTATTATCGTAAGCCAAATATTTCCTCAAATACATTTTGCCAAAAGCCTTTTCAATCAGCACATTTTCGGTGTATTTAGCCAGCGATTCAGTGAGCATGGCATAACCTGCACCATCTGCAGGAGCCAATATATTTGCCCACCATTGGTGTGCAGTTTCGTGTGCAGTGATGGCATAACTTTGATCAATAGCACCTTTCTGACTATAATTTCCCAGGAAATTAATGTTCTCTGCACTGAAAACTACTCCGGGGTAAGCTGTTGCAGCACCTTTATATTGAGGAATCTCGGCAATAGTTAATTGTTTTAATGGATATTTAACAAAATTCATATTACCATACTCCAAGGCATCTTTAACGCCTCTAAATATACTTTTCAAGTTATACTCTTGTCCTGGTTGATAATAGATACTTAAATCTATCCCTTTATACTTTTCCTTTTTTACCACATATTTTGCACTACTTAAGGCAAACATAAAATTTATCGGAGTAGAAGTTTTGTACTTAAAATACCTTCGGTTATTGGCCATCCAGTTTTTTTGCAATTCACCAACGGTAATCACCTGCTGATCTACATCAGTAGAAATGACCGTTTCTAAATCGATCAGTTCATAAGTATTGTTAAAATTAGGCTTGCTGGCTATTTTGGCTAAACCTGCTTTTTTCCGGGCCCGTTTATCTTCAGTCTCAAAGTTATAGCAATAACCAAATTGAGGTACAATTTTCTCCAGTTCAATATAGGTCCCATTTTTTACAATCGAGTTTTCGCTATTAAAGAGAATAAATCCAGAGCGGATTACATCAATTGAAAAATTCATCATTATTTCTTCGTTAGGATGCAATGGTACTTTTAAAGTGATAAACTGTTGATTAAATACTTCATCTCTTTCGCTTTTTTCACTTCCTTTAATGGTTATAGAAAATGAATTTACAGCAGGGCTTAAATAGGTCCATATTTTGGCAATAGGCAATTTTGATTCATTTTTTAGGCGATATGTACCTTTAATGGTATATTTTCCTTCGTTAGGATATAAATCTACATTGGTTTTAACAGCTTTAATTACTGGTTGGGGCAGGCCTGCCAGCGCTTTATATTTCTGCTCGTAAGCCAGGCTCCAATCTAACCGCTCCTGCTTATTTTTATATTTACCGGCGATATTGGTTTGATGATAAATAAATGCCCCACAGAAAACCCACATTAGCAATGCTAAAACCGTAATCCATTTATATTGTTTAAAAGCCAAACCTACTAACGCGAATCTCGCTTTAGTCTTAATTTCAACCGAACGCTGCCACAGCCCAATGGTTAAAACTGCAACAACTATTACAAAAGCCGACCAATACAGCATGTACCAGTTAAATGCGCTGGCATAATATCCAAAACCGTTAAAATAAGAATGTAATAAATCAGGTACTGTTGCAAACCGGAAAAGATAATGTTCAAGACCGAAGCGCTCCGCATATGAGATTAAGGAAACGACTACCATACTCAGTAACATGCCGAGATATTTGTTCGCACTCAAATTCTGGATAAAAATTATAAGTACCACAAAAAGCAACAAAGGGAATGCACTGTAATAGTACAACGATAAATATAGGGGCAATTCGATCTGAAAATAGCCATGAGTAAGCTGCAGAACAATACCAATCCCAATATTTAAAGTGACGAGGATGAAAACCAGCGCAAAAAGACTAAGAGTTTTTGCCATCCATAAAGCTGAATTCTGAACAGGTGTACTGTAAATCAACGAATGAATATTTACTGCTTTTTCTCTGCTTATGGCTTCTGCTGCGTAAAAAATAATCAGGATCAGTCCGAATTTTATTGAACGTATTTCTTCGATGATAATGCCTGTTGCCGGATAGCTATGAATACCATAAACACCACTGAATAGCTCGTCTTTTAACTCTACCCCGAATATAAAAACCCACAACAAGAGCATTACCATAATAGGGATGTTTTTAAACAGGAATATCATTTCGAGTTTAAGCTGCGCGAAAAACGTGTTCACATGATAACGAAAGCCATTTGACAATACGGCTAAAGCACGATAAGGGATTAATTTAATCTGTTCTACTTTGATTGCTTTAATTTTTACCTGTCGCTGTTGCTGCAAGCGGAAATTGAATAAACGATAGGTTATCAGCATTAGCAAAGCAGTAAAACCAAGCCACAGCAGCCTGTTGAGTAAAAATGCGCCGTCTAACGGGAATAATTGTTGATTGCGCTGTAGATCGGTCCAGGTTCTGGTTTCGCCAAAAAATGAGGCTAATGCAAAAGGATCTAAAAGTAGAGGTAAAATATCGGGACTACTTGCTTTCATTGTTGAGGTGGCCAGCAATGGCGAATTGCCAAATATCGAAGCAAGCATATACAAAATGTAAATCAACACACCTACTACATAAATTGCCCTTACATTTTTGGTTAATATGGCAGTACAGAATAAAATACCTGCAGCGAACAGCACATTAGGTAATGCAAAAACTAAAAGTGGCTGTAAAAAATAAGTGATACAAAACACACCTAACCGATCGGCATCGATAAAGAAAGTGCCAACGTAAATACCCAAGGCCACCAGCACGAGTAAACTAAAAACTGAAATGATGAGGCCTAAAAACCTTACGGCAAAATAAGGGAGTTTTTTGATCGAAGTAGTAAAAACAACTGCTTCCATTTTATGCATACTGTCCCTCAGCACCACATTAGCACTAAATAAGGTGCCAGAAAAGATAGAGAAAAGCGAAAGCAGGGCGATGATGTTGGTGATGACATATGGCGAATTTTTATGCACGTCTTCCGAGCCAAACCCACCTTGTACCGCACAGAAATACCCGAGAATAAAAAATAAAAGCGCGGCCACTTTGAACGATATCTGCCCGAAATGGTATTTCAGTTCAAATTTTAGTAAATCTATAATCATAACCTAGCCTCCGGATTTTGATTGGCAGAGCCAAATAATGAAGAAAAATATACCTCTTCCAAACTGGGATAAACCGCTTCGAAACCTGGTACAGGACATTCATCAGCCAGCACGAAAATGTGAAGCTTACCCAAAATAATTTTCGTAGAAATTACATTAAAAACGGATGAATATTGTGCCAGATCTGCCTTATCGATTACCCTTCGCCAGATTTTTCCATCTAACTTTTGGGTTAAGTCTGAAGGTTTGCCTTGTAAAATCAACTTCCCATTGGCCATCACGGCCATTTCAGCACAAAGGTCGTTCACATCCTCTACAATGTGAGTGGATAAGATAACCACACGGTTGGCACCAATTTCACTTAACAGATCATGGAACCTGTTCCTTTCCTGCGGATCAAGACCTGCGGTGGGCTCATCAACAATAATTAACTGTGGGTTGCCCAGTAAAGCTTGCGCAATGCCGAAACGCTGTCGCATACCACCAGAAAAGGTGCTAACAGACCTTTTTCTTACTTCAAATAAATTGGTCTGTTGCAGAAGAGAAGTCACTTGTTCTTTTCTTTCATTTTTATGCTGCAGGCCTTTTAACACAGCCAGGTGGTTTAACAGATCAAGCGCTGAAATTTTAGGATATACACCAAAATCCTGCGGCAAATAACCAAGATTATTCCGCATTTCCTGCGGATTTTGCAGCACATCATTTCCATCAAAATGAACCTGACCGGCGTCTGGCAGCTGTAAGGTTGCAAGTGTGCGCATAAGCGACGATTTGCCTGCGCCATTTGGACCCAATAAGCCAAACATACCGTTAGCGATATTTAATGTAACCTCATCAAGGGCCTTTACCCCGTTTTGATAAGATTTTGTAAGTTGCTTTATTTTAAGCCGTACCATATTAATTAATATAAGATGGACGCAAATTAGACAGGCAAAACCACAGCAGATAATTTAAGTGACCAAGGCATTTAAAATGATGATGAAAGTATTAAATAGGTTTAAAATTCCTTTCATCATCAAAAACGTGCCTTTCATCAAAATGGATCGTCATCCGATAGCTATCCGATGACGATTCTCGCAGCCTATCACCGCAAAAAAGCTCCTCTGTCATCTATTTTGATTTTTTACACAATAAATTATCCCTCAGGATGACATCTTTTTTAAACGTTCCTCAAAATAAAACTATAAATGGTCTGTGGAGACACAGACCATGGAACTAAACGACGTTCATCATCAAAAACGTGCCTTTCATCATCTAAATTTTATGTGAACTTCAAACTTTCATAACTTTAAAGATTATTGAAAGCTTAGTCACGCTGATATTGTCAGGCTGAGCGGAGTCGAAGCCCTCATACAATTAGATCAATCAAAAAAGATTGTCCTTCGACTAAGCTCTCCACAGGAGTCCTTTGGACAGGGTGACATCTTTTTAAATAATATTATCCTATTTAACAAAATGCTCAGTACAAAAAATTTCAGCTACAACTATAAATACCAGGATTTTTTCATATTTGTTGGCCTTTTGTTGTGGATAGCCATTTTTAACACCTACAACTTAACTACCAATATTTGGTTTACCTATGCCAGCTGTATTTTGGCTTTGGGTTTCTGTTTGCTCCCTGTACTTATTTTTTCTTTTGTTAAAACCAGATTAAAAAACACCTTAAATAAAAAGCAATATGTTGTTTACTGGTGCACTTGCTTCTTCATCCTGCTTCCGCTTTTTACCGACATTGCATTTTACCTGCAAATTGTGAAGCTTGACAATGCTGTTTTTATTTCAACAGCTTTGGCGGCAGTCGCCCTCGAAATCATGTTGATTGCCAATCAGTATTACCAGAAAAAAGTGCAGCACATTAAATGGATCAAAAAAATCGGTCTGGAAAATGCCGTCCTCATTACCATCATTCTACTTGCTGCAACCATTTCGGTAATGGCCGTTTCGAGTTTAGATAATCCGATTTACCAAAGAAAGGGTTTCCGTTTGGTTGGTTTCGAATTCGACATTAAACTGTTGTTGTTCAATTTTGGGACATTTTTAAGCTTCTTTTCACAATTCCTGATCATGTATTTATGCGGATACCTGCTTTTTCTGATCAATAGCCGTTTACTCGTATCTAAAATCCTTAAAGAGAAGGGTTTGTTCATTTACCTTTTAACACTTTCGGCCATCATTGCTGTTCTTTATCCCTTATTGGCCCAATTGTTAATTTCGCTGCCCATTAACACGGTTTTTGGCAGGAGTATATTCGTACCCAATCCTTTCGAATTGGAAAATGCTTTCGGTGCCTTTGCCATCATGCTCATCAGTTTGCCGGTGGTTTTGGCGTTGCAATGGGGGAAACAGAACAATAGAATTCTCTCTTTAGAAAAGGAAAAATCGCAAACTGAACTCGATTTACTAAAACAACAGCTTAATCCACATTTTTTCTTTAATACGCTTAACAACCTTTATGCATTAAGCTTGCAAAAATCGGATAAAACACCGGAAAGTATTTTACAACTATCAGAACTGATGCGTTATACGATTTACAAAGGGCAGGAAAAAACAGTTAAACTTTCGCAGGAGTTAAATTATATTGATGATTACATTCAATTGCAACAAATCCGTTTACAAAAAAACTTAAATTTTGAATTTAATAAACAAGTTAAAAATGATCAGGTAGATATTGCGCCCCTCTTACTAATCGTACTTATCGAAAATGCATTTAAACATGGTATAGAACCTGCGGATGATACTGCCAGTTTGAAACTATCATTAATCAGCAATAATACCACGCTTATTTTCAATTGCGAGAACTCCTTCGACCCTGAAGAAGTAAAGGGAATTAAAGGAATTGGGATTGATAATTTGAGAAAAAGACTCGAATTGCTTTATCCTAACCGTTATACATTGGAAATTACCACCATTGCTAATATCTTTAAGGCAGAACTCAAACTCCAGTTAACATGAGCTTACGTTGCTTAATAGTAGATGATGAACCTCTTGCACACGGTGTAATAACCGAGTATGCGAAAGATATTCCCTTTATTAACATAGTTGGTGATTGTTACCGGGCTACAGCGGCCCTAGATTTTTTGAATAAACAGCAGGTGGATTTAATTTTCCTGGATATTCGGATGCCAAAACTAAACGGCCTGGATTTTTTGAGGACCTTACCGCATAAACCGCTTGTAATTATTACCTCGGCATACGAAGAATACGCTTTAGAGAGTTTTGATCTGGCCGTTTGCGATTACCTGTTAAAACCCTTCCGGTTCGACCGTTTTTTAAAAGCCGTTAACCGGGCGCTGGAATTGTACAACCTTAAAAAACAAACTGCTGGCCCTATTGAAATCGAAAAAGCAGAGACCAAAAGCGATGGGCAAATCTCCATTAAAGCAGACAAAAAGCACATCCTGGTAAAAACCGAAGAAATACAATATTTAGAAAGCCTGGGTAATTATGTTAAGGTTTGGAAAAACGGTGATTTTCTACTAACGCCCAGAACATTGGCCAGTTTTGAAGATCAGTTATCAGCCGATTATTTTATCCGGATCCATAAATCTTTTATTCTCAACAAAAAATACGTAGATTATTTAGAAGGTAACACCATTGTGCTCAAAAACGGTCAGGAGGTTCCTATCGGTAAAAATTATAAGGGCACAATTAAACAATTGCTTAATATTGGAGACTAGCGTTTAACCAATTTTAAGCCATCCTGTGATACTCATCCTTTGTTTATGGGTGAGCAAAACCTCGTGAGCCAGATCCGAACTCTTAAAGAAAACACTTTTGCCGTTATTGGGCGAAATATGCTGTTCCTCATTAACATGATAAATGCACAGCTCTCCTCCATCTTCTGTTTTCCAATCGGCATTTAAATACAGAATCATCGAGTATTGTCTGCTCCCGTTGTTATGAAACTGATCGATATGTTTTTTGTAGAACGTGCCCGATTCGTAAAGTGTATAATGAAATTCGTAGCCGGTTATCCCCGTATAACAGGTACGGTTTAAATAAACCACAAATTCATCCATCAGATCGAAGAAATCATTTTCGTATTGGTTATTATGCTTTCTGTCTAACCAGTAAATCACGTCGCTTCTAATCAACTTGTTTTGATTCACAACCGTATCGTTACCTACACCAGCATTTAAAAGTTTTTTGTTTTCAAATAACCCGATGAGGTTGTCTTTAAGATGGGCCGCTAAAGAAACACTTAAAAAGTTTTCTGCTATACCCACTTTATCTTCGATAAAACTATCGATAAGGCAATCAAATATTTTTTCCAATAGATTGTATTAATCTTAAAACGATATGCCTAAGTTGGGAAAGGTAGTCTTATTTAACGGTTAAGATGTCATTTCTAAAATTTATATTTGAAACCCCAAAGCGCTACTTATGCAAAATATATTCCCGGCACAATACTCTACCTTATCAGCCGCTGCCCTAAAAGATCATTTAATTGAAGCATATCAGTTAAATCCATCTACAACCTGCCGATTACTCATCAGAAATGTAAGCGACACCTATATTCTGGAAAATGAACGCCAGAAATATATCTTCAAAATCTACCGCGATGCACACCGTAAACGTATCGAAATTGAAGCTGAAGTAGAATTGCTCAATATTTTAAAAGCAAATGAAAATTCGGTTTCCTACCCTATAACTGATGTAAATGGGAAACAAATTCAACAGTTTAATGCCATTGAAGGTTTAAGAAACGGCGTACTGTTTTCTTTTGCTGAAGGAAAAGTGATTTTGGATCTGGAAAACGCACACCTTATCCAATTGGGACAAGACATTGCCACCTTGCACCAAAGTACTTCTACAATAAAGCTGAATAATGCAAGACCGATATTCAACTTTGAAACGACTTTATTTGAGCCTTTGCGAGATTTAAAACCTCATTTTACAGAAATGCCTGAAGAATTTGAATACCTGACCAACATTGCCAATAAAGTGGTAAAAAAATTCGAGGGATTTGATACTTCAAAGTTCAGCTATGGTTATTGCCATTATGATTTTTTTCCAAAGAATTTCCATTTTGATGAAGCGGGAAAAATTACCTTTTTTGACTTCGATTTTGCAGGTGAGGGCTACCTGATTAACGATTTAATGTCGTTCCTTAACCATTATTTCTTCCATCAACTCAATAATTTAATTTCAAAAGAACAGGCAGAAGAGGATTTTAATATCTTTTTAAATGCTTATCAAAAAGTACGGCCCTTAACTGACGATGAACTAAAAGCCATTCCCTATCTCGGGATCACCTTTCATATTTTCTTCCTGAAATTCTTTTATGATAATTACGATGATTGGTCGAATGCCTTTTTAACCCCTCGATATACGAAACACCGTGTAACGTTGATTAAAAAATGGGAAGAAATGTATTGTAACTTTTAGGCAATGCTACCTCAAATCTCAACATCCTTGTTTATCTTGTATGGTAATTCAAAATCAATAAGATGGATCAGAAAATAATCAACCTGTACGATGAGTACACCCATAGTCAGGTAAGCAGAAAAGATTTTATGAGAAAACTGGCTATCCTGGCGGGCAGCACAGCATTAGCCATGACTATTCTGCCTATGCTAGAGAATAATTATGCCGCTGCAGCAGATTTTAACAGTGATGATATCGAAGTTGAAAATATTACCTACACAGGTGTTGATGGTGAAATGAAAGCTGTACTGGCCAAGCCAAAAGGCAAAAAGAACTTAGGTTGCGTACTGGTTATTCATGAAAACAGGGGCTTAAATCCACATATTATTGATGTAACCAAACGTGTTGCTGCAGAAGGTTTCCTGGCCCTTGGTGTTGATGCCCTTTCGCCGCTTGGTGGAACCCCGACGGATGAAGATAAGGGACGCGAGTTGATCGGCAAATTAGATCCCCAAAAAAATCTACAGAATTATTTAAAAGCATTGGACTATTTACGCAATAGAAAAGACGGAAATGGTAAAGTAGGTTGTGTTGGCTTTTGCTGGGGAGGTGGAATGGCCAATAAATTAGCAGTTAACGATCCTAAATTGCAGGCAGCTGTTGCTTATTACGGCGCGCAGGCCAATGTGGCAGATGTTCCTAAAATTAAAGCGAGTTTAATGCTGCATTATGGCGGTCTGGATGAACGCATTAATGCCGGGATCCCAGCTTATGAACAAGCTTTAAAAGACAATAAAATTGATTACAAAATTTATATCTACGATGGTGTAAACCATGCCTTTAACAACAATACGTCACCTACGAGGTATAACGAAGCAGCCGCAAAACTAGCCTGGAGCAGAACTATTGATCTGTTTAAACAGAAACTGGCGGTGTTAACGCGGTAGTAATTCCTAGAACCGTCATTTCGAGCGGAGCGCAGCGAAGCCGAGAAATCTTTTAAAGATGCTATAAAACCAAGTTCAAAGATTTCTCCACTACGGTCGAAATGACGATACGCCTGGAGATTTCTCATAGAAATTTCTCCATCCAATCATCCGTCATTTCGAGCGGAGCGCAGCAAAGTCGAGAAATCTTTTTAAAGGGCTATAAAGCTATGGACACAGATTTCTCCATTACGCTACCGATGAAAAATCGGTGAGCTTCAGTCGAAATGACGATCGTTTTATGTAATGACTCACTATTTTAAACTTAGCCTCCTAGTTTTCGTCATTTCGAGCGCAGCACAGCGAAGTCGAGAAATCTTTAAAGATGCTATAAAGCTATGGACACAGATTTCTCCACTACGGTCGAAATGACGATACGCCTGGAGATTTCTCATAGAAATTTCTCCATCCAATCATCTGTCATTTCGAGCGGAGCGCAGCGAAGTCGAGAAATCTTTTAAAGATGCTATAAAGCTGTGGACCCAGATTTCTCCACTACGGTCGAAATGACGATACGCCTGGAGATTTCTCATAGAAATTTCTCAATCCAATCATCCGTCATTTCGAGCGGAGCGCAGCGAAGCCGAGAAATCTTTTTAAGGGGCTATAAAACCAAGTTCAAAGATTTCTCCATTACGCTACCGATGAAAAATCGGTGAGCTTCAGTCGAAATGACGATCGTTCTATAGAAATTCCTTTCATAGATCTTCGTCATTTCGAGCGCAGCGCAGCGAAGCCGAGAAATCTTTAAAAGATGCTATAAAGCTATGGACACAGATTTCTCCACTACGGTCGAAATGACGATTTATCTATAGAGATTTACGTAGAATGGAAAAAACCAACCTAAAACAAATCCGTCTTCAGCATGGTCTTCAAAATATTCGATTGTACATCGAAATTATTGAGGTGGTTTAGGAAATTAATGTCCGATATTTTACTGTAACTATCTTCTAATAAATCAATAACCTCATTAGGAATTGCGGTTTTTAAAACCGCAGCATTACTTTTCAACTTATCGTTTTTATATTGCAGCTCTTGTACAATCCGTTCCCGTTCTGAAAGATTATTAGACATATCCAAATCTTTCAAAATGTTTAAATCGCAGAACAAGAACAGGTTTCTGCTTGGAAAAAACAGGTAATAACTGTCTATATCCAAAAATTTATATACTTCAATTACCAGTTCACCCGATTTTAAACCAATATAAAATTCGGTCCGAAAATCGTACTTACACAATTTGCCCATCAGTTTTTTTTCGATGGTTGCATAAACATTGGTATATACCTGTTTGCTTTGAAAATTAATCAGTTTAGCAAATTGATCGGTGCTGAGATCGAAATAAAAATCGTTGGCGTATCTGGAACTAAAAACGTTGATGTTTTTGGAGAAGGGAAAATCGGAGCTTAGTTCAGACAATACACTGAATAACTTCCGTAGTGATAAGTTAACTTTAAGCGATTGCTTCTGTTTATCCTGCTGAAAACTTTTCTGATCAACAAGCGCACTTGCCATGCGGTCGATCAGCTCTTCATTCAGGTCAATTTCATCGTAGATGAGCGATACGTTTTTCTCATTGCTCTTTTTAATCTTTTTGAGCAGTTCGATCACGCTATCGGTAAACTGAAGATGGAAAAGATCTAATTTTTCGATCTCTAATTCTTCATTATTGGCAAAAAGTTGATGAATAACCTGGCTTCTTAAATAAATTTTATAAATTACCTCATCATCAAAAAACACAGAGAGCAACTGTAAACGGTTGATCTCTGCGCTTGATTTTTTGATAATATTTAAACGGTATTCATCCATATTTTAATTAACTCACCCTCGTAACGTTCTTTTTCAACTCTGTTTCCAAAGTTTTAAGTTCGCCATCCAACACCCTTCTGCTCTGTGCACCCGCTTCATGGATCTGTTTAACCTCATTAAGCGTTTCAATCAACGATGAAGTGGTTCGTTTCAAGGTTTCCAAAGATACTACTGTTTTTTCATTCTCTTTGGCTACATCGATACTGTTTTGTTTCAGCATCTCTGCATTTTTCTGCAAAATGGTATTGGTGGTGTCCGAAATTTTCTTCTGCATCTCTACATTGGCTTTTTGCCTTTGTAAAGCAACAGCAATAGTCAATTGGTTTTTCCACACCGGAATGGTTGTAGATACAATCGACTGCGCTTTTTCTGCAATTGAAGTGTTGTTGTTCTGTACCACACGAATTTGCGCCAAAGATTGCAACATAATGAAGCGGACAATCTTCATATCAGCCAGTCTTTTATCCAAACGGCTAATGAAATCCCTTAAATCGGCAATTTCATAATCCTGGTAATCGGCAGGCCGGCCTTCCATCTCAGCAAGTTTGATGCTCAGCTCGTTGTATTTCATCTGTCCGGCAATAATCAGTTCCTCCATTTGGTGGATGTAACCTACATTGCTATCGAACATGGTTTGCAGCGAACTGTTATCTTTAATGGAGTTTAATCTTCCAGCTTTAATTTTGTTGGTGATTTTATCAATATTGTTCACCACAACATCATACTTCTGGAAAAGTTTTTTCACATCAACAACCAGGCTCTTTAAAAACGGGATTTTTGAAATAAAGTTTTTAAACGCACTTTGCTCCAATTCTGAAACATCGATATAATTCAGTTCGGTAAGCAGTTCGTTAATTAAACCGCCAACTTCGCCACTGTTATAGGTCCGTACCGACGATAAAAACTCGTTACTGTATTTCTCCATTGAGTTTTGGGCATCGCTCCCGTAATTCAGGATAGAATTTACATCTGATGGTTCTAACGATTTTCCAATCTCATTGTATTTAAGCGTTTCCTCTGAGGTTATTTTCTCGAGATCCACATTGCCATCTTTATCCAGTTTAACCGGAGTAAGGGCTTGGGTAACGTTTGGGTTGGTTTCCATAGTTTGATTAATTACCAGCTTTACGGCCTATAAATAGTTTTGAGTTACGGTTTTAACGGTATCTTCGAGTTTTTTATCTTTGGTTGGTTCGCCAATGGCATTAAATTTCCATTCACCGTTTTTCTTGTAAAAAACGCCCATTACCATCGATACATGACCAGCGAAGTTTGCACCATTAGCAATATCGAATTTAGCAAAAACCTCGTTAACACGCTTAGTTGTACCTTCATAAATGCGGATGGAAGCAAAAGGAATAGTACCAAAATCATGGCCCCTAAAACTATTCAATACAAAAGCAACATAGTTTACATTGGCATCCAACTGAGAGAAATCAAGCGTGATGATCTCATTATCTAAGCCATCATCGCCGCCCATATCGCCAGTTAAATCATCGCCACTATGTTTTACAGAACCATTTTTAGATTTTAGGTTACCGAAATAAACGACCTCTAAAAGTTGTTTGTTTTCGTTGTATAATGCACAGCTTCCATCTAAATCTACCGCTTCTTTTGATGATCCGAAACCGAACAGGCCTTTCTTTTCGATTGCCCCCCAGTTAATACCTACACAAACATTCTGAAGTTTGCTACCATTACTTTTTTCCAGACTGATACGCTGTCCTTTTTGAAGATTGATTGCCATAATATTATTGATATTTGTTTAAATAATCCTGTAAACCACCTTTCATACCTACGCCAACGGCTTCAAATTTCCATTTGCCTTCGCGTTTGTAAATCCTTCCAAATTCTACTGCAGTTTCGATAGAAAAATCTTCTTCTAATTCGTATTTTAAGATCACCTCATTGGTTACGGCATCAAAAATACGGATGAAAGAATTTCTAACCTGACCAAAATTTTGTCTTCTGTTATCAGCATCGTGGATGGTTACTACAATACAGATTTCATTTACTTTAGCATCAGCCTTAGTTAAATCAATTTTGATCTGTTCATCATCTCCATCGCCATCACCGGTTAAGTTATCACCTGTATGTTCTACCGAACCATCCGGAGAAACCAAATTATTGTAGAATACAAAGTTTTCGTCTGAAATCAGTTTCTTCTGATCGTTTAGTATAAAAATTGAAGCATCTAAATCGAATGCAGAACCTGTTGAAGAGCTGTTGGTATCCCAACCTAAACCTATTGTAAATTTAGGAGCATCGATATTTTCTCTTTGCCCCTTTTGCAAATTAATAGCCATATTTAAATTAATTTATAATTATTGTTTTTGATATAGTCTTTTATGAGATGTAAATTTTTAGCGTACGCCTCTATCGTATGGTAATTATTCCCCAAGGATAGATCGTAAAGCTGGTTGATAAAATCGGTACTTCTACGTTCTAAAAATAGATTAAAACTGCTCGAAGTCGTATTTAAAATGTATTTTACAATACGGGTATTAAACCTGAAATTGCCACTATCAATAATTTCTTCCAGATCAAAAATAGATTTTATCTGATGGTAATTCAGAAAATTTTCTACATTGGGATGGATATTTTTATTCACCAGTTCGGCGAAATAAAGCATATGCATTTCGTTCTTTAAACCATATTCCTTAGCCATTTTTAAGATCATCCGCTCATGACTTCCGGTAATTCGGATATCGTCCAGAAATAAAAGTGTTTTACCCGCGAGAAAATCTTTATCGATATGGAATGAATCATTTCCGATCAACGATAGCCTTTCTTCGGCACTTAATTCGCCGTAATCTTCTTTATAGGTAATGGTTCTGTGCACTTTGGTTTCCTGTACTGCCAAACCACCATTTTCGACCAGCCAACGGTTAAGCTGGCAAACGAAATAGTTTTTCATGGCAAAGGTTGCCGTTGGAATAAAACTATAAGGACTAGAAATAACCACAATCTGGTCGGTAATTACATTATCGGCTAAATAATAGCGGATAAAGCCATCGGCAAGGTCTTTCCCGAAAGATCGGGCCACCAGGTCATCGCCAAATTTAAAACGGCTATAATCGTCGGCACTAAAGCCAAAATCGACGGTATTGTCTATTTTATGAAGTGAGAAATTATACGGTATCATAGAGTAGGTTTGAGATAGATAGGTGATTGGAATTGATGAGCATACTGTTAATGCCCACTGCTTCTGCCCCACGAACATCAGCATGCGGGTTATCGCCAACATGGATTACATCTTTTAGCATTAACTCCGGATGTTTTTCCCTGTCGATGCGATCTAACATCAGCTGAAAAAATCCGGTATTGGGTTTAGACATCCGTACTTCATCAGAATACAGTTGAAAATCGATAAACTGATCGATACCCAAATGATTGATTACTTTTTTTAGGGTTTTCCCTTTTATAAAACCAGTATTGCTTAAAATATTGGTCGAACTTAAACCTGTTGATTTAAGCTTTTCCAATACGGTTAAAGAACTATCACTATATAGCAAAGGCATGTGGGTAAAAACCAGTTGTTCCATGTGGTGATCAATCTCCTGCAGATCCACATCATGGAAATTGAAATCGTAATCGTTGATCATACTGATGATCATTAAATACATTTCATCAGCATCTACATTTTTCCCTGTCCGCTCGTTAATGGCATTTACCATTAAATCTACCTGACGAAAAACAACAGCAATTTCTGCTAAATTTTTATGCTTAGTATTAAATTTCTGGTAAAAATACCGTGTTCGCTCTTGCTTGTACGCTGGATTAGATTTAATCAGCGTTAACCAAAGATCGAATGAGTAATGTTTGTAAAAAGCCATTGCACCCTGTTTTCTAATCTGTTTTATAAAATCTAATATTACAAATTTGATTGCAAGATCAGAACCGTTTGATTGTAAGATTTATCACAGATAAGCCCTACAACTTAAGATTTATCCAAAACCTTTTCGGCATCGTCTGAAATGATGATATCGCTTTTGTGTTTTTTGGGATAGTTAAACAATAATGACGTTAATACGGGTATAATGAAAATGGCTACCGTAAAAATAGAGACAAAAAGATCTGTTTTTTCACCTTCGATAGCATGAGAAATAGGCGATTCGGGATAGAAATGTGTTACTAATGATGAAGTAAGTTTAATTCCTAAAACAGCAATTACGATGAATGCTATCGTTTCTAAAAAGGTAAATTTCTCCATCAGTTTAACAAAAGCCTGTGCTACAAAACGCATAGCCAAAATCCCGATAAAAACACCAATATAGATTAACCAGATATGATCGGTAAAAGCCACGGCAGCAAAAACATTATCGATAGAGAAGGCCAGATCCATTACCTCTACTAAAGCTACCGTTGCCCAAAAATTACCCATTAAGCCAACAGTAGATTTATAAATCCAGCTTTTGCTTTTGTCCACCTCCTCCTCTTCTTCCTTACCTTTATTGTTCTTTTTTCTAAAATAATCGAAAGCCAGATATAGCAGATATAAACCGCCAAGTGGTTTCAACCACCAGATTTTAACTAGCCATGCAGCCAGGAACAAACAAATCCCCCTAAAAACATAAGCACCGATAATGCCATATTTTAAAGCTTTTTCTCTTTGCGATTTTGGCAAATCCATTACCATAGTAGCCAAAACAGCAGCATTATCAACCGAAAGCAAACTTTCGATCACAATTAAATTCAAAATAATTAATAGTCCGGCCTGTATATCGTCACCTAAAATCGTGTGCAAAAAATCCATTGAGCGAGTGTGTATGTTTTAAATTAAAGTTTTAGTTGACAGCAAAGAAACAAAATTTTATCAATCCCGATGCTTCAATCTTTTTTATTTATTGAATCGTTTTACTGATTAGATACCTAATCAATACAACTGTTACGTAATGGGGCTGAAATTTTATTTACTGATCTCCAATTGATAGATATTGCCTTTCTCTCCTGCCAGAATAATCTGTTTGCCTTTTTTGGCTTTTTGAACAGCATTAAAACTTTTATCAGAAATATGTTTCCAGTTTTGGCCGCCATCAGTAGAAATATCTGTACCTGAAGTACCCGTAGCAATTAAAGTTTTAGCATTAATATAGGTTACGCCCGATCGGAAGCCCGAAACCGGGGTGGCTGGCTTTTGCCAGGTTTTGCCTCCATCGCTCGTTAAAAGCACATTATTCGAATTTTCTTTATCTTTTAGGTAGTTGCCACCAACAGTTACACCGGTTTTTTCATTCAAAAAATCGATGGAAAAAGGACCTGTACTATTTTCGCCCTGTAAAATGGGGCATTTAAATACTTGCCAGTTTTGTCCATAATCTGGAGAAAAGTAAATATTGGATACCGTTCCACCTGTTGCAATCCAGGTTTTGCCACCAGGTAATGTTTTAATGGTTGTGCCGCTGGCTGCAAAACTCGCTTCACCTTTTGTTAATTTGGTTTTGAGCTTTGCAGAAATATCCTGCCAGCTTTTGCCTGCGTCTACGGTTTTAAGCAGCTGCATTTTATCGTTTATAGGATCGCCGAAAATGATTCCTTTATTTTTATCCCAGAAACTTAGCCCGTCTAAAAATATGGCAGAATCTACATTTTTATAATTTTCTGTCCAGGTTTCGCCACCATCTACGGTTTTCAGAATGTATGCCGGAGAGGCAATGCCCACAATAATGGCCTGCTTATCATCGAAAGCTTCAATATCCCTGAAATCGATTTTTTCATAACCTTTTGGTTTTAACCATTTCCAGGTTATACCGCCATCAGTTGTTTTACCTACCGATCCATTACTACCACTTACCCAGGTAACCCGATCTGATACCACACTTAATCCACGTAAACTGGTTTTGGTATTCTCGTTTAAGGGTTTAAAAGAATACGACTGCGCCGCGCAAAAAAAAGGTGCCATTAAAAGGCACCATAAAATTTTCTTCATCTATAAATTATTTTACTCGTCTAAAAGTTTCAGATCGGCCTAAAAGCGAAATACCTACGTAACCACGAACGTTTAACACATCGTTACTTTTTAAAGACATGTTACAGCTGTATGTTTTGCCGCTTTTTGGATCGTAAATCGTTCCATCGGTCCACTTACCATCATCGTAAACAAAATCCTTTAATATTTCCAGATTTAATAAAGCGCGTTTCTGCAGCTTTTCGTCTGGGTTTTTCGCATCTAATTTAGGTTTACCATTTAAATTGGGTTCCTTCATCCAGGCTAATTTTCCATAATATTTATCGCCTTTTTTATAAATTTCTATTTGCCCTTCGCCTGATGGATTAAGCCATTTGCCTACAATAGCATCTTTGTTCTGTGCAAATGCAGAAAACGATACTGCCACCAAAAACAGCATTAAAAATGGTAACTTTCTCATATTTTTTATTTCTAGTTAGTTTTTAAAGATAATAATTAGACTTTATATCAAAACACTAAATAAAGAGAAAAAGTACGAGAAAGTTTGAAAATCCTAAAATTTACTTTGAAACGATCGGTAGATACTTGGCACGGTACGCGTAAAACAGGAATAAGTTAAATAGGAGCATTACTGCAACCATTGGTAAATCTTTCGGACCTAAAAATGCATGGTAAAGAAAAATGTTTAAGGTAACCGGGAAAATTATGAGTGCGGCTAAAGGTGCTGTACGGCCAATAAGCAATAGTATACCGCCAACCAGTTCGGTTATTTTGATCAACGGAAAAAGGTACACAGATGCCATCAAGCCAGTCATAAAACTAGTTTGTGCCGCTGTCATTTCCGGAGCCTTAGGCATTAAATTAAGAAAATAGCTTACAGAAGCAAAAAGATACATGGCGGCTAAAAGCACGCGTACAATAATAACTGCAATTTTCATAGTGGTTTAATTTTTGGTTTCTATATTTAAAAATAATAAAAGTTATTTATAGTTTATTGGTCATTGTTCATCTGCCATTGGTACATTGGGCATTGATAGATGGGTGTGATAATAAGTTAGGCTGTTTTGGTTGATGGTTTTATGGTCAATAGCCATAATTTATTAACCATGATCTTTATATTACCCTACCCATGATTTATATTATTGCACCCGCGATTTATATTACCACACCCGCGATTTATATTACCGCACCCGCAATTTATATTATTGCACCCGCGATTTATATTACCATACCTGCAATTTATATTAGCTCACCTGCGATTAGCATACAGACGATAAATCCTGGAGTAAGGGCGCTACACTTCCGACTCCTTTCTCCCGGCTCCGACTATTTATTATAATCGCAATTCACCATCCATTGAACGCCAAATATATCGGTAGCCATACCGATAGTGCTCCCCAGAACATTTTTCTAAAGCCATTGTTTGAATGTTTTTCCCCTTCGGGATAGTTAATTATTATTTGTTTCGATTAGTTTAATCCAGTTATTTACAAACTGCTCAAGCGCAGGTTGTTTAGCCTCAATATCATCCATGCTGTAAAATCTTGCTTCCCGCCTATCTCTCCAACCGCCCTGCAGTAAAGATGAATCTTCGATCATATTTCCATCGTAAAAAATAAAAATGATCTGCACATATCCGCTGGCCCTAAGGTTAAAAGCAGCTAAGTCTTTTACAAAATAAAAACTTGGCGAATTCCATTTCACTCTTTCCTGCAGTTTAGGATTTGCATTCAGTATGATGCTTCGTAACCGCTCCACTTCCTGTTTAAAAGGATGCTCGAGCTTTTCCATGTAATCATCAACCTGACCGGCTTTCTGCAAGCGCTCTTTATTGCTCATCTGCAAGTTTTGTTAATTTGATATCCATCCATGGTACCCAATTTTTGCCATCAAACTGCTCCCACATTCCTTCTATGGTATTGGCTTTAAAATTCCCTTTAAATCTTTCGGTATCGGCAAATATCAAAATGATATCATCGTAAATTTTAAGGGTAGATATTGAAATATTGCCTTCATTATCGAACGATTGCGACCTAAAAACGTCCTCCATATCATCATAGTGCGTAATTTCCAACGATCGGATCTTTTTATCACCAAACGTGATGTCTACCTGATGCATTAAGAAAAAACCACCATCAACCCACTCGTAGGTATCAGTTCCACTGATAATATCACCTGATTTTGTTAAGCCTTCTGTTTTCCATTTGCCGATATAGGGATTTAGTAGATTAAACCTGTTATTTCTCATAAATTTAATTAAAAATCAATTGTTATCCAGCTCACTATAAATTTTGTTTAACTGATGTACGTGTCGTTGGGTATGATAAATCACAAAATAAACAGCCTCTAAGCGGGTTAGAAAACCATAACCGGGCAATTCAAAGGAGCTGCAGGTCTTAGTTAAATCCAAATCAGTTATAGATGTTGAAATCCCATCTCTGATCTGCTTTAAACTTTTTAATAATTCAGATTGATTATATGCCCTGTCTTCAGGATAAATTTCTTTAGGCGAATCGTACTTCACGTTGAAATTTAGAAAGTCGTTCCTAATTTGCGCTACCATAAAATCGGCTGGCTTATCTGTTTCGGTTACAGGGCCATTTATGACTTGCAAAAAGCCAGAATTTGCCAAAATCATGTGTTCAGCCAGTTGACCTGCTGTCCAGCTTCCCTTAAATGGTACTATATTAATTTGCGCCGTATCAAATTTCAATAAACTGTTTTCTAACGCCGACAAAGTTTCGCTGGCTTCTTTTATTATCTTTTCCATAACTTACATGTAATTCATTCCGGGATAGTTTAATAACCTGCGCCATAAGGCAATCTGCCCGATGCAATTGGCTTCCCGATAACTATTGAAGCTGATCATTTCAAACAGTGTGATCTCCATTCCAGGGATGCTGAGTTTTTCTTCCAGTTTCTCGTCAGTAGCCTGGGTTAAAGCTTCCTGTAACTTTGGAGAAATTGCCACCCAATCTTTAATAAAATCTTCAAGCAATGGATAAGTGGCATCATCCACAATTCCTTTGTTATCGGCAAAAAGATTGTCGGTTATGGATGGAAGATCGATACCGAATGATTTGGCCAGAAAATAGCGGCTATGCACCACACTCCCTGTAATCCAGGCAATGTGGTTTGCTTTCGTATCCAATCTTTTCTGCGCATCCTTTTGGTCTATCCCATCTAAAGCCCTTACTAAAAAATCTGTCTGCATTTCGTACAATACTATAAAGCTGTACATTCTGCTACTCGCTGGGGTGGTTTTCATATGTTTATTAATTAATTGATTAGCTGAAATAAAGTTACCTGTTAATTTAGCCGAACACCGTTGCCGTAAAAGTCAATCTTAAGGGGCATTTCAGACAATTTTTATATATTTACGATACTTAAATTTTTAACCAAATGATACAAGTAGGTGTTTTACTGCCCCAAAATTTCAGATTATTAAGCATAGCGGCTATTTTAGATGTATTTGATACTGTTAATGGATTTTATCGGAAAGATGGCCTCGAAACCCCATTTAACATTAGTTTAATTACACTGGAGGATAAAAATTATAATTTTAGTGAACATCCTTGTGTGCCCTTACAAAAAGCTGCGCATCTTGATCTTATTTTAGTGCCTTCATTTGCAACCAACGATATTAAAGATTCCATCGCAGCAAACCGAAACTATATCCCCTGGTTAAACAAGCAACATGCAGCAGGCGCAGAAATTGCTACTTTTTGTACTGGTGCATTTTTACTTGCAGCATCAGGACTGTTGGATGGTAAAGCAGCAACCACACATGTTGATGCCTGCTCAGCCTTTTCTATGGCATTTCCCCTGGTCCATTTAAAGGCTGATAAAACAGTAACACAGGATGGAAAATTATTTACAAGTGGTGGAGCAACCTCTACTTTTCATTTATTATTGCACCTTTTACAGCTTCATTGTGGCAAAGATATGGCCATTAAGGTGGCGAAGATTTTTGCAATCGATATGGACCGTGTAAACCAATTGTACTTTAGTACCTTCCAGCCTATCCGTCATCACAATGATGATATTGTTGCCTCTGCCCAGGAAAAAATTGAAAATAATTATCAGGACGTGGCCACCATTGAAGAGATGATTAAAGATATTCCTTCCAGTAGAAGAAATATTGTGCGTCGCTTTAAACAGGTGATTGGTATTACCCCTATTGAGTACCTTCAACAAACGCGTATCGAAGCAGCTAAAAAGTTATTAGAGCAAACTGCCCAGCAAATGACAGAGGTAATTTATAACTCTGGCTACAATGATCCAAAAGCATTTAGGAAGGTATTCAGAAAATCAGTCGGGATGACGCCCACTCAATACCGCGATAAATTTCAGGTGAGGTAGCAGATATCTGAGGAACAGCAGAATAGCAAATCACCACCACTCACAAAAACTAAATAAATAGTTTTCAACACTAAAATAAATTATGTTAATAATTAATATAAAATAAATGCATCGTCCTACATTATTTAAGATAACTTAACGTTATAATTACACTAACCAAATAACTATTTATATGAGCACATTCCTTTTAATCACAGCTGTATTTTATATTATTTCTTTTGGATTAATGTTGTACTGCTATTTCTCCGCTGAGCAGATTCCCAGTGATGATGAAAAATTTTAATCAGTTCTTTTCCCGTCATCAAAATTAACGTCTCCCTTTAAGCTAATACATTGAACTTTCTCACAGAAAGACAATGAAATGTTGTGACCAAACTAAACGATCTAAAAACAGCTATTTATTTATTGGCGATCCACTTAATTAAGTAAGGAGCGGCTCCTGTATACCATAAAACTGCAGAGATTAAAAATATGGCGATCAATATCCATAAAATCGGCCATCCTTCAAATTTGTGTTTTGAACCGGGGGTATAAGACTCATTAAGGTTATTATGGTCATTGTCCATCCTATCGCCCTTTTTCACCGGTTTCGGATTAGAGATATTGCTCATAAAATATTCAGTTAGAAATACAAACTTAAGCTATAAACCTATAAATCGAAAATTAGTTTTAACATTTCTTGTCTTTTAAAATCGATTAAAGACAAAAGTCGTTAAAACTTCAGCTCTTTCTATTTAGTTTAGACAAAACTAATCAGAAATTTTAAATAAAACGGCAAATACTGTATAATTAGGAAGACATATTTTTAAAAAAAACAAACTTCATAGAATATACTTATTGCTTAGAAAAGGCTTGTTGATATTTTAGCGGGGTTTTACCTGTTATTTCTCTAAAATATTTATGGAAACTGGTAAAATTATAAAAGCCGCAGTCGTAGCAGATTTCTTTAACGGTCAGATCATTTTCGATCAATAATTTACAGGCCTGCCCTACCCTGATCTCGTTCAGAAACTGTGTATAAGTTTTTCGGCTTTTAGTTTTAAAGAATTTACAGAATGAATTGGGGCTTATTTTAGCTACTGCAGCAATTTCCTTGAGTTCTATTTTATTTTTGTAATTGCTGATGGTATAGTTATAAATAGATTGGATCCTGTCTTTTTCGTTCTTCAGAAAGTTAGGCTTAAACCCTAACGAAACCAATATGTTTTTTTCTTCACAATTGGCTATTTCAGTTAATACCTCGAGTATTTTTATAATCCTCATGGTGCCTGTAGCCTCAATAATCTGTGGCATTAAACCGGCAATTTTCTCTTTTGAAGTTCCTAGTAACTGAATTCCCTGTCGCGATTGAAGCAAGACTTTTTTGAGCTCCTGATTTTCGGGAAGATCGAGAAAATCCTTCCCCAAAAAATCTTCCTTAAAATGAATCGCATAAACATCAACCGGCTCACCAGCGGTTTCATCAAAAAATTCGGGGTCAAATCGCCAGTAGTGTGGCAAATTGCTTCCGAGCAGAACAACATCACCATCCTTAAAATTTTTAATACTATCGCCAATAAACTGCGTTCCCCTGCCTTTTTTAACGTAGATTAATTCTAATGCAGAGTGGTAATGCCAACGATTGTTTATATCGGGCATAATGTCTCTTCGGGCGCTAAAAGAATCTACCGAATTAGTAGATACATTAAGTAAATGCGGTTTCATAAAATCTTAAAAAATCAATCTAATATGCAAAATTATTTTGCAATGTAAAAAATTGAGCCAATATCATTTAATAATTAGATTATAAAGTTAAATTTTTATTAGTGCTTAAGGGTTTAATTTGTAATACAACAACTAACCAGAAAGAACCTGCTTAAACCATTATAACCAAACAAAACATGAGCCACACTCCATCAACGAACTTTCAGGTATCCGATACACCAAAAAATGGTAAGGGATATTTATTTCCATTAATTTTAGTCACCAGCCTCTTTTTCTTCTGGGGCTTTGTCCACAATCTCGATCCTGTATTAATTCCGCATTTACGCAAAGCTTTTCAACTAAACGTTTTCGAATCTACCCTGGTCGATTCTTCAGTTTTTATCGCTTATTTTTTATTGGCGCTACCTGCAGGCTACATTATGCGCAAGTATGGCTATAAAAGTGGCATCATTTTAGGCTTAGTTTTATTCGCCATCGGCTGTTTATTATTTATACCCGCAGCCAATACGGCACAATATATATTTTTCTTAGGTGCACTTTTTATTATCGCCTGTGGTTTAACCTTTTTAGAAACAGCAGCAAATCCTTATGTTACCGTATTGGGACCACCAGAAACGGCTACCCAGCGTTTAAATTTCTCTCAGTCTTTTAACGGTTTAGCTGCATTTTTAGCACCGGTACTTGGCGGTAAATTTATTTTTACAGAAGTAAAATATACCGATGCTCAATTAGCGAAAATGTTGCCTTTAGAAAAACAGGCCTATATGCTCGAAGAGGCATCGACGGTAAAAGCGCCTTATTTAATTTTGGGTATCCTGATTATTGTTGTAGCTATATTATTTATTTTCACTAAGCTGCCCGATATTAAAGAGGAAGAAAATGCCCAGGAAAAAAGCAGTTTTGCACATGTATTGGGCCATAGCCATTTGCGTTGGGCCATCATCGGTCAGTTTTTCTATGTAGGTGCACAGGTTTGTGTATTGAGTTTATTCATCAGTTTCGTAACCTCATCGGCCGGCATCACTCAGGATGCAGCAAAATGGTACGCTGGCGCTGCCGGTTTAGCTTTTATGGTTGGCCGATTCGCAGGAACGTTCTTCATGAGATACGTAGCGGCCCATAAACTCTTGATGCTTTATGCATTAATTAGTGCTGTGCTCACCCTCGTATCTATTTTTGCAAGCGGCATGATTACCGTTTACGCTTTAATCGGTGTTGCCTTTTTTATGTCAATTATGTTCCCAACCATATTCTCATTGGGTATTGCTGGTTTGGGTAAAGATACAAAACTGGGCTCATCGTTAATTGTGATGTCTATTGTTGGTGGTGCCTTTTTACCGCCGATATTAGGTTTGATTTCGGATGCCACGCACAATATACAATATGGTTATTTAGTACCATTTATATGCTTTTTAGTGGTTTTCTACTTTGGCTGGAACGGATGGAAACCCAATCACATTGAAAAAGAAATTAGTTTAGATTATAAAATTGACAATGAAAAAATTAGTCATCAAGATTAACAATGCTGATAATGTTTTGGTTGCGTTACAAGATTTACCTAAAGACA
The DNA here is from genome assembly GCF_058801365.1 of Pedobacter sp. GW822-FHT03F06. Lineage (NCBI taxonomy): Bacteria > Pseudomonadati > Bacteroidota > Sphingobacteriia > Sphingobacteriales > Sphingobacteriaceae > Pedobacter > Pedobacter sp. GW822-FHT03F06. The sequence goes on from NZ_JBXANE010000011.1 coordinate 92,701, forward strand.
CCAAAATAGTGCATGAAGGGAGTACCTACGTTACTGTTGATGAAATCCCTGCCAAGCATAAATTTTTTATGCAGGACATGAAAGCAGGCGATGAGGTAATGATGTACGGCGTTTTGGTTGGAAAGGTACAATTTGATGTAAAGGCTGGCATGCGGATGAATGTAGAGAACACCAAACATGCTGCAGAGCCATTTGCCTATCGCAATGTTAATTACCAATGGGAAGCGCCTGATGTGAGTAAATATGCCAACCGTAGTTTTAATGGTTATCACCGTAAAAACGGTGCAGTGGGTACGGCTAACTACTGGTTGTTTATCCCGACTGTATTTTGCGAGAACAGAAATCTGGATATTATTAAAGAATCGCTATATAGTGAATTGGGGTATGCGGTAGATGATAAATATAAATCTTACACCCACAAATTGGTTCAGGCCTTTGAAAACGGAGAAGACATTAATGACATTAGTTTTGAACCTAAAGTAGATAAAGCCCGCCGCACCTTTAAAAATATAGATGGAATTAAATTCCTCACGCATAACGGAGGTTGTGGGGGAACACGTCAGGATGCTGATACCTTAAGCAAATTATTGGCAGCCTATGCCCATCACCCCAATGTGGCCGGTATAACGGTTTTAAGTTTGGGCTGTCAGCATTTGCAGGTAGAAGATTTTAAACGCGACTTATTTGCACTTGATCCTGATTTTGATAAACCACTTTTAATTTTCGAGCAGCAAAAAGCACAAAGCGAAGAGCAATTGATCCAAAATTCAATCCGCAGTACTTTTGAAGGATTGATGTTCATTAATAAACAAGAACGTGCAGCAGCCCCGCTAAGCAAAATGTGTGTGGGTGTAAAATGTGGTGGTAGTGATGGTTTTAGTGGTATTTCAGCCAATCCGGCTGTTGGTTATTGTGCCGATTTACTGGTAGCCTTAGGCGCCAAGGTTTTATTGGCCGAGTTCCCCGAGCTTTGTGGCGTAGAGCAGGAAATGATCGACAGGTCTGTGGACCGTCCAACGGCTGAAAAATTCATCCGTTTAATGACAGAATACGATGACCTGGCACATAAAGTTGGTTCTGGCTTTTACATGAATCCTTCTCCAGGCAATATTAAAGATGGTTTAATTACCGATGCGATTAAGTCGGCGGGTGCTGCACGTAAAGCCGGCTCTGCTCCTGTTGTAGATGTTTTAGATTATACAGAACCCGCTACTAAACCCGGCTTAAGCTTGGTATGCACCCCGGGGAATGATGTGGAAGCGACCACAGGTAAAGCTGCTGCCGGAGCAACCTTAATTTTATTCACTACCGGTTTAGGCACGCCAACAGGAAATCCGGTTTGCCCGACCATTAAAGTGGCTACCAACTCGATCCTGGCCAAACGCATGAGCGATATTATCGATATCGACACAGGAGCAGTAATTAATGGCGAAAAAACCATTAACGAAATGGGCGAAGATATATTGGAATACTGTATTAAAGTAGCCAGCGGCGAAGAAATTCCTAAAGCCGTACAGCTTAATCAGGATGATTTTATCCCCTGGAAAAGAGGTGTGAGCCTTTAATTCCATGGAGGATAGACAATCGATGCGTCATTTCGACTGAAGCGCAGTCCCGAATTTTCGGGAGAGAAACCTATAGAAGCAAGGCTAAATACCCCGCTATGTTCTCTGTGCTTTTAATAACAAAACAAAAATATTAACCAAATATGAATTTAAATTTAGACGGCAAAATAATCCTGGTGAGCGGTGGCGCAAAAGGCATTGGTGCGGCAATTGTAAAAGCTTTGTCCATTGAAAATGCTTTCCCCATCATTATTGGCCGTAATGAAAGCGATAACCTGAAAATGCTTCAGGAAATAACAGATTTAGGCTTAAAAGCAGATTATTTTACGGCAGAACTCACTGCACCAGAAAGTTGCAAAACCATTGTTGATGCGGTATTAGCAAAATATGGCAGAATAGATGGCTTAGTAAACAATGCAGGGGTTAACGATGGCGTTGGTCTCGAAAATGGAACTTATGAAGGTTTCATGGAATCGCTACATAAAAACGTGGTGCATTATTACCTTTTGGCTAAACATGCCTTACCTGCACTTAAACAGAGCAAGGGTTCGATATTAAATATTGGGAGCAAAACTGCAGAAACCGGACAAGGCGGAACATCTGGTTATGCTGCATCGAACGGTGCCCGTAATGCCCTAACCCGCGAATGGGCAGTAGAATTATTGCCTTTCAGCATCCGCGTTAATGCGATTATTGTAGCCGAAGCCTGGACGCCGCTATACGAGAAATGGATCAACACTTTTGAAGACCGTGATGAAAAATTGAAGAATATTACCGATAAAATTCCTTTCGAGAACAGAATGACCAGCGTGGATGAGATTGCCAGCATGGCTGTATTCTTATTATCAGATAAATCGAGTCACACTACAGGCCAGCTGATCCATGTGGATGGTGGTTATGTACACTTGGATAGGGCACTGTTGTAAGATGTTCAGCGTTGTCAACTTTCTAGCAAACGGGTTATGAAAGTTGATAACGCTCTGAAACAAAGAACAATCTAAATCCTCGGTCTGTGTCCTCACAGACCGAAACACAAAAAACTTAAAGCAGGCTGTGGAAACAAAGACCACAGATTAGAAAGTTCGTATCATAAATAGAATGTCATCCTGAGCTTGTCGAAGGGCCTGTTTTTGAATGCCTTACATGGGGTTTCGACAGGCTCAACCTGACAAATTTAATTCCTCAGTCCACATCCTTACAGACGCAAAAAACTTAAAGCAGGCTATGGAAACACGGACAATGGAATATTCCCAATTATTTCTAATTTAAAATTCGAAATTCAGAACCCTATTGGTATTCTTCCTAACAATCTTGTATTTTGATTCTCCAGGGTTTTTCAAGATATAATCTCCTTTTTTAACGGTGTTGTTAAATTCTCTTCCTAAAACAGTTAAATGGAACCGTTCTCCGTTAACATATACGGAGGGAATACCTTTGTCTCCGATTTCTAAACTATCTATTCGGCCTTTGAACGCGCTATTTATCAAGCCATTTTTATGCCCTTTGAAAATAAATAAATTAATCGCCAGGAATGATCCTAGAAAAACGATAAGGATGATTATTTTTTTTGACATTAAAATTGGCTTAATACTCACTAAACGGTTAAACTATCCCATATCACCTGATAAACATCAGGTGCATATAAGGTTTTATCAACCGCTTTCGAGGTAACCAGAACAGGTTTAAATTGATCGGCTACATTAACGCTGCCATGCGATCCTTTAACCAGTGTAGCGTCGAGTGGAATTACATCCATCACATAACGGAAGCCGGCTTTTTTCCTTAAAAGTTTATACCCTGCTCTTAATTTAGAGGTCATGAACATTTCTACAGGATCGTAGCCTGGTTTTTTATGGATATCAACCACCCTGGCATAATCAGGAGCTTTAGCATCATCAAGCCAGAAATAATAGGTAAACCAGCTGTTTTCTTTCGCGGTAAGAACCAGATCACCAGAACGTTCGTGATTAATATGGTGTTTCTCCTGTTCTGTCTTATCAAGCACCAATTCAATATCAGGTACATTTTTCAATAAGGCTTTTACCTGCCCGGTTACACTTTTATCGTTGATATAAACATGTGCTACCTGATGGTCGGCTACTACAAAAGCTTTCGAAGCGCCGGGATCGAGTAATTCCAGTCCTCTTTCTTCGCGGATCTGAATTAAACCGTTTTCCCTGAACAAACGGTTAAGGTGGATTGGCTTATTTACAGGCGCAATGCCATATTCGGAAAGTAAAATGATGCGCGCCCCCCTGCTTTCGTAAAAACGCACCAATTCTTCTACCACCTGATCAATTTCTTTCAGTTCTGTACTGATCTTATCCTGTTCAGGCCCGAACTTTTGCAGGCAATAATCTAAATGCGGCAAATAAATTAAGGTAAGCGTAGGATTGTGCAGCTTTTCAGTTTCCATCGAAGCATCTGCAATCCATTTTGTTGATTTAATATTTGCGCCAGGCCCCCAGAACTGAAACAAGGGGAATTGCCCCAGTTTAGCCTGTAAATGATCCCGTAGTTCAGCCGGCTGCGAATAACAGTCGGGTAATTTACGGCCATCGGCAAGGTAATTTGGACGCGGTGTAACCGAAAAATCAACTGTTGAGTACATATTGTACCACCAGAACATATTGGCACAGGTAAAATCCGGATCTTCCTTTTTTGCCTGATCCCATATTTTTTCGGCATTCACCAGTTTGTTAGACTGTTTCCAGAATTTGATTTCAGCATCAGCATGATCGTACCATCCATTACCTACAATACCATTTTCTGAAGGATATTTACCTGTAAGATAACTCGACTGCACGGCTGTTGTAACTGCCGGCAATAAAGGTTCTATGGTTGTTAAATGGTTTTCGGCAATATATTTCTGAAGAAATGGTGTATGCGCCCCAATTACGGATGCAGATAAGGCTACAATATCGATAACAACGGTTTTATGCATGTTCTATTTTTCTAATAAATTTTTAACCCAAGCCAGTTCTCTGATGATTGAATCGTTCAGAGGGGCTTTTAATGCCGTTGGCAAAACTTCCCAGGTATAGGTTTCTACTTCTAAATGAGCGGTAAAAGGGTTGTTTTTTTGCAAGTTCAACACCTCAATGATGTCAGATTGTGTAGATTGGATCAAACCCATATCTTCAACAAAAATGGGTACATGAAAATGCGCCCGCCACTCTTCTACCGTCGGATTTTCGCCCGCTGCCAATGCATCAGCAAGGTCGGGGTAACGCAGCAGCGAGCCATCATTTTTTCGTGCAATTACCTGATGCAGATAAGTAGGCTCATCAAAACGGCCTAATTGATCCAACACGGCTGTTCTTTCTGAAACAGATGCCGGCAATTTGGCTTTCAGTGCGGCACTGATCTGGATTTTTCCAATCTGAATGCCTTTCTCCTGCAGTTCATTGATGATGGCTGTATGGGGTTCATAACCGATTGCAAAATGACAAACATCATAACACAAACGGATATGTTTTTTAATCAAATCTTCTACATCGATCGCATTTAACTCTGATTGCGCTGCAAAATAGGTTTTTCCAATCGGTAAAAGTTCGTTTTCAAACCAGTTTATAAATTCGGGGCCTGATTCGAGAAAACCATCGGGTTCTGGTTCGATATCGAGATGGATGAGTTTATCTGTTTTTCTATATATTTTCGCTAAACCTCCGGCAACTTCCAAAACATGTGTACTTGCAGTAACTGTAGCTTTTTCTCTTTCCAAGGCATCCTTAAACCAAGGTTTGTAGCTCAGTGGCGAGGTTGAAATGCCTCCATCCATACCTTCAGGGAGTAACTGCGAAAGAATTTCTGCTAAACGGAGTGTATATTCAACGCGATCTCTCGTCGTCCAATCGGGTGCATGAACCTGATCTTTAACCCTGGTATGATGAAAACCGCCATATGGAAATCCGTTCATGGTAAAAACATATCCGCCTTCCTGCTCAAGCCACTGCTTAAATATTTCCAGGTGATTTTCTTCCAATAATTCGATACTGGCGAGATTGGAAAGGCGCAAACCTATACCCATTGGTGCCTCTGGCGACAATTGCGCTTTCAATACCGGAAAACTATCTTTCAACACGGCAAAATGTGCCATCCAGTTTTCGCCTGCATAAATATTGGTACAGAAGGTTAAATGTCCGGAAGTTAATTTCATAGCTTAATGTTGAATAATAGCAGTTTGGTTATTTAAAATGTCGGCAGCTTGTTTTAAAATGTCGGCATCAATTTCATGAACTTCCTCTCCACTGCCCAGGCCAGTAAGCAAGGTGATGGTCAGTTCTCCACCAAGATGCTCCCTAAATTCTTCTAGTCCCTGCAAAATTGGGCTATTGCCTTCGGTAACCTGTAACAAGGGATGCGTTAATTCGAAACCAAGTTGCTGAATCAGCGTGATTACCCTTTGTGCATCCTCATTACCGATTTTGCCCGATAAATTAGAATATACAGTATCCAAAGCGATTCCCATGGCAACGGCCTCACCATGCCGCACTTCAAAATTTGTCAGGTATTCTAGTTTGTGTGCGCTCCAGTGGCCAAAATCCAATGGTCGGGCCGAACCGTTTTCAAAAGGATCCGCACTGCGGATATGCTCCAGATGGAGTTTTGCGCATTTCCAGATCTGGTAGTTCATCGCTGTTATATCCCGTTGTGCAAGCGCAGCAGCATTCGCTTCCAGCCACTCAAAAAACTCACGGTCTTTAATCAGTGCCACTTTAATTGCTTCGGCAATACCGGAGCGCCAATCGCGATCAGATAAAGTGCTTAAAAATACCTCATCGTTAAAAACAGCAACCGGCGGTGAAAAAGTGCCTAAAAAGTTCTTTTTATTGAAATAATTAATTCCATTTTTCACGCCTACCCCCGAATCGTTCTGCGAAAGCACAGTACTTGGAATCCTGATGTGTTTGATCCCACGGTGCGCAACCGTAGCTGCATAGCCTACCATATCGAGTACAGCGCCACCACCAATGGCAGCAACAAACGAATGCCTGTCGATCCCATGAATATTGATGGCATCCAACACCTGATCAAAATATCTGGTATCATTTTTCACCTGTTCGCCCCCTGGTATGATCAGGATATCCTGAACCAGTTGCGTTTGAGGGTATTTTGCAAAATAGGCTTTAATCTGGTTATTAAGCTCTTTGTGTGCATTTGCTACACCTTCATCAATTACAAACAAGATTTTCTTTACTGCAACAGCCGGATTTAAGTTAACCAAAAAACTGTTTAACAGTTCGTTTTCAGGCATAAAAAGCGATGAAGTAAAGAAAACATTATAATTATATTGTACCGTAAAGGATTGATGTAAATGTTCCATGTCAATTTGAGAATGTGTGTTTGATGGTTAAGTAACGGCGAATAATTTAGAAAGCCACATAGATAACGGCAATAAAGCTGCAATTATAAAAGCCAAAATAAGGGCATCGAAAGTTACCGCCCATGCGGCATCCATCAAAATAAGTGAAATTACGCCAGCTTTTACCGCCCCGCCAATATTTTTGCCAATAGGTTCCTTTATTGCTTTTAATAGTGGCCTGAAAATCATAAAGGTAAATGGAACCAGAAACAGCAGCGACCACAGCAACCTATCGTTTACAAAAGCAAAATAAGCAATAGCGCAGATCACGATTGCATACAGAAAGGCGGCCAAATATAAGTTTTTAGTATGGCCTCCATGAACTTCGCCACGGCTGGTCATGGTGATGGAGAAAATATAAATTACTGGAATAATGGCCAAATAATAATGACTGCAAAGCATTGCTGGCAAAATACTCAAACCCAGCAACAGGTTAAAACCGCGGCATAAACCCATATTCAAGGGGCCGAAAAAAGAATGGTGTTTACCAAATTTATTATAAAGCAAAGCGAAAACGGCTACCAAAAGAGCCAATAAGCCCGATGTTAAACCATTTAATGCAGCTAATGTAATACCGCACAAGAGTAACAGGCTACCTAAAATGGTTGCATTTTTTAAGCTGATCTGCCCACTGGGAATGGCCCGCTCCGGACGTTCTATTTTATCCAGATCGGCATCAAAAACATCGTTAAAAACGATTCCTCCTCCATACAAACAGGCTGTTGATGTGGCCAAAAACACAATAGATAACCATGGAATGGAAAATCCATTACTTAAAACTCCAGAAATGGCAATTCCTGCTAAAATATCGGCTACTGAAGTAACAATATTGGCAGGGCGCATCATGCGCAGATAGACAATTATTTTTTTCAATATTTTAGCTAATGATGATAGATGATTTATCTGCTCTTGGCTGCTGTCCGCCGCGCAAAATGGTATTGCCTTCGAATTTCTCGGTAAGGTCTACATTTTTTTGCGCATTGAAATCGGCTTCATCCAGCTGTCCGCTCTGTGCAAATGCAGTAATCGCATTGTGGTAAGTAACCAGCTCGATATCCTCATCACTTAAACCACGCATTTTCATTAAAGCAGCCGTTTTCGGTACAGCCAAAGGATCGCTGATACCCCAATCGGCAGCAGAATTTACCATAATACGCTCAGCGCCATATTGTTTTACAATTTCTACCATACGCTCGTTACCCATCTTAGTAAACGGATAAATGGTAAAAGCAGCCCAAAAGCCTCTATCTAAAACCTCTTTTACGGTCTCTTCGTTATTGTGATCGATAATTACGCTATAAGGATCAAGGCCATGCTCCAAAGCAATATCCATACTGCGTTGTGTACCTCTTTTCTTATCGCGGTGTGGTGTATGCACCTGAACAGGTAAACCTGCTTCTTTAGCAAGCTGAAGTTGTAATCTGTAATATTTTTCTTCGGCAGCAGTCTGGTCGTCGAAGCCGATCTCGCCTACGCCAACTACACCTTCTTTATAGATAAATAATGGCAATATTTCCATTACCTGCTCTGCCAGGCTTTCGTTATTGGCTTCTCTTGAATTTAGGCCAATGGTGCAATAATGTTTAATTCCAAATTGAGAAGAGCGAAAGCGTTCCCAACCGATCAGGCTACTGTAATAATCTCTAAAACTATCCAATCCGGTACGTGGCTGCCCCAGCCAAAATGCGGGTTCTATCAAAGCAACAACGCCTGCATCGGCCATCGCCTGGTAATCGTCTGTTGTTCTCGAAGTCATGTGAACATGTGGGTCGAAGAATTTCATTCCCTTTACCGCACTGATATCGAACGCTTCAGGCTCCCCCATCAGTGCCTTATCTCTTTCAATTGAACTACTGCAACACATATATTTCTGTTTTGAATTTCTAATGGTTAAAATGAATCCCAGTTTAAGTTTCCTTCCGAGAGGGCCAACTTAAGTTCAGGAAAAGTGTTAATATAATCTTTTGCCGGCTGATAATCGGACTGTGCGATAGCAAGTGCAATGGCGCGTTGTTCAATTTGATCGTAATGCTGTAAACCTACTTTAAGGGTCTCAAAAATCTCGGCGTTGATAAATTTACTAACCAGGCGCCAAAGCTGTGGGTTTACCTTTCGTTTGGCCGCCCAACGTTCTTTTGCATAATCAATCAAAGTTAGTGCAAGATCCAGATTAGCCCGTTTATCTAAACCAATAATGAGGTTGATATTTTTTTCGGTAAAAAACGCTTTCAGCACCAATTGGTTCCAGGCAGCTTCATCCAGATTTTCTGAAGGATAGGGATTGTTTTCCATTATCGCTTCCAAAACCGATCCGATATTGCTCCTAATTCCTTCAGCACAACGTTTTACCCAAATTTCAGGATGAGCTAAAAACGGCAAGGCTGAATATAAAGCCACTGCCTCATTCATTTCTGCCGACAGGAATAAACGATCGATGGTTGCGTAGCGTTTATCCTGGTCTTCTGAATTTAAAGTGCTCAGCAACCAAACTCGACAAAGCCTATCTATCGTCCAGTTACGAATATAACCGATCTCTGCCTCTTCTATTAAAAGCTTTTGCTCTTCATTAAGTTGAATAAGCGATTTTCCGGTTTTGCGCGGCACCATCACAAATGCCTGGCTGATTTTACTGCTTTGATCAGCAGATTGTGTTATACTTTCCAGCCAATTTTGGCCATCTGCACTTACATTGCTTTTTATAATAGCTGATAAAGCTTTTTGGATAGCCATCGTATCATCACCTTTCATAAAGTATCTAAATCTATTAGCTGGTGATACCTGCCGAAATAAAATAATTGATCAACAAAGCCCCCGCAATAATCAACAGACCAAAAAATTCTCTCGTTTGCTCGATATAAGGTTTAGTGGCCTGCATGCTTTCAACCAAACTTGGCCGCTTATATTTCATTATCCAATCTCTTACACCATCTTTTGCAAAAAATAGGATAACGGCATAAATTATGTAGAAAGCAGTTAAAAACAGATAAGCGAAAGGATAAAATTTACCCGCTGCAGCTAATCCGCAGCATATTGCGGCACTTAAATAGATAGACACCCAAAGAAAAGCATCGTTATCATTTAAATTTACGTAGGCAAAGCCTAAAAACGAGATGCAAAAAATAATGTTAAGGATAATTAAAAGCATTTTAAATTATTTGGTTTAAAACAAACTAAATCGATTTCCCAATTTTTTTCATTGAAAAACAAAGTTATTTAAACTGAATGCTTTTTTTGCTTAAAAATTGTAAATTATATACTGCTATAAAAGTTTTTTTTGATTAAAAACGAGGTTTACCCTGTATCTTTCCTCTTCTTTAGATATGGTATAAAAAGAAAGGCAATCTACATCATCATCGTAAAAATTATAACGCTTAACATTAGAAAGTATTAGCATTATTTTGGTGATGAGCAAAAAAACGTCAATCTAAACCGTCAATCTAACCGCCAAAAACAAGTTTTAGAATATTCGCAAGCACAGGATTATGGTCATCGGCCCGCCAGTTAATCAATATATCGGTTTTAAAAGGCAAAGGAATAAACCGTAAGCCTGGGCTTTGATGGTGCATATAAGAGTCGGGCAAAATGGCTATTCCTAATCCTTTCCTAACGAGTGCAATAATCGTAGATCCAAATTCGGAATGTAGAAATACATCGGGAACAAAATCGTAAGATTTGAAAAGTGCCTGAATAATCTCGCTATAACTACTACCCTCATCCTTAGTCGGCAGAATAAACTTCTGCACTTTAAGGCGCTCCGTAGATAAATCTTCAATTTTTTTAAAAGAATGTGCTAACGGAACCACCAGAGCCAGGTGATCGGAGTATATTTTTTTTGATTTAATACCCTGCTCACTGGTAATATCCCTCGTAATGGCCAGGTCAATTTTGTAGTTCTTTAGAAAATCCAGCTGATTTTCGTATAAAACCTGCACCAACTTAATTTGAAGCTGTGGAAATGCCTGCGTTATCTTAGCCAAAATATCGGGCATGATAGAAGCCGATATAGAATCAGGATGTGCAATCGTAATGGTTCCGCGCTCGCCTAAATGGATCTGTTTGGCAAACTGATGGATATATTCGAGCTCACTTAACTCTACTTCCCATTTTTCTTTTAAGAACTTACCTGCCGGGGTGAGCTTCACATTACGTTTATTACGTTCAAAAAGCTGCAGCCCCAATTCATTTTCGAGCGACTGAATTTGGCGGGTTAGGGCCGACTGCGTAATATTTACCTTTTCAGCCGTTTTCCAATAATGAAGCTGTTCTGCCAAGGCTAAAAAGTACTTGATTCGCTGAAGATCCATTAATGCAAAATACGCATTAATAAATGAAAAAATAGCATTTTATTACATTTAAAGAGTTGTTACATTCGTGCCATGGAGCAGATCATAATCGAAAGGGCAACACCAGCGGATATCGAAAAATTACAGGAGATTGGAAGAACAACATTTTCTGAAGCTTTCGCAGATGTAAACACGGAGGAAAACATGAAAGATTACCTCGAAAAAGGCTTTTCGGAAGAAAAACTGAAAGCGGAACTCAGTAATCAGGATTCTCAGTTTTATTTCGCGCTGCTTGAAGGAAAAGCGATTGGCTATTTAAAGATCAATATTGGGCAGGCGCAAACCGAAAAACTAAACCTTGATGCGCTTGAAATTGAGCGGATTTACCTTTTGAAAACATTTTACGGTCAAAAAGTTGGCCAGTTGCTTTATCAAAAAGCCATTGATATTGCGCTTGAACTACAAGCCAGTTATGTTTGGCTGGGCGTATGGGAAGAAAATTACAGGGCATTAAGATTTTACGAAAAAAATGGCTTTACCCCTTTCGGTAAGCATAAATTTAGGCTTGGAGATGATGAACAAACCGATTTAATGATGAAAAAAGCATTGGTTGATAACGAATTAAAAGTATCCTAATGGAAAAAAGAAACCTCTTTTTGATTTTATTGATACTGGGTACGGCGTTCTGGGGAATTTCCTTTTCTGTTACCAAACTTGCTATCGGGCAGCACCAGCCTGTTCTGTTTTTGTTTTATCGCTTTTTACTCGCCACAATGGTGTTATCGGTTATTTTTTGGAAATATGTAAAAAAACTCGATTCAGCAGCTATTAAAACAGGCGCAAGTTTAGCTGTTCCACTGGTACTTGGCATTTATTTGCAAACATTGGGTATTACGCATACCTCAGCATCACAATGTTCATTTGTAGCCGGAATAACCGTTGTAATGATTCCGGTGATTAAACTTATTATTTATCGAAAACCTGCGGCACTAAAAATATGGATTGCGGCATTCACGGCTTTAATGGGCCTTTTTGTAATATCGGTTACCGATAAATTCAGTATTGGAACCGGCGATTTATATACCATTATCGGTGCTTTTTGTTTCGCCATATATCTAATCCAGATCGAAAAGGAATCAACGGCAGGCGACATTATCCCTACCATTGTACCTATGTTTGCCACTTGTGCTATATTAACTTTTTTATTAACGTTTATTCAGGGAAACGCCACCTGGATTCCTCAGCAGGAAACATTTTGGATTGGAATAATTTTTTGTGCGCTATTTTCAACGGCATACATGTACACCATCTCGAATATTTCTCAAAAGTACATTAGCGCCGAAAGGGTATCCATCATCTATCTTTTCGAACCTATTTTCGGAGCCTTTGCCGCACACTTTATTTTGGGAGAAGAAATTACATCAAGGTTATTGATTGGTGGCGGAATGATATTTTTAGCAACGCTGATCGCTGAACTTAAGTGGAGAATGCCAAATCCATTTGCACTGCTTAAGGTATCGAAGGAGAAAAAATATTAGGTTTATGTTATTAAGTTAGGCATTCGGCACAAGCAAAAATAATTTAACCACAGATGCACACAGATATGAAAATCCGTATGCATCTGTAGTTTAAAACGCTTAACTTAACGACATTGGGCATGTGCAGGAGCGGTACCTGATTTTAGAGATATGCTTTTGACTGCTTATCGAAATTCCGTAGGGAAAATTGCTTTTTAGTTAGCTGCAACTTTAACCGCATTGTTCTGCAACATCATTCTGGTTGCCAAAATATGTTCACAGGGTCCTTTTCTAAGTTTATTGCTTAGATAAAAAGCGCATTCGCAAGTACCTTCAATTAAACGCTGATCTTTATCAATCCATGCCTGGGTACTAAAAGTTTCATTTTTAGTTTTCACTTTGCCTTTTATTTCAAGTACATCATCTTCAATTTTGGCGGCAATTTTTACATGATCTTTCGTTATAAATTCGTTCGCTATTCTTTCTTGTTCGCTACCAAAACGTAAAGCACTAAAATCGAGCGGTTCCTGGCTTAGTTCTCTTACGCGATAAACACCCTGTTTCAGATCGTAAATTACGCGCCCTGCCTGGGTGTAAGCCGTTAACGCCGACGAAACCACAGCAGCGCTCAGTCCTGTTTTTGTTGTTATTTCTGCCGTTGACGCATACCAGGTTTCTTTTAAAGTGGTAAAAACCTGTTGTTTGGTCAGTATATCTACATTTCCACGAGGTGCCATTAAATCGAAATTACCTGCCCTGCTCCAATCGTTATTTGTCCAGCCTGACAGTCCGAGCGTAAAAGTCATATCGCCCAAATCGGCCATAAAAAAAGAAGGCAATCCTGAGCCTAATAAAACTACTTTAAAACTTTTCGCAATCGGAATTAAACGTTCCAAAATCATCAATCTTCTTCTGCCCCAAATTCTGATTGTCTTTTCCTCCGAACCAGTATAAATAGAGCGATGGAAAGTTAAGGTTTCATACCAGGGTTCGATAACCAGGCGTACCGGTTTACCTGGTTCTAAAATAAACCGCAACGCACGTGGGCCAGCAGTTTCTTTAAAACGGCGTAAGTATTGGCAAAGGCTAAAAATATCCATCGGATGCAGTTCGAATGCGGTTGCTGGCAAAGTCATTGCCGCACTTACCTGCAAAAAGCCCCTCACCCACGAATCCGGTAAATCTATTTTAACTTCTTTATAAACCTCTTCATTGGTGGTTTTGGCCTCAAATCCCGACGGATCAATTTTAAATGAGGTATCCTTATAGCCTCTTATTTTTTGGAATTCGCCATATAATTCTGCCGAATAATCGATATTTGTTGTGCCACATTTAAATTCATTAATTTCTGTAAACACATTATAGTTACAGCTTAGCTTACCGTACGAGGATTCATCTTGACTAAAACATTCGAAAAACAACTCATCAGGATGAACCGTAATCACCGGATCAAGAACAACCCATGCATCGCGATCATTTTTATACAAGTAATCGAAGTATCGACTCTTTGCTTTGTTAAATGGCCCAAGTAACCGATCTTTTTCCCGATAAATCTGCTTTAAATCGTTTCTAATTTCCTCGATGCGATTTCTCACCTGTTCTATTTGGAACCCAGCCATATATTCGCCTAGCCAAAGTTTCTCCTGTTCTTCCGCCCAGGCTTTATATTCAGCTTTATCTTTCGGTTTGTAACGAAGATCAGAAACAACTACATCATGCAACGCAGATATTGCCTCGCGAAAAGCGATCTTTTTATTTAATTTCCCAACAAAAAAAGTTGGATCACGCAGTGCATCTGGCACAAAACGCATTGCCGTTTCATTCGCATCATTACTGATGGAAGTGTTTCCACTATATTTATAATTGAATAACATGCGCTTCGTTTTTGATGATGAGATGCATATCCAAATCAGGATATTGCATTTTAATTTTTGTTAAGATGTCGATGCAAACAGCTTTATCCTGAATGGTTGATTGTGCTGAAACATCATCTAAAATACTTATTGCCCAAATTGCAGTTTCCACATTCTTTATCGATTCCTGGTGTAGGAAGTTAAAAATCCGATCCTTGGCTACCCTGCCTTTGTTAACACGGGTAAGTGCCGAACGGAAGTAAAACGTTAACGCTCCCAGCAAATTAGGTTTATCTTTAGCGTACATGGATAGGTAACTACTTACAAAAGCCTGAACATTTACACTTGGGTGCTCGCTTAATTTTATTAAATAATCTAAGGCATGTTCTGCATTGAAAAACCGGGTAATCATTTCCTTGCCAAAGCTTTCAACATCTGGTCTAATCGAATCTACAATTCCAATTAAGGTATCCGGATCCCAATCTGCTTCAGTAAACTCAGTTTTAAAAAAATGAAATGCATAAGCCCTGGTATCGTCCCATTTTGAATCTAACAGGTAAAGTGATTGATTTCTTTCCGCTCGGATTCGTGATACATGTTGCTTGAAATAATTCCAGCTCCATTGGCGGATAGCAAGGATTTCATGACTGCCAAAAGAAATAATCTGCCGCAAAGAAAACCGGTCCGGGTTACCATAAGCTTTCAGAATTTCATATCCTGCCAACTGACTAATCCGGTATTGTGCATGAATCAGTTTTGTAATATCTTTGGGCTGTAAACCACTGCTCCAGTATGGTTTTAGATTTTGCAGTAAAAATTCACTTAACTTCGTGTGTGAACCTTCAAACTTCTCTTTACGCATTAAAGCATAAACAAAATGTGGCACAATGGCATTTCCAATTTCAGATTGGTGCGCAGATATTTTCTCGATAATTTTAAATATAGCCTCTAAAACTTTTTCATCGCCACTATCAATCAGGCTGAGCAACAATTGGATATTTTCAACAATAAAATGCTCAGGGTATTTATTTAGTAACTCAATGCCCCCATCGCGAACTTCAGGAAATTCACTAAGCAATAACAATTTTGTTAAAGAGATCGGGATTTCCGTTGGAGAAACCTTTTTAACCTTATTCAGTAATATTTTCGTCGCCAAAATTTTATTGGTATTTAATACCGATGATATTAACTGCTCAACAATATTCCAGCTCAATTTTTCCATTTGCGTTTCAGCAAATAACCCTAAACGATCAATAGCATTTTTAGCTTGAAGATTGTTGCTATCTGTATTTTCAAAATGAAGCAGTTCGGTAATCACTTTGCCTAAAATAGCTTGTATCCTATCCCCAGAAAACAGATTTTTCTGTAATGTTTCATTGATCCAATTTTTGCTTTCTGCCTGAGCATTGAATAACACAATCAACAAAAATTCAATATCATTAAAATACAGTTCGATATTTCGGCTAACCAATTCTTGCGCCCAAAGCCTGGCGTTGCTACTATTGCAAGCCAATATTTCGGCCACAAAAACAGGGTTTTGAGCAAGCTTGTTTTCTTCGTTTTTCAGTATTTCAAACCCGAACTGATTTGGCAGATCGAACTTACTATTTAACAGTTGCAAAATCGAGCGTTCGTCAAAATGCTGGATAATCTCTTCATATTGTGGATGGGCCGTTAACCTTTCGTAAGCAAAAAGATGTATTCTATTCATCTCAGCTTGCATCAACAATTGTATATAAGCTTGAGGCATAGCATCCCAAAGCTCAGGATACAGCTCCAAACGCGATACACTTTTTACCTCTGTTTTTGGAGCAGTATCTTGCTCAACCACTGGCAGAGGTGGTGGTGTTACATTTTTCTTACCAAATAAACTTTTAAAAATATTCTTAGCCGCATCAATTACTGAAACACCGTTATCATTATTAAAACCTATATTTGATCTGGCAGCTACGGCTCGAACATTGGCCGCATTGTAATAGTAATCAGGACTGGTTACCGTTCGGCTGTTGGTTATAAACTTTAAATTAGCTTGCAACTGGCGCTTCGGATCATTACCAAAAAGGATGGTAGAAAGCAGTAGCGATTCAGAACATTCGGGATAATTGACAATTAGATACGAATATTGTTTTGTTTTATAATTGTACCGTCCGTATTCGCTCAATGGCTTTTCTTCCGCAATAGAATAATCTGTTTCTTTATACTGCAGTAAAATATTAACAGCAAGTTTTAAATAGGCTGAAGCATTTTTGGTCGCTCCGGCATTTTTAAGAAACTCGACTGCATTTTTCTGAAAATAGGTTTTAGTGTATTGCGAAAACGCCAGCTTACTATCTTTATTTTTAAGCTCTGCACCTACCCTAACGGTGAGGTCAATAGCGGTTAAATATTGCCTATAATTAGAATCAAGCGAATATGTTCGCCTAAACATGGCGGGTTGTTTCTCGAAACCATAAAATAAAATAGCCAAAGTTGTTACATCGTTTCTTAACTGCGCCAGTTTATAAATTGCCCTCAGGTGTTTAAAAAACGGTGGTTTGTATGGGCAGGTTTTTAATACATGATTAAGTATCGGCAACAAAGTTGGCTGCACTTTGCATAATAAATAAAGTGTGGTGAAACATTCTACCTCTTTATCGTTTATATTTTGATATAAAGTGGCCTTAAGCAATTCTAAATCGTTTGTTTCTATAGCATATCTTATTTCTGCAGGTAGCTTTTCTAATAACTGACTGGTAATCTTTTGCTTTTCAGCCTCATTAGCAATCGTTAAAAGCCCCTCAAAAGCAACGTTTACGATATGACTTTTTTGTTTAACGTTATTGGCCAAAGCCATAAACAGTGGCTCGGCCGTAACCGCATTTAATTTTGTTAACGCATATAAGGCCGCGTAAGTTTGCATTTCATTCCCTCTTGTTGCCAGCTTGATAATAAACGGAACAGCCTCCCGCACGTTTAACATGCCTGCTTTCCAAATTACACGACTAGTTTTCCATTCAGTTCTGAAACTGTTTCTACCAACCACAGCATCTTGCAGGCGTTGCAAAATTGTACCATTTAAAGTATCGGGTTCAACGGCATCTAAGGATGGGAGTTCCATAAATACTTCCGTTTCGGTTTGATAACCTTTTTTGCGTTTTTCGTTTTCCAATTCTGCAAAAAGCACTTCAGCATTGGCCAAAGGTAATGCAGCAGGCGTTTTAGTTCCTTCTTTAAGCGTACTTCCTCTTCTACCGTATCTAAAATTCACCAAGAATTCGTTTGCAGAAAGCTCGCAAAGATCAATCTCATATACCTTATCAGATTTTCCTTCTTTAAAAAATAATTTACTTTGTTTAATGAGTTTCATACAAAACGTTTAAAGAATGTTCCACCAATCGTACTGTTTGGCATCATTTGATGGTTTTATGAGGGTTTCCAATTTAACTTCGGGCACTACTTCTGCTACAATACTTTCGATTTCAACTTCCACAACCGCTTTCTCAACAGCCGGATAACCATGTTTGGCAACAATATTTTCGAGCTGAGTTTTAAAAGCGGCAGCCTTATTGTTATTTACCATCTTCACAAAATTGATGTAACCCTCCACAGCATTAATCAAATTTTTAGCATTGCCCCATTTTTGGTCTTTCCATCCATTCGATTCTATATGGTGCAAAAGCGCTCTAAATTTGCGCAGCTGATTTCGCTGAACATTTAATTTTTCGTTTACCACAATGCCGGTAACCTTTTGCAGATTACCTTTTCGCATGATATGCGTTTTGGCAGGGTGCATGGTAAAACCTTCAGATTCTATGATCTTTTTGAGAAAAAACAATAAACCGGCAATATTTTTTTCGTTTTCTTTCGATGTAGAAAAACTTAAATCATCAGCATATCGGGTATAAGTAAAGTTGAATTTTGATGCTAATCCGGTAATTTTCTTATCAAGTTTAAAGGCGATTAAATTGCTAATCGCTGGACTGGCAGGAGAGCCTTGCGGTAGCACACGATCTCCTTTTTGCACGTAATAAGATACACCATCCATTTCTACATGTTCCGTTTCTGCGTGGGTACAAATTAAGCCAAATACCGTAGCAAGTTGCTCTGAGTAGCCTAATTTATGAAATAAACCCTTTACGCGTTTGTAACTAATACTTGGAAAGAAATCTTTTAAATCGACATTAATAACGATGTCTTTTTCAAGGTGTGGTTGCGCATTGCTGATTATGGAGCGTTCTTTGATAAAACCATGAACGTGATCATTAATTTCAATGCGGTTTAAAATCTTCTCCAATACCCAAAGTTGCAAGGCTTTTAGCCTCGATTTTGGTGCAGATATCAATCTTTTTCCACCTGTTTTTTTAGGAATTTCGAAAGTATGGTAATGACTTATTCGGGAAACTTTTCTTTGATAGAGCAAGTACCGTAAAGCGGATAAATCTGTACCAATGGCTGATGCAAAATCGATAATCTGATTAAAAACCGGCAGATTAAATTTCTGTAAAGTTTCTACATCAGATTCCGTTTGATTTAAGCCACCTGAAACTCCATTGCCCAAATAAATGATCTGCTGTTGCTGAATATTCGTCCAGTTTGCAGCCTTATCATCCTTCTTTTGTTTGTTTTTTTGCTTGGTTAACGCTCGTTTATCCTTTGCCAATTTCATGCGTGCTTTACGCATTTCTTTTAGCATGGCTTCTTGGTTCTGGTATTTCCGATCCTGCGCCAAAAGATTGTTCAGCTCTTGGTTTGCAACAAGTTCCCGTTTAATTAAAACTTCTGGTAAACTTGGTGTATCTGCAGATTCCCAAAAACCAAGACGCTGCATTTCTTCAAGGATATAACTTTCTTTTGAGGTAGCCCGAATACGGTCGTAGATTTGTTGTCGGCTCAGTTTTTCTGCCATTTGGAGCTTGATTTAGTTAAAAAGCCCTGTCTTTTTTATAAAACAGGGCCCGAATTTAAAATCCTTCGTATTTTCATAGGACTATATCAATCAACTCCAGAGAACATGTACTATACGTACGGTTAAACTCGTGGAGTATGGAACCGAAACCGTACGTATAGTACGTGTTCTCCCCATAAAGATTGCAGGTAGTGCCGAGTGTCAAATATTAGTTCATCGATGACGAAACATCACCATTTTCTTATTCAGAAAAAGCAAGGTATTTTTTAAATCCACGGGCAATATAGAAATAAATATTTCGATTTTGAAACTAATTTCTAAGTTACTTTCAAATTTTATTTTTACCATATGGGCGATATTCTAAAGGAAAGAAATCAGCTTTGATAATTCAAAGTTCGATTAATATCTAAGTTAAAGCTATACTGATCAACAGGAATACTTTTAACATTTAAATCACTTTTTACTGCTGATGAAGCCGATGGGTTAATATTGCCCTGAAATACCTGATTTATATTAGTGATAATCAAATCATCATTATTTATTCCTTTTTCCTTTTCATCAGCTAAATATCACCCGCAAACTGATCAGGAAAAATATTTTCACATTTGAAGCATTTTTTATTGCTTTACAACCCTTCTGCAACGGGTTCCGGATTGAGCACAAACTTTTTGTTCTTAATATTAAAATTCACGTTAAGGTATCCGCCAACCCTGCCGATCTGATTGGAGATTAGAAAATCATTGCCTTTGCCTGTCGTAATGTTATCATAAATGATGGTCATGACATTGCCTGTGGGCGTTTCGATATGGTCAAAATTAAGGGTCTGAAAGGTTTTATTAGTTTCCTTATTGATGATCTTTAATTCGCGCATGTGTGCTTCGGTAGATTTACTCTTTTTAGCATAAACACCGATAAAATAGTAATCTTTCAAAGACGGAAACTGAAGGATCCGGGTATTATCGAACGCTTCATCTGAGAGATCACTCAGTCTGTTTACAAGCCGCAGGTTTACTTTCAGCTTACTTTTACCACGGCTCCAGGTACCTGTGAGCTGCTGAGTTGAAAAATTAAGATGAAAAGTGGCCGAAACGCTGTTATTAGCCCCAATTTCATAAATTTTAATCTCCTGGGTACTTTGGTTAAAAACGCCCTCAAGCCTGATAGGATGATTAAGTTTATCGTATTTATAGACACCAATAACATTATAGTGTTTTTTTGCAGGCTCACCGAAATAGCCTTCTTTTACCTGAAAAGATAAAGTAACCGGATACCTGTCGATTAAACCCGTATAATTATAAGTATTGTACCAACCGGCAAAGGTTTTCACCGATGTTAAAATAAGGGTGGCCACCAATACAATAAGCTTTGTTTTCATGTTAAATTATTTGATTTTTTTCTTTTAACGCTGCCGCAATGTTTAGCAAAAGCGCTCTACTTCTATTCGATGACATAAAAGATCATTGAAGATTAAGTCTGTTTTGGTTCGTGTTTACTTAGGTATTTAGACCTGAAGCCAGATGGAGGCTCGCCAGTCTTGATAAAAAACAATCTGCTGAAATAGGCAGGATCGTCATAACCCAGGGAATAGGCAATCTCCTTTGCCGTTCTGTCTGTATGTACAAGCAATCTTTTTGCCTCCAGGATAATCCTGTTTTTGATGATCTCGTTCGGCTGGGGAAGTTTAAGCCGCTTGAACCTATGGGTAAGGGTTTTGGGGGCTATCACCAGCAGATCGGCGTAATCGGCAACATGATGCTTTTCCTTAAAGTTTGCTTCGACCAATTGGGTAAACTTTCTGAAGAACTCAAGATCATTGTTCGGTCTGGCCGCCATCACCCCTTCCAGGTGTTGCACCTTCCATAATCGGGTAGACTTGATCAAAAGCTGTTTAAGGTAAGTCCTGATCATTTCTTCCAGCGATCCGTCTTTCAGTTCAAATTCATCCTCGATCCTGGAAAACAGGTATTCTATAAATGTGGCATCCTGCTGGGGTATCACCGTCATTGGCATATTGTTGATGTTATTGAACAGGAGCCCATCGCAGGCAACTTCTTCATCATGCAACTGTATACAATAGAAATCGCGGTTATAGAACACCAGACGACCCGATTGCTCACCAAGTTTTTCGATGCTGAGTACCTGATTTGGACTGATAAAGAACAGCGTTGGACTAGTGGTGTGGTAAACGTTAAAGTCTACTTTTATTTCAAATCCTTCATTAAGATAAAGCACCTTGATATAGGATTTGTATGCTTCAGAATTGATGGCCTCAATACTTTCTAAATCAACATTTACCATGCCGATGGTTTTAAGGTTTACATCAAAAATGCTTTGTTTCATGAAAGGGTTAATAAAAAGGATTAAAAAATAAAATTACCATTATTGGTAACGATTTCAATATTTCGTTAAAACAAAAATTACTTGCGGGCATTTAAACCTGCAAGTAATCTTGTCTTATAAATTATTTTTTTGCAAACTGCTCAAGCTCCGAGTTGAATTTATCCATCTCTTCTACAAAAAGTGCGTGTCCGCTGTTCTCAAATTTCACGATGTATGAGTTTTTTAAACCTTTATGCAATTGCTCAGCCAAGGCAAAATCAATCAGTTGATCTTTTGTACCCTGAAATATGGCTACGGGGATGGTTATGTTTTTAAGCACAGGGCGCAAATCCAGATCGCCAAGGGCACTGATAGATTCGGTAACTACATATGGACTTGCAGATAAGTTGATATTTTCAAGCCATTTCTCTGTATTTTTTTGAAGTGTGGTACCTTTGGCCGCAAATGCTGCACCTAACCCACCTATCAGCTCTTCCCTGTTGGTCATGGTTTGTTTGATCAGTGCAGCAGCACCATCCTCAGATATTCCGTAATTGTAATCTGCACGTTGTTTCCATGATGGAGCAGCTGCTGCAAATAGTGCCAGTTTGCTCACATGTGCAGATTTATATTTATTTACATAATGAATGGTAACGGCACCACCCATAGAAAAACCACCCAATACAGCATTCTCTATTTTTAAGGTATGGAGAACAGCATAAATGTCATCAGAAAAAACATCGAAATTGTACTTTCCATAAGGTTTATCAGATTTACCGAAACCACGTAATGAAATGCCGATCACCCTGAAACCTTTCCTTACCAGATACTGATATTGATATTGGTACATTTCATCGCTAAGCGGCCATCCGTGGATCAATACGATGGGTTGACCTTCGCCAAGATCAGTTACATGAAGTTTTACACCTGGCTCAACTTCGATATATTCAGACCTTCCGGCTGAAGCTGGGACTCTTTTGTTTTGTGAAAAAGCGAATTGGCTTGTTAATAAAGTCATGATTAGACTTGCGGTTAAGATTAGATTTTTCATTGTTATTTTTTTTAAAATTAATGTTTGAAATATTTGTTGTTTATTGACAATACAAAGATGGGGAGAACGCCAGGCCCAGGGAATGGACAAACGGACAACAATATTGTACATTTTTCCCATAAAGGATATTTATGACACTTATTCTAAACCCTTATCAACGAACGATTAGACTTTTATCCTATTCCACCTAGCTTACTTAATAATACCAAAGCAAATATCCCGGGAACATTTAATTATAGCAATTACGGAAACACCAATTGCATAGGGATAAATTTTACGCTATCCGAATCGTAATACCGTACTTGTAGGAAACTATAGTATACCTGAATTTTGTATAAAAATATATACAATGGAAAGGGAATTTAATTTCAACAACGAACTATCTGGTAAGATTGCCCTGGTAACAGGCGGTACCAAAGGCGCCGGAAAAGCAATTGCCGAAAGACTACTGGCAGCCGGGGCACAAGTGATCATTACTGCAAGAAACCCGCCCGCAGCGCCCAATGAAAAGCTGTATTTTATTTCGGCAGACCTGAGCAAGCCTGATGGAACAGCAAAAGTAGTAACGGAGGTAGTATCAAAATTTGGCAGACTCGATATCCTGATCAATAGCCTTGGTGGTTCGGAAACTCCAGCAGGTGGTTTTGCTAATTTAACCGATGGACACTGGGAAGAAACATTGCAAACCAATCTTTTAGCGCCAGTAAGATTAGACAGGGCATTTTTGCCGCAAATGATCAAACAAAAAACAGGTGTAATTATCCATATCGCATCTATTCAAGGCAAACTTCCATTATATGAAAGCACACTCCCCTATGCGGCGGCAAAGGCCGGACTGATCAATTACAGCAAAGGACTTTCTAACGAAGTTGCTCCAAAAGGAGTTCGGGTTTTAACGGTTTCTCCGGGCTGGATCATGACAGACAGCTCAAAGAGAATGATGGAACGCATATCGCAGAGCAAAGCAATTTCGATAGAACAGGCCACACAAAGTGTAATGGATGCACTTGGCGGCATTCCATACGGCCGACCTGCCATGCCAGAAGATGTGGCAGAAATGGTTGGGTTTCTTGTTTCGCCAAGGGCAAGTTACCTTACCGGAACCGAATTTGTAATTGATGGAGGCACCATACCCACCGTTTAAAATTACAACAATACCAGCCTGGGTTGCATTTGGAATAAGTTTAAATCGCTGACCGAAATCAACCTGGGCATAATTTGGCTAATATCTACTTAGAAAAAATCAGGTCAACTGCGGATATCCTTTCAGAATTACACGCTTCAAACTGTCCTGATACGCATCTCCCCAATTTCCAATAGCGGCGATCACCGGTATCAGGGTTTTGCCAAACTCAGTAAGCGAATACTCTACCTTTGGTGGCATCACCGGATAGATTGTTCTGATAACCAATTCATGGTCCTCAAGTTCCTTTAGCTGAATATTGATTACCCTACGACTTGCATCTGGTATTTTGCGTTGCAGCTCGCTGGGGCGCAAATAACCCTCGTTGATAAACCACAACAAGCGCATTTTCCATTTGCCATAAAGCACCTCTCCAACTAAATCGAGACCACAGTTTAAATTGGGAAAAGTTTTTTTCTCGTACATCTAACAAAGATACATGTAGGCCATTAACGAAACAATACGGATAAATTTTTCCCTATCCGAATCGTAATGCCCTACTTGTGCACCACGCTAGTACTACCGAAATTTGTACAACAATAAGTTAATCTAAAAATAAATACCATGAACTTACCAAAATTTATAACCAACCTAATTGAAGCGCAAAACAGCCACGATGCTGTAGCGTATTCCTCACTTTTCTCAGAAAACGCCGAAGTATTCGACGAAGGAAAGAACCATATCGGAAGAGCAGCCATTCAAAAATGGATTGAAAATTCGAACCAACAGTATCAAACTACTTTAAAACCGATTAGTTATAAGGAAGATGAAAAGGGTTCGGTATTTACAGCTGAGATTTCGGGAACATTTCCAAGTAGCCCGGCCATTCTTAATTTTAACCTCGTTCTTCAGCAGGGTTTAATTCAATCGCTTAAGATTACTGGCTAATGCTAAACTTCCAGAGTCCATAAAATCGTAGCAATGCCGCAGTACAGCTTTAGATATTTTGCAGCATTGCTAACTGCTATTCCCCATCACAAGACTGAACCATTAGCAAGAATACATCAAAAATGGTAGTTAGCTTTTTGATCGGTTTTAGATTAGTTCCATTTGCACAGCCATTTTAACCAAAGATGCAATATTACGAGCGTGAAATTTAGAAAGTAGATTTTTTCGATGCGTATCTACTGTAGTTACGCTAACAAAAAGTTTAATGGCAATTTCATTATTGGTTAGACCATTAGCGATAAGTTCTAGCACTTCCTTTTCTCTTCTGGTTAGAATTATTTTAGTACTTTCCTTTGTTCTAAGCATTTGAAATGCATCTCCACTTAAATAAGTTTTTCCTGCATTTACCGTAAATATGGCCTCTAATAACTCGTTTTTTGTAGCATTTTTAAGTACATAGCCCGATGCACCGTTTTCAATTATTTTTTGAATAAAACTTTGCTGGTTAAAAGTGCTCAAACCTAAAATATGTATGCCAGGGTATTTTTCTTTGATCGTTTTGCAAAGATCTATTCCACTCTCTTTACCTAAATTAATATCCATTAGTATGACATCAGGTTGGTGGTGCTGCAAAAAGGCAAGGCACGATTCCCTAGATGTAGCATGCCCCTGCCATTCTATATTTTTTTCATTTTGCAGTAACGAACGAACGCCCTCAATTACAAGGTAATGATCATCTACAATCAACACACTTACTCCATTCATAATTTGAACTCGATTAATACCGACGTGCCTTTATCGGGCTCAGTTTTAACATCTATTTTTCCCTTTAAAAAGTCGACCCTATTTTTCATATTGGCCCAACCAATTCCGTGTGTTTCGGTTAATAGATCTGGGTTAAATCCTTTGCCATCATCTTCTACCGTTACTGTTATGGTGTCATCGCTTTTGGCCAGTTGTACAATGGCAGTATCAGCCGAAGCGTGTTTAATCGTGTTATTAAGCAATTCTTGTACTATCCTAAAAATGGTTATCGAAGTTGTGTTATCAAGGTTAGCCGTTTCCATTCCAATAGATTGATAATCCACCTGCAATGCGCCTGTAAGATTTATATCTGTACAAAAATCTCTTAAAGCCGTATCCAAACCAAATTTAACAAGTGCTTCTGGCATCATATTATGAGCTATTCTGCGCATCTCTTTAATGGAACTATCTAACATATCCATACTTCTATTAAATGCCATGGCATTTTCTGGTGTCATAACTAAATTTCCCTGCATGTGTCCAAATGAGTGTTTTAAACCTGAGAGCATACCCCCCAGGCCATCGTGTAAATCTTTAGCCAAACGTGTTCTTTCCTGCTCCTCTCCTTTTAATACGGCCTCAGTTGCAGTAAGCTGCTTTTCAGTTTCTAGTTCGTTAATGCGTTGCTGTTGTATTTTTTGACGGTGTTTGTAGTTGCGGTATACCATTGCGAAAATGAGGATCAACAAAAGCGCACCGCCAATTAGTATATAATTTAAGGTGTTTTTTTGTTGGATAGCCGCTTGTTGCAGCCTGATCTGACTGTCCTTTTTTTCAGTTTCGTATTTTTTTTCGAGATCTGCTGCAGATTTAGCCACTTCTTCATTCAAAGCGGTTCTTTCAAGTGAATCTGCCTTGCGTTGTGCATTCGATGAAGTGATGAAGTCGCCCTGTGTGGCGGAAATGTAGGAGAGCAGGCGATAACCGTTCTGCATTTCATGCCTGATGGAATCGGCTTTGGCAATAGAAAGTGCCTGCTTCACATAAGCAAGGGCTTTCCTATTGTCCCTGGTATAGTAATGGGCAGCAGCTAGGTTGTAATAAGCAGTGGCTAGTAGCTGACGGCTATTCATTTCCTTGGCAAGCGTAAGGGAATGTGCAGCCATTTCCCGCATTTTATCATACTTACCTAAAGAAGAATAAAAATTAGTAATGTACTTATAGATGCTTGCTTCGGCAAAGCGGTCGTTTAGCTGCTTTGAAGAACTGAGCGCCTTGTCATAAAAATAAATTGCACTGTCGGGTAATCCCAGTATTTCATATTCCTGGGCAATGCCTGCATATAGTCGGTTCACATAGCCAGCAGTAATATTGTACCGCTTCCTAAGACGCAGTCCCGTCAATCCTGCATCCAGGGATTTTCGGTGTTGCCCAAGATCGGCATAGGCATTACTAATACTAATATATAGGCCAACCATTTTGGCAGTATCCTTTACTTTTTCAGCTTTTGCCTGAGCCTGCAAAACATAGTCCAATTCCTCTTGATATCTGCCAAGATATTGATAACAGATAGACATCATATTGAGCATCGCTATTTCAAATCCTGGTTGTTTTAAATGCCGTGCAATCATTAAACCCTTTCGACTCTCTTCTAATGCCTTATGGTGTGCCCCCTGTGTAAACGATACCACGGCCACACGTTCATGATACAGATAGCGGCCTCGTTCATATGATAATTTTTCGGCGAGGTTACCTAAGAGTCTCAAAAAATGCCTGGCCGAATCCAGATTATTTTTCTCATAGTATTTGGCCAAATTGTAATAGGTTTTAACACAGTTTGTATCTTGCCTATGAACACGAAGTAACTTTAGCAAACTATCCTTTTCGTTTGTTTGTGCATTTAAATTAAAGGCATACAAAAAGCATATCAATGCAATAATTCTTTTTAGATACATGGCTTTAGTTATGGATACAAATAAACCGAATTGTTAGCCTGATAGTACTCCCCTTTTTACAGGATTTTTATTAAAGCTACAAAATATCTTTCGCCAGGAAAACAACCTGGTCAGCCCTAATTCAATCATTTTGTAAAAATCCTCTTTTTACAGGATAAGATCGGCTGACACTGCTACCTAAATTAGCCTTGAGAAAAACATATCCGTAATAACTAAAACCTACAACATGAAAACTAAAAATTTAATGCTGACAATACTGCTTCTTGCAGGAAGTATTACAGTACAAGCACAATTTCTTAAAAAACTAAAAGAGAAAGTAAACGCAACAGTAGACAAGAAAATAAATGCCACCGTTGATAAGGCAATCAGTAAAACAACAGATAAAGTTGTAGACAGCTCCTCCCGAAAAATTAAAAAAATGGCGAAGGATATAGGTAAAGGAAAAAAAGATAAAAAGAACGCTTCAGACAAAACAAATGAGAACAAATCCGTTCCGGAAACTAAAAACCAATAGTACAGGACAGTACTACCAGAAAAGATCCCAATAAGGCTTAGAAAATCAACGACATATGAGGATGAAAAATTGTAAAATAGTTAGGTCCATACTGCTCATGGCCTTTTTATTACTGCCTGCATTACTTGTTGCACAAAAAAAGTCGGGCAAAGAAAAGCCGCCAACCAAAAAAGAAATGGAAGCCGCAATGAAAGAAGCAAAGGGCATGATGGATGAGATGATGAAAGAGATGAGCCCTGAAGATAAAAAGATGATGGATAGCCTAGGTATTAAAATGCCCGATATGAACAAGGCGGTTAAAAATATGCCTGCCATATCAGACAAGAAACTTGCCAAAGCGTGGGAAGATGATAAGCTTATCGTACCAAAAAAGGATGCTGTTAGAATTGCAGCAATTGCAAAGGGCGTAAACGCTGCTCGGATTTCTGCATATGTAAAAGCTATACAGACAAAACTTAGCGTTGCTTTAGAAGCAAATACAGTTATGCTGGCTGATAAGGTGTATAGTAAAATTAAAGCAAAAACAAAAAATGGCGAAGACGCCGATGCAATGGCCAGTGCATTTTGGGCGAGTGGCCACCCGGAATTAGCTGTTTATCTGCTTGGTAAAGTATGTACCGATTATCCAGCACAGTATAATGCACTGAGTAATTATACTGCAGCGCTTACGATGTTAAATGGCGAGCACTTAGCTATCCCAATCTTAGAATATCTTCATAAAAGTTTTCCTAAAAACACCACAGTCATGAACAACCTTGGGCAGGCATGGTTTGGACTGGGCGAACTGCAAAAAGCAGAAAACTACTTGGATAGTGTTACTGATGTATACGTACATCATCCGCAGGCAACCTTAACGCAGGCAGCCATTGAAGAAAGCAAAGGCAATACAAAAAAAGCTGCAGAACTTGTCAGGAAGTCTATCAAACATGCTTACACAAGGGAAAAAGAAGAGAAGCTGGCAAAGCTGGGAGAAAAGATAAGCAGCATCAACTTAAGAGTTCCGTTCAAACCCAGCTCCGATCCGTTGGGGCTAGGCAACACCAAACGCCCCGACTATCCCAATAGTATTGCAGAAATAAATGCGTTGTTGCCTATGTGGGAGCAATTTAACAATGGTATAGCAACAGCCATTGCAAAAGCAGAAAAAGAACTGGCAGATGAAACAGCATTGTATGCAAAATACATATCTACAACGACAGGTAAAGTAATGGGCACAATTCAACAAACTATTAACACAGGTGTGGCCACTCCAATAAATATGGAGCCATTGCACGCCCGCAAAGCTGGCTTACAAGTGCAGCAGTTAGAAAAATATTACGCTGCAAAAATGAAAAAGCTTACCGAAAGCTATATGAAACTTCAAACTGACCTTACCGCGATTAGAAAAAACAAAAAAATACCTCCGCCAGAAGCTCCCTGCACAGCACATCGGGACGCCATCAATGCGATGTTGAAAGAGTTGAACACCAGGAAGAAAGAA
Organism: Pedobacter sp. GW822-FHT03F06; assembly: GCF_058801365.1. Lineage (NCBI taxonomy): Bacteria > Pseudomonadati > Bacteroidota > Sphingobacteriia > Sphingobacteriales > Sphingobacteriaceae > Pedobacter > Pedobacter sp. GW822-FHT03F06. The sequence continues at coordinate 122,303 of NZ_JBXANE010000011.1, forward strand.
TATGATGAAGAGGCCCTCACGCTTTTTAAACATTATGCCAATGACTTTGCGTACTGGGCACAGTATACCAGTTTGGATATTCATTCCTTCAAAATAATTGAACTGCAATTTCAACTTTTCTGGCTGCAGAAAAACAGGGAGCTTCAACCTTTGGATATGCAGGATTATAAAAACGCCTATGCAGACTGTGAAGAGAAAGCAGAAGCAAAGCCAGGTAAACTGGCGGAGTTTGATGATGTGGCCTGTAATTACAAGGCCGAAGTTGACTTAGGCTATGTAACGTACAAGTTTAATTGTAGCCATAGCAGCATGACCATTGAATTTAATGATAACGCAATTACCTTCAAACACCTGGGCAACACATACATTGGCAGCACAGTAAAAATAAAATCGGGCGCAAACGCCAAAGGAAAGCTTGGTCCGCTGGAAATTAAAGGAGCCATTGGCAGCGATTTTACCTATGAACTGGATGAAAATAATGAGCTGAAAGACTGGAAAGGAACCGCAAATGCAAGTGTAGAAGGCTCGGCTGGTGTGGATGAGGAACCCATTAGCGGTGAACTTACCGTAAAACAGGAGTTCGAGTTGGAAATGAGTAAAAAAGCAGGCGTAGGCGATTTTACGGCCACCTCCTCTGCAACCGTAAAAGCGGGCATAGGCAAACAGGAATTAGAAGCCGGAATACAGAAACAAATCAGCCTTATCAGTGGTCATGGCTCGGTAACTGGTACCGGTATCGCCAAAGGAATCATCATCAGGCAGTGGTAAAATATCAATCATTAAACAAATAGGAATATGAAAACTAAAGCTTTGCTTGTTGCCCTGTTTACTTTTTCTTTCGCAAATGCCCAGCAGGTTGACAGTCGCGGAATGTACGATAAAAAGGATTTTGAACATATTGAAATCGGATGGTTAAATCCTCTAAAAAACGAACCCGCCAAACCCATTACTGAAAATGGTTGGAGCTATCCTGTAAACCAAACTGATATGGGCAGAAAAATTGGTACTTGGTTGCAACAAACCTATACACCTATCGGACTATTAGGCGAGCTCAAACTGGACCTGTTTAGACCCCCTGCTTCCAAATACAAAGGCACAAAATATTATGGTGCAGATGAGGCTGAAAAAGACAACCGCTCCGCACTCCCCAATTCCTATGGGGCGCTGGCTAAGTTTCATCTATGCTTATCTAAAACAAGCACACATAAATTCTTTCCAACACCAGGAAACCATTGTTATACCCGGCTTGACATCATGGCGAACAACGTAGAATTGATTACCAAACAGGTAATTGCGCTTTCTACTCCTACCGACTATTATTGTACCATGCCTGATTATACCGTTGGGCAAAAAGGGGAATATGAAAAAGACTGGCTCGATGAAATGACTGCTTATAGAAATTTTACAGGCAGCCCGAACCTGCAACCTTATCGTCATTATCTGTTCCCGGTAGGCAACCAATTATCTTACGTGGTAATTATGACGAGGAACAGGCAGCCACTTCCTTTTGAGCAAGTTACAGTAGCTGAACTTTTACGGCAATTAGAAAGTCAGTTTCCCAAGCTACATCAATTTGCAGTAAACCGAAAGCTGATTTATGAAAACTACCTGGAAAACGCAAAAAAAGGAATGCAGGTATTAAAAGAACAGCTAAAGCAACAGGAAAATAAATTCGTATATTTTAATACTATTGAACGACAGATAGATATCATTGATTTAGCCAATATCGGTAGCAGTGGAAAATTACCTAACTGGATACAGACCGAAAAAAACACTCAAAACCTTGACAGATGGGGAAAAGCAGTTTCTTCCTCTACCAATTACCCATTGCTTCGGTTAAAAAAAGGAGTAAAAGAAGATTGCGCTACCAGCGGTCCGCAATGGCTCGTGTTCAAGCTGGATGGACCTATTAATGCGGGATATGGCGGTGCTGTGCAACTGATGGATAATTTTGTCAACCGTTTTAATTATGACTACGTATATCGTTATTTTTTTGGAAAGGATAAAGTGATTGAGCCATATCAACCGCTTGGATTAGCCTTTAAAGAAAAGGAGCAGCGAGCCTCGGCGGCGTCAGAACTTTCTGCCGCAGCAAAGAAAAATGCTGCTGATAAAACTGTATTGTTCTTTGAAGATTTTTCCAGTACAGCTGTTGGCTCCTCACCGCAAGACTGGAAAACCCAACGAAGCGAAGTTTCTGGCGAACAACCAGTAGTAGCTACACTAGATAAGGCTGAAGGCAAGTGGTTAAGGTTGAAAAGAAATGCAGCTCCGAAAAATTTTCCGCAAAATATAAATGGAGATTTTGAGCTAAGCTATGATCTTCTGGTGCAAAAGGGCGATGTGCCATGGGGCACACCAGGAATTGACGTGCAGCTAAAGTTTTCAGGCAATGCCGGAGAAAAAAATATCATCTTAAATGTGTCACCAGGTGATATGAACCGGTCAGATGCCGCTGGCTGGATAATGATTAACGGATTGACAACCTGTAAGGTCTCCAACTATTATTCTCTGTCCGGTTTCACTGGCAGCAAGCCAGTTAATCAAGCTACCGTGAGCCTACAAAAAAAAGGGGAAAGCATATTGATCAGGTGCAACAACAGCAAGGTGTACGAATGCAACACAGCTTTTTCACCCAGCATGGTCTTAAAGGATCTCAATTTTTACGTGAACGAAAAAAATCAGTTCTACATCAGCAATATTCATATCAAGAAATTATAATCCACTATGAAACATATCTCATTTTTTATGATCTGCTTATTGTTTACAATGCAGGCATGTGGGCAAAACGAAACCTTCGATATCGTCTCTTATACGACACCAAAAAACTGGAAAAAAGAACTTACCGACAACCATTTGGTCTACTCAAAAATTGATGGCAATAGCTGGGGGCAAATCGTGATTTACAAAAGTGCTGTAAGCACGGGAGATGCCGAAACCGATAACGAAAAGGAATGGAACGGATTAGTATTGGGCTTAAAAGCTGTAGAAAATGAAGAAAAAGCTAAACCAGATACGCTAAACAATTGGGTTGTAATTAGCAGAAGCGGCATTTGGAAGTACAATGGCGCTAATGTATCTACCATCCTCACTACGTTTAGTAACGGGAAAGTATATTTAAGTGCCATGTGTAATTCAACTGCATTGCCATATCTGCAAGATTTTCAGCATTTATTGCAAACGTTTCAACCCATCGAAAGAAATGAAATAAGTCCAAATCAAACATACCATACTGTAAATGGGCAATTTAAATATGATACTACCAATTTTGATGACGGCTGGATAAGCGCCAGCAAAACAGACTGGGTTGAGGTTACCAAACCTGGTACACGCATTTTTATCCATTATCCTAACCAACAGGCAGATGAGCATAATTTTGATAAACTTAAAGGCGATGAGCATGCCTGGAATGCATTGATAGCACCGCGATATCAAAACATCACCAACTTTCAGCAAAGAGGCCTGCAGGGCTCGCCATCCATTACTTTTCTAATGGCCAATGGGGTTGAAAAACAAACTGGCAAAAATGTTTTCATTGTATTCTATAAAAAACATTACCAACAGGGAAACGGACGGTATTTGGAAGTAGTTACCAATAGTAAAACTGATTTTGAAAACGAATTTGGCAATAATTACATCAACACCTCCAGTTGGGATTACCTTGAACAGAGCAAATCTTGGGATAAACTTGCCAAGATGCAATGGCGTAACAAATTTGCGGTGGCTAACACAGATCTTGCCGGCAAATGGTCATCGTCAGATTTTGCATCACTCTCTTATTATTATGTAAGCAGTGGCCGTTACGCAGGTAGTACAGCAACTGCCACTTCAGACGAATTTAACTTTTTAGAGGCAAACCATTACAGCAGTCAGCATTCGGGTGCGTCGGGCCAAGTTGGCAACATGGGTTTCTCTACGCAAAAATATAATGGCAAGTACGAAGTTAAAGATTGGAAGATCACTTTTACCAACCGTTTTAAAGGTCAGTTAGAAACATTTAATTGCCAGTTTGAGGCTATAAAAGGCGGACGAATATTGGTGCTTACTGATAACAACAACACCATAAAAGCATTGGTAAAACAACATTAAAAAATCCCCTTTTTACAGGATAGCAACCCAGTTAACAGCGAATTAACTTTATATCATTATGCAACTTAATCGATAATCTTATAAACCCCGATAAGCCGCCGCTTACAAACAGAGATGAATAAGAGCTTATCGAAGCTTCATTACCACTTAAAAACAATTTATTCAAATGAAAAAATTAACAAGCCTACTATCGTTATTTCTATTGCTTTTTACCAGTATAAATGCTCAGCAAAAAACGATGGTAAACATAAACCGACCTTTAGTAACGAGACAAATTGCCTTACCAGATTTGCAGGTAAGCATTAGCAGTATCGAACACGACAAAGGTAATTATCACATCAATTGTACTTTAAAAAACACTGGTGCAGCCAATGTAGATCTAAGTAATATTACCATGCAGGGCAGTATTGTATCTGCTAACGGCCAATTTATACAAGCTGGTGGTGGCACTAAATTGGTAGATCAAGGCTCACTGGAACCTGGGGCCGAAATACAATTTAAAATAGGGTTTACCCCAACAAAAAAGTTAATTAAAAATACAGCCTATACCTACCAGCTAAAAGCCGACGAAACCAATAGCGTTGCAGAACACAATGAAAGCAATAATCTTGCTACTGCCCCCATTATTGGTTATACAGATATAATGGAAACTTTAACAAGTACCTTGGCTGGACCCCTTCTTTCTACTACAGCATTTCCGGATCTTACCGTAGAAATTACCAGCATCTCTGCAGAAGAGTTTCATCATAAAATATATTACAAAGTAAAAAACATAGGCACTGCTGCGCTAAATGTTAACGTTAATGGCTTGCGGTTACTTGGATCAGTATGGTGTACCGAATTAAGGGCCGAGTGTTTAAGCACTGATGTAAAAGTACTGCAACCTCATGCTGTGCTCACACCTGGACAAGAAATAAATAGCTATATCGTACTAGAAGGCAGTAGACAGAGAAGTTTACTGAAAAGCTTTCAAGAGTACATGTACAAAATTGAAATAGACAATATCAAAGACATTCATGAATTGAACGAAAACAACAATACTACAGAACGAAAATTTAAGGCAATGTAACCCATTAATTCACCTGTTTCAAAAACCTAATTTATTTATGTAAAGATGAAAAGGAAACTCTGTTTAATGCTATTCACAATAAATGCAATAAGCACTTTTGCTCAACAAGAGACTTTCGACATTGTTACCTATACCCCACCAAAGGACTGGACATCAAAGCAAAATGCTGGCAACATTTCTTACTCGCGTGTGGATGGTGGCAGCTGGGGACAAATAGGCATTTATAAACACAGAAATAGCGAAGGCGATATAAAAATCGATTTTGATAAAGATTGGAACGAACTGATATCAAATGGCAAAAGCATTTCGTCAGTAGAAAAAACCGAACCTAAGCTTACGCATGGCTGGTCTATAATTAGTGGCAGAGGTATTTGGCAATATAATGGCACTAATGTAGCGACTATACTTACCGTGTACAGTAATCAAAAAATTTGTATGGCAATAGTGTGCAATGCTACAGCAATGCCTTATCTCAAAGAATATCAATCGCTGCTTGGTTCGCTAACTATTAGCACAGCAAATATTTCTACCATACCAAGCGCAGAAAATAATGCCTCTGCTATTGTTGGGCTTTGGACAGATTATAGTTTAGAAAGTGCAGGAAGAAGTTTTAATGGTGTGCCCCAATACACAGCAGGTTACCTTAGAAAGGAATATACTTTTAACAAGGATGGCACTTACATATATAGAAATAAGCAGTGGATTACTAAAACAAAGGATATCCTTTTTAGCTACGAAACGGGCACTTATATTTTAAAAGGCAATGCGCTAACCATTACACCAAAAAATGGAAGAGGAGGATTTTGGGAAAAGAAGGCAAGCTCTTTAGAATGGGGCAAATATATAAAAGCACTTAATCATAAATTAGAAAAAGTAACCTATACTTTTAAAATAATAGAAGACCCAAACTACAGCAATACCATAGTGCTTAGTGCATCTAAACCTACCCAAAGAGATGGTGGAAAGTTTAATGCACCCGATGACCCTTATGCGTTTCATTATAGCTTTAGAAAACTTGCATCGCTTATCGATAATCCACCTGGTTTAAAATAGGATTGTAAGCAGACAATTGATTATCAATTAATTAAACATCTATTTTTGTATCCAAAGATAAAATTCGATAAAAATAAAGAGTACAAAAAACTAATTATCAGGCAGTTGTACTCTTTATTTTGACTTCCGATACCGATCAGCAGGAATACTTTGAATATTTAAATCGCTTTTTATTGCTCATAGAACCTATAATTGAGGATTTGGAACTGAAAAATTTCATTTAGTTTTTCTATAAAACAAGGTCTTGTCAGAACATGTGTACCTTGACAGGCCTATTTTAGAACAAAAAGTTGGCAAATATGAGAGATGTAGTTTTGGTTTATATTGAAGTTTATATCACCTCAAGGTTCACATAATAAAACTAATACTTTATTTGAATTAACTATTGAAAATAAGATCAAAGCGTCTTCAAAACACCACCGTCAGCCCTCAAGCTAGCTCCATTTGTAGCTAACGACAACGGACTGGAAAGATAGGCAGCCAGGTTGGCAATTTCTGCCGGGTCAATAAAGCGTCCTAACAGCGAATGAGGGTTAGTTTGCTGCATGATGCCCGCTTTTAACTGCTCCACACTCCTATTTTGTATACCTGCAATATGTTCAACGGTTTTAGCTACGCCATCAGAATAAGTCGGCCCGCCTAAAATAGTATTTACTGTAACCTCTGTACCTTTGGTTAATTTTGATAAGCCATTGCTCACAGACATCATTGCGGCTTTGGTCATTCCGTAGTGTATCATATTATCCGGAACATTAACACCCGACTCACTGCTAATAAAAATAATCCTTCCCCTGTTCTTGCTGAGCATCTTCGGCAATAATGCCCTTGATAATCTTACGCTGCTCATGACATTGATCTCAAACATGTGATACCAATCGTTATCGGTAGTTTGCGCAAAATCTTTCAGGTCAAAAATCCCGACATTGTTAATCAGAATATCGATATCATTTAATTGACTTAACAGGGCTTCTATCTGTGCTTTAACAGAAAAATCAGCTGCGATCCCTGATACAATCGCATTTGGAAATTGTTTTTGTAACGCCGCAACTGCATCATTCATTTTTGTTTCTTCACGACCGTTTATAATGACCTCAACCTCTTCGGCCAATAATTGCTGCGCAATGGCAAATCCAATTCCCTGTGTCGCGCCACTGATAAACGCCCTTTTTCCTTTTAATTTTAAATCCATCTTATTTTTATTTTTGTATCGATCAATACATAATTAGTCAAAAAAATTTAACCTATAACCTCCAACTGCATTTCTACCTGCGCTGCAAGTACTTTTTCATCAGGATAAATTCTTCTGAGGGTATTAAGGCCACACCAGAAAGTGATCAGGTATCTACCCAAAACTTGCGATGATAATGGGTTTTGCAGGTGACCGAATTCCTTTTCTCTTTCAATTGCGCTCACAAACATCTGCTCAACATCTTTTAGTATTCGAATGGCATCTGCCTCCAGCTCATCATCAATAAAAGTCATTTCTACAACTGTGTTTGCTATGATACAACCTCTAAAATGATCTGTTTGGTTTGCTTTGGCTATACTCCTGAAAAAGTCTTTTATCAAGGCCAGTGGAAACTCGCTTCTTTCCAGTATTTTTCTGAAATCATTAAATGCTTCCCTCCGCTGTTGAATTGCGGCGCTGAAAACTTCCTTCTTCCCTCCTTTAAAGCTGTTGTAAAAGCTACCGGAACCTACTCCGGTAGCGGTCAACAAATCGTTTAGCGAGGTCGCCGTATATCCTTTTTCCCAGAAAATCTGTTGCGCTTTGCTCACCAACTCGGTATTTTCAAATAATGTAGGTCTTCCTTTCATTGATATAACCATTTTTGTATTGATCAATACAAAAGTAAAAAATTCAACTGGTTATCCAAAAAAATGGGCTGAATTAATTAAATGATTGCCGATACTGCAAAGGAGTTTGCATGGTTTTTTTCTTAAATAACTTATTAAAAGACTGAGGATACTCAAATCCAAAGCGGTAAGCAATTTCGCTAATATTAAGGCTTGTTGTAGAAAGTAAAACTTTTGCTGCCTCGATGATATGATTGTGGATATACTGCAGGGTGCTTTGTCCGGTGAGGCTACGCAACATATCACTTAAGTAATTGGCAGAAAGGTTAAGCTCATCGGCAAGTATTTTGACACTGGGAAGCGTAAGCACAGGCTTTTTATCGTTTTCAAAATAGCCCGTAAGGATTTCTTCTAACCTTGTTAAAAGATCGTGATGTACAGCCTTTCTGGTAATGAACTGCCTGTTGTAAAAGCGATTTGAGTAACTAAGCAGTAGCTCTACATGCGAAACCATTACATCCTGGCTATATTGATCGATACTGTTTTTTAGCTCCTGCTGCATTTGTTTCAGGAGGGAGAAAATAACTTCTTCTTCTTTTACCGATAAATGAAGTGCCTCTGCAACCGAATATGAGAAAAAACCGTAATCTTTAATACGCTTCGCTAAGGGATAATTCTGGATGAGCGCTGGCTTAAATACGAGCATGTAGCCATTAACCGGTTTTCCATCTGTTTCTCGTACCGAGAACACCTGTCCTGGTTTAGTGAATGTCATGATCCCTTCTTCAAAATCGTAATCCTGTTGCCCGTAACGGAATTTGCCGTTTGTACCAGTTTTTATGGCTATACAGTAGAAATCATTCGTAAAATGCTTCCATACATCACTGTGTTTGTAGCTCAGGAGTGCAAAATCAATCACACTTACCAAAGGATGATCGGGCTTTGAAAGTGCAAATAAACGGTGCAGTTCAGAAATCGAACTGATCTGGTAAGGTGATTGATCTGTCTTCTTCATTTCCTCAAATTTAATCAATTAATCGAAGTTGGTGGAAAGTGACAGGTGTTTCCATTGTTCCATTTCAGCTTGCTCCTTATTCCGGTGTTCCAGGATAGAGCTATAGCTGTCTGGTCCAAGTACAAGGTGAACAGGAGGTTCTTCTGCTTTTACGATTGCATTCAGTGCTTGTGCCAGTTTTTTCGGATCGCCTGGTTGGTGTCCGTTAAAACTGCTCAACATAGCTGCATGCTCTTTTTTACCGTAACCGATCACATTTTTTTTGGCCACAACCAGCGTATGATCAGACATGAAATTAGTACGGAACATACCTGGAGCCACCACAGTAACCTTAATGCCAAAGGGTTTGACTTCTTGTGCCAATGCTTCTGAAAGACCTACAACAGCAAATTTGGCCGCATTGTAACTTCCGGTATTGGCGTAACCCATGTAACCCATATTTGAAGCAATGTTAATGATGTGTCCAGATTGCTGTTTTCGGAGGTACGGTAGCACATGACGAATAGTGTTCACTGTTCCAAAAACGTTAACCTCCTGCGTTTTACGAAATTCTTCTTCAGAAATTTCTTCCAAGCTCCCCACCAGATAATAGCCGGCATTGTTTATTACCACGTCTAACCTTCCAAAATGCACAATGCTTTTGAATATGGCATCGCTAACGGCTCCGTCGTTAGTAATATCTAATGCCAGAGGAAGAAAGTTTTCGCTAGCTTCGCCGAGGCTGCTCATGAGTTCGTTAACATTCCTTGAAGTAGCTACCAATTTGTCGCCGTTTGCCAATACGAGTTTGGCAGTTTCAAGCCCCATCCCTTTGGATGCACCTGTGATAAACCATACTTTTTGTGTATTCATTTTTTTAATTTTGATTGTGACACAAAATTCGGCGAACACGGACTGGTAAAAGTATCCATTTTACAGACATATGTATCCAATTTCAGGATCAGTGAATTCAAGATGAATGACTGAGTTTTAGCTGAGCGCTACAACCATCCATTGGTAGTCATCTAACTATACCCCATTATAAACGAGAAGTTTTTAATGCAACATTCTGCACCTGTGATCTTTGAATAAAAGATGTTTAAACACAATCTTCTAATCGCCCGTAATTGTAAAAACCTTTAGAAGGAATATTTTGAACAAGGCTGAGATAGCATAGAAGACTAATTTGACATTAAAAAACCGTACTTTGAACAAATCAAAGTACGGTTAGTACCGATCAGGAGGTTTATTTTGAACATTTAAAGCGTTTCTTGATGCTGATACAGCCAATTATTGAAGATTTAGCGAGAAAAAATTTCATATAAAATTCTCGAAAAATTTAGTCCTGTCAAGATAACAGATACCTTGACAGGACTATTTTAGAACAAAAAAGTTGGCATAATTGGAGAAAAATAATTTTGCAAATAATTATTAAACTTGCCAACAGAGTCAATTAGATATCTAACGCTAATTATATAGATATAAGCAAACAGTCTCTTTACCATATGTTGAATAAATCCAACATATGGTTTAAATAATAGATTTGTAATATCTTAGCTGACTGATTAACCTCTATGACAAACTTCAGCAATCTTTTATTTTTCACTTCAATTATTGTAGCAATTGAATTTTACTCCGAAATACACTTAAGGAATTACGGTTCCTTTAGCGAGCGCATTTATCATTTAATTGGTGTCAAAACCTTATTTAATATCGCTAAGCTAAGCATACTGTTTGCTATGTCTTATGTTACTTTCGATTTATATGAATCGTTTGATTTCCTAAAAACAGGGTTTGTTAAATCCCAAATCATAAACTTAGACCTAGTGAATTGGTACTATTATCTGACAGTACCATTTTGCTTGTCAATTTTCATTATCCTATTCAAATCTGCAGACCTTTTTGATAAATTCCGTATAGTATCGACTGGTAGCAGGCAGCTCGACAGTTTTGTTACTAATGTTACCTACATCTTATTCAGATTAGTCTCATTTATCTTGACACTAGTGATTTTTAAATACATACTCCAATATATCATTGAACTCGACCAGATTTTCACAGCAAAACAACAGAGCCAGCTTGATTGGCTCCACGTTACTAAGGATGGTCAAGACAATTATAATAAAGGTGTATATTTCTCACTGACACTAACAGCATTAGCATTTATCATATTTAACAATGCTTTTATCAAACGTGCTAGTGACACATGGGACTACCGAAAAATCAACGTAAATTTTTTTAAATATGTTTTTATTACTCTAATACTTTGTATCGGCCTCTTCTTCGGTCTATTCTCTATATTTAACGGCATATTCAATGTGCTTAATTCAAGCCTTTCAGGATGGTTTTCAAAGGATAATCTATTAGGGATATTTCCTATTAGGATATCTTCATTGCTCATCTTGATATATCTATCGACTTATATTTACAAAAAAGTGCTCAACGGAAAATTTCTGACTTTCTTGATTCTAGGGCTTTTGCCAGTAAGAAAACTCAAAGAATATGATAGATTTATCATATTCGAAGACAGAGAGACACTATTTTTCACACAGATTTCTTTCTATATCTTAAATATAGCACTAGCCGAGCTTTTCATTATTATGGGATACGAAAGTATATATCTTAGCCTCCTCAATTTTGCTATACTGTTCATTCTTGACGATTTTAAAATCATCAGTGATTATTCTAGGAATTTAAGTTCAGTTATGGGCAGTCATTTTATTCGGATATGGGTGTTCAACCTTATCATGTTCTTTACAGCACTCGTGTTGTTATATCTTAAAGATCATCTTGTATTGATGTCTATTTACGTATTGCTAACCTTGATATTGGCGCGCTATTATTTTAGATATTTTGGAGCTATAAGTTTTGAACGACGCTAAATTCCATTGTCAAAGAAAAATCAACCTACAAAATCTTTAGAAATAATATTTTATTTTGGCAGAACAAAAGTAAGAATTTCTTAAGGGCGATTTAAGTCGATATTTAAATAAACATCAAAAACGTAAATAAAAACTAATTGACATTAAATGAGACCTTCAGAAAAATTATTAACTATGTTGGCACCTGAGAGACTGAGAGAACTTGGTGAAATCGCCACACTCGCAGGCAGTATTGAATTTAGGGTTGAGCGTGTAGTTTGGTCGCTGTCAAATGAAAACGTAGCTGGGATATATCCTACAACTGATACCAAGCCTATTTCATCATTAATTAGTTCAATTTATAAACTCTCTGACAATATCACAGACATAAATTTTCGAAAGGCAATTAAATTATGGACAGCCATCGCAACCCCGGCATTTAGATGTAGAAATTCTATACTCCACGGACTTGCTGTTGTATACAATGATAAAAGTGCGGAATTCATATCCAATACGGGCTGGGAAGGCCAAAGCAGAAAAAGAAAGAGTTCGTCGTTCCATGTAATTGATAATACCTTAGCCATGCTGAGTGAAATATTCCAGCAACTGTACGATAGTATCTTAGCAATTGAGTGCATCTTAGAAGATAAATTGACTTATCATGGGTTCTTTACGGACAGCATTCTTCAAAATATGTCGAAACATCACTCAATTGTAAATGAAATTGTCGATTTGGCCGCAGCCTATAATAACGAAAGGTATTAATTATATTAAAATGGCAGTAGTTATTTCGATAACTGGAATTCATCCGAGTCAGTGAGTCACAAGGCCTGTAAGATGTTGTCCGCAAGATGTAGTAACTTTGCAATCATCCATAGATAACGCAGAATTAATAATGGAAATTATAGAGATTGTTCCGAAGTTATTGCAAGCCTCGTCAGTTAATATTTTTTTAACTGGCAAAGCAGGCACAGGGAAAACTACACTATTGCGCAAGATTAAAGAATCTACGCCTAAAAACCATATTGTGGTTTCATTTACAGCAGTAGCCGCACTCAATGCTGGGGGTGTCACCATACATTCCTTTTTCCAAATGCCGTTTGGACCGTTAGTACCTCAAACTGAAAAGGACTATTCCATTACACAAACGACAAAGAGATACAGTCTGGAAAAGTTGGCATTAATTCGCTCACTAGAACTTATTATCGTCGATGAAGTCAGTATGATTAGGGCGGATATGATAGATTTCTTGGACAGAATACTAAAAAAAATACGGCTGAATGGAAGACCGTTCGGGGGAGTGCAACTTCTGTTTATTGGCGACCCACTTCAACTACCTCCAATAAAAGAGAACTGGGATATACTTTCTAAATACTACGCAAGTCCATATTTTTTTGATAGCTTGGCATATAAAAATGCAGTGTTTATCAATATTGAACTACAAAAGGTGTATCGTCAAGATGACCAAATGTTCATAAACTTACTCGATAGTGTCAGAATGAGTTCTATTACACAAGAGTCAATTGATTTACTAAACAGCAAGTGCACAGACCTAGACCTTTCTAAAGATCAACGCTATATCACGATTACTACGCATCACAGGATTGCCAATGCAATCAACCAGTCAAACCTTAATTTTTTGACCGGGGATATCTTCGCTTACAAAGCTACAATAAACGGGGAGTTCCCATCAGATAGTCTTCCTGTTGCTGAGACCATTAAATTAAAAGTTGGAGCAAGGGTAATCATGATCAAAAATGATGATTCTGGCAAAAAACGCTACTATAATGGACGATCCGCCAATGTAGTTCAATTGACTGAAAGCAGTATTAAAGTCAGATTTATTGACGATTCTACCGAATTGGACTTGGAGCAACAAACCTGGCAGAATATCAAATACAGCTTAGGTCAAGCAGAGAAAAAAATACAGGAAAATAACATTGGAAGTTTCAGCCAATACCCCATAAAATTAGCTTGGGCAATAACCGTTCACAAAAGTCAGGGACTTACGTTTGATAATGTAGTGCTGGACATTGCAGATAGCTTTGAAGCTGGACAAGCATACGTCGCATTAAGCCGTTGCCGCTCTTTAAATGGTATCGTTTTGCGACAACCTATATCTCAAAAGTGTGTAATATCTGATCAAACTGCGGTTGAGTTTATGGACAGTATCCATAAACAACAATCTAGCGAAATATCTTTGAGCAACCTTCAAATCAAAGACCAACACCTGATGTTGATCGATTTTTTCGATTTTCAGTTTCTTGAAAGTGTGATAAATGAAATTGAAGTTTTAACAACAAAACTATCTGAAACTCCAATTCTTGGTTCCATCCTCGAGGAGCTATACAGTAAGATTATTAGGCCTGCTAGCAAATTCAACACTAATGAAATTGGCAAACTTGACCCCAAGCTTCCAATCAATGAAAACTCTGAATTTGTTATGAGAATAGAGATGGCATCAACTTATTTCTTAAACCAAATAGAAACTCTGTCTAAAAAACTAAAGACAGTGTACATGCAAACCATTGGAGTAGAAAGCGAACTGCATCAATTAACACATATCCTCAGTGAAGCATTGCACCTACTCAACATAAAATCAGATATTTTCAAAAGTCTAATTATCGCACCAACGGCCTTAACAGAAGCAAGTCTGATCGCCAGAGGAAGTTTGCAAAAGGTTCAGAGTAGCTCAAAGTCCGAAAAAAAAGATGAATGGCAGACCAAATATTCAGTACTTTATGAAATGCTAAACAAATGGAGATTGGAACACAGTTCAAAAAAAGGAATACCTCCACATATTATCATGTCTGAAAAGACATTGCAGCGTATTGCAGAAAAAACACCCAAATCAATTGAAGAATTCGCTAAAATATCTGGTATCAGTAGTGCAAAAGCAGCAGAAATTGGAGAAAGTATAGTCGGAATTGTAAATGCCTATTTCGGAGTTTCTAAATTATTTTAAAACAATATTTTATTTTTTTCTATTATTGTGTTGACATTCAACTCAACATTTATATATTTGTATTATGAATCAGTCATTTGGACAATTATTAAAAAACGTAAGACGTGAAAAAGGTGTTAGTCAACGAGAACTGGCTGACGGTGTAGGTGTTGATTTTTCCTACATCAGCAAGATTGAAAACGATCGGATGCCACCCCCTGCCGCCGATACAATCATCAAGATTGCTAATATTCTTGGAATATCAGAAGAAATTCTATTAGCGAACTCAAAAAAAATAAGTTCAGACATGAGTAACGCCATTAGCTCTAGTGCATCGGCAATTAAATTTATGAATCAAGTGAAACATATGGGACTATCGGACAATGAATGGGATAGATTAACGCAGAGTTTAAAAAAATTAAGGTAATTATGTCAGTATCCCTTTCAAATATCGCCAGCGCAAAACAAAACAAACATCAGGTAAGACCATCAAGTTGGTCGATATCCCGTATGCAGGTTTTGGATGCTTGTCCACGAAAATACTATTACCAGTATTTTGCAGGCAAGAAAGCTGTTGATTCGGAAGGACAAGATAAAGACACCATCAACTTTTTAAAGCAGTTTAGCAACGAACACCTGATTGCTGGAGATATTGTCCACTGGGTCATCAGAGCATACTTTAAGAACCTGATAAAAAAAGACCCATGGGATTTAGCACGTCTTAAAAGCTTCGCTTCGCGAATCCTCAAAGATGGCATCAACTATTCTACTGAACTTAGGGATGGTATCTATAAACCACATAAGTTTATCCCAAGATCAATACAGGAAATCTATTATAAAGAACAGGAACCAAGTATCATCAGTGGTAGGATAAAGCAAAAAATAGATCATCTGCTAGATAACTTTTACAACAGCGAATGCTTTGCATCACTTCGGACGGGTGCCTTGCATCCAGAATCGATGATTGAAAAGAAAATTGGATTTGATTTTCCTGGTGTGCATGTAGATGGTATTGCGGATTTGATCTATCCACAGGATGGGAATTGGATTATCACAGATTGGAAAACTGGTGCAAAAGAAACTGAGGAAACCAGTTTGCAGCTTTTGGTATATGGTTTATGGTTGATTGAACAAAAAGGTATTTCTACAGATCGAATATTGATTTATAAAGCATATTTAAACGAAGCGATTTTAGAGCCACTAGAATTTACTAAGATACACATACAACGTGCTAGAGGTCGTATTATTCAAGACATAGACAGGTTAAAAGAATTAGAAGATTTTGGAAATGAAGGAGTCATAGGAGCATTCACACCATGCAATCAGCAAAATGTCTGCATGCAATGCCCTTTTAAGAAATTTTGCATAATAAATTGAGATGGAAACAAATTTAAAAGAGATCAAATTTGGTCAAGGCCTTAAGGTTAAGGTGAGAAAGTATCAATTAGTCGGCGAAAGCATGGATAAAAACAATGCTGAGAGATTTTGTACAATCATAAGCAGGCATACTGGCATTCCTGCCGCACCATACTTCTCTAATGGCAATTGGAATACGATCATCACTGAATACCGTTTAGATATCAAGAAAAAGAGTTTTCAAATTGATGAATTATTGATTAAGGTTGAACCTGTAGAGGGGACTTTCACTTTCGGTCTAAGCGACACTCAAACAAGGAACAGTATTATAGAACTTTATAAACGTGCATTATTGGCGCAGGTTCTGAAGAAGACTGATTTATGGACTATTCTAGGCATGCCTAGTATATTTTACGAGAAAGATCCATTTCTGAAAAGCGATTTTATAAAGAAATTCAATGTCTCCGATATCCAAGGTTTTAGAAGATTCGAAATAGCTGATCAATATATTGAAGGAATAGGGCTAACATTCGCTGTAAATGTAAGTACTGCTTTTTTTACAAGTTTGACAGTTGACGATTATCATAAAGGCTATGTCGATCGTTTTAACCAGTTAGCAGGACGTCAAAAGGAGCAAAAAGGGACATTGATGTATGATGGACCAAATGGAAGGAGCAAATGCTACTTCAAGCAATATCGATCAGATATGACCCTATCGACTACTGGCGAAATGATCGTGGGAAGTCAGAAATATTCTTCTTTGTACGAATATTACAAGGACGTTGCTCCCAACTACGATATTAAGCCGAACGATAAAGTTGCCTGCGTATCCTTTCCAAACATGAAAGAGAAGCAAGTATTGGTGCCTGCAAATAAGCTAATTTTGCGTGTGATGAACGATGCCCTTGACCGCAAAATGAGTCAACAGGATAAAATCGAGCCGGATGAAAGAACAAAGTTGATAAACAAATTTTGGAGCAAACTCGGAAACATGCCATTTGGCACTAATTTCGCTCACGTTGCCTCAGGCTGCTTTAAGCCAGGTCCCGAACAGTGTGGCATTCTACCCTTAAGTCCTATGACATTTGGTGATAACAGGAAACTGCAACCGCCAAGCGAAATGAAAGATTATGCTTACAAAAAGCATTACGGCAATAGAAAAAATTACCTGCAAAATTTCGGCTGCTTTTATGTACCTGAGACTATGCAACGCGAAATACATTTTGTATATCCAAAGCATATAGATGAGCATTTAGCAGATTTTTTTGCCAAAGAGTGTTGTACAATGATCGAAAAATTGACTATGGTCAAAGTAGAACCGATTGTACAGAGCTATGACCTATATGATCTAATGACTAATGAGCTAGTTAATAGCTATGAGCCAGGAATGGTTGTATTTGCTTTTGATGACCTTGATTCTCTGACATATTTCAACATTAGGTTTGAGCTTAAAGATTGGCAATTGAAACGACTTACTACCCATGAACTAAAACGCAGTCATAAAGGATACAAGGAATATAAAGAAGGATATGCTAGAAATGGTGATAGAGGATTACGAAATTGGGAAGGATTTGTAGAACAAAATGTTTTGGACATTATCCAGCAAATGGGATGTCTTCCGTACATGATCCAACCAAATTTGAATTACGATATGCAACTGGTAATCGATATTAGTGCAAAATCAAAATTTTTAGGGTTGTCGTTGTTTATGTTTGGCAAAACGATGCAGATTCCAATTTATGGAGAAAATATAAAGTCAAAAACAGATTCGAAAAGTGAAGAAATCGCTCGCCCTTTCCTTGAAAGGTATCTTAAGGAACTTATAAGTCAAAATAAAGAAGTAATCCAACGACATAAGCTCAATTCGATGCTTATTTTAAGGGACGGAAAGGATTGTGGTGAAGAATTTAAAGCTATCCAATCGGTAATTGAATGGTTTAAAAAACAAGGACTATTCACTGAAGACTTCAAATATGACTTTATTGAATATCATAAATCGACCTTGAAGCAAATTAAGATATGGGAGAAAAAAGGCCCAAATTACGTTAATTGTCTTGAAGGCTCTTATCTTTTACTCGATAAGGATACTGGTATATTGAATACTACTGGAGCAGGGACACTTCATCAGGGGACTGCATCGCCCCTACTCATCCGTAAAAAGTATACAGAATGCAATCTGGTCAAGGTTCTTGAAGATATATTCAGTACTTCTCAACTGAATTTCTCAAGTCCACGTGTATCTCAACGTTTGACCTATCCGGCTAAACGCACAGATGAACAATTAAAAGACAAAATGGCCCAGGAAATCCTGAGGTTTTAAAATAGATGTTATGGAAACAAGGGAATTAGCATTTCAGAGTTTTGAACGTAATCAAAGCTTGCTCGAGGCGATCAACAAGGTATTGATCCATCTTAAACTAGCAAATAAAGGAATAGATGACAAAATTGAACCAGCTGAAGTAGATCAAGCTAAAGTCTATATTTCTAGTTTTATGAAAAAACTTGAAGAACTTGTCGGTACTGCACAACATAACGGAGATCCGCTGACTGGTATAGACTTGCGTTATAGAAGCTTAGTTCGCAAATATGTAGATGCAAAAAGTAGAAAAGCACAGTTTAAATCAGCACTATTCAAAAACTCTCCAGAAAAGGTAAGGGAATTGATCAGCTCTTCTGATACTGCAGACCAGATTAAGCTTATCGATTCGTTGACAGAGTTTAGAAAACTAATCCAAAGCCACGGCTTATCGGATATTAGGGAACTAATTGGAGATATTTGATGGACATAATATTGCATAGTTCGCTACTAAACTTCAAGCGTGAGCTTCAAGTAGCTTACAACATCGTAAAAAGTAAACCCACACCTATTGAAATTAGCATATTTAAGGAATGGCTCATCAAAGTTTACCAAGATATAGAAACGGATTTGCATCAATTGGAATACCTAATCGGCTTGAAAGAACCAGACTTACACGAAGATGTTTTTAGCAATTTTTCGGCTCTGCTTAATAAATTTCGTTTCATTAGTACCAAATACCTTCCAGCAATTTACCGCAACCACGAAAATGACCTATTATCACTAAAATTGTTAAGCTGGTTGCACGGAGAGCATCCACAAACTAAGGATCAACCATTTTTGATCCAAGATGGTAATTTCTCAATTTTACCTGCTGTAGGATTGCCGATCAGCTACTATTTGCCAGTTGTTTCCCAACATAGCCTGCTCTTTTTACCTTTATTTTTCCATGAAATCGGACATTATTTCTATCAGGCTCACAGTGATGAAATGGATGACCTGGTTAAACAACTACAATCAAAACTTGATGGCATCCTACAACCAGCCTTTCAATCAAATAGTCCGCAGGCTAGAGAACAGGCTGACAAATCCAAGCGTATAGTAGAAACATGGTATGAATGGGCACAAGAACTTTTCTGCGATGCTATCGGACTCGAAATCGGGGGAAGAACCTATCTTAAATCATTTAGTTACTTCCTTCGTATGCAGGGCCAGACAAATCTACAGCTGCCCGAAAAGGATCTCGCAAATAGCAGTCACCCTGTTAGTTGGTTACGAATCAAGTTTTTAATTGACCGTGCACGAAAGCTTGGCTTGGGAAATGATGCAGATGAGCTGGAAAATGAATGGAATACCATTGCGAAAACCTTAAAAATTTCAGAAGAATACTTCGGATACTTTTCTCCTAAATACTATGATTCCATCGTAGAAACCATAGATTGCATGATAGAAGAAGCATCTCCAATCTGCTTCAAGGATTATATGAACAAAGGTAGTGAGTCTACCAACTTCATCGAAACCATACACGATGCTTGGGAAAAATTTGAAAATTCAGCACACGATTTCGATCAATGGGAAAAATCAGCCATTGAAAGAATGATCAAATATGACATCCAGTAAGGTACAATATCTAAGTGTGCGCTTAAGAACTGTATCATAAAGATCCATACAGGTACATTTGTTAATTTTTAAAGAACCTAAAAAATGTTATAGCCCGAAAGGGCCGCCCGATATTTTTTCAATACCAGACAACCCTTGCCAATTCTAAAAACTGCGCTTAATTCGACTCATTTACGCCAATCCTTGCAAAATCATTGCATAAATCAAACTATGCGAAATAATTTCAGCCAGCTATGTAGGCGTATAAAAATTTCAACGTTGTGGATAAAATTATCGGGATAGCCGGCATTTTACTAGTTTTACCCAAAGTAAAAAAGACGCCATGCCCTTAAGCACCAATTCGATCATCCATTATACCAAATACCTGGACAACCTTTTAGGGATCATCAAAGAAGGTTTCGGGATTAAGTACTGCGCAGAGAGACTGAAGGCAGAAAGGTCGACCGCCTCGGCTGCTGCACATCCCATGATCTCCTTCTGCGACATTCCACTGTCCCAGACCCTAAGCCATGTGAATGCGTATGGCCATTATGCCATAGGGCTTTCCAAGGATTGGGCGGTAAAGATGCACGTCAACCCCGTGCTTTACCTGGAAACAAATTCTTCCGTTACCCAGACCCTATCCTCACTTTTAAAAGACAGGCGCAAGGAAACAGGGAACAACCTGACCGAAAAGCAGAAAACAGATATCCTGCGGATAAAGTGCTTCACCAAGAACTATTCCGGTCAGCTCAAACGCAAGGGTATAACGATAAACAACTATAAATTCTATGATGAGCGCGAGTGGAGACTGGTTCCTTCAAAGGAGCAGCTAGGCAAGGCACCCTTTTCTGTTGATTACACCAAGTACAAGAATAAAAAAGACTATTACAACGAAAAGATAAAAGACCTGCGCTTTAATTTCAGCCCTCAGGACATTTCCTATATCATTGTGGCCACCACATCGGAAATACCAAAGGTAATCTCGGCTCTACGCGAACGCTTCGGTAAATCTCTGAAGAGCGATGAGCTGGACCTGCTGTTCAGTAAGATCTGCTCTATCGAACAGATCCACAGCGACTATTGAAAACCGTTACGACCGGATAGGTTGCCAAGATCTTTGTCAGGAAAATTTCCGAACTCCCTGGTATAGCCTACAAGAATACCCTTGTCCTCCAGATAAAAGCTGTTCATTCGCACCATGTCCAGTGGCCTGAGCTGAAGGAAAGCAAAGCGGCTAAATAGCGGCTTGTTGAAATCACCCAAATACCTCGGAAAATCGAGTTCCGGCTGGTATAACCCTGTATCAAATGCCGAAAAAGGCTTTTCCTCCACCAAAAACTCAAACGTGCCGTTTCCTTGGGTCTCAAAGGCCAGCGAGGGAAGCCCAGATTTGGTATTCAGGTTCATTTCCGAGGAAACTTCGACATAACGCCCGCCGATCTCGCAGGGAAAATAATAGCTGTTTCCGGCCATCGCCCTTTTATAGCCTGAACCGTTTTCATAATTCCCATATCGGTCTATTAAAACTGGGATAAAAAAAGTAAAATCCTGGGTCTCATAGGAAAGCTCAGAAGGGAACACCAGTCCCATCTTCTGGTTGCGCAGCACCCAGCTTAGTTGGAATACAGGTAATCTCATTACAATATCTTTTTAATGTCCGAATGGTTCAGCAGCTGCTGCGCCCGTAGCGTTTCAAACTTGTACTGATGGGCATAGTCGATGGTCGCAAATGGTGCAGCAACAACGTCAACCCCGAAAAGGTGGGTAGTCGTCCTGCGCTCAGCGACTAGCCTGCGCCAGAGCTGAAACACTCTTTCCACCCTGTTCAAGCTCAGGATATCCAGCCGTAAGAATGCCTCATCCTCGATGGTTAGCTTTAAAACAGATGGATTGGCCTTATGCCTCCCTCTTGCCAAGGCCGCAGACAGGGCAATCTCACTTCCCACATAAAATCCCCGCCCCAGCTCTCCCCTACCCTTGGTGACATCGATTTTGCCCGGTGGGCCGATCATTGCCGAGGCCGAGGCCTGCTCGGTTCCGTGATAGACTACCATAGCTTAAATTCCATCATTGTTATCGTTCACAACACTCATCACCGCCATCATCTCCTTAAAATAAATTTTAAAATATTCCGGATCGTTCAGCACAATGAACTGGAGCAGTACATCCACCATGTGCAGCACCTGTACCAGACATTTCTTGTAGGTCTGTATATCAAGGTCAGCATCCGAGAGCACAAACTCGTGCATCTTGGGGCTGTAGTGCTGGTACTGGCTCAAATATTTGAAAAGCCCGGTCAGCGCTTGGGCAAGGTTGGGCTCCCGCTGCGCAATAAAATCCAGCTTCTTCGCCTCGGTAATAAAGCCCGCACCATTGGTATCCTTCAATAGCTCCTTGAATACAGGATGGGAGGTTTCCCGCAGCTTCTTGTTGTTCTTCATCAACCCATTCTCGAAAAGTTCGGGATTTTCAGCAATGATCTCCTGTCGGAAATCCCCAATCTTGGGAGGTGGCTCATTCAGCATTTCATGGATATACGCTAAATGCGCATTGTCCGCATCGATTCCCTTGGTGCTGCCCGAGAGGAACTCCTTGTACAGAATACTCAGCTCGTTGGCAAGGGACACCTGCATGGCATCATCCTTCAGCACAAATCCGCTCAGATAAAACATACTGATCAGGTCATCGATGATGCTCCTGTAGATCAAATTGACACTGGTCTTGAACCGGTAATCCTCTTTTAGCTTTGCAAGCAGGTCATTGGCCGCCTCCATGTTCAGCCGAACCTTCACCGCCAGTTCTACGAAACAGTAACAGTTCCTCAACTGGTCTACGCCATTGGTCGCCACCAAAAACTCCCTTAAAAAATCCAGCAGATGGTTTTGCTTGTGGATCAGCCTGTCCACTTCAAGATCAGCTGCACTAACCTGCCTGGGTGGAAAATGTTCGGTATTGTAGCTCATAAGGGCGTTTTAAAAAGTTTAATTTGTTCAACTAAAGCTAAAGTAACCATTTCTACAGAATTATGATTTATATTTATTTTATGTAGTTTTACTAAAAACATTCCCAATTGCCGAAAGAAATGAACAAACCCTATCTTAACAGAGGGTTTGAACAGAACTCGACTAAAAACGCACTTATGCCCAAACCATTCATCTTTGTCCTGATGCCCTTCGATTCCTCTTTCGATGACACCTATAAACTTGGCATCAAAGAGACCTGCGAATCCCTAAACGCATATTGCGAGCGCCTAGACGAACAAATATTCGAAGAAAACATGCTCGACAGGATTTACAACCAGATCAACAAGGCAGACATCATCATATCCGACCTGAGCGGAAAGAACGCCAATGTATTTTACGAAACCGGGTACGCCCATGCCTTGAACAAAAAAGTAATCTTGCTCACTAGTTCCGTGGACGATATCCCCTTTGACCTGAAGCACCGCTCCCACATCATTTACAACAAAAGCATCGTTACCTTAAAACAGGAACTGAAAAAAAGGATCGAATGGTTCCTGTCCAACCCAAGGGAAACCGTGCTGCCAAATGAAGATAGCATTGAACTGTACATTAGCGGTCAGAAATTGGTGCCAGGACTTGGGCTGACCATCACCGAAACTCTGTACGAAACTTATTCCTATGCCCTGCAACACTCTTCGCCAATACCCATCAAAATCGATATATACAACAATTCCAACGAACTTTTCTTATCGCCTTTCAAGATCGGGATCATTGTTGAACAGTATGACTTTGTTAAGGGAAATGACCAGATCAGAACCATTCAGATTGCTGAGAACAGCTATCTGCACGAAACCACAGAATTCAGCAAACAGTATCCGCACGCTTGGGACTCGGTTGAGCTAGTGATTGCCTCTAAAGGAAATGGCAACCTGAAAGAAAACCCGATATCGCTAACCATTCGCTTATTTTATGAATTTGGCATACGGGACATCCCGATCCAATTAAAATTCGAGAAAGAAGAATACAAGGAAAATATGTTTTAAGTTAGCGTATCCGATCGCTGTCATTCCAGCATGGATTTATAAACATACAAACCAAAAATGAGCAAAACAGAAATCGAAAAATCGGCCTACCACGAAGCCGGACATATCGTATTCGCCTACCTACATGGTTATAGATGCGTAGGAGTATTCATAAAACCCAATGGAAGCGGCACAACAGGACTGAATTACGGCACAGATAAGGAACTGATACAGGCGATACAGGTAAACGTAACCAATTCAGCCCCCTACAACTTACTCCCGATTGACCAGAAGCGAAGAACCTCTGAAGTTGGAGTCAAAATGCTTGAAATCACCCTAGCTGGGGAGATTACCGAAACCATATTAATGGATGAAGGAAAAATCGATCCCAAATCGTCAATCGCCCTGCAAGGACCCGATCTGGATGATGTTTTAGCGGTGGAACAGCTCTTTAAGGACCTTAAGTTTCATAACGACCCACATTTCATAGCACGGCATACCAAGGCGGTACAAGCAAAAATCGAAATGCTAAATCTCTGGCCAGTGATAGAGGCACTCGCGAATTCCATTCTCACCGAGCCGGATAATATGCTGGAGCAGCAGGATATCGAGGACGTCTTTTCAAGCACTGGCTTTCAATACTAACCAAGCCCCTTAAAACTTTTCCCTTTCCTTGCGCAAACTGGCAAGTTCCGCCAGTTTGCGCTGGCGCTCGTGCTTATAATCGTAGGTTGAATCAATGAGGGAAATATAACGCGACTGGTTGAAATACCAGTTGATACTATCTCCATTATCTTCCACCATAAAGTCACCACCGACCCACTGAGGGACCGAATGCAACAAATGGACGATCACATAGGAAAAGGTAACCTCGATCAGTCCATTCAGCTCTTTAAGCATATCCGTACCCTCATACCCAATACCCCTGCCCTGGTTGAGCAGCGATACATATTCCTCGATCTGGTGGGCGGAGGAATGTACATATTTGCACAACAGCCCATAATTCCTTTTTACGTCGTCCTTGAATTCAGCATCCACCTTTTCGGAAAAATAGTCAAAGCGGATTCTGTTGATCGGATTAATGTTAGAAGAATTCAAAAGCTTTTCAAATGCTTTGATCTGTGATTCGAAATCGACGTTTGCCCTGGACCTGACGATAAAACAGGACTTGATGCTCAGTTCCAGTAAGTATCGAAGCTCCCGTTTGCAGATATTCATAAACCCATCCTTCGCCAAAAGACGCATCGAGGTCACCGACTGAATCATCCCCTCGATCATTCTCAAGGTGAAGTTCCTTGGCGCATTTTCGCGGTCACGGCCAGCGTTGAAGAAACAAAACATCAGACAGTTCAACATGTCCTGTTGCATGATCCAGGTTCTGTTCAGTTCCTCCTTATACTCTTGTGAAGCCAGTTCAGCCTTGATTTCTTCTTTTTTCATAGCCAATTGCAATGTAACAAGAAATCCAGCAAACTAGCAATATATCACAAAATGACCCTATCCTAGACGTGCAAAACATCAGCTGTGTATTTCGGCAAAAGTAGCCTAGCTGTTTCAGACCAAACTGGTCGTTAATTCCTTGACCGGATTTTTATATCTAATTCCTTTCTCTCTGAACAAATATAAGGTCGGTTTTAGAATTCATTTTTAATGTTCCCTTTTTCTCTAAGCATTTTTGCTGGTTGATTGGTTGCAAAATTGCTAAAACCACATCACCTTTATTCGCTGTTGATGACTTTAAAGAGTTGTTTTAAATACCAGGAGCGAAAAATAGCGCTGTAAGGACTGAATATGTCAGTCGTATTACCTGCTCAAGTAAAATCCAAAATTTTGAGGCTTTGAAATAATGGGATTAATTAATAAATCTTGACAAGAATGCCAAAACGACCAGTTTGGTTTGAAAAGCTCCATCAGTTTGCAGCGAAACGATCCGTCAGCATAAAAGCGGAACCTGTGAACAATTTTGCCGAAATATCCACATATAAGAGCGGAAAAGGTTTTTTCTAGTGGATGTCGATACGGCCTGAAACACCGCAGAAATCCGTAATTTTAGTCAGCAAATCTGCCCAGCTTATTCCAGGAGACAGGTTATTGATGTCGTTTCCGACAAGTAAAGCTATGTCCAACATAATTATTTTCCAGATTTAATTTTATCAGCTATAAAACTTAGCTTTTTTAGAATCATCTTATTACTTGAATAAAAAGCTTTTAGTGTTTCAAGCGTATCTTCAGAGAATCTAGAGGCGTTAAATATCTTATCATAAAAGCGTCCGAAGTGACAGATGTGCATCAATCGGTCAAATGATATTTGTATATCGTGAGGAATATACAATCCAACTAAACTTATCGGAGCCAGCTCTTTATTTGTTATATCATCCAGAGAGAGAGGATTAACCATTTTGTCCTTTAACACTTCGTTAAAAAAGCTTGCAAACTCGTTAACGGCCTCATTGAATACGTCATTAATTTCAAATGCTATATTAAAAACATAATCTGGAAACACATTAGCATTTAGAGTGTTAATCCTTTCCTCAAAAAAATGATATTGCTTTTTTGATTGAACATTGTGCACCATATCTGCATAGTGGCAAAAACTTTCGATTGAATGGAATTCAGTTATTGATGGCTTTCTAAGCAGTTTATTTAAATAGATAGCATCGACATTTAAAATTGAAAATATCCTTAAACATTCCAAAAGATCCAGCAACAAGTCATTACACAATATTTGAATATCCTGCTGCACTGATTCGCCAGCTCTGATAGAAGTACCTTTATGTAGAAAGGCATTTCTTTGATTTGGTACTTCAAACTCAAAATAATCCAATCTGGTCTCCGAGTGTGGGTAGTAGTCACGAACGATTTTAACTTTGTCTGGCAGACTTGCTTTTGGATTGGAAAAATCAGGGTCACAAACCATACACATATCACCAAACAGCCCCTCGACCTGCGTTAACCCTAATGCATAAAACCCAAACCAACTCTTAGCTTTATATAAGGCTTCCATTTCTTTGAATATGGTATTACGCTGTGGATTTACCAATGGCAAAAACTCTACGTATTGCGCTAGTAGCTTAAGGCTGTCCCGAACTGGAAGTTTATCGAACAATTTCTCATAGAAAGCAGCTTTGTCAGCCTGGTATAGAACTTTAAGCTCTTTTGCTTCTGCGATAGTGAATGAACCGACGCGGTGAGCTACCTTATCGATCTTAGAGTGGTCGAAAAGCCTACCCGAATTTTGGTAAGTCGTTTTGTACGGGTGGTCAAAATAAGCGTCAAAGAAAGCTATGCTCGAACCAAATGGATTACCGGCTGCAGCTTTTGTACGAGCCCTTTCGTGCATCTGATTAAATTTGTAATTTTCAATGGCATACCTTTCTTGCAGGCAACGGTCATAGAATGCCTTCACTGTTTTTTCACCGTGATTTCTTGGCCTTTCCCCCGATTGGATATAGGACACCTTCTCGTAGCTGGCAATCCGATCATTGATTTCTTTAAGGTCAGATTCCACCACCGAAGATAATTCAGCCAAAATTTCCCCTGGTACTTTTTCAAAGCCAAGGAAAAATTGCATGTAACGCTTTACGAAATCGATTTCCTGATTGGCATGTCCAAATTCCTCTTCGAAGGGATCTGTATCCCAGCCTAACATTTGACATATTCGAAAGCATCCATTTCTTATGTTATCCTGATCAGTTGGATCCAGATCCCCAGGCTTGAAGTCGAAGAAGGTAAGTGTGTGGTAGCAAAATACAATGCTATCCGCTGCAAATAACTGATCTGATGTCAGCGCACCCAAGATTGTACTGCTAATTTCTGAAATCTCTCCTGCTGTGCTCGGAGGATTTGTTAGTGATATTTTTTTCATGAAAGACGTTAGTTTGAGAAAATTAATTTTTTTGACCTATTTGGTTGTTATTTTTTTGCAGTGGTATATAAACGCAGAGCCAAATCGGAATGCAACTGTTGATAAAAATATAAAAAACTGTCTAGATTTTAAATCCTGAAACAAGTAAAAAAAGGCTGGTCAACTGACCAGCCCCTTTCCCAAAACAGTATTAACTGTTAATTATTATCATTCGTTTTTCAGCTCCTGAACTTCGTTTCTCCCGGCAGCAGCCAGGTTTTTTATTTCCAGGTACGCCTTACACAAACGCGTGCCGGTAGCCTTGTTTCTTTTTGACATAAGAAAGTTGGGCTCGATAGTCTAATGTTCGTTCTGTATGCAAAAAGCATACTTCGAAAAAGGCAAGCACTTTCATCGGAATAATTAACCAGATACCATACTCGGATATAGAGAATATCCTATACGTTATTTATTCTGTTAAACCGTCCGTCAATTTGAGCTCAACAATTTTCCTTCAATTAGGCATTCATTAAAAATTTATATATGAATGCAGTATGTTATCTAAGATTAAGCACCAAAGATCAATCTAAATCATTGGAATATCAGGAATCCATTGTCCGTGATTATTGTAAACGAAATAAACTGAAGATCCTAGAAGTCTTTAGAGATAATGGAGAAAGTAGCTACACCTTTAAAAGAAATAATTATTTAGCTCTAGAAAGTTTCATTAAAAAACACAAGAATAAATGTCAATACCTTGTGGTTCTCGATCATGACCGATTTAGCAGAAACTTACCTGAAGCATTGATGAAGATTGTTGAACTAGAGAGAAAGTATGGTGTCAAGGTCATTTCGACCAATGAGCCAATTAATCTCGACACATCTGACTCGGATGTCTTTATGAAAAGGGCTTTTGAATATTTGATAGCACATAGAGAACTTCTTACCATAAAAAGCAGAACTAGACTAGGTATCTTAAATGCGAAAGAAAAAGGTAGGTTTTTAGGTAAGGCGCCATTTGGTTACACAAACATCAAAAAGCCATTCGACGACCAAACAATAGAAATCAATAGCTCGCAAAGCTTTATCATAAAGAAAATCTTTGCTGATTTTGAAGCAGGTGTTCCGCAAAAGACAATACATAAAGAAGTATTTGGGCTCGGATTTAAAAATAGAGGAAGTAACGCTATCAATGATATTTTGAGAAACCCCGTCTATGCAGGCTTAATAAAAGTCAAAGCTTTTAAAAACATGTCAGAAAAATATGTAAGGGCTCTCCATGAACCTATAATATCAGAAACAGATTTTTGGCGTATACAAAGAGTATTGAATATAAAACCAAAAAGACAGACTAGAGCCAACGAAGAATTTCCGCTAAGAGGCGTTATCAAATGTCCTTGTGGTCGCAACCTTACTGCTGGATGGACAAAGGGAAATCGGAAATATTACTTGTATTATAAGTGTGTTGATCATCCCAGCATAAACATTCCTGGAGAAACCATGCATAAGAAATTTGAAGAATTATTAAAGAAAATTACACTGCAAAAGCATCTAGTTGACTTACTGAATAGTTCACTAGTAAGTTTATCGGATGAACTATTAAAAGAAGAGGACAAGAAACAAAAAGAAAAAGCAAGGCAGCTTCGAATTCTAAGAGAAAAGACCAAAAAGTTGGACCAAAAATTCATAGCCGACCAAATTTCAGTTTCCGTATATCATAGATGTAGAGAAGAGTTTAAAACTGAAAAAAAACACGTTGAAAGTATTTATAATAACCTATTGCTCGACAAAGTAAATATTGAAAATGTATTGACGGTATTTAAGTCTGGCAGATTCAATTTCTACAAAGTGTATAGAAGATCGGATATCCTACAAAAACACCTTTTGGTAAGGATGATATTCAAAGATTACTTAACATGGGATAAAGGACTATTTACATCTCTTTACATTAATGAGCTGCTACAATTCAATTTAAAAAAAGTAAGTATAAAAACACTATTGGTATTGTCATCAAGAAACAATACAATAACTGATTTGAATAACCGTACAGAACATACAGAACTGAGAAGAGCGCTGAGAAAATCGACGCACGAAGAGATAAAAATCAAATGTCAAAAAGACGAGAAGTTCATCAAATCAGTGATTAAATTCATAGCCGAAATTGTAAAAAGTAGAGACAAAACTGAAAAAAATGTTCTAAGCTAATCTGCTCATGGTATCGGAGCTCGATTTATTTTAGTTAAAAACAGGCCAAATCTTAATGAATTGGTAGTCAAAATGATGCAAAAACAGGTAAAAAATATCTCCAAAATCTGCGATTTTGAAGTGTTTGAGAATCAAAAAATTGCAAAATCAAATTCTATAAAAATGCAGTAAAATGAGTACTAAAAATAACGATTTTTAAAACACAAATAGCTAACAATCAGATTGTTAGCTATTAAAAAAGTGTACCCAAGAGGAGATTCGAACTCCCACACCCGTACGGGCGCCAGCCCCTCAAGCTGGTGCGTCTACCAATTTCGCCACCTGGGTATTTACTATTAAATCATTCCCGAAGGCGTCTACCATCCCGATAGCTATCGGGATCGCCACCTGGGTTTGAATTGTTGCAAATATATAAATTAACCACAGTGCGCTGCAACATTCACAAAATATTTTTCGAACTGAAATTCCGGAAAGCAAATCTTAACATGGTAAACCATATATAGTAACACCAAACTCAATTATATATAAATAGCAGTAACACGACTTCCTAGGGTAAACTTATTTTAGTATAGGACAGATACAACAGCGAACCTATTTAGACGGACTTTCGTCGTACTTAAGTCGGGGTTTCGTCGGACTTATGACAATTGGCCCCGAATAAAACCCGACGTAAATCAGAAGCAAATACAAATTATTTGTTTACTAATCAGCAATTTGCTATATTGTTGTATACATAAACTAACGCAATCATGGGAAAAATAGAAAGTGGAATTAACGGTGGATTTACCGGAACAGTAGGTGCCGTAACCGGATATTACCTAAATGGGAAATGGATAATCAGAAGCAAACGTAGAAAATCGGTCAAAAACAAAATAGGTAGCGCAGATCAAAAGGCCTGCAGGTCGCGTTTTACAATGATGCAAACCTTTTTAAGTCCGATTGTCGATTTTGTGAGAATTGGTTTTAACATGGAATCGAAAAAGCGAATGATGACTGCACATAACGCTGCAAAATCTTATAACATGTTAAACGCACAAAATGCAGCTGGCGAAATCGACTACGAAGCCCTGCGTTTGACCTTTGGAAATATCAGCGGTGCAACAGACGTTAAACTTGAACAGGATGATATGGGTGTGCATTTCAGCTGGTCGGATAATTCCAATGGCGATCACACCAGGAA
The DNA here is from genome assembly GCF_058801365.1 of Pedobacter sp. GW822-FHT03F06. Taxonomy (NCBI): domain Bacteria; kingdom Pseudomonadati; phylum Bacteroidota; class Sphingobacteriia; order Sphingobacteriales; family Sphingobacteriaceae; genus Pedobacter; species Pedobacter sp. GW822-FHT03F06. The sequence goes on from NZ_JBXANE010000011.1 coordinate 153,578, forward strand.
ACATGACCAGGTGATGTTAATGGTTTATGATGTGGAGAACAAAACGGCCATCTATGAAACAGGGGGCGCCAGGCGGTCAAAAGAAAGGGAAAGCCTGGAAATTCCTTCCTTTTATAAAGGAAAGACATTTCACACGTGGATAGCTTTTATTTCAGATGACAGAACGGAAATATCAATGAGTACCTATTGTGGCACTTTTATTTTTTAATAGTAGCGGAATTAACCGCTATACTATATGATTTTAACATTCAAAAGATAGTCCATCGTAAGCCAGACGGATATGCTCAGGTAAATTCTTTTCTACATCGGCATGTTTACCCAAATTATGACTGATGTGTGTAAGATAAGTAGTTTCCGCACCTACCCTTTCCGCAAAGGCAATGGCCTCACCTAAAGTAAAATGAGAAATATGTGGTTCTTTTTGTAAGGCATTCAATACCAGTATTTTTGTTCCCATAATTTTTTCGAAACTTTGCTCTGATATGGTTTTGGCATCCGTGATGTATGTAAAATCGCCAATTCTGTACCCTGTAATGGGCAACAAATGGTGCATCACTTCAAAAGGAATAATGGTGGTTTCACCAATTTTAAAATCTTCGCCATTGGTTACGGTGTGTAGATTAATCTGTGGCAAACCATGATACTTGGTCTCGGCAAAGATATAATAGAACTCTCTTTTTAAAGCCGTTTGAACCCTTTCGGTCGCATAAACATCGATTACCTTATGCAGCAGGTAATTAAACGGCCTGATATCATCTAAACCAGCAATATGATCCTTGTGTTCGTGGGTAAACAATACCGCATCAAGATCTTTTACTTTTTCGCGTAAAAGCTGGTACCGGAAATCAGGCCCGCTATCTACCACGATGGTTTTATCAGCAGTTTCAATTAATATCGAAGTCCGTAAGCGGTTATCTCTTTTATCGGTAGATAAACAAACTTCGCAATTACAAGCAATTACAGGAACGCCTTGTGATGTACCAGTACCTAAAAAAGTAACTTTCATCTGCTTAAACTTTCCTTTCTATAACTGTAATGCTGGAGTTGTATCTTCATTAAAATAATTCGGTTTGCTGTAAGGATAGGTAGAATTGGCGCTGTTTTTCTTCTAACAGGTTTTCGTCTGTATTGGTTTGCTTAACCAAAGTTACCAATGCAGCAATTTTTCCTTCCAGATTTGAAAATTTGTTTACCACAATAACCTTATTGTGCTCGAGCAGGCAAGAACCGGTTTTAAAGTTTCCTTTCTCATAACGAACCTTATAGCCCATAGCAAAAAGCAGGGTTTCTAATTTCTCTAAGGTATGGTTTGTTAGTGGCAATGACATTGGAAACAAACTTAGATAAATCTGCGCAGCATTCATAAATACCGCAGTAAAAAAAATGTAGCGTAATGTTCATTTCTAAAAAATTTAGAAAATCAGGATGCTGTTAGCAATCGGTTGTGAATTCCTATAATATGCTTTACCTATCCTGAACAATTTCGGGAATCGTGCCAGTTCCTGTTTTATCGAACCTGGGTTAGGCGCTTTGCTAGCTTACGTTAATAAACCATAGGTTTTACCGAAGAACGTCGTCAATCCCAAGTGGCGGAGAAATCAAAAAAACAGTTGCACAAAAGAAAAAATAGCACTATCAAACCTTAAACGCAGTGGTTTTGTGTTCATAAACGCTGATTCAAAATGTTAAGAAAATTGAACACAAACCCCGCAGGGCTCAATCAGACCAAAGAAAACACAATAATACCTGATTAAACGAAGTGCCGCTGTTTTTTTGATGTGCTTGGATTGTGCTGAGCCGCCTTGATGGATTGACGAAGCGCTTTGGGTACTTTGGCGCTCCAAAGTACCATGCCCCGCGGCAAAGAGCGAAAAAAAATGACATTTGTACCTTCCTAAGGAAGCAAGGCCAGTTAATAGCTGGAAAGATGCTGAAACAAGTTCAGCATGACGACCGCCCTAGGACTATTACACAGTAAAACTTAGGTGATTAAGGCATTTTACCCATCCTAGCCTTTTCACACCTAAGCTACCTTAGCACATCTTAGTTGATAAATAGCTAAAATTGTTATCAAACAAAAAAAGGTTCAGCTGTTTCCAACTGAACCTCCAGGTTTCATCCCGCCAAGGCGGAAATAACAATTATCTTAAATCTACTACTTCAACACCAGGATATTTCTTGGCATCGAAAGCAAAAGTAGTTTCCGGTACATTTACATTAGGCGAAAAAGTTTTTACGTTGTAGGTGTATTTGTTTCCGTTTTTATCGAACAACACCACGTTTGCAATTTGTTTAGCAGCCTTATCAATACTTAAACGCACTTTAAAAATCGATTTTTTAGCATCAACAGGTGTTAAATCAATCATTTGGTAAGTTTTGGCACCTGCTTTTTCTTCACCTGTGTAAACATATTTAAATCCTTTTTCGTAAACCGTAAAAATCTTTGCAGGATTAATGGCATCGCCACTGTTATCTACATTGCTTACCTGTACTTCTTTGTCTTTTTTCAAATAAGTCCATTGGCTTTTACCATCGCTAAACAATTCTTGATTGGTCATAGCCACTTTATACTTATTAGAATTGGCTTTAACATACAAAGTACCTTGCTGGGTTTCTTTTACTTTTGCCTTTGGATTATCCAAAGTGAAGGTAAAATCTGTTTTTACAATATTATACGATTTGTATTTTTTACTCACCTCAGCTAAAATGGCTTTAGCTTTCGCATCAGTTTGAGCATAAGTTGAAGTTGTAAAAGCAACTACAACCATTAATGCTGAAATTAATTTCTTCATCTTTTCTTTTTTAAATTTTTCCTTTGAAACGTTAGAGTAGATTTTTCGGTATTGGTTTAATCTAATCTTTGTCATTCATACTATTCAAGAACTGTTCCAAAGAATACTCGTCAGGGTATAAAACTTCGCGAGCCTTACTTCCTTCAAAGGGACCAACGATTCCCGCAGCTTCCAATTGATCAATAATTCTTCCGGCCCTGTTGTAGCCTAATTTTAATTTACGCTGTATTAACGATGTAGAACCCTGTTGATGCATCACAATCAGTCTGGCGGCATCTTCAAAGAACTTATCACGTTCATTAGGATCAAAATCGGCCTTACTGCCCTCTCCGGCTTCATCTATATATTCTGGCAGTTGATAAGCATCGGCATAACCGCGTTGGTTACCAATATACTCCGAAATCCGGTCTACCTCAGGTGTATCAACGAAAGCACACTGTAGCCTGATTAAGTCGCTACCTGTAGATAAAAGCATATCACCACGGCCAATTAACTGATCGGCGCCACCACTGTCCAAAATGGTTCTTGAGTCGATTTTCGACAATACCCTAAAGGCTAACCTGGCTGGGAAATTGGCTTTAATGGTACCTGTAATAATATTTACCGATGGGCGTTGCGTAGCCAGAACCAGGTGAATACCGATTGCCCTGGCCAACTGGGCTAAACGTGCAATTGGTGCCTCCACCTCTTTACCGGCAGTCATCATTAAATCGGCAAACTCATCTACCACTAAAACAATGAAAGGCAAAAAGCGGTGACCGTTATTTGGATTAAGCTTGCGTTTAACAAACTTATCGTTATATTCTTTTAAATTCCTAACCTGTGCATCTTTCAGTAAATCGTAACGCTGATCCATTTCGATACAAAGTGAATTTAAAGTATTTACAACTTTTTTGGTATCGGTAATAATGGCATCGGCCTCTCCCGGTAGTTTAGCTAAAAAGTGTCTTTCAATTCTATTGAATAAGGTTAACTCTACTTTTTTCGGATCGACCAGTACAAATTTCAGTTGCGCAGGGTGTTTTTTAAACAACAGCGAAACCAGAATGGCGTTAATACCAACCGATTTACCCTGACCAGTTGCCCCGGCTACCAATAAGTGGGGCATTTTAGCCAAATCGGCTATAAAAACCTCATTGCTAATGGTTTTACCCAATGCAATAGGCAAATCCATGGTGGTTTGGCTCCATTTTTCAGTATTTAGAATGCTGCGCATAGGCACCATTTCTGGGTGTTGGTTAGGCACCTCAATACCAATTGTACCCTTGCCCGGCATTGGCGCGATAATACGGATCCCTAAAGCTGCCAACGAAAGCGCAATGTCATCTTCCAGGTTTTTAATTTTCGAAATCCTTACCCCAGGGGCCGGAATAATTTCGTAAAGGGTAACCGTTGGACCAATGGTTGCCTTAATCTTATCAATTTCTATGTTGTAATGATTAAGGGTTTCTACAATTTTATTTTTATTGGCTTCCAGTTCTTCGGCATTTACCGAAATTTTATTGGTGCCATAATTTTCGAGCAAATCTATTGTTGGATACTTATAGCCCGATAAATCTAGTTTTTCATCATAATTACCAAACTGTTCAACCAGATCATCCGATTTTTTTTCTTCTTCGGTTTTTTCGATCGTAAAAGCAGGTTCCTTCTCGGTTTCAATTGGTGGTTCTACCGTTAATGGAAGTGTTGTTGCCGCAGCAGTAGCAAGTGGCAGATTAGTAGCCAATGGAGACAATACAACAGGTGCTACAGTTTCTTCCTCTTCTTTTTCTTCGAAACGGCTTGGCTGTAATACCACATTTTGTTGTTTACGTTCGTTACTTACTGGTTTATCACGTACCGGAAATTCAATGGGCGCTGAAGGTTCGTCGAAAGTTTTGTTCTTTACGGCCTGCTCTCTAATATCATTCACATAATCTGGCGTTTCGTTGTCCAGGTAAACTTCTTTCTCTTTACGTTCAGGAAATTTAAAATCAATGTTATAAGCGATGATTAAAATGGTTAATCCGGCAAAAGCAATTAGTCCCGCCACCCCAGCTGCACCAATTTGGGCACCTAATAATTTATTGCTCCAATAACCAAACTCGCCTTCTAAATAATGTGGCGATTCTGACCAGAAGCTATGTGCAAAACCTAAGGTTAGGGATATAAACAATAAAAAGAAAAAGCTATAACCCAATGTTTTCGAGATGGAAAGGATTTTAACTTTAAATAATAAACGGTAGCCGATAATAAAAAAGGCCAAAACGAACAAGAAAGATGCAATACCGAACCATTCGTAAATAAACTGGTGCGATAACAAAGCGCCAAACTTACCTAACCAGTTTTGAACTACCGGTATAGAAACACCAGCTTCTTTTAGTTCTTCTGTTGTTTTAAAAAGATTGCCCCAACCACCATTTGCATCGATTACATAACTCTGATCATCTTGCCAGGTAAATAAATACGAGGTAAAAGCAATTAAAAAGTAAAGTGACAATATCACAAAAAACAGACCTGCAATTTTAACTGCGCGGCCATCTGCCAGATCGAAGCTTGGCAAAAAATCTCTTTTTTCTTTCGGCTGCCGACCTGATGATGATCTGCCGGGTGCACTTTCTGCACCTTTATCTCTGAATGTATTGGTTTTAAACTGGTTACCCCTTACCGACATTTTCTATCCTAAATAATTTAATATTGAACAAACTTAGATAAAACTGCGCAGCATTAACGAAAGCCTAACAAAAAAAATAATCACAAATTGTAAGCATTGCTGTTAGGACTTTTATCATACCACTCACCATTTTCAAGAAGCGCTAAATTTGCACCCCTGTCTATTGGTTTTATAATCTGCCTTAAATTAAATAAAAATATTCATCGGGCATTAAACCTTAAACAGAAATTATTGTCTATTATTTTAACAACACACAAGTTGTTACGTTTTGTCAAATGAAACGGATTTTGTTTTAGGTTTTATCCCGTTTTGCCTGGAGAGGTTAAACGGGATTTTTTATTCGCAAAACCTTATCGTTTTTTAAACCTAGAAGGTCTGAAATACTAGGTGACTTAGGCGCTCCGTATTATTTTGAAAAGCAGGGTTCTGTGCACTTCGGTTATAACAGTCCCGCTATCACTTCTCCCGACTTCTTTACGTCGGGATCGTTCTATCAGGTTTATTTAATACGGATCTGTAATGCTTAGGCTTTAAGATTAGTTGCTAATTAGACCTGTGGGTTTTGCGTTAGGGATTGTAAGGGTTCAGTACCGATCCTTCATCGGTACCGGAGCGAAGCGCAGCCCTGCAAAGCCCGCCCCTTGCGCAGCTTGGGTAACGCCCTAATGAGTTAACAGCTTTCAGTTGGCAATTTTCAACCAGCAGCTCTTTTTTAGACATCATGTTTTTTTTGACCTCTGAGGTCTTGGTAGATTGCCTTACACTATATATATTTAAGCAATAAAGTTTACAATTTCTTAATTTTTGTTAATTTAAAGCGATTTTTGAAACAATATTATGGGTATAGCGCAACTCGAAGAACAAATTGAAGCTGGAAATTTACAGGCAGTAAAGGAAATTTTAGTTGAAAATCCAAAATTGGCAAATGTTGATACTTCTCATCATATCTCGCCACTGTTATTGGCCTGCTATTATAAAAAACAGGAAATTGCTGATTTAATTGCTGAATTTGTAGACGACCTAACCTTATTCGAAGCGTGTGCAGTGGGCAAATTTGATGCGGCATCGCAATTGATATTTCAAAGTCCTAATAGTATTAACGAATTTTCGGATGATGGATTTACGCCATTAGGTTTAGCCTGTTATTTCGGCCATGAAGATCTGGCCCGTTTTTTAGTTTTAAAAGGTGCAGACGTTAACCTCCCATCAAAAAATGGATTTAATGTATTTCCGATCCACTCGGCAGTTGCCGCTAATAATTTCAATATTACTAAAATGCTGTTAGATGCGGGCGCATATCCGAATGTTTGCCAGAAGGCAGGATTGGCGCCTTTACACACCGCTGCACAACTTGGAAACATAGAATTGATTATTGTACTACTGGAACACGGAGCAGAAGTTTCTTTACGCATGGAAGGTGGAAAACTGCCTGCAGATTTAGCCGCAGAAAAAGGCTTTAACGAAATAGCCGAAATTTTAAGAGACGATGACTAGACAGTTTTCAGTTGGAAGTTCTCAGTTTAATCAATTGCAAACTGGATATTATTAATTGCCTGTTGAACAGTTTTCAGTTCATATCCTACAAACTCTTACAGTTAACTGCAAATTGGATACTGCCAACTGAAAACTGAGCTATTCCCAAATCCTTAACCGCATTCTTTTCATATACGTCCTGATATCGAGCACAACAGCCGCCAAAAAATAGAACAATATTGGAAAACCTACCGCCAAAAAAGACGAATAAATAAAAAACAAACGGACTTTCGCTGTGCTCATATTCAACTTGTTAGCCAAATAAGTAGAAACACCAAAACTCTGTTGTTCAAAATAGGTTATAATTCTTTGGAACATTTTAAGCTTATTTTAAAAATCTTAATAACAATACCACAAGATAAAATCATTGGAAACCGAAATCATAATTTGATTTCCAAACTCTAATTTAGCAATAATAATCGGTTAAATTTTCAATAGCATATCCGATCTCAATTATTGCAAAACCAATTTTTCGAAATCCTGTTTATCCTCGTGTTTAATAAAAAGCGTTTGTTGTTCTTCCAGTCCGGAAAACTTTTTGATCAGTTCTGCCTTAAATTTATGGATATCGACATCTTTGTTTAAAATAACAGTTAAGGCATCGGCATTACCCCTAACCTCGATAATCTGATTAGGATATAGTTCTTTTAGCTCGTGTGGAAATTCCATAATTTAAAAACAGATTATAAGGTAGAAAGTTTTGTTTGAAATCAGCATCTGGTTAGGCTTGCTTTAAAATTTTTATTCCAATACCACAAGATAGACATTTTTTCTCATCGCAGTATTGCTTTTTCAGCTGCAAAATTCCTTGCGAAGCAAATGCATGATCCATCTTCACTCCTGCCCCGGTGAATTTATCTGTAATGGCATTTTGCTCAGCTGGCAAACGCTCCAACAATTTTATCGCCCTGCTAATATAGTATTGTGTACCCGTGTGTTTACCATATGCGAATAAAAACAAAGCCACGGTATTTAGCAAAACATTATCAACGGATATTTTTCCAATTTGCGTATTTACACCAGAAGTTTCTTTTTTAAAATGATAATGTGTTTTCCAGTAATCGTTTACCGGTAAGTTTTCAAATAAAGCATGTAATTGAGTTATATCTCTGATCTCCATAATTTTAGAAAAAAGATGATTTGCTTTTACAATTAACGCTGCAAATTGTGCCAGTCTGATCGTAGGAAAGTTTTGCGGCCTCATGCGCATAAATTTCCACATCGAAACTTCTATAGGTTTAATATTGTATTTCTTTCGAAGAAACTGAAATTCGGCCTTTAGTTTTTTAGGGTACTCCTCTTCAAACTGATCGCTTAAAAAACCAGCGGCACCAAAAACCAGCGCCTCAATTTGGTTTGGGTTATTTTTGTGCTTGGCATAAATGTGCTGCGAAACGGCTTTGGCAAACAACTCAAAAGGCAGGGCATTTATTTTAAAGCCAAAATTACGCGCCATGAAACGGTAGAAAGTCTCATCCCAATTCCCATTTAATTCGTTTAAGGTTTCAGTAACAGCATTTGTTTTTTGCTCGAAACGCTCTACTAAGGTTCTTGATAAAAAAGAATCGACAATTAATTGATCTACCGCTCCAATTTGTGCAATGCAAGGAAAATCAGTTAAGGTAAGAAACAGGTTTTCATATTTTTTGAGGAGATCGGCAGAGATCCGGTGTTTTAATTCCAAAACGGGCAAAACAGTATTGTCTATTCTTTTTATTTCCGCATCATGCTCATAAACAACATGTAATATTACATTTTCGTAACCGGGATTAGTCTGATGATTGTGTTTTAACCAATCTGACGACCTGAGGTGAATTTCTACATTACCCGCCCATGTGGTATTGTCAAATTCAATTTTCGCATTAAAAAAATCAGGCCCGGCATTTTTGTTTAACAAGCCTGGATTGATAATTTTCAGGTTTTCTCCAGCCGTGGTTTGCAGCCCGTTATAATCAAACGACCTGAATTGCCATACATAATGAAGAAAATCTTCTGGAAAATTCATTCTTGAAGATAATGAATTTATTTGGCTATAACTAACTTATAAGTTTAAAATTTGAGCTTTTAATTACGCGCAACCTCACCCTGAATTTATTTCAGGGTCTTACACGCAAAAAAAAGATACTGACCACGAAGTAGCTATTAAACCTTTAAAGCTATAAAAACTACTAATAAAACAAGTTCAGCATGACGTTGAAGCGAAGTTTGGTTTAAATTAAATTAGTTCTGCTTTAAGCAAAATCTGCTCCATTTCTTGTTGAAGTTTCAACGCTTCTTCCCTGGCCCTTTCTGCAAAATCTTCTCCCTGACTGGCATAGATAATGCCTCTCGAAGAATTAATCAGCAACCCGCATTGCGAATTTAGGCCATACTTGCACACTTCATTTAAATCTCCTCCCTGTGCGCCAACACCCGGCACTAAAAGAAAGTGATTCGGTGCTAATTTACGTACATCACCAAAAGCAGCGCCACGGGTTGCGCCTACCACATACATCATCTGTTCATCTGTAGCCCAGGTTTGCGATGTTTTAAGTACTTTTTCGAAAAGTTTATCTTCGCCAATTTCCTGCAATTGAAAATCGGCATGGCCGGCATTCGAGGTTAAAGCCAAAAGAATTACCCATTTATCTTTAAAAGTTAAAAACGGTGTTACCGAATCGCTCCCCATATATGGTGCTACGGTAACCGAATCGAAGCTCATATCTGATGATGCGGCATTGAAAAACGTTTCGGCGTACATGGCAGAAGTATTGCCAATATCGCCACGTTTGGCATCGGCAATAGAAAAAATATCCTGAGGAATATATTTCCAGGTTTCGATCAAAGTTTCCCATCCCTTTTTTCCATAACACTCATAAAAAGCAGTATTCGGTTTATAAGCTACACACAAATCTTTTGTGGCATCAATAATCTGTTTATTGAATTCCAGAATCGGATTTTCATACTTCAATAAGTGTTTTGGTATCTTATCTAACGAAGAATCTAATCCGACACATAAAAATGAACGTTTTTTTTGTATCTGCTCGAAAAGTTGTTGCTTGGTCATATATGGGCTTATTTGCTGCAAATATGAAGATTTTTAAGTTTTCTGAGCGACAAAATAATGCTCACATTAATTATTTTTATAAACATTTTAAACTTTTGCTTGCAGATTACGTTTCAAATACATACAATTGCACCATAATTTCTCAACCGTTTATCTGAATATCCCAGAAAAATTTATCAAGACTTGTTTTTTGTTACCATTTTTTAAAAGCACATTTTGCTTTTTATTCAGCTTGTAAACAATTATGAAACAATTTGAGCATTTTCCATAATGAACTCATTTAATGTTTTATAGCCTTAAGAATTTATACACAATGAAACTGCCAGGCCTACACTAACACAAATATATTTAAGCCTGTGTAGATTTATAACAGAAAACATCCGTTATAAACAAATGAAAAATTTCTTGAAACATATATATTTAGAATGTTTAGTAAAACAGAATTAAATGATAAGCTCACAACAGAATTACGTGAGCTAGCAAAAAGCTATGGCATTGAAGGTGCCGACTCCCTAAGAAAAATCGACCTTGTTGAAGTACTTTTACACCAACAAGAAATTATAAATGCTGCTAAAGCCGGTGCAGACCCTTATAGCGAAATCGAACCTATTGCAGCTACTCCTGCACCTAAAACCAAAGCTGTAAAAGCACCAAAAGTTGCCGCAGCTGCAGCCGCCGCTTCTACAGTGGCTGCTGAAAAGCCAGCTACAACAGCCGACAAGCCTGTTAAAAAAAGAGCAAGGTTAACGAAAGATGAGCCTGCAGCGCCAATTGAAAGAAGAAGAGATGCTGTAACGTTATTTGATGAGCCTCAACATCAACAACAGCCAGAAAGACAACCAGACAGAATTATTGAATCTGAAGAAAGTGTAAAACCTATCTCAGCTTTAATAGAAGAAAGTGCAGAAGTACTTCCGGCGGCACCGAAACAAAAACAAGAGCCTAAAGAAAAGCAGGAAAAACCGCAGCGCGACGAAAACCGCCAGCAAAAACAACCGGGCGGTGGCAATCACCACAAAAACGAAAACAGTTACTCTAACCTAGATTTCGACAACGTAATTACAAATGAAGGTGTTTTAGAAATTATGCCTGATGGTTACGGTTTCTTGCGCTCTGCAGATTACAACTATTTAACTTCTCCTGATGATATTTATGTATCTCAGTCTCAGATAAAACTTTTTGGTTTGAAAACCGGTGATACTGTAAAAGGTAGCATCCGTCCGCCAAAAGAAGGCGAAAAATATTTCCCACTGGTTCGCGTAGAAACCATTAACGGCAGAATTCCGGCTGAGGTTCGCGACCGTGTTCCTTTCGATTACCTCACTCCACTTTTTCCAACAGAAAAATTAAATTTATTTACGGATAACAGCAATTACTCTACCCGTATTATGGATTTATTTACACCAATTGGTAAAGGACAACGTGGTTTAATTGTAGCACAGCCAAAAACAGGTAAAACCAATTTATTAAAAGAGGTTGCCAACGCGATTGCTAAAAACCACCCGGAAGTTTATTTAATTATCTTATTAATTGATGAGCGTCCGGAAGAGGTTACTGATATGGCCCGTAGTGTAAGAGCAGAGGTAATTGCCTCTACTTTTGATGAGCCAGCTGAGCGCCACGTTAAAATTGCCAATATTGTTTTAGAGAAATCGAAACGTTTGGTAGAAAGCGGGCATGATGTGGTAATCCTTTTAGATTCGATTACACGTTTGGCCAGAGCTTATAATACAACAGCACCGGCATCAGGCAAGATATTATCTGGTGGTGTTGATGCAAACGCATTACACAAGCCAAAACGTTTCTTCGGTGCGGCACGTAACATCGAAAATGGTGGTTCGTTAACTATTTTAGCTACCGCATTAACCGATACAGGTTCTAAAATGGATGAAGTGATCTTCGAAGAATTTAAAGGAACAGGTAACATGGAGTTACAATTAGACCGTAAATTATCTAATAAACGTATCTTCCCTGCAATTGATATTACGGCTTCAAGTACCCGTCGCGATGATTTATTGTTAGATAGAGATATTTTGCAACGCGTATGGATTTTACGTAACCACCTTGCCGATATGAACAGTCAAGAGGCTATGGAATTTGTTCAATCTCAAATAAAAGGAACAAAAAGTAACGAAGAGTTCTTAATTTCGATGAACAGCTAAATTAAGGTTAAGGGCTGGAAGGTTGAGGGTATAAGGGTTTTCCCAGCGACCTTCCAACCTTCCAACCCTCCAGCCTTCCAACCGTATGAAAAAACATTTCCCTAATGCGATTACCTGTGCAAACCTTTTTTCAGGTTGTATCGGAATCGTTTTTGCATTTAAAGGCAATCTGGAAACCGCAGCCTATTTCGTTATTTTCTCTGGAATTTTCGATTTTTTTGACGGTATGGTTGCGCGTTTGTTAAATGTGAAATCGGCAATTGGAAAAGATCTTGATTCTTTGGCAGATATGGTAAGTTTTGGGCTCTTACCGGGGGTAATCATGTTTCACTTATTAAAGGCAAGCGATTATTCATCTGAATACCTCCCTTATCTTGGATTTATCATTACTATTTTTTCGGCACTTAGACTGTCCAAATTTAACAACGATACCAGGCAAACAGAAGATTTTATTGGTTTGAATACGCCTATGAATACTTTGTTTATCTGTTCTCTGCCTTTTATTGCAAACGATTATCCTCAGCTTATTGCTTCTAGTATTTTATTGATTGCCATTACAGCAATTACAAGTTTTTTACTGGTGAGCGAAATAAAAATATTCTCTTTAAAATTCAGCGATTTAAGCTGGGCTAAAAATAAAATCAAATTTATTTTCCTCATCCTGTCGGCAGTATTAATTGCTTTTCTAAAATTTGCAGCAATTCCTTTTGTACTGGTACTGTATATTGCTTTATCTTTTCTGCATTTTAAAGGAGCAATTCCAAATAAATAATGCTGAGAGATAATTTATTTTATAAAAATCAATATAAATGACGCAGAAGTTTAAGGAGATAACTCCCTCAAGCTTTCGTCATTTCGAGCGGAGTACAACGCAGTCGAGAACCCGAAGGTTCAGCGAAGCTAAATCTGCCTAGATTAGATCTCTCCGTTTCGCTGCGCTTCAGTCGAGATGACGACGCTTTTTATTAAAGTCTGTCAATGGTAGTGTAGTCGAAGGGCCCTTTTTTCGTTTTATAATCTTTAAAAGTCTTAAGAGTATTGGTAAAGATACGAGCTGGGCGATCCTAATATAAGCCTTGGTCGCCTCTGCATACATTACAAACTTGATACATTAAAGCTTTTTAACCTCAAGCGGATCTTTAATATTTCTCCAAATATCGAGCATCGTTTCTCCCAATAGTGGATGCATAACCTCTGGTGCAATCTCAGCCAAAGGCTCCATTACAAATTTTCTATCCTGCATATGGGGATGAGGCACCTGAAGTTTATCCGGAATATTGATAATTTCATCTCCAAAAAGAACTAGATCTATATCAATTAAACGTTCTCCCCATTTATCTTTTCTTACCCTGCCCAATTCCTGTTCGATACTTAATGCAAGATCTAAAACGGCCAGGGCACTTAAATTAGTCTGCAAACCTACTGCCTGATTCAAAAAAGCAGGCTGATCGGTTTTTCCCCATGCAGCAGTTTCATAAAGTGCCGAAACAGCAATCACATGACCAATTTTATCGTTCAATAGTTCGATGGCTTTTTTCAAATTCGCCTCCCTATCGCCTAAATTTCCACCCAGTAACAAATAAGCCGTGTTGTACTCTAAAGCTTTATTAAGCATCATGTATTTTTATATCTTTACAACACAAAATTAAAACATTTAAATGAGAGAATTCTTTAAGTATTTATTTGCCTCTATGCTGGGCTTTTTCTTATCAATAGTAATTGTATTTGTAATCTGCTTCGTAGTTGTTGTGGGTTTAATATCTTCTATTGATAGCGACAAAACCGTTGTTGTGTCTAACAATTCGGTACTATTCCTAAATTTAGACCAGGCCATTACAGAACGTACCCCAAAAAATCCATTCGGCAACCTGCCAATCGTTGGTAGTGAAGAAAAAGATGGGATTGGCTTAAACGATTTCTTAAAAGCAGTACAAAAAGCCAAAACAGATGATAATATCAAATGTATTTACCTGAATGTAAGCAGTCCGAACGCGGGTTTTGCAACTTTGCGCGAGGTTAGGAATGCGTTGATCGATTTCAAAAAATCGCACAAAAAAATAATCGCCTACAGCGAAGTATATACTCAAGGGGCTTATTATTTAGCTTCAGTTGCCGACAAAGTATATTTAAATCCCGAAGGTGCACTAGAATTTAAAGGATTTAGCTCTGAATTAACCTTTTTTAAAGGAACTTTAGAAAAAGTTGGTGTAGAAATGCAGGTTATCCGCGTGGGGAATTACAAAAGTGCGGTTGAGCCTTTTATTTTAGATAAAATGAGCGATTATAACCGCAAACAGGTTACGGCTTATGTTGGTGGTTTATACAATACTTTCTTAACTGACATTGCCCAAAGCAGAAATATCCAAAAAGATAGTCTTTATAACATTGCCGATAATTACAAAGTACAACAACCACAAGATGCCGTAAACTTTAAAATGATCGACGCTTTAAAGTATAAGGATCAGATTTTAGAGGAATTAAAAGGCTTATCCGGAAGAACAAGGGGTGAAAATATTCGTGCTGTAAGTATTAACGATTACGCCAAAAACAATACTGATACAGGCGAAGGAAAAGATAAAATTGCCGTAATTTATGCCAATGGCGAAATTAATGGCGGCGAAGGTTCTGACAACCAGATTGGTTCGGAACGTATTTCCAGAGCTATTAGAAAAGCACGTTTAGATGATAACATTAAAGCGGTGGTTTTACGTGTAAATTCTCCCGGAGGTAGCGCACTTGCTTCGGATGTGATCTGGAGAGAAGTGGTATTAACCAGAAAAGAAAAACCAGTTATTGCTTCGTTTGGTGATGTTGCCGCATCAGGTGGTTATTACATTGGTTGCGCTGCTGATAGCATTTTTGTGCAGCCGAATACCATTACAGGTTCTATCGGTGTATTCGGTATTATCCCGAACTTCCAAAATTTAATGACCAACAAACTGGGAATTACATTTGATGGCGTTAAAACCGGTAAATACGCAGATATTATGGCCACTAACCGCCCTATGACTGCAGGTGAAAGATTTATCATCCAAAACGAACTAAACCGAATTTACAGTGGTTTTGTGAGCCGTGTGGCCGATGGAAGAAAGAAAAGCAAAGCATATATCGATAGCATTGGTGGTGGCCACGTTTGGATCGGTACAGATGCTGTTCAAATCGGTTTGGCCGATAGAATAGGAAGTTTTAACGATGCCATTAAGGCAGCCGCTAAAAAAGCTAAATTAAATAATTACAGGGTTGTAGAATATCCAGATGTAATTGATCCATGGAAATCGTTAATGGATGAGGGTACAGACAAGATTAAAACCTATTACACCAAACAGGAACTTGGCGATAACTACATGCTTTACCAACAAATGAAAAAGGTAATTGCAAGCTCTGGCATTCAGGCCAGAATGCCATTCGAGGCAGTAATTAAGTAATAATTAAACCTCGCAGGTTTTGAAGGCTGAAGCTGTTTAAAAACCTGCGAGGTTTATATAAAATTATTCATCTAAAATCTCCGATCTCACGTCTTTCCTACTCTATCACCTTCCACTCGGGATGCAAAGTAAGATAGGTAGCGTTAACCGGAATATTAACCTGATGAACCGTTAGGGCAATACTTTTCCCTTTTAAAAATTCAAAGCCAATTCCGTCTTTTTTGGCATCGTAAACCGCAACGGTATCTTTATCTTCATTTAAATAGGCAGAAAGTTTTTCAATGGTTGGGAACTTCGATTTCGCATCTTCCAAAGTACTGCCAGTTGCCAGGCCATCCTTTGTTTTAAACTTATTGGAGGTAATTCTAATCTGCTTTACATCTTTTACACGCATACTGGTATCCCGATAAGAAGAATATACCGCAATTTCGTTGCGGCGTTTAGCGGTAGAATCGTCACTGTACCAAATCCCCCAGGCTTTCCCCATTGCGGCATCACCGGAATTTGGCCTGCCTAATTTTCTACCTACCTCTTCCATATCCTCTCCAAGGTTAATTTCACCAATCGACCGACCGGCTACAACCAGGAAGCGCTCATCAACACTTTGCATTGGTGTTGATGCTAAATTACTTACCGAATCGGTATTTTGATCTGTTTTACTGGCAGATTGACAAGCGGCTACACTCATACTTAATCCCAAGAGGGCGAATTTTATAGATTTCATGATTGTAAAACAATACTTTAATAAATTTGTGTTTTAATTTTATGAGCACAGGGAGGATTTGAGGCATTATTTCCTAATTTTACCCCTTATGGAAAATAAGACCATCGCCCGCACCTTACGCCTCTTATCGCAGCTCATGGAACTGCACGAAGAAAACCCCTTCAAAATTAAATCTGTTGCAAATGCCTATTTTAAGGTAGATAAATTACCCTTTGCTTTAAAAGACAAACCTTTAGCGGAACTAGATAAAATTGAAGGTATTGGTAAGGGACTGGCTTCCAAAATCATTGAACTTCTCCAAACCGGAGAATTAAAAGAACTTAACGAAATTCTAGAGAAAACGCCCCAAGGTGTGGTAGAAATGCTGGCCATAAAGGGCATTGGACCGAAAAAAATATTCATTATCTGGCGTACCTTAGGTATAGAAAGTATAGGTGAATTGTATTATGCCTGTAACGAAAACCGCTTAATTGAAGCCAAGGGTTTTGGTTTAAAAACCCAGGAAGAAATTAAGAATGCGATCGAATTTAAGCTCGCAGCCAACGGACGATTTTTATACGCGCAGGTTGAAGGTTTTGCCAAAACTTTATTTACACAGCTTGCTGATTGGACTGGAAAAATTGACAACAGTGCCATTTTGGGCTTCGCCGGTCAGTACCGTCGAGCCTGTGAGATTATCGATGAACTGGAAATTGTGATCGGTGCTGAACAAATTGATGCCCTTAAACAAAACTTGCCTGTTTTCGAAGCACTCTCGCTGATTGAAGCGGAAAATTCTTTCATCTGCACCACTGAAGCTGGCTTCAGAATAAAAATTTATGCAGTTGAAAAAGCTGAATTTCATTTACAATGGTTCAAACGCACAGGAAATACCGAACATGTAGCGCAGGTTTTAGCATTAGCAGGTAATGGTCCTTTTACAAGTGAGGAAGAAATTTACAGCAAAGCGGGTTTATCTTTTATCGAGCCCGAGCTTCGTGAAGATTTTGATGAAATTGAACTGGCGAAAGCAGATAAACTCCCTACCTTAATTAAATATGAAGATTTAAGAGGCAGTTTGCATAACCACTCTACCTGGAGCGATGGCGTACACACCCTGGAGCAAATGGCTGTATATTGCAAAGAAAACTTAAATCTTCAGTATTTAGGAATATGCGATCACTCTAAAACCGCTGTTTATGCGAAAGGTTTAAACGAGCAACGTGTTTTTGCACAACACCAGGAAATTGATGAACTAAATAAAAAACTCGCTCCCTTTAAAATCTTCAAAGGTATTGAGAGCGATATTTTAAGTGATGGCTCATTGGATTATTCGGATGATATTTTAAAAACATTCGATTTTGTAGTGGCTTCTGTACACAGCAATTTACGCATGGACGAAGCAAAAGCAACTGCACGTTTACTTAAAGCTATTGAAAATCCATACACTACTATTTTAGGACACCCGACAGGCCGCTTATTGTTAAGTAGGGCCGGATATCCGATAGATTATAAAAAGATTATCGATGCCTGTGCAGCAAACAAAGTGGTGATCGAAATTAATGCGAATCCCTTACGTTTGGACTTAGACTGGCGCTGGCACCGTTACGCTTTAGAAAAAGGCATATTGCTTTCTGTGAATCCAGATGCCCACAGAACCGAAGGTTTCAACGATATGCATTATGGAATACTAGTTGCCCGCAAAGGTGGTTTAAGCGCCGACAAATGTTTAAATGCTTTTACATTGGAGGAGATAACAGCGTATTTTAATAGTAGAAAGGTTTAGGCTTTAGGCTTTAGGCTTTAGGCTTTAGGCTTTAGGCTTTAGGCTTTAGGGAAAACAGGCCCTAAGCTGTCTTGTTTTAAATCTCACAAATAAATCTGTGTAATCTTAAAATCTGTGTAATCAACCCGGCAGGAAAAAATCAATCTATTTAATATCTTTGCCCCATGATAAGTGAAATTGCCAACCGCATATTTAATCAAGTAATTACAGACTACCATAAGTTTGATGATATTGACCATCCGGTTGAAAACCCGTACGATGCCGAAAGTTTAGAGCATCTCTTTTACGTTAAAAACTGGATCGATACGGCACAATGGCACATGGAAGATGTGGTGCGTAACCCTCAGATTGATCCTGTTGAAGGTTTGAGCTGGAAAAGACGCATTGACGCTCAAAACCAGGTACGTACCGATATGGTTGAGTTTATTGATGGTTATTTCTTAAATCTTTATCAGGGAATTTCAGCTTTACCAGATGCTAAAATCAATACAGAAAGTCCTGCATGGGCGATAGACAGGCTTTCTATCCTGGCACTAAAAATTTACCATATGCAGGAAGAGGCCGAACGCGAAAGTGCCTCCGTTGAGCATCGTGCACAATGCCAGACGAAATTAAATGTACTGTTATCGCAACGCGAAGATCTTTCAACCAGTATTGATGAGTTATTGGCAGATATTGAGGCAGGCAAAAAATACATGAAAGTATACAAGCAAATGAAAATGTATAACGACCCGAGTTTAAATCCGGTATTGTATAATAAAGCATAAATTAATCAACCACCAAAACACGAAGAACACAAAGAATGCCTTGATGCTCTTTGTGCCTTCGTGGTAAAACATTATGGCTGCAACCCAAAAAATTATCGTTTTACGCTTTTCGGCAATGGGCGATGTGGCCATGGCAGCCTCTGTTTTACGCGAATTTTCAGAGCAGAACCCCAATACAGCGCTCATCATGGTGAGCAGACCTGCCTTCAAGCCATTTTTTGATGGCATTCCAAACCTGATCTTCCACCCTATTGAGCCTAAAACTGTTCATAAAGGAATTGATGGTTTATACAAACTCTATCAGGAACTTCGCAGTTATAAACCAAATGCAATAGCCGATTTACACGATAATTTAAGGAGCAGGGCAATTTCTACGTTCTTTCGTTTAACCGGAACAAAAATTAGGCGGATAGATAAAGGAAGAGCGGAGAAAAAGAGATTAACACGTAGCAATAACAAAGTTTTCAAGCCCCTCCGTCAAACGGTAGAGCGTTATGCTGATGTTTTCCGCGAATTGGGATTTAGTGTTAAGCTAAGTCATAAATTAGCTAAATCTCCTCAGGAAATCCCGGCAAATGCACAAGATTTATTTGCCAATAAAGCAACAAAAAAAATAGGCATCTCCCCTTTTGCACAACATGTTTATAAAATATATACTTTAGAAAAAATGGAGGCCGTAATTGCCTTGTTAAGCGGATTAGGTTATGAGCTTTTCATATTTGGTGGTGGTAAAACAGAACAAACAACTGCCGAAAACTGGACTAAAACCTATAAAAACACCCATAATTTAATCGGTAACTTTAACTTAACGGAAGAGCTTGCCATTATTTCAAACTTGGATTTGATGTTAAGTATGGATTCATCCGGCATGCACATGGCATCGCTTGTTGGTGTGCCTGTTGTATCTATTTGGGGACCAACACATCCATATGCTGGCTTTTTGGGTTATGGGCAATTGGAAAGCGACTGCATCCAGATTGATCACCCTAACAGGCCCAATTCTATTTATGGAAACAAACCCTGCCTTTGCGGTGTTGAAAACTGTATAGACTTAATTAAGCCTGAAACAATTGTAGATAAAATTAAAGAGAAATTAAATGGCTAAGCAATTACTTTTGGTCCGTCACGGTAAATCGGATTGGGGAAATTTAGATTTAAAAGATTTCGACCGGCCACTAAACAAACGTGGCAAAGAAAATGCACCGGAAATGGCAGAAAGATTGATTAATAAAGGCTTCAAATTAGAGCTGATTGTAAGTAGTCCGGCGAAAAGAGCCAAATCTACAGCTAAATACTTCGCAGAAGCCTACAATATAGACCATATCCAATTTGAAGAATCTATTTACGAAGCCAATACCAGAGCCCTGCTTAAAGTGGTTAACGGGTTAAATAATGGCGCAGACCATGTAGTGATGTTTGGTCATAACCCCGGTTTTACAGATTTTGCGAACGAGTTATGCGATGCCGACATTTACAACATTCCAACTGCAGGCATGGTATTAATTTCTTTTCCTTTCGATTCGTGGCAAATGGTAAGCAAAGGAACAGGAGAACTCGTGTTTTTTGATTACCCGAAAAATAGTGATGAAGTTTAAGGCTTTTACCATTAAGGGATTAAGATCATTAAGGCTTAAATTCATTACGGTTTGGCTTCAGCCAACTGCATAAATACTTAACACGGCTTTAGCTCATTGGCGCTGGAAAGGCTTTTCCCGACAAGCACAACCCACAGTTAAATAAACCCGGTAGCAGCGGCAGCCCCTGATCCTTTATCGGGGCTATAGCGAATAACGGGCCTGAAGAAGCCAAGAACTACTGAACGAACATTTCCAAAAAAAAATCACCCACTTGATTATCACAATTTAGATAAGCATATCACAAATCGAATAATTTTATTAACTTTGACTATATAAAACGAAAATCTGGCAATAGACATTTCGGTGAATTCATAACCTAAACTCTTCTGGTTATTTCATAATTCGTATCGCCAGAAAATTTATCCATTAATTTATCTGAACATGAGTTTTGACTATAATACTACGCGTAGCCATTTAATTTTATCGGAATATGGCCGTAACGTTCAAAATATGGTAAAGTATATCTGCGAATTACCAACCATTGAAGAACGTAATAAATATGCCCAGGCGGTTATCGACCTGATGGGTTTTTTGCAACCACATTTACGTGATGTTGCCGATTTTAAGCATAAACTTTGGGATCACCTGCACATTATTTCTGGCTACCAGATTGATGTAGATAGCCCATACCCAAAGCCATTAATCGAAAATGCTTACATTAAACCAGCGCCACTGGCCTATCCTCAACAAAGAATTACCTATAAACACTATGGCAAAACCGTTGAGAATCTGATCGAAAAAGCCATGCGCGAAGAAAATGCCGAAATTAAAAAGGCAATGGTTCAAAGCATCGCTAATTTTATGAAAATGGCTTATGTTACCTGGAATAAAGATAATGTGAGTGATGATACCATTATTAAGGACTTAAAGTACCTTTCTGGCGGATTGTTATCACTTGATGAAGGTGTTAACCTGGCCAAGGTAGAATTTAGAGCACAAAACCCTCGCCAAAGTAATAACAACAACAATAACCGGGGCAGAAGCAACAATAATAACAACAACGGAAAAAACCGTCAAAATAACAACAACAACAATAACCGTCAACGCAACAACAACAATAAACCTAAATATTAAGGTTGAAGGTTAAAGGCATAAGGCGGAAGGTTAAAACATCCGCCCAATCTTGATACTTGATACTTGATACTTGATACTAAAAAATATATGAACGCATTTGAAATAACAGGCGGAATTAAATTAAGAGGCGAAATTACCCCTCAGGGAGCCAAAAACGAGGCTTTACAGATTTTATCGGCTGTATTGCTTACTGAAAAGAAAGTGACCATCAGTAATATTCCCGACATTAAGGATGTTAACAAGCTGATTGAGTTACTTGGCGATTTAGGCGTTACCGTTGAGCGCATCAATAAAGACACTTATACCTTTGAAGCTAAAAATATTGATTTGAATTTCTTTGAATCTGATACTTTTAAAGCTAAAGGTGGTGGCTTACGTGGTTCGATTATGATTGTTGGGCCATTGTTGGCACGTTTTGGTAAAGCGGCAATCCCGAAACCGGGCGGTGATAAAATCGGTCGTAGAAGACTGGACACACACTTTATAGGTTTCGAAAAATTAGGTGCAAAATTTGTTTACGACAGCAAAAAAGCTTTCTTTAACGTAGATGCAACCAATTTAAAGGGTGCATATATTTTATTAGATGAAGCATCGGTAACCGGAACCGCAAACATTGTAATGGCGGCTGTTTTAGCAAAAGGCACTACTACGATATACAATGCGGCCTGCGAGCCCTATTTACAGCAACTTTGCAAAATGCTTAACCGCATGGGGGCAAAAATATCGGGCATTGGTTCTAACTTGTTAACCATTGAAGGTGTTAGCGTATTAGGTGGAACTGAGCACAGAATGCTGCCGGATATGATCGAAATTGGCTCTTTTATCGGTATGGCTGCAATGACAGAGTCGGAAATTACCATTAAAAATGTTTGTTACGATGAACTGGGTGTAATACCAGAGGTTTTCAAAAAACTGGGCATTAAATTAGAGCGCCGAGGCGATGATATTTACGTTCCTTCTCAAAAACATTACGAAATTGATACATTTATTGATGGTTCGATTTTAACGATTGCCGATTCTCCCTGGCCAGGTTTCACGCCTGATTTACTGAGCATTGTGCTGGTTGTGGCTACACAGGCAAAGGGGAACGTTTTAATCCACCAAAAAATGTTTGAAAGCCGTTTGTTCTTCGTGGATAAACTGATCGATATGGGTGCTCAAATCATCTTGTGCGACCCACACCGCGCAACCGTTAATGGTATTGACAAAAAATATAAACTTCGTGGAATCAGCATGACTTCTCCTGACATTAGGGCTGGCGTTTCATTGTTAATTGCGGCGTTATCTGCTGAAGGCAAGTCGACCATTTACAACATCGAACAGATTGAACGTGGCTACCAGGACATCGACACTCGTTTACGTGCCTTAGGTGCGCAGATTAAGCGTGTAAATGCCGATGCGCCGAGCCATTAAGGTAGAAGGTTTAGAGGTGGAGGGTTTAAGGTAAAACCCAAAGCGAAAATAGCATAAATAAAAACGTCCGGGTAATTATTACCCGGACGTTTTTATTTTGGTCACTTTTTAAGGGGAATCGTCATGCTATGAAGATCCTGAAACAAGTTCAGGAGGACGATCGCAGGAACTAATCCATCATCTATCTTACATCATTACCCCGATATTGCAGATGCCTCGGTTTGTGTCATCACAAACCGAAATGAATTTTACCCCGATATCGCATTAATAATATCGTATTGTGTAATAATTTCGATCTTTCCAGATTCATCTTCTACCAATACAGCCGAGTTTTCTTTATTGATCAATGAAGAAATTTTATCAATTGAGGTGTTCAAATCAACAAAAGGGAAAGTAGCCGTCATAATTTCTGAAATTGGTGCCGATTTTAAGCCTGGATTTTCAAGTAATGCACTTAAAATATCACTCTCTGCTATTTTACCCACAATCATTCCTTGTTGCGTTACCGGAATCTGAGAGATATTCATCGATTTAATGGTATTGATGGCCTCAAGTACAGATTTTTGTGCATCAAGTGTTACAATCTCTGTGCTTTCTTTTTTAGCCAGGATAGTTTTAGCGGTTAATTTTTCATCCTGTAAAAATCCGCGTTCGCGTAACCAATCTTCATTATACATTTTACCCATATAACGGCTACCGTGATCGTGAAAAATAACCACAACAACATCTTCAGGCTTTAGTTTATCTTTTAACTGAATTAATCCGCCAATGGCAGCACCAGCAGAGTTACCTACAAAAATACCTTCCTTACGTGCAATATCGCGTGTCATTAAAGCAGCATCTTTATCCGTAACCTTTTCAAATAAGTCGATTACATCAAAATTTACGTTTGCCGGAAGGAAATCTTCGCCAATACCTTCGGTGATGTAAGGATAAATCTCATCCTTATCAAATATGCCTGTTTCTTTATATTTCTTGAAAACTGAGCCATAGGTATCGATTCCCCAGATTTTAATATTTGGATTCTTTTCTTTTAAATATTTCCCCGTGCCGGAAATGGTTCCACCAGTACCTACGCCAACCACTAAGTGTGTAATTTTACCTTCTGTCTGCTCCCATATCTCAGGACCAGTTTGCTCATAATGAGCCTGTGAGTTGGCTAAGTTATCATACTGATTAGGTTTCCATGAATTTGGCACCTCTCGTTCTAAACGCGAAGAAACAGAATAATAAGAACGGGGGTCTTCAGGCTCAACATTTGTAGGACAAACGATTACTTCCGCACCAAAGGCACGTAAAGCATCAACTTTTTCTTTCGATTGTTTATCTGTAGTGGTAAAAATACATTTATAACCTTTAATAATGGCCGCCATAGCCAGGCCCATACCTGTATTTCCGGATGTTCCTTCTATAATTGTTCCACCTGGTTTTAGTTTACCACTTTTCTCGGCATCTTCAATCATTTTAACCGCCATACGGTCTTTAATTGAGTTGCCTGGGTTAGTAGTCTCTATTTTCGCCAGAATTGTTCCCGGTATTCCTTTTGTTATCGTATTTAATTTTACCAATGGCGTATTGCCAATGGTTTCCAAAATATTATTGTACCACATGTTGCAAAATTAAGCAATGGCATTAAGTATTTTATAAACTATATTTTATTTGAAATATAATTTTGAAAACAACAAATTAAAAGAATTAAATTCCATAATCTATAATTATGATAGGCATTATAGATTGATTATTGGGCAGAATGCAATTTCGAAAGTGGATTCGTCATTTCGACTGTAGTGAAACGGAATGGAAAAATCTAATATCTAGTCTTCATTACCCCAACTTGTAAATTTTCCCTGGTAACGAAACAATAATCCCCTGCATTTCTAAGGTAAGGATTACAATTGCCAGTTTACTCTGCTGAATATTCAATTGAATGCAAAGCTCATCTATAGAAAGTTGGCCATTTTGTAATGCATCAACAACCCGCTGCTCGTTAGGGGTAAGACTAAGGTGTAGCGTGGTTTGCGCTTCCTTTTTCTTTTCTCTCACCTCATCATCCCAACCCAAATAATAAATCAGATCATGAGCATTATTTATTAATCCGGCTCTATTGGTTTTGATCAGGAAATTACAGCCTTCCGAAAAAACATCATTTGTTCTGCCCGGAAAAGCATACACATCTTTATTATAAGAATTTGCGATTTCTGCGGTAATTAAGGCGCCTCCCTTTATTGATGCTTCAACTACAATGGTAGCATCTGCAATACCTGCAATAATCCTGTTTCTTTGTGGAAAATTAGGCCGATCAGGATTGGTTAGGATTGGGAATTCGGTGAGCAGACTTCCATTCAAAACCATTTTTTGAGCAATCGTTTTATGAATTTTTGGATACATTCGATCTAAACCGTGACCAAGCACACCAACGGTAGGAATATTATTTACCAAACATTCTTTATGGGCCGTTATATCAATACCATAGGCCAGGCCACTCACAATCAAAACATTGTAAGGTGCTAAAACTTCGCACAATTCTTTACAGAGATTTTTTCCGTAGCTTGTTGCATTACGGGTTCCAACGATGCTGATGATACGCTGGTGGTTAAAATCAACCGCACCCTTGGCATAAAGCAGTATGGGCGAATCGATGCAATTCTTTAACCTTTTAGGATATTTTTCATCAGTGAAAAACAATACTTCTATCCCATGTTTTTCGATAAAATCCAATTCTTGCCTGGCCCTTACCAAAGCATCGGTACTACGAATAGCTTCAATTGTTTTCTCTCCAATACCCGGAATCTGCAAAAGCTGCTTTCTGCTCGCAGAAAATATATTTTCGGCGTTTCCACAATAGGCAAGAAGATTTTTGGCTGTTACCGGCCCTATAGATTTAATAAATGTTAAAGCAATTTTATGGAGCATGCTCATGATCTGATAAGGTTAAATAAATGCGGGATGATTTATTTCCTTAAAGCAAGCTTAAAAATCAATATCGATTAAACTTTTTAACGGAATATGAATATTATTCTTTAGCTGTATATATTTTTCTGTAACAGCCCAAACTGTAGTATCAACACGTTTTGGACCAATGGTAGTATTAAAAGTAATAACGGCTTTTGATTTAAACTCATTACCCAGCCGTTGTGCCTCATCAAGTTTTGTTTTTAATTCAGTAGTGTGATCTTCTTTTGCATTGATGATGTTTAAATAACTAATATGTTCCTTTTCTACAATTTCTATTGGCATGGTATCTCTTTAACGATTAATGTTAAACAAGCTTATCAATTTTTTATAAAAAAAACAATACTTATTTTCTCAAATAATGCAATAATCACGTAAAAAAGGCCAGATTTGAGATACAAAACTGGCCTTTTAAGTATAAAGTTTAGTTAATTATTTAAACCTCAGCTTTCTAGTTTCAACCATGCCTTTAAATTCATGATCCATCTTGCCAGAAAGATCTTCAACCTGCGTTTTAGATAGCGGTGAGGTACTGCTGATGATATTATCTTTAAGGAAAGAAGAGAAACCTCCATTAGCTGAATAGTATAAAGCCTGTGCCAATAGCTTTTCCGTTGGATCTCCAAAATCTTTGGTTACATCATCAAAAATATCTTTATCAACTGCCATTCCATCAAAGTAACCGCCTTGATTTAATTGATTTTTGGTTTCAAACTGGGGAATATATAAGTCGTTTTTATCTATACGGATGGAGAAAAAACCAACTGGTTTGCCATAAGTTTTCTTGCCAATTAGTTTAACATCGATTACAGGTTTTAGGTTGTTAATTAACAACTCGCTTGCCGATGCTGTACTACCGGTTACAATAAAGTAAACCCTGGTTAAACTATTCAATACACCACGTTTGGCAAAAACCTCCTGGTTTCCGGCAGCAACCGTAGGTTTGTAAGAATAATCAAAATAAGAGTACATCCGTGTTACACCATCATTACCTTTAGCGTAAAACTTCTGGTTCTGAAGAATAGTGGCTTGATTATCCTGCATTGTCTGTGTCCAGTAAGTGGTGTACATCACTTTACCATTTTGAGCGATTGGTGCAATCAAATTAGTAAAGGCTTCTGATGTAGCAACCGAACCTCCTCCATTATAACGTAAATCGACAACAAGTTCAGTAATTGCATCTGTCGAAAAATTTTTAAATGCTGCATCCAGAAAATCAGTTGAATTGGTGGTAAAACTATTAAAAACAATATATCCCACCTTTTTCGCTCCTACAGTGTAAGTTTTGGTAAAAAGTACAGGATTGATATTATAACTTGCTTTGGTTATTGTTACATCCTGAGTAGTCCCATCCGGTTTTAAAACCGTCATTGAAACCGTTGGGTTCGTACCAAAAATAGCATTCACTACATAATCAATCCTTGCATCAGTGGTATTAATATCTGTGCTACCATTAATTTTAGTAATCTGATAACCTCTTTTTAAGCCTTGAACACCTGCAGGTGATGTTGCATATACATATTTAATCCTTAGATCATTCGCGCTGGCAAAAAATACCGAGAAACCAAAATCTCCAGCCACGCCACCTAATTCTCCAGCTACAGTACCATCATCGATAAATGAATATTTATCTTTTCCTCCGGTACTGGGCAATGCTTTTAAAGCAGCTAAAACCGCATTGTTTGAATTATACTGTCTTGGATTAAAGGCAGAATAACTCGGCATCCCAACATTCCAATAATACGTTTGCTGTGCATACAGGTAAATCGAATCTTTAGTTAACTCTGCCCGGGTTCCTGGCGTACCTTGTGGTGCACCCTCTCCATCTGGGGCATTATTTGATTTTTTACACGATACTGTAAATCCAACCACAATAAGCAAAGCATATAAAAATGCATTTTGCGAAATAAATTTTCTAAGCATATTTATTTGTAAATTTCTAGTGACACAATATACGGCAAATTAATTAATTTAGATTGTTGCTCATCAAATTTATTTGCACCAACAACTAACGCTTGGTTAGCGGATAAATTACTGTTGTTTAATATGTTCTGAAAAATTTCTGCTTTGGTTAAGCCTAGCTCCTCTGCAAAGTATACGGTAAGATATTGCTCTAGCCCATTCCACTCTGTTTGCCTAATTTTATTGAGTTGTTGCTCAGGGTTGCCGGTAGTTACAATAAATATTTGTTTGCGGTCTACCACAAGTTCCTGCATAAACCCGAGCATATTTTTATAAAGCAAAAGTTTTAAAGGTAAACGGGCATTCTGATGTAGAAGATCAAAATTATGCTTATACTTCATATCAATGGCAAACTGATCTGCTGTTTTCTCAAAAAGCTTTTCAGTACCATTACTTTCGTACGTTGCACGCATAAATTCTATAATAGGCTGCGCACTTTTCTGCTCGGTATATTCTATAAACTGAGCAAACAGATAATAAACCTGTAGCAAATAATCTTTCTCCGGAAATAACACATCGTCCAATTCAAAAATTACGATCTGCTTGTCCTTAACGTATTGATACGCATCCATATTAAATTGTAAAAAGTTTTAAATCATCAGCATCGTTATAACCAAATACCCCGTTTAATTTAGGAGATACATTTGTAGGCAGCGCCCCCTCTCCGGTTGAAAAAATCTGATCGCCGTGAATAAATACCGCAAAATTTTGATAAGCAACCTTTTCTTCAGTTATATAGTCAGCAATAACATCTGCATCGGGCAACAGCACCTGGATTCCATACTCACTAAAAAGCACAGCAGATTTAGCCAGTGGCTCAAGTTCAAAATCGTGCAAAGGGATAATACAATCTATGGCCTCGGTAATGCAAAAATTTAATAGAATATGAGCGATACTGTCTTTATTTAATACACCTAAGGATGAAAAGGCATAATTTTCAGTTACAATTCCTGGAACATCGCCATAATCGGCAAGTAAAACAAAATGACGGGGAAACGCTTTCATCAGTTTTAAAGCCTTGGCATTGTTGCCTCCTGTTATCAGTATTTTCAAAGTATAATAATTGAATGAATAAATTAGTGATTGATAGAATGAGTGAATGATCGAATGCCTAGTTAGGGCAGATCATGATCTTATACAATTAAGCCATCCTTCATACTTACCACACGGTCGCTGGTTTTTGCAAGGTGTTCATTGTGCGTAACAATTACAAAGGTTTGATGGAAATTATCGCGCAAACTTACAAACAGCTGATGTAATCCGGCTGCATTTTCAGAGTCTAAATTCCCTGAGGGTTCATCAGCTAATATAATTGAAGGGTTATTGATCAGCGCTCTTGCAATGGCTACACGTTGCTGCTCACCGCCAGAAAGCTGATTAGGCTTATGCTGTGCCCTGTCTTTTAACCCAAACAGATCTAACAGTTCAAATGCCCTGCTTTCGGCCTGTTTTTTATTGGTTTTGGCGATGAAAGCCGGAATGCATATATTTTCAATGGCACTAAATTCTGGCAGCAAATGATGAAACTGAAATACAAAACCGATGTTCTGATTTCTAAAAGTACTCAACAGATCGCCATTCAATTTATTAACAACAGTACCTTTTAGTTCTACAGACCCGGCATCGGGTTTATCCAATGTTCCTAAAATATGCAATAAAGTACTTTTACCTGCACCAGATGGGCCAATAATACTTACAATCTCCCCTTTTTGCACTTCAAAATTTACGCCTTTTAAAATTTGTAGATTTCCGTACGATTTTCTTATTCCAGTGGCTTTTAGCATGCTTCAAATTTAGTAAAATGGTTGGTTAGTTCAATAGTTCATCGTCAATGGTTTATTGGTTAATAGTCTAATTGTTCATTAGCCAATAGTGTACCAGATTTTAGTCCATTGATTATTACAAATTAATTAGTTCCTAATCTGAGTAGTTCTTTAGCGATAGTTCAACAGGCGATAATCCATTGGAAATTCATTATTGGTAATTCATTAAATGCGTTTCTTAAATACCCAGGCTATGAACTATCTAACCATGAGCTATCTGGCCATTAGTATCAACCAATTAAAAACAAAAAAAGATTTGCATATATCAATTTTCTACTTAACTTTGAAAAACAAAGCACTTTTAAAATGAGCACTCAAGAAGAACAATTAAATGCCTTAAAAGATATCAGACAAATGATGGACAGGTCATCGAGATTTATTTCTTTGAGCGGGTTATCTGGTGTTTTTGCAGGCGTTATCGCTTTAATTGGGGCTTATTTTGCCAATGACGAAATTAATAAGTTCATCGACAAACGTGGCTACGCTTACGGTGTTGGCGGAGAAATGGACCTGGAATTTAACCTTATAAAACTTGGTATTTTTGTTTTGGTGATCGCATTGGCCGGCGGCATTTTATTTACCTATAGAAAAAGTCAGAAAAACAATCTTCCAATCTGGGATAAAACCTCTAAATCACTTTTAATTAATTTATTTGTTCCATTGGTTGCTGGAGGTTTATTTATTATTGCTTTATTGATTAACCATCCGAACACTTATGCTATTGTTGCACCAAGCTGTTTAATTTTTTATGGTTTGGCGCTTATTAATGCCAGTAAATATACCTACAGCGACATCCGCTACCTGGGGCTTTGCGAGGTAATACTTGGATTAATCTGCATGTTTTACGTAGGTTACGGCTTAATTTTTTGGGCTTTTGGCTTTGGTGTATTGCACATTGTTTATGGTCTTTTAATGTATTTTAAATATGAGAGAGGTCAGTAAGAATGAAAAACCCGATAGCAGATTTAAATAAAATATTCGATAGCCGGATCAGGTTAGGCGTAATGTCTATCCTGGTGGTAAACGATGAAGTTGGCTTTAACGACCTGAAACAGATGCTCGAATTAACAGATGGAAACCTGGCCTCACACCTGAATACATTAGAGCAGGCAGAATTTATCAAGGTACACAAAGGTTTTATCGGCAGAAAAACCAGTACCACCTACGCCATTACGCCTTTGGGCAAACAGGCCTTTAAAGCACATTTAGATGCACTTGAAAAAATGATCAAAAAACTATAGATCATTTTTTTTGATTATACACTTTGAAATTCAAAGCACTTTTAAAAAATATAAGCTTAAAATTTATAAACCATTATCATATCATTATGAAAAATAGATCCAACCTCTTATCACTCTCTGTTCTGCTGGGTGGCCTACTGTTTACTTTTCTCTTTTGGAAGGAAAGATTAGCGCTCAATTTGCTCATCTACAGCATTTACTTATTGGCTATTACCTTTATTAACCCAGATGTAGTTAAAAGTGCCAAACTAAAAATTTACGGTTTAGCACATCTTTTAGCAGCAGTGCTGGTAGTGGTTAACAATTCTGATTTATCTGTTGCCACCTATTACATCAGTTTGCTATTATTTATCGGTTTTAGTCATAACCAGCAGATCAGAACAATTTTTACTGCTTTTCTTGCCAGTATTTTACAAATGATTACGGTTCCTTTTAATGCGGTGCAAAATTTGAGTAAAATAAGCATAGGCAATTTTAACCTGAAACCTGTTTTCAAATTAATTAAGTACATTTTTATTCCTGTTATTGCCGTAATCTTTTTTGCATGTTTATATTCTGCAGCCAATGATGTTTTTGCACATTATGCCGAAAGTGTATTAACTCATATTGGTCAGTTTTTTGAAGATATCCTCCATTTCTTTTTCAAAGATTTAAGTATCGAACGCATCATACATTTCTGCTTTGGATTAGCCTTAACCGGAGGTTTATTACTCGCTTTTTTTGATAAAAGTTTAGAAAAAGCAGAACTGAAATGCAAGGAACAATTAGTAAGGATTAGGAGGAAATTAGGTCAAAAAACGATTTGGTACCACATTGTAGAAACATTTAGCGGCAACCTCTTAACAAGGAAAATGGCTTTAAAAACCGAATATATTATTGGGGTAATTTCCTTTGTTGCCCTTAACCTCTTATTGCTGTTATTAAATGTGATCGATATTACCACGCTTTGGTTTGGCTATAAACCTTCGGGAAATTTCTCTGGAGCGCTACACCAGGGTACCAATACATTGATCTTTAGTATTGTAATGGCCATGGCTGTAATCCTTTACTTTTTTAGGGGGAATCTAAATTTTTACCGTAAAAGCAAAACGTTAAGGGCACTTGCCTTTACCTGGATGATTCAAAATTTTATCCTGATCATCTCGGTATTGATCCGCGATGGTTATTATATCGAATTTCATGGTTTAACACATAAAAGAATCGGTGTATTGGTATTTGCCATTCTCTGTATCATTGGTTTGGCCACTGTTTATTTAAAGGTAGCTAAGCAAAAAACCATATTTTACCTATTTAAAGTTAACGGGAACATCTGGTTTGCCTTACTACTTGCTTTTAGCACCATTAATTGGGATGTTTTCATCGTTAAATACAATATAAAGCATGTAGATGCTGTTGCTATCGATCCTTATTATTTAATTTCTCTATCCGAAAAAACGCTTCCTTTCTTAGATAAAAACCGGTCAAAAATCCATCCTACTACCAATAACGATTCAGAGATTGCCAAAGTAGATCAGTCAGAAGAAGCGCTAATGAGAAAATTAGACCAACGGATTGGCTATTTTAAAGAACGTTACGAGAAATCGGGCTGGTTATCGTGGAATTTACAGGATTGGAATGCGGCAGAATATTTTGGTGTAAGTAAAAAATAATAGCGTCAGAAATCATGAAAGCAAAAGCATTTCTTATCATTTTGATTGTTGGACTGTTCGCCTGGAATTATCTCTATCAATTGAGTTCTAGCAAAACACTAAGCCATTGCATAATCGATCAGATTGTTTCAGCACAAAGTATTGATTTCACCAAGATTGAAAATTTAGATCTAGATCATATACTGATTGTTGCCCCCTATATTGAGATAAGTAAGCTTAAATGCAAGTTAAAAATAGATTTAAGAAACATTCGAAACAACGGCATAAGATATCTTGATCATTTCAATTTAGTTGTTTTAATAAAAAATGGCCAATCTGTTTCTATAGCAGAATTAAGTAGAAAACGGCAATTTTAAGGAGACACAAATACTTATTCCAATTGCACGGGCAAATCAAGAAAGTTAAAGCCGTTTTGCAAATCATTTTATAATTAACCGCTCAATCCTTAGCTCCCTGATGCGAAGTGCATCAGGGCAACTAAAAAATTATTTAATTATCCATTTAAAACGTATATTAAAATATAAAATCATGAAAAATCAAGAAACATTAAATTCAGGCAAATTAAGAATTACCATCATTTTAAGCGTAATAGCATCAATATTAGCTATTCCTTTAATAGCCATGCAGTTTACTAATGAAGTGGACTGGACACTATCCGATTTTATAATTGCTGGCATATTATTAACAAGTACAGGCTTAGCTATTGAACTTGTAATCAGAAACATAAAAACAGGCACCCTGAGAACAATAATACTCGTTGTTATTTTACTGGCCTTATTCCTTATCTGGGCAGAATTAGCTGTTGGTATATTCGGAACACCTTTTGCAGGAAGTTAACGGACACTATTAACCGTTTTGTTCACACAGATTTAAGATAATTAGCGCAGCGGAAATATTTTTTTTGCATTTGACAGGAACTAACTTTGTTTTTAAGCCTGATAGCAGCGGTAAGCCCGGAGCGTAGTGAGGACTTATAGCGGAAAGCAGGGCCGCCAGCCGCCACGGAGAACCTGGCCTTCACTTTCAAATAAAAAATCTCTGCACATATCTGCGAAATCAGCGGACACCATAAAACAGTGCCCATTAAAGGCACTAATTTCCCGATTAACATAAAACGTTCATTTTCTGAAAAAATCGGCGATTGCTATTTGTTTAAAGGGTTTGAAATTGTAGCTTTGGGCAAATTTTGTAGCAAATGAACCCGATGCGATTAAAATAATATTTTAATCGTAATAGGCTCCATCTGACAGATAAAGACAAAAATATAAACAGATGAATATTCACGAATACCAGGGTAAACAAATATTAAAAAGTTTCGGTGTTAACGTTCAAGAAGGAATAGTTGCCGATACTCCTGAGCAAGCTGTTGAGGCTGCTAAGCAACTGAAAATAGATTACAATTCTGACTGGGTTGTAATTAAAGCGCAAATCCACGCTGGTGGTCGCGGTAAAGGTGGTGGCGTTAAACTAGCCAAAAACCTGGAAGAAGTTAAACAACGTGCAACCGATATTATTGGTATGCAATTGGTTACTCCTCAAACCGGCCCTGAAGGTAAATTGGTGAATAAGATTTTGGTAGCTCAGGATGTTTATTATCCAGGTGCTTCTGAAACCAAAGAATTCTACATCTCTGTATTGTTAGACCGTGCAAAAGGCCGTAACATTATTATGTACAGTACAGAAGGTGGTATGGATATCGAAGAAGTGGCAGAACACACGCCACACTTAATTTTCAAAGAAGAAATCGATCCTAAAGTTGGTTTGCAAGGTTTCCAGGCACGTAAAATTGCTTTCAACTTAGGTGTAAGCGGTAATGCTTTTAAAGAGATGGTTAAGTTTGTAACTGCTTTATACAAAGCTTACGAAGCAACCGATTCTTCAATGTTCGAAATCAACCCGGTATTAAAAACTTCTGATGATAAAGTAATTGCAGTTGATGCTAAAGTAAATCTGGATGAAAACGGTTTATTCCGTCACCCTGATTATGCAGCAATGCGCGATGTTACGGAAGAAGATCCGATGGAAGTTGAAGCAAGTGCATCTAACCTAAATTTCGTTAACCTCGATGGTAACGTAGGTTGTATGGTTAACGGTGCTGGTTTAGCTATGGCTACCATGGATATTATTAAATTGGCCGGTGGTGAGCCTGCTAACTTCTTAGACGTTGGCGGAACTGCTAATGCACAAACGGTTAAAGCGGCTTTTAACATCATTTTGAAAGACCCTAACGTTAAAGCAATTTTGATCAACATTTTTGGTGGTATTGTTCGTTGCGACCGTGTTGCGCAAGGTGTAATCGATGCTTATAAAGAAATCGGTAACATTCCAGTGCCAATTATCTGCCGCTTACAAGGTACCAACGCAGAAGAAGCTAAAAAATTAATTGATGAATCTGGCCTTCAGGTTTACTCAGCAATCGCTTTAAAAGAAGCAGCTGATTTAGTAACTAAAGTATTGGCTGAACAAGGGTAATAAGCTTAAAGCATTTAATCATATTGTACAAACCTTTCAGTGAAAACTGGAAGGTTTTTTTTATTCCCCTCTTTTAGAGGGGTGTCCGCAGGACGGGGTGTTTCTTTAAACTATTATTACAGCAGCCCTCTATTTTTAACATTGTTACCTGGTGTTATTTTGAAAATGAGGGGTTCAATTCTTTTCGGTTACGAAAGCCATGCTATCACTTCAATCTTTTTGTGACTGTCAGTCTCAGCGGAGTCGAAGGCCTGGCAACAATAAGTATTTTCATTCTATCAGGTTTATTTAACATGAGTCCGTCGTACTTCGGAAGTTAATCTGCGCGGAATTCCAAAATATCTCCGGGCTGGCAATCCAGCACGCCACAAATCGCCTCCAGTGTTTCAAAGCGGATTGCTTTGGCCTTACCTGTTTTAAGTATCGACAAATTAGACATCGTAATCCCTACCCGTTCACTTAATTCGGTTAACGACATTTTACGCCTGGCAAGCATTACATCTAAGTTGATTATTATGGGCATTTTGAATCGCTAAAGTTAGGAATGTTTCGGTTAACCTAAATGGTTAAATCGTTTTCTGCTTTAAGCTTTCTGGAATAAGAAAGCAACTCATAAATTACACTGAGTATTGCTATGAGCGATAATATATTAAGATTAAAAGATCCATCAGCTGGATAATAATATTTAAATGCATTATGAGTTAAATTCCCTATATACTCATCAATCAAAAACTTAGTTAAAAATTTCAAAGAAAGAAACAGAATTCCACCGGCAGCCACAAGCTGCCATAGTCTGTTCTCAGTTAAATTTTCGACTGATTTAGGCTTAACATATGCAACAACAATAATAGCGGCTCCCAAAATCAGATAAAAAACTACATTTGGCCCAATATTATCAATCCCTCTTTCTGATAAAATAATAGCTTCCATTAAAGTAGGCTTAAATTCGTATACACCTAAGTGACTGTTGATAAATTTAGCGTCATTAACTATTTTCACCTCTTGTCTTACATCGTTCTCAATCAAACTAATCGAAAGTAATCCGTTATTAAAATTACTAACGGCCGAAATTATGTGGTTGGCAACAGATATTATCGCTATAAAAACCAAGCTAAAACCAGCGTACTTAAAAACGCTTAAAATTTTGTTCATACTATATCGTTAAATCGTTTTCTTGTTGAATTTCTATCCCTCTGTTTACAACCTGTACAATTATAAAAAGCACAATAGCCATAAAAAACCACACATCAGCTCCATCCATATTTAACGATTGGAGATTAGCGGCCATAACGCCATGTTCTGTAAGCCAAACCGTATACTTATAGCCTAAACGGGCAAAAAAACCTATTCCAAGCGCTAAAAAAACCTGTATCAAAATAAAATGCTTCAATTCTATACTGAAAGGCTGAGAAATACTGAGTTTTTTATCAATAAACAGTTTCACAATTAGATAGAACATGATTGTTTTTAACACAGCAACAATAATCATAAGGAGTGTAATGACCAGGAAATACCCCTGATCAAATTCGTAAACACTTGACAAATAATCTGCTCCGTTCCAAAAGTTCCTCACACCCTGCGGGTTTATAAACGTTGTAATAATTGTATTAACAATTACCCCACCGGCTTCGACACATAGCCCCATAAAAATTATCCAGGAAAGTACCTGTAATACTTTCAAAATCTGATTGGTTGTTATTTTAATTTCCATAATTACATACCAGTTTAAAATGTAATACCTGAGATTTAATTTACTGTTTAAATATGTAAGCCGATTTCTTGTTTTGATTTTTATACATGCAACCTGACAAAAATTACATAGTCGAAAACACCTAATAAGAATGGCTTTTGTTTTTTACTTTAAATAGTTGAAAAATTAAGAAACGTCATATTTATTCAATCATTTATCGTACAAACATAAATAATAAATTATTATAATTCAAAATATATTTATCGATTTACAATAAATAATATTCGAAAAACAATCATAATGCAGTTATTCAGACATACAATGGCAGAATTTTGTTTGGAATGATTTTTGCTGTAAGTAAAACTGTAAAAAACTTGTGCAAACAGTAACATTTTCAGCATTTTATCCTTTCGGATTGCTATACAATTTCGTAACTTTGCACACTCAATAATTAAAGAGCACACAATTCGTATAAATGAGACAACTCAAGATAACGCAATCCATTACCAACCGTGAAAGTCAGTCATTAGATAAATACCTACACGAAATTGGCAAAGTAGATTTAATAACAGCAGAAGAGGAAGTAATTTTAGCAAGGAAGATTCGTGAGGGCGATCAGGCTGCATTAGAGCGATTGACTAAGACCAACTTGCGTTTCGTTGTATCTGTTGCAAAACAATATCAAAATCAAGGCTTAACCTTAGGCGATTTAATTAATGAAGGTAACCTGGGTTTAATTAAAGCAGCAAAACGTTTTGATGAGACCAAAGGTTTCAAATTTATTTCTTATGCCGTTTGGTGGATTCGTCAATCTATTCTGCAGGCCATTGCCGAGCAAAGCCGTATTGTACGTTTACCTTTAAACCAGGTAGGCTCGTTAAGCAAAATCAGTAAAGCTTTCTCTAAATTAGAGCAAGAATACGAACGTGAGCCTTCTCCTGAAGAACTTGCCGATATTTTAGAAACAACAGTGGATAAAATTTCGGACACACTTAGTAATTCGGGCCGCCACGTATCAATGGATGCTCCTTTTGTTCAAGGTGAAGAAAATACATTATTAGATGTATTGGAAAACCACGAACCAAATACGGATAGCTCATTGATTAATGAATCTTTATCAGAAGAAATTAAACGTTCTTTATCTACTTTAACCGAAAGAGAAAGAGAGATTATCGTTTTGTTCTTCGGCTTAGGTTCTAACCATCCTCTTTCTTTGGAAGAGATTGGCGAGAAATTTAATTTAACCCGTGAACGTGTTCGTCAGATTAAGGATAAAGCCTTACAGCGTTTACGTCATACATCAAGAAGTAAAATCTTAAAATCTTATTTAGGATAGGATTTAAATGCATACAAACAGGAAAAGATCGGCAAATGCCGGTCTTTTTTTGTTTATACTATTTATGCTAATTGAGCTTATTAAGGATCCTGAAACAATTTCAGGATGACGAAACATCGTTAAAATAATTCTTCTCTGCGTCATGCTGAATTTATTTCAGCATCTATCTTAATAAAAAGTACCTCAAAATAAAGATTCTGACCACGAAGTAGCTATTAGGCCTTTAAAACAATAATAACGACTAATAAAACAAGTTCAGGATCTTGTTATCGCAGGTTAAAACAACAAATGTTTCACCGTCAATCCGTTATTAATTAACTGTTTCAACGAATCAATACCAATTCTTAAATGCGTTTCTACATATTTTTCGGTTACGCTGCTATCGCTTTCTGCCGTTTTAACGCCTTCAGGAATCATCGGTTGATCGGAAACTAACAACAATGCCCCAGCTGGAATTTTGTTTGCAAAGGCCGTAGTAAAAATTGTAGCAGTTTCCATATCTACAGCCATTGCCCTTAAAGTTTTCAAATACTTTTTAAACTCTTTGTCGTGCTCCCAAACCCTGCGGTTGGTGGTATAACAGGTTCCAGTCCAATAATCTCTGCCATGATCGCGTATCGTTGTCGAAATCGCTTTTTGTAAGGCGAAAGCTGGCAAGGCAGGTACTTCTGCCGGAAGGTAATCATTTGAAGTACCTTCTCCCCTGATTGCAGCAATGGGTAAAATTAAATCGCCCAACTGGTTTTTTTTCTTCAAACCACCACATTTACCTAAAAATAAAACGGCTTTAGGCTTAATGGCGGTTAATAAGTCCATCATTGTTGCTGCTAATGGACTTCCCATTCCAAAGTTGATAATGGTAATGCCATTTGCCGTAACGCTTTGCATAGGTTTATCTAATCCCATAACCGGTGCATTATCGTTCCATTCGGAAAACATGGTTACATATTTGCTGAAATTAGTTAACAGAATATAATCGCCAAATTGATCTAGGGTTCTACCGGTATAA
This sequence comes from Pedobacter sp. GW822-FHT03F06, assembly GCF_058801365.1. Lineage (NCBI taxonomy): Bacteria > Pseudomonadati > Bacteroidota > Sphingobacteriia > Sphingobacteriales > Sphingobacteriaceae > Pedobacter > Pedobacter sp. GW822-FHT03F06. The sequence continues at coordinate 192,703 of NZ_JBXANE010000011.1, forward strand.
CGTGGCAACCAATTTTTAACAATTTCATCTTTCGATTTTAATCCTGATTTAACGGGAGTTTCTACCTCTTTTACTTTTTTCGATTTCTCTACTATTTCATCGTCTTTTTTTACGTCTTTTTCTTCGTTCATATTCTTTAGTTTTGAGCATAGCGCCTGGCGCTTAGCGTTAACAATATTGTATTAAAAAAAAATCCCCCCGCTTTCGCGAGAGGATTGAATTTTTAAGCGGCCTGTAACTTTTTAAAGTCGGCCTTTTCAAATTTCTCTATCGCGTAATCGAGATTGATGTGCAGTTCCTTGACATCCGTCTGCGTTGGTGTATCGAACATCGCATCCAACATAATCGCTTCACAGATCGATCTTAAACCACGTGCGCCCAGTTTATATTCCATTGCTTTATCTACAATAAAATTTAAAACATCTTCATCAAAAACAAGCTTTACGTCTTCATAAGCAAAAAGCTTCACATACTGCTTGATCAATGAGTTTTTAGGTGCGGTTAAAATGTTTCTTAAAGATTCTTTATCCAAGGGGTTTAAGTGAGAAAGAACCGGTATACGACCAATTAATTCCGGAATTAATCCAAAAGATTTCAAATCCTGAGGTGTAATATACTTATAAAGATTTTTAAGATCTAAAACTGTCTCATCTTTCTTTACTTTATAACCTACAGCCTGCGTACGTAAACGGTTGGCTATTTTACGTTCAATACCATCAAATGCCCCACCACAGATAAATAGAATATTATTCGTGTTTACCGGGATCATTTTCTGATCTGGGTGCTTACGTCCGCCCTGAGGTGGAACGTTTACAACTGTACCCTCTAAAATTTTCAATAAAGCCTGCTGAACACCTTCTCCCGATACATCACGTGTAATGGATGGGTTATCACTTTTACGCGCTACTTTATCTACCTCATCAATGTAAACGATACCGCGTTCGGCAGCCGTTACATCATAATCGGCAGCCTGGAGCAAGCGCGTTAAAATACTTTCAACATCTTCACCTACATAACCTGCTTCTGTTAAAACAGTTGCATCGCAGATACAGAATGGCACATGCAAAATTTTAGCAATGGTTTTGGCCAAAAGTGTTTTACCGGTACCGGTTTCGCCAACTAACATGATATTTGATTTTTCGATCTCAATCTCGTCTTTATCAACTTTTTGATTTAAACGTTTGTAGTGATTGTAAACGGCAACGGATAATACCTTTTTAGCATCATCCTGACCAATAACATACTGATCAAGATGCTGTTTAATTTCAAGAGGCTTTAATAAGTTTATCGCCTCTTGAATATTTTTTGTCCCTTTGGTCCCTAATTCCTGCGCAAGCAATTGATTGGCCTGGGTTACACATTTATCGCAGATAAACGCATCCATACCTTCAATCAACATTAACGTTTCATGCTTGCCAGAATGGCAGAATGAGCAACGGGATTCTTTATTTTGTTTCGCCATCTTTTTTTGCGTTTCTCGATAACACTTCATCAACCATACCAAATCCTTTTGCCTCGTCAGCTGTCATCCAGTAATCGCGATCTGAAGCTTTCTCTACCCAATCATATGTTTGCCCAGAGTGCTCTGAAATAATATCGTATAATTCTTTTTTCAATTTCAACATCTCTCTCAAGTTGATCTCCATATCAGATGCTACACCTTGTGCGCCTCCTGAGGGTTGGTGAATCATTACTCTTGAGTGAGGTAATGCAGCACGTTTTCCTTTTGCGCCTGCTACCAATAAAACTGCTCCCATTGATGCGGCCATACCTGTACAAATTGTAGCTACATCTGGTTGTATATATTGCATGGTATCATAAATACCTAAACCTGCATAAACTGAGCCACCTGGCGAGTTAATGTAGATCTGAATATCTCTATCGGCATCTGTTGATTGCAAAAACAACAACTGAGCCTGAATAATATTGGCATTCTGATCGTAAATCGCATCACCTAAAAAGATAATACGATCCATCATTAACCTCGAGAAAACATCCATTTGTGCTACATTCAACTGGCGTTCTTCAATAATATACGGTGTCATGCTCTTAGGGTTCAGATTAGCCTGAGCAATAAATTTATCTACATGTAAACCGCCAATCCCCTGATGTTTAACGGCAAATTTTCTGAATTCTTGTGAATCTATGTTCATTGTATGAGTTTTTTTAGCAGAGGGCATAGAGTTTTAATTTCCTGTTCCCCATAGTTTCGTGAATAATAAAAAACCAAAATATAAATAATATTTCAATTATGTACTGGTTTAGACAAAGAGTATACCACATCAAAATCCATGACAATATAGCACGCTTGTTATTTCAAACTTTTAGAGAAGCTAGAAATCATCCTTGCTAAAATATCTAAATCTTCTAATAAATCTGCCAAATCCTTGTCAGAAATCAGTAGCCTTAAATTCAAAACCAAAAGGATATTAGCATTCTCAAAAACAGATCGATGCGCAAAGTTCAAAAACCTCCTAAAATCAGGTGTAGAATTAGATCCCGAACCTTCTGCAATATTATTAGATACGCTAAGAGCAGCTCCGCGAAGCTGCTCTGCAAATCTATACTTTTTTATTTCTTCTAATTTCTCAGAAATGTCAATTAACTTATTACCTACAATTATAGCTCTCTGCCAAATTAGCAAGTCTTGAATCTAAATTTTGCCAAAAGACAAAATAAGATTTTATATTATGACATTAAAATCACGAGGCACTCTGCCCTATGCTTTTTTATCCAGCGCAATAAACTTATCGTAATCAATATCTTTTTGCTCTAAAGTAACAACAGATTTGATTTGTTCGAAAGTTTTTAATGCTTTTACCTCTTCGAAAACACGGTTTGCATTTTCTTTTTCCTGTAAAAACTGAACGGCATATTGAGCCAATTGATCCTCAGGAAGTGGGCTTGGGCTGTACATCCTAAACTGTGCATCTAATTTAGCCTTTGCTGCCTGAACTACATCCTCATATTTAATTTCGATACTGTTATCTTTAATGATTTTGTTTTCGATTAAAGTCCATTTAAGGTTTTTAGCGAAATCATCATAACCTTCTGCCAACTCTTCGTCGGTTAGTTTTTCGTTTGTAGCTTTTAACCAGCGACGTAAAAATTCATCAGGCAGTTCGAAGTTGTGTTTAGTTAAAAGTGCCTCATAAATATCATTTGATAATTTACGCTCAGCATCTTGTTTAAACATACCTTCTACTTCTTCAGTAATTTTTGCTCTGAAACCAGCTTCGTCAGTTACAGTACCTTCTCCAAATAATTTATCAAAAAACTCTTGGTTTAAATCTGACTCTTCTAAACGGTTAACGTTTTTAACATGAAGTTTAAAGTTTGCTTTTAACCCAGCAGCTTCTTCTTCCGAAATATTTAAAGCTTTTGCAATTACTGCAGCATCTTCTAATGCTTTTTGGATGTCGATGGTTACTTCATCATCTTTCTTTAAACCAATTAACGATTTAAGGATTTTTTTATCTTTAATCTGATCTAAACGAACAGTTGCTGTACTGGTAATACCACCTTCAACAGCATTACCATCTGCAGCTACCTGAGTTAATTCGGTGTAAAGTACATCATCATCAGCAGAAACCTCAGGATTGGTCATTTTACCATAACTACGACGGATATTTTTGATACGGCTTTCTAAAGTTTCTTTATCAGCTTTAATTACGTATTCTGTAAATTTATCTTTAGATGAAAGATTTACATCAAAAGCAGGCGCTAAACCTAACTCATAATCAAACTCGAAATCATCTGTATTATCCCATTTAAATTCACGCTCATCATCCATTTTAGGAAGTGGTTGACCTAAAATTTCTAATTTTTGCTCGGCGATATAGTTAGATAAAGTATCGTTCAACAAGTTATTAACCTCTTCTACCAAGATACTTTTGCCGTACATTTTTTTGATGTGGGCAGCAGGAACCATTCCTTTACGGAAACCAGGTAATTGTGCTTTTTTAGCTTGATCTTTAATGGCTTTCTCTACTTTTCCAGTGTAATCAGCAGGTGCGATTTTGATTTTTACAACAGCATTTAAGTTGCCGGTTTTTTCCTGTGTAATATTCATTTTTTCTGAGATATGAGTATTGAGATGTGCGATTAGATTTGAGTGTCGAGATATGAGATTTGAGACAAACAGCACATATCGCTTCAATTAAAACAGCACATCAATTTTTATTAATCAATGTTTTTAAAAACAAAACCGTTCCGATTTTTAAATCGGAACGGCCTTTATCTTGTTGTGCGGAAGAAGGGACTCGAACCCCCACGCCGTGAAGCGCCAGATCCTAAGTCTGGTGCGGCTACCAATTACGCCACTTCCGCAGTTAGGATGTTGTAAGGACTGCAAAGATAGAAACAAGATTGAATAATCAAAAGGCATCGGCAATATTTTATTGATTATTTCGATCAAAAACCGCTAACTCTTTAATTTTTAAGGAGAAAAATTTTAATAACAGGGCTATTAGAAGTTTTTTTGATGGTCTGTAGGGACACAAACCACGAAGACTTGTAACTTAAAGCAGGATTAACGAGTAATGAAACTTAGCCTTTGTTTTCAGCATAAATTAAGCATTTATTTTTTTGGAAAGCAAGCTCGGTAGCGTTTGGGCTAATGCAGCCCTGCTCTCCGTTCTTTCCGATGAAAAATCGGAACCACTGCGATCAGGTTTAGGTGGCAAGGATAGGTGAAGAATTAATGGTTAAAACACCAAACGTTCCTACGGAACGAAAACGCCAATTTTACAACTGGCTATCGTGGAATCGTCCCGCTGGGACGGCCAGGAAATCTTCTTTTAGCTATTTTTTGCAGTGTATAGAAAGAAAACCAATTAATTATGTAATTGAATCTATAACAAATGCACCATCCGTGTGCGTCTGTGGTTAAAAATAGCTGAGCAGTAACACTAATTGCAAAATTAATTACCTATGCCATAAAAAAACCGTTCTGATATTAAATCGGAACGGTTGATCTTGTTGTGCGGAAGAAGGGACTCGAACCCCCACGCCGTGAAGCGCCAGATCCTAAGTCTGGTGCGGCTACCAATTACGCCACTTCCGCAGATAGGATGTTTTAAGGATTGCAAAGATAGAAACTAAATTGAATAATCAAATCTTTGCAATACTTTGTGAAGAAACAAAATTAAGCTCAATGGTCTTGCGTACATCTTTGCAGTCCCCTAACACTGTCCGTCGTTGCCAGCCTGACTGGCAATCTTAATGCATTAGAAAGTTAATGAATTATGGGTGAAGCTTTAGGATTCCCGTTTTTTACCTGTCGTGTGGACACATGTTTTGATTTGGGTTTTTTATGCATTTTGCTAGCCAACGTTAATAAAGTTCAGGCTTTGCCGAAGAACGTCGTCAATCCCAAGTGGCAGAAAAATCAAAAAAACAGTTGCAGAATAGAAGAAATAGCACCACGAAACCTTAAATGCAGTGGTTTTGTGTTCAATAATCATGATTCCTAACTTTTAAAAAGGTATTGAACACAAAAGGAAGTGCCGCTGTTTTTTTGATGAGCCATGGGCAGTGGGAAGCCACCTTGCCGGATTGACAAAGCGCTTTGGGTACTTTGGCGCTCCAAAGTACCATGCCTCCGCGGCAAAGAGCGGCAAAAATCAATACTTGTGCGTAAACGGTAGTTCTTTTTGGACCAGAATGTTTTTAATAGCAAAAAAGATGCTGAAACAAGTTCAGCATGACGATCGCCTTAGACAAGGCAGCTAACAAATAAAGTCAAAGAAAAGTGTGTCCACACGAGAGGTTTTCACGGGAATGACGCTATTGCCTTAACTAGAGTATCAAAATTTCACTAGTGTTACATCAATAAATTCAGGCCCGCCTTCTAATGGATAACCAGAAACCTTTTTTCCTTTTATAGTAACCTTCTTATCTAAATAGGTATCAAGATTTATGCTTGCACTTTTTAAGGCATAAGTTTTATTGTCGGCTTTTAATAAATGCGTACCGTATTGAAACGTAGTCATGCCTAATTTTTCAATTGTTCCACTTGCAGTAACTGTAGTGGAGTTTCCTCCATTTTTCATTGAACTGCAACCAGAAATTACGGCTACGAACAGCGATAATATTAATATTTTTTTCATTGGTTTATGATTTGTTGTGATGTAATGGTATGATAACGGGATGTTTTAACGTTATGCTACAAATTATAAAAATTTGCTTTTAAAAGCTAATAATTTGCTTCTGAAACTCGAAAAAGTATTGAACCGCTTTTACCAATCTACTTCCATACCAGCTAAACATTTCTCCATCTACCAATACAATTTTTGCTTCAGGAACGGCAGCTTGAATCTCTTCAATATGTTTTTCGCCAAAGGGATAAGGTTCTGACGACAGTAGAATCAGTTCACAGTTTAAAGTTTTCAGTTCTGCTAGTGTAACCGATGGATAACGTTCTTGCGTAATCACATTCGTCATACCATTGATCAGCAGAATATCATTTATAAACGTATTTTTCCCAGCAGCCATGTAGGGTTTACGCCAGATGAGGTAGGCTACCTTTTTATCAATATGCTGTTGAAGGGCAAGTGTTTTCAGATCATTAAATCCAGCAGAAATTAAATGATTAAGGTAACTAGCTTCTGGCTCGCGATCTACAAGCTCCCCTATCTGCCCAATGGTCTTCATGGCATCATCCAAAGTGAAAATATCGCTCATCCAAACCGGAAAGTCTGCTGCAAGCTCTTCAATATCACTTTGCGTATTCTCTTCTTTGTTCCCAATAATCAAATCGGGTTTTAAATCTTTGATTAAATCGATGTTAAGCTTTTTTGTCCCACCAACCTTGGTTCTTTCTGCAAATTTTTCTATCGGATGGATGCAAAATTTGGTCAATCCGATAATTTCCTTGTCCAATCCCAAATCAAATAACAGTTCTGTTTGCGAAGGCACAACAGAAATAATCCGTTTAGGTGGAAAATTGATGAAAATTTCCCTGCCCATTTGATCGATAAAGGACTTTTGCATGTTGCAAATATAGGATTTAGTCAAGATTAGTCCGTTTAAGTCGGGCTTTTAAAAAAACATTTTTCATTCCGTATTTTTACCGCATCAATCTGCAATTAACATTTTTTTATATTCCTTTGGCGTAACGCCTTTTGCCAGTTTAAAAAATTTGTTAAAATTAGAAAGGCTGTTAAAACCACATACATAAGCCATTTCGCTTATCTGAAGATCACTTTCGGCAATTAATTTACAGGCATGGCCAATTCTTACTTCATTAACAAAAGTTACAAAAGTTTTCTGTGTACGGTTCTTAAAGTATCTGCAAAAAGCCTGTTTATTCATATTGGTCATCTCGGCAGCATCTACCAACAATATCTCTTTATTAAAATTGTCAAAAACATATTTCAAAATCTTGTCCATCCTATCATTATCTTTTAACTGATAGTTATTGGTATAGCCCGGGCTCGCCAGTAACACATAATCTCTGTTCTGGCAAAGCAGGTTTAAAATTTCGAGCACCCCTATTAAACGCGTTATTTCTTCTGTTGCCTGAGCAATTTTTAACAACAAAGGTTTTATTTCTTTTCTGGCCGAAAGGTTAAATTTCATTCCACGTTTAGCCAGCTGAAAAAAATGTTTAAGCTTCTGTATATTCTCTGGCTCATGAAAAATATCCAGTATTTTTTCGGGATGGAGAAAAAGCGAAATCGAATGTGCATGGCTATTTGGTATCGAATCGCTAAAATACTGCTGGCTATTGTGCCATACATGAGGCAGATTAGCACCTACAAAAATCATGTCTTCGTTGTTAAAATCTTCAATACTATCACCGATCATGCGCCGCCCTTCACTCTCAACATTATAGGTGAGCTGGCATTCTTCGTGAAAATGGAATTCGGTAGAAAAGTAAGGCGCGTTTACAATCTTTATGCCGTAAACATCATTTACCTTTCCATTAAGTATTTTGGCAAAAATCGGTTTCATTTGATACAGACTATTTTCTTTACCATCGGTTATGATGGCTATTTGGTTATGAAAAACTAATCTACAATTTACATCTTAAATTACCAATTAACACAAATAATTTCAATAAAAAGGCTAATATAACACCATTATTAGCGAATTATACCTCAGTTAATTTCTTTTTTCCTTAATAAATTAGCTATTACGAATACTAACCAAATTAATTAAAATGCTTCATCATAAAATTATTGTACTAACAGGAGGTGCCGATGGCATTGGCTGGGAATGTGCAAAGGCCTATTCAAAAGCTGGTGCTACTGTTTGTATCCTTGATAAAAACCCAGTAGCCGAAAACAAACTCAATGAACTCGGAACAGCGCAAAAAATAGCCATAGCCTGCAACCTGGTTAACGAAAACGATGTAATAGATGCTTTTAAAACGATCATCGAAAAATTTGGTGCTATAGATGCTATACATAACAATGCAGGGATTGCGCATCCTTCAAAAACGCTCGATCAGACCACAGATGCTGAGTGGGATCTGTTGATGAATGTTAACTTAAAAAGCATTTTATATACCACCCGCCATGGCATCGAACATCTTAAAAAAACAAAGGGTTGTATTTTAAATACCAGCTCGATGGTAGGCGCCCTTGGGCAAGACAACCATGCCGCCTATGTAGCCACAAAAGGCGCAATTAATGCGTTAACGAAAGCTATGGCCCTAGACTATGCGCCATACAAAATACGCGTTAATGCGGTTTCGCCCGCAGCGATTAATACCCCAACCTTGCAATCATGGAGCAAAGAACAGCCCAATAAAGCACAAATACAACATTACTTAGATAAACTTCAACCCTTGGGCGGCATGCCGGCTGGCGATGTAATTGCAGATGCCTGCTTATTCTTACTCAGCGACGCTGCCAGATTTATAACCGGAACTATTTTACCGGTAAGCGGCGGAGCCGAACTAGGATACAGAACCACCATATAATCCAGATTATTAACATGATAAACAAAATAGAAATTAGCGACAAACGATTTGAACTATCAACCGGTGCAGGCAGCGATGCTATACATAAAGATCCTCAATACGCTTATGCGGTGACCAATTTAACCAACGAAAACGGCATAACAGGAACAGGCTTAGCCTTTACCCTTGGCGCTGGTAACGATCTGGTCTGCAATGCTGCTCAATTTTATGCCAATACCTTAAAGGGAAAAGATATCGAAGAACTGATGAGCGATTTTGGACAGACTTTTCGCACCTTATCAAACGAACAGCAATTTAGGTGGTTAGGGCCACATAAAGGTGTTGTACATTTAGGATTAGCTTCTGTAACCAATGCCTGTTACGATTTATGGGCAAAAAAACGCGACGTACCACTTTGGAAACTATTAATCGATTTAAGTCCCGAAGAAATTGTGAATACGCTCGATCTCTCCTATCTGGAAGATGTACTCACCAAAGAAGAGGCAATTGCCATGCTGCAAAGTCAAACCGATTTCAAAAAATCGAGGGAAGGTATTCTTGATATCGGTTATCCAGGATATGATACTTCTGTAGGCTGGTTTAATTACGACGATGAAAAGGTACGCGAGAACTGCAAAAAAGCTATTGCCAATGGTTTTACCGCAATGAAACTCAAAGTCGGATCTGCCGATCCTAAACGTGACATCAGAAGGGCAAATATTGTACGTGAAGTTGCTGGAGAAAGCTCAAAAGTAATGTTAGATGCCAACCAGCAATGGACGCTGCCACAAGCCATTTCCATATGTAATGAGCTTAAAAATATGAATCCTTTCTGGGTGGAAGAACCTACCCACCCGGATGATATACTGGCACACCAGACATTGGCTAAAGAAATTGCGCCTATTAAATTGGCCCTGGGAGAACATGTACCCAACCGCATTATTTTTAAAAACTACCTGCAAACTGGCTGTACAGGTTTTGCGCAGGTAGATGCAGTACGTGTAGGCGGTGTTAGCGAATTCATTACGATTAGTTTATTGTGCAAAAAATTTGGCGTGCCAGTTGTGCCACACGTTGGCGACATGGGGCAGTTACATCAGCACCTGGTACTGTTTAATCATATTGCTATAGGGCACGAAGCTTTATTTCTGGAACATATCCCCCATTTAAAACAACACTTTAAAAATCCGATTAAAATTGAAAACGGAGTTTACATCACTCCACAAGAAACGGGAAGCAGCTGTGATTTAAAATAACCCAAAATCTAACCAAATATGATCAGTACAACCGATATCTTAATTACCATTACCTATATACTTTTTATTGTAACCATAGGTCTATGGACCGGAACACGAAAAAAGAAAAACGATGAAACCAGCAGTGGAGAATACTTTTTGGCAGGCAAATCGCTTAAATGGCCCATGATTGGCCTGGCATTATTTGCAACAAACATCTCGTGTCTTCATTTGGTAAGTTTGGCACAGAGCGGATTTGACAGCGGGCTTTTAAATGGCAATTTTGAATGGATGGCGGCATTTACCCTTATTCTTTTGGCCTTGTTATTTATTCCTTTCTATATCCGTTCGGGCATTTCTACTTTACCCGATTTTTTAGAACGGAGGTATAACCGGGCCTGCAGAGACTGGCTGGCATTCATCTCTATCCTATCGGCCATCATTATCCACATTGCCTTTTCTTTTTTAGCTGGCGGTATTGTACTCGAAACGCTATTCGGTATCAATATGTATGTAAGTATAGTGGTAATTGCTTTGCTAACCGGATTATACACCATTATTGGCGGCTTAAGGGCCGTGGTAGTTACCGAAACCATACAGAGTTTGGTGTTGATTACCGGAGCCATTATCATTACAGTTTTTGCGTGGAATAAAGTTGGTGGCTGGGATCATATGACGGCTATACTGCAAAAAGAAAATGCCATGGATAAGCTCAGTATGATACGCCCGATTGGCGATAAGAGTGGAATGAGCTGGATAGCTGTATTTTTAGGGTATCCGGTTTTGGGTATCTGGTACTGGTGTGCCGACCAAACCATAGTGCAACGTGTTTTAGGCGCAAAAGATGAAAACCATGCCCGCGTAGGCGCTTTATTCTGCGGTTTTATCAAAATTTTGCCTGTGTTTATTTTCGTATTACCAGGTTTGTTTGCCTATATCTTGTATAAATCAGGCACGATGGATTTATCTAGTTTGCAAACTATCGGCGCCAATGGCGAAAAGTTGTTAAATACCAAAGGCATTTATACTTTAATGATTACCCAACTTTTGCCTAAAGGACTGGTGGGCATTTTGGTAGCCGCATTATTATCAGGATTAATGAGTCAAATTGCAGGTGCATTAAATTCTATCGCCACCTTAAGCAGTTATGATTTGTACAAAAGATTTAAGCCTGAAACCAGCGATAAAAAATTAGTTAATGTAGGTCGCTGGTCGGCAGGTATAGCCTTAGCCGTTTCAATAGGCCTGTTGCCATTATTAAATAGCTATCAAAGTCTTTTCGAAGGCATAAATGATGTAATCGCACATATTGCCCCTCCTATTACCTGTGTGTTCTTATTAGGGGTATTTTGGAAAAAAGCATCGGCAAAGGGGGCGCAATATACTTTGCTGCTCGGTTCTATTATTGGGGCGGGTGTTTTTGTGGTAAACAAATTATATGGTACAGAAACTATAATCGGTAAAATCCCTTTCATGATGATGTCCTTTTACCTGTTCTGCATCTGTTTATTGATACAAGTGGTATTTTCTTATATCTACCCTGTAAAACACACCGCTCAAAGTGAAACCTTGTATTGGAGTTCTATTTGGGAACCCCTTAAAAGTAAAGGTTGGAGCGGGATAGGCAACTACAAATTTCTGTCGGCGCTTTTATTATTGATAATGAGCGTTTTATACGTCTACTTTAAATAAAATTGATATGAATATGAAAAGATTTCTCTCGCTCTTCGTTGCACTAATTACTTTTTTCAATGTTAATGCGCAAACCAAAACAAATGCTTCGGTAATGAACGATTTTATGGATAAACGGTTTGGTATGTTTATTCATTGGGGGCCAGTAAGTTTACGTGGCACCGAGATTGGCTGGAGCCGTGGCGATCAGGTTGCGACTGAAGATTACGACAATCTCTATAAAGAATTCAACCCTGTTCTATTTGATGCCGACGCCATTGTAAAAACAGCAAAAGATGCCGGAATGAAATATCTGACCATTACGGCACGTCATCATGATGGGTTCTGCTTATGGCCAACTGCATTTACTGATTTCAATATTACCAATACACCTTATAAAAAAGACATTGTTGGTGCATTAAACGAAGCCTGTAAAAAACAGGGAATTAAATTCTGTATTTATTATTCGGTATTAGACTGGCACCATCCAGATTACCCAATTCATTCTCCAAAAAATCAAACAATTGATCCAAAATCAGACATGAGCCGATATGTGCTTTATATGAAAAACCAGTTAAAGGAACTCATTACCAAATATGATCCTTATATGTTCTGGTTTGACGGACAATGGGAAAAACCATGGACAGACGAAATGGGTAAAGATTTATATGCATATCTAAAACAGCTAAACCCCGATGTAATTATCAATAACCGCTTGGGAAAAGAATTTGCAGCAATGGAAAATAAAAACATTGATGCTTCTAAAATGATTGGCGATTATGACACGCCCGAACAGGTAGTAGGCAAATTAAATATGTTTATGCCCTGGGAAAGCTGTTTTACTATTTGCAACCAATGGGCCTGGAAACCAAACGATAAAATGAAACCGCTAAAACAATGCCTCGAAATTATTTCGAAAACTGCAGGGGGTAATGGCAATCTTTTATTAAATGTAGGCCCTATGCCAGATGGCAGAATTGAGGTCCGCCAAATAGAACGCTTAAAAGAAATCGGCGATTGGTTAAAAACCAATGGCGAAGCCGTTTATGGCACAAAAGGTGGCCCATACCAACCGAACAATGATTACGCAACGACCAGAAAAGGGAATAAAATTTACGTACATATATTAAACACCAATCTGACCAGGTTGAATTTAAAGGCTATCCAAGGTTTAAAAGCTAAAAAAGCTTACCTGTTAAATAACCAAACCATTAATATGGAGCAAAAAGATGGCATTTCGTTACAACTTCCCGGCAACCAGGCCAACCAATCAGATTATATTGTTGTGCTAGAATTAAACGGAAACGCCGAAAACATTCCGGTTATTGAATAAACCGATACTTTGCCAGTAGGCAAGGGTTTATAAAAAAGCAAATTATATGCTCATGAAAAATTTAAAAACAATTTATTTGTTGGTCTTAGCTTTTGTACTAATGTTTACTGCCTGTAATCCACCTTTAAAAAAGGAAGCGAAATCACTGAATGCAGCGAACAAAGTGTTACGTTATGGCAGTATTACAGGCTTGAAGCCCGAAAAGATGGACTATTACAAAAAGTTACATGCCGCAGTGTGGCCAGGGGTATTAAAGAAAATAACAGCATGCAACATCCATAATTATTCCATTTATTTAAAAGAAATTGAGGGCAAACCATATCTTTTCAGCTATTTCGAGTATACCGGAAACGATTTTGCCGCTGATATGAAAAAAATGGCTGCTGATACCACTACGCAGCGTTGGTGGAAAGAAACCGCACCAACTCAGATCCCATTGCCTGATGCGGCTGCTAAAGGCGAAAGCTGGAGCAATATGGAAGAAGTTTTTCACCAAGATTAGTAACGGTATAAAAACTATATACATTCCATCAATTAAAATAATGTTTAGTTAGATAAACACAGTTGAAAGATTAAAGACTGTGTTTATCTCTCTAAACAAAAGCTTAATTTAATAAATTGGTTTAACCTACTGCCACATCTTCTTTTACTACACCATCGGCAATATGCAAGATCCTATTCCCATATTGCGCATTTTTTTCGGAGTGTGTAACCTGAATAATCGTAATTCCCTCTTCCTGGTTTAACTTTTTAAATAGCATCATAATTTCCTCTGCCTGTGCCGATTGCAGGTTACCCGTTGGCTCATCGGCCAGAATTATAGATGGTTGAGCGGCCAATGCTCTTGCTATACCAACCAATTGCTGCTGTCCGCCTGAAAGTTGATTTGGGAATAAATCTTTTTTTGCCACCATATTAAAACGGTCTAACAGGTCGGCAATTCTACTTGCTCGTTCGGCGCTACCTACTTTTTTGTATAGTAATGGGGCTTCAATATTTTCGTAAACGGTCATTTCATCAATTAAGTGGTAGGCCTGAAAAACAAAACCGATGTGATTTCGGTAAAGTTCAATGCGTTTACGTTCATTTAACGAAGTTACATCCTCGCCCAAAAACTCATACGATCCATAAGTTGGTTCTTCAAGCATGCCAATTATATTGAGCAAAGTAGATTTCCCTGCACCTGATGGGCCCATAATGGAAACAAATTCTCCTTGTTTAATTGTTGTGGTAACCAAACGCAACACGTAGTTTTTAATGCCTTTGTTTGCGTAATATTTTTCGATGTTATTAAGTTGTATCATATTTTTTAGGGTTTAGCGAAAAGTGCTTGGCGGTTGGCGGAGATTATCGCTGAGCACCAAACACTGTACGCAGGTTTTATTCGTATTTTAAGGCCTCAACAGCATTTATTTTTGCAGCACGGTAGGTTTGCCAGGTAATTGTTAAAATGGAAATCAACAACGTAAGTATCGCAGTTAATACAAACATCCATAAACTTAAAGATGTTCTTAATTCGAAATGTTGCAACCAACCGTGCATAATATAGTATGCAATTGGAAGAGATATTATAATTGCTATAAATATTAATTTTATAAAATTTAATGAGAGTAAGGTCATTAGTTCTGTAATTGAAGCACCCAGGATTTTACGAATACTTACTTCTTTTATTCTTTGTGAGGTACTAAAAGATGAAAGACCAAATAAACCCAAGCAGGACACAAAAATGGCTAAACAACCAAACAGATTGGCCAAAGTGCCTAAAATCTTCTCATTCTTTAATTTAATTTCATTTAAGCTATCAATAAATTTTATCTCGACAGGAAAATTTGGGTTTATTTCTTTTACCAGCTTATCAATTACACCAACACTCTCGTTTAAGCTTTTAACAGGATTTAACCGCATCGTAATTACATCGCTGATATCTGCATAGGCAATAACCATCGGTGCCGCCACCTTATTGGGATCTCCCCAAACTATATTTTCAAAAACCCCCACTACATTCCGCTGAGCACCTTGATATAAAATCCTGGCGCCAATTGGATTTTTTAAATGCATTACTTCAACAGCTTTTTTACTTAATAGTAAAGCAGCTGTATCCGATGCAAATTTTTGATTAAAATCTCTCCCAGCTAACAATTTAATATTTGTCGTTTTGATAAAATCGTAAGTGGTGTAAATTTGATCGAAATCTACCATTTTGTCACTTTCTGTCATTCCATCCCAACCTAAACCTCTGATGCTGCTGTTTTTATTCGAAATACTGCCTGATGATTGTGTTACGCCAACCACAGCTCCGCTAGATAACAGCCTTGTTTTTAATAGATTGAATTTTTCATACAATAATCCTTCATGAGGAATTTCTAATAACCCGATTGATCTGTAGCCTAGAGGTGTATTTTTAATAAACTGAATCTGTTTGTAAATGGTTATAGTTGCTGCAATTAACACGATCGAAAAGCTAAATTGAACAACTACCAAAACTTGTCTGAAGGTTAAACTGTATCCGCTCTTAAAATTTAAAGTTTTTTTGAGCGATTGTATAACGTTAAATCCGGAAAGATAAAATGAAGGATAGCTTCCTGATATAAAACCAGTTACAATCAGAACACCAAAAATCAGTATCCAATTAATTGGGTTTAAATAATCAAAAACAATTTCAATCCCCAATAACCGATTAAATATAGGTAGGCTAAATTCGAGGATAATAATGCTAAGCAGGATACTGATTAATGTTAAAATAAACGACTCTAACATAAACTGAAAAATCAGATCTGTTCTGGATGCGCCCATTGTTTTTTTAACACCAATTTCTTTTGCCCTACCCTGTGTGCTGGCCGTTGCCAAATTCATAAAATTAATACAGGCAATAAGGAGGATACCTACGGATAAGCCAACAAATAGTTGCACCTGGGAAATATTGCCGCCAATACTTTTGCCATTTAAAAAGGTTCCGTACAAGTGCAATTTTGTTAACGGATAAATAAATACATCTTCTTTAGCTGCCGAAAAATGATTACCTATAAAACCCTTTAATTTTGCATTAAAGGCGGCAACATCGGTATGTTCATTTAGTTTTAATAAAGTATAATAATCGTGGCTTCCCCAATTTGGTTTTTTCGGCCATTGATTTAAATTTTCATATAAAGACCATGTTGTTAACGATTCGAAACCATAGGTAACATTGGTTGGAAGGTCTTTTATTACTGCGGTAACTTTTAAATCAACCTGGTTTTCAAAACGCACTTTTTGATTCAGTATATCGGTTTTACCAAATATCCTTTTTGCTGCCGTTTCGGTTAGTACAATAGAATTCGGATCGTTTAATGCTTTCTCTGGGTTTCCACTTATGAAATCATAGTTAAATAACCGCAAAAAATCAGGATCAACATACCTGCTATCTAGCTTTAAACTTTCTTCGCCGTTAGCAACCAACCTTTTATAAACACCTGTAGCCCTGGCACCATACATCACATCAGGGAACTCCTCTTTAAGGGCGCCTAACATCACATTCTGCGATTGATCAATGGTTCTAATTACTTGGCCTTTCTGATCATTTAAATTGATCATGGCCTGATAAATATGAGGTGAGTTTTTAAACTGCTTATCGTAGCCCCATTCATAAGTAGCATATAACATTAATAACAAACAAGAGGTTAAGCCAATAGCCAAACCACCAATGTTTATAGCTGCATAAACTTTGTTTCTAAATAGATTACGCAGTGCGATTTTTAGGTTGAGTTTAAACATAAAGTGTAAGGTTTAGGGTGTAGGGTTTAAGGTCTGGGCGCTTTAGTCTTACGCACTCAACCTTAAACCTTGCACCTTTATTCATATTTAAGTGCATCAATAGTATTTGCATTCGCGGCTTTATAAGATCGAAAGCTTACTGTTATTAGAGTAATCAGCATTGATATCACCATAGCCATAGCAAAAGGCCAAACGCTCAGATCTATCCGATAGGCAAAACCAGAAAGCCATTTACTCACAAAAAGATAGGCTAATGGCCATGCTACTACATTTGCAACAAACACCATCAATAAAAAAGAGCCATTCAGCATTTTAACCAGCTGTAAGGTAGATGCGCCCAAAACTTTCCGGATGGCTACCTCCCTGGTGCGTTGCATAGCCACAAATGAAATCAGGCCAAACAAGCCTATAAAAGAGATGAAAATGATTACGCTGGCAAACACTTTAAATAATACCCCCATGACGTGTTCACTTTCATAATAGCCCTTTATCCGGTCATCAACAAAATCTGCATTATAAATATTATTCGGGAACGTACTGTTCCACAAGGTTTCTATCTGGTTCATGGAAGATACAAGCTGTTTGCCCTCTAACTTTATTGCAGCTTGCCAATATTGATTTTTATCGGCAGAAATAGCCAGACCGGATATTTTCTCTTTTAACGATTTATCATTGTAGTCCTTTACCACTCCTACAATCGGAATATTAATACCTGTGGCATTGATCATTTTACCAAGGGCATTTTTGGGCTTCGTTATGCCTACTTTTTTCAAAAATGTTTCGTTAACCACATAACCATTGGCCGTATCGCTCTTCATAAAAACTTTTCCGGCAATAATTTTTAAATCGAAAAGTTTAAAATAATTTTCATCGACCTTACAGGTTCTTACCTCGAAATCTTTATTTTTCGCTCCATTAAAAGTAAAATTGGTCGAATTTATATCTTGGGATAAGGGTGGCGACTGGCAGTAGCTCAACAGTTGTACACCGGGTATTTTTAAAATCCTTTCTTTAAAAACACTCCGCTTCTCTTTACTCACCTGGTCTCCTGGCATCCCCACCATTACCACTGTGGATGAATTAAAACCCAACGGTTTCTGCTGAAGGTAGTCCATTTGATTTACAATTACAATGGTACCGATAATGAGTATAACAGTAATTGCAAACTGCACCACCACCAAAATTTTACGCAGGCTTAGACCGTTGTTGTTAAGGGTAACTTTATTTTTTATAGCCAACGCCGGATTAAAACCTGATATGATCATTGCCGGATAAAAGCCGGCCAAAAAGCCTACAAATGCAACCAGCAGAATCATAAACACAAAAATAACCGGGTGACCGAACAAACTAAAGCTGATCTGATTTTTAAATAGGTTCTGCATAGCGGGTATAGCCAACTCACTGATGATACAGGCAATTAAAAGTGCGATTAAAACCAGTACAACGGTTTCGGTTAAAAACTGTACAATAAGCTGTTTGCGCTTGCCCCCCATTACTTTCCTCACACCAACCTCTTTAGATCGGTTGACAGCCTGTGCTGTATTTAAATTAATAAAATTGATACAAGCCGTACAAATTAAAAACAATCCGATAATGGCAAGTCCATAAATCTGGCTCCTGGCAATTGTTGCATTTACAAAATTATCATAACGATCATCAAAATGAATCTCTTTTAATGGCTGAAGCCTGTTGACCTGATTGCCCTCAATTTTCTTATCTGCATAATATTTTTTATTGAATTTTGCCATTGCTCCATCAAGATCTGATTTGCTCAGTCCTTCTTTAAGCAACACATAACTACTTAAACTCGAATTGATACAATCCCAACAGTCGCGGTTACCGTAATAATCATATAAATTTTGGTAAGTGATCACTATTTTTAAAGGAAAGCTGCTGTTCTGCGGCATATCCTGAAATACTCCAGTAACACTTAGCTGTGTTTTGGTCCCCATGGTAATACTTTTACCAATTGCATTTTGTATGCTGCCAAAATACTTAATGGCCATCGCTTCAGATAGGGCAACGCTATTAGGGGCTTTTAAAGCTTCTGCCGGTTTGCCGTACTTCCAGTTGATATGAATTACATCAAAAAAATCGGGTTCGGCGAAATACAAGTTTTCCTGACTTTTTAAAATTTCCCTGCCTGAATTATCCTTAATGTGTATAATATCTTCTAATTTGGCAATTGCACCAATCTTTTCTATCCCAGCGATCTCATTTCTCGCTGCTGCTGTAAAAGGTATGGGTACTCCTGCAGAGAAATCATCGAAAGCATTGTACTTCCAATCCGTAACTACCCTATAAATCCGATCTGCATTTTTATAACCTTCATCAAAACTGAGTTGAAAACGGATAAAAATAAATATCAAAATACAACTTGCCATCCCAATTGATAAACCAAGAATATTGATAAGCGTGTAGCCCTTGTTTTTCCAAAGGTTTCGCCAGGCGATTTTTAAGTTAAGTTTAAACATGTTGAGTGAGGTTTAGCGTAAAGCGTTTGGGGGTTAGCGAAAATCGCCAAACGCCAAACGCCACTCGCAGGTCTTATTCATATTTAAGTGCATCAACAGGGTTTGCTTTTACGGCATTGTTTGCCTGTATACTTACCGTAATAATGGTTAACAAAATAGTTAGGGCTGCACTGATTAAAAAAGGAAAAAGTGGCAGATCGATTCGATAGGCAAAAGTTTCGAGCCACTTTCTGGTTAATATGTATGCCAATGGCCAGGAAATAATATTGGCTATAAGCACCATAACAAAGAATGAGCTATTAATGAGCTTGAAAATCTGTAAATGACTTGCACCAAGAATTTTCCTTACTGCAATTTCCTTCATTCTACCAGTGGTAATGTATTTTGCAAAGGCAAATAAACCCAGTATGGCAATAAAAATGGTGAGCATTGCAGCAGCAAAAAATACCGATTGCAGCTGTTCTTGTTTTTTAAAGAGTTTACCATACATTTCATCCAGAAATTGGTAACGGAAATTATCTCCGTCCAACTTGTTAATTTCTGGCCACTGCGATTTTAAGGCACTGAGCACTTCAGGCATCCTGTTTTCTTCTATTTTTAGCATAATTTCTGTTTTAGGATTTCCGCAGGGATCATTTATCGTGTAAATGGCAGGCTGTACTGCTTTCTCAAATCCAAGTGCTTTAAAATCTTTTACCACGCCTACAATCTTATATTTTTTATTCTGGCAGCCTTTTATGGTTTTACCTATAGGCTTGGTTAATCCATACTTTGCTACCGCCGCTTCATTAAGTATAGCAGAATTTGCCGTATCGGTTTTAAATTGCCTGGAGAATGTTCTGCCTTCTTTAAGCTTAATATCTAACGTTTCGAAATAATCAAAATCTACATCAGTAAAACTTAAACTTTGTTCTTTTCCATCTACAGTATATTTGTTTTTTCCACCATCAGAACCATCCGGCAATGCATTGGCAACAGTGATCGACTTCACCCCCGGAATCTTGGCCATTTTATCCCTTACAGGATCGAATTTGCTTGGCGAGGCGAAATATGCCAGGTTTTTAATGTACACTACTTGTTCGGGTTTGAAACCAACATCCTGGGTACGCATGTATTTCAGCTGGGAATTGATAATCAGTAAACCGATAATAAAAATTACAGCTATGCTAAACTGAAACACCAATAAGCTATTACGCAACCAATAGCTTTGTTTGCTGGTTTGAAAATTGCCCTTTAAAACAAGGGCAGGTTTAAAACCTGATAAAACCATTGCGGGATAAATGCCGGCAATTAGGGTAATAAAAATTAATATAAGCGGCAATTGCCAGAATAAGGCACTATTGGCTACCCAAATGGATAAATTGACCACGAACAGGTTATTAAATTTTGGCAAGATGATTTCGGCCATAATCAGTCCTAATATCGTCGCTGCTAAACACTGGATTAAAATTTCTGTTAAAAACTGAAAGGCAAGCTGAAAGCGATAAGCACCCATCACTTTTTTAACCCCTACCTCTTTTGCCCGTTTGGTTGCCTGCGCTATGCTCAGATTGGTAAAGTTGATACAAGCAATTAGCAAGATCAAAACCCCTAAAACAGATAAAGCCATTAGCACTTTATAGTTGGCATCGGTACCAGCCTTTGGTTTAAGGTGTAGGTTTTTTAAAGGATCGAGAAAGGCTTTTGTTGCTTTAAAAGTCTCGTTATTGGGATCTTCTCCATCTTTAAGCATCTCCTTTTTATAAAGGGTATTAATTTTAGCTTCAAGTGCCTGGATATCTGTGCCCGGTTTTACCTGAATATAAGTGTTATAGTTATTATAACCATAGTTTTCTCCTAAACCCATTTCTTTTACCAACGAAATGGCATCGAAAGTAATATTAGAATGGGGGTCTGCAAAAATACTTCCGCTCAGTTTGCCGGTTATACCTGAAGATTTACTGCCGATTCCAATCATTTCAGGCTTATTATCTTTATGGTGAGGGAAAAGCGTTTTATAATTTTCGTTGCTCAGGTAAAACAGATTTTCGGTTGTACTTTCTGGTTTAATTAAACCATTGCTAGGTTTGATGTTAAACATTTTTGCAGCATCATAATCGAGATACAGACATTTACTTAAAAAAACAACACCGTGATCGCTGTAAACCGGAAATTCAAAAAAGCTCATTTTCATGGTACCAACTGAAAGTACTTCCGGCATTTCTGCTTTAATGGCCTTGGCTAATGGCGGGGCAGTATTATTGGTTTTAAAATCGGGCAACTGTCTCCCTACTATATAAATATCATTATAATTAGGATTTTTCCTATCAAAACCTGTTTCATAGGTAAAGTACATGGTTACCAAAATAAAAGCGGCCAGGGCAATAGCCAATCCACCTATATTTATGGATGTAATTACTTTGTTTCTCCAAAGGTTGCGCAGTGCAATTTTTAAGTTTAATCTGAACATAGCTTTAAGGTTGAAGGTTGAAAGGTTGGAAGGTTGATGGGCCAGGTGTTTAAACCTTCAGCCTTATTACCTTCGAGCTTCCCACCCTTATTCATATTTAAGTGCATCAACAGCGTTTGCTTTGGCCACTTTAAAAGTTTGCAGGCTCACTGTTAAAATGGCAATAACTACCGAGGTTAAAAGGGCAAGCAAAAATGGCCATGGATTGATGGTAATTTTATAATCATATTTCTCAAGCCATTTAGCAACAAGAATATAAGCAACCGGAATAGCGATCACATTGGATATGACTACCAGTTTCATAAAATCTTTGTTCAAAAGGACCAGGATATCAGAAAGATTGGCCCCCAATACTTTACGGATACTGATTTCTTTACTGCGCTGCTCAGCCGTATATAGCGCTAAACCCAATAAACCTAAGCAGGAAATAAAAATGGCAAATCCTCCAAAAATATTGGAAAGTACACTGAGCAGCCTTTCGCTCCGAAGTTTTTCAGCCATACCCTGGCTAACCAGTTTCACTTCAATTGGATAAGCAGGGTTTAGCTGCTGACTTACCGCTTTTATGGCTTCAATTGATGTAGAAAGTGACTGTTTAGGATTCAGTTTAAGCAATAAAACACGACTGGTTCTGATATTATAGTAATAAACTGTTGGCTGTATTTTCGAAGCGAGCGATTCGTTAGAATAATCTTGCACCACGCCCACTACTTTAAGTGGAGGATTATCGCCCCAATGGATAATGGTACCCACAGGATTTTTTAGTCCCATTATTTTAACAGCGGTTTGGTTGAGGAGCAGAGATGTAGCTGTATCTGCTGAAAATTTAGGATCAAAATCTCGCCCTGCAAGAATCTTTACGCCAGTTGTTTTGGCAAAATCGAAACCCGTACTTCTATAATTAATAATCGATACATCATTTTTAGGCTTGCCTGGCCACTGAATGTCGCCAGTAATTGAGCCACCAGCAGTAAATGAACTTGCATATTCCGTTGCTGCAATTGTAGCACCTGCCCTTTCTAATTCATTTTTAAAAGTTTGCAATTTTTCTGGTTTTGTCCATTCTCCTTCTAAATCGATCTGTGCCAGCGCAGTTTGATCAAAGCCTAAGGGTTTATTTTTAAGGTGCTGAATTTGGCTGTAAATTACGATAGCCGAAATAATCATGCAGATAGATAGGCTAAACTGCACCACTACCAGTGTTTTGCGGATTGATAATGAGCCCGTTGAACCTTTAAAGCCTTTTAATACCTTTACAGGGATAAAAGACGAAAGGTAAAATGCAGGATAACTACCAGCAAGCAAACCAGTTACCAATATCATAGCAAGTAACACGCTCCAAAATTGATAAGTATTGTAATTAATTTTTATTGAGATATCGAGCAGGTTATTAAAGTAAGGCAAGGAAACTTCGAGTAATGTAAAAGCAATTAACATGGCTAAAAACGATAACAAAAGCGATTCGATTATAAATTGACCCATTATTGTATTTCGGGTAGAACCTAAAGCCTTTCTTACTCCTACCTCACGGGCACGTTTCTCCGACTTAGCCGTTGATAGATTCATGTAATTGATACAGGCGATAAATAATACACAGATGGCCAGAAAAACAAATAATCGCAACTGATCAATTTTACCCCCCACCGATTTCCCATTGTCAAAATCATCATATAAGTGAAATTTGCTTAAAGGAAAAAGAAAAGGTTCGTAGGTCATTTCTTTTAAATCGGGTTCTTTGTTTACGATAAAGTGTTTTAGTGCTGCGTTTGTGGCCGCTAAAGAAGCATTATCTTTAAGCTGAAATAAGGTTAAACAGGTAATTGCTCCCCATCCATTTTCTTTTTCAGAAGGGTTTTCCTGCTCAAAAAAAGCCCATGGCTGTAAAACATCAAACTGCATGCTTTGATTTTTTGGCAAATCTTGTATTACAGCGCTAACTTTTAAGTTTACCCTATTATCGTATTTAATACTTTGCCCTATTGGGTTCTGGTCGCCAAATAATTTTTTTGCTGTCGATTCGCTTATCAATATATTATTAGGCTCGGATAAAGCAGTGCCCGGATCGCCGTAGATAAATTTCTGTTGAAGGATTTTTAAAAAATCAGGATCTACATTAATGCCTATTAATTTAAAATTATTCCGGTTATGGCTATATAATTTCTGGCCATTGTTCATCGAAATGCGGGCTGCACTTTTAATGCCTGGCAATTCTGAAACCCCTGCTTTGGCCAGTTTATTCGGAACGGCCATTGTAGTTGCCAGCTTGCCATTAAACTTTAAATTTAATGCGGCAAAATATACTTTATCAGCATTTTTATATTGTTTATCGAAGCTCCATTCGTAGTTAACGTACAAGAGTAACATTAAACAACAGGCCATTCCGATCGCTAAGCCGCCCACATTAATTAATGTAAAGCCTTTGTTTTTCCAAAGGTTACGTAGTGCTATTTTTAGGTTTAATCTGAACATGATGGGTTAACTGTATAAATGGTTAAATTGGTTAATTGTTATATTGCTAACTGAAAACTGCCAACTGGATTATTCATATTTGAGCGCATCAACAGGATTGGCATTTGCAGTTTTATAAGCCTGAAAACTTACAGTGATCAATGCCATTAGCAAAGTCCCAAATCCTGCTATCGGCATAATCCACCATGAAATTTCGGTATGGAATTCGAACTTCATCAGCCATTTATTCATCATAAAATAACTCAAAGGAATAGCGATAACGATAGAAAAAACGATCATCTTCACAAAAGAGAGCGACAGCAATTGCATCAAATTAAATAATGAGGCACCTAATACTTTGCGTACACCAAATTCTTTTGTTCGCTGCTCTGCACTATAGGCCACCAGACCAAAAAGTCCAAGGCAGGAAACAAATATGGCCAGTCCACCGAAAAGGTTTGAAAGGATGCCCAAAGTTTTTTCTGCATTGTATTTTTCAGCGTATACGTTGTTTAAGAAATTAATTTCAAGAGGATAAGCTGGATTTAATGCCTTTGTGATCCTGCCAATGGTTTCGATATTACTTTGAAAGTTGTTATTTTCATTCAAGCGCATCGTAATGTTCCCGGTTTGCTTCTTATCGAAGAACACAACCATTGGATTATTGGATTTGTAGGGCGAATCCCAAACATAATCATCAAAAACACCTATGATATTGAATTTATCGCCGAAAATGGTAATTGTTTTGCCTACAGGATTTTTGTAGCCAAAAACTTTAACAGCCGAAGTGCTCACCATCACAGCGCTGGTATCTGAAGCGAAGTTTTCTGAAAAGTCTCTCCCGCTGGTTAATTTAATACCATTGGTTTTAATAAAATCGTAGGTCGTTATTACCTGGTTAAACAATTGGTTGTTTGTAGCTTTCAACATTCCATCCCATTCGATACCTGCAAAGTTACGTCCATGATGCGATAAGCTAACAGATGATTGGAACATCGAAGTAACCGCACCTGATTTTAGCAGTTCGGTGCGCAGCAGTTCATATTTTGTTTTCAGTTCGCCATCCTGCGGCATTTCTACTAAAGCATTTACATCAAATCCTACCGGCCTGTTTTTAATATACTGAATCTGTTTGTAGATAACCAGCGTAGAAATGATCAGGATAATGGCAAAGCAGAATTGCCCCACCACCAATACCTGCCTTAAACTAACTGAAAAGAAACCACCAGATTTAATTTTTCTTTTAAGCGTCTGGATCGGGTTAAAAGAAGACAGGTAAAATGCAGGATAACTCCCAGCGATTAGGCCTGTAGTGAAAACAATGCCCAAAATCCCCACCCAGCTGCTGCTATTGAAATAAGATATGTTCAGTTTAATATTCAAGAGATTGTTAAAGGTTGGCAAAAAGATCTCGAGGATAGCAATCGAAAAGATCACTGCAATAAAAGTTAGCATCATCGATTCTGTTAAGAACTGTACAATCAGCGAACTACGGTTGGCACCAATAGTCTTTTTTATGCCTACTTCTTTTGCACGTTTTTCGGATTTGGCTGTAGCCATGTTCATAAAATTGATGCAGGCGATCAACAAGATGCCAAAAGCTAAGCCAACGAATAAATAAATCTGTTCTATTGCGCCACCGATACTTTTGCCATCTTCGAACTTGCCATATAAATGTAGCTTAGCCAATGGGAACAATACCTGCGATTGCTGATTATTTGTATTATTTTTTTTCTCTATCTGATTGATTTTTTGGTTAACCAAATCTAAATTTGCCCCACTTTTTAACATCACCAGCGTTACAAAACTATAATTGCTCCAGTTTAAATCTTTAGCACTTTGATCAATTGTTTCGTATAAAGACCAAGGCATTAAATAATCAAATTTATTAGAGCTATTATCAGGTTGATCTTTAATTACACCGGTTATATTCAAATCTAAACGATCTTTAAAACGAACCGATTTATTCAACACATCAGTAGTTCCAAACAGTATTTTAGCGGTAGATTCCGTTAAAATGACAGAATTTGGATGATTTAAAGCTGTGCTTGCATTGCCATAAATAAATTCATAATCGTACATTTTTAAGATATCAGGTTCGGCGAATTTAGATTGACGCTTGAATGCATTTTGTCCGTTGGCTATTAAATTCCTGCCTCCATAGTCCATCCTCGCCATATACCTAAGTTCGGGCAAACTTTGCTTAATTACCGGCCCGAAAGCAGTGGTTGAGCCTTCAAATGTTCCGGAAATTTTACCGTTATCACCAGGAATATTGGTCATAGTGGTGAAAACGTTAGCCGATTCTTTGGCCTGCTTATCAAAGTTCCATTCGTAGGTAACATACAAGAGCAACATTAAACAGGCAGCCAAACCAATGGCCAACCCAATTACGTTAATAAACGAGCTTACCTTGTTTCGCCAAAGGTTACGTAGCGCAATTTTTAAGTTTAATCTAAACATTAGGTTTAAGGTTTAGGGTATAAGGTTTAGGGTGTTGGCGTACTAACTTTACGCCTTCTACTATAAGTCTTATACCTTATTCATATTTAAAGTATTAATTGGATTTAGGGCTTTGGCGTATTAACCTTACACCTTTTACCTTAAACCCCACGCCTTATTCATATTTTAAAGCATCTACCGGGTTTGCCTTTGCCACTTTAACCGATTGAATACTTACAGTGAGTATAGCAATGATTACCGAAAGACTAATTGCGGCTATAAATGGTAAGGCAGAAACAGAAATACGGTATTCGTATCCGGAAAGCCATTTGTTAATAATAATGTAGGCCAATGGAAATGCAATTACATTGGCTATTGCAACCAGTTTGATGAAATCTTTGTTGAGCAAAGTAAGGATGTTGGCTGTACTGGCGCCCAAAACTTTGCGGATACTGATTTCCTTTTTGCGTTGCTCTGCCATAAATAAAGCTAAACCAAGTAAACCCAGGCAGGAGATAAAAATGGCAAAACCACCGAACCAGTTTGATAATGTGCCTAAAAGCTTTTCATTTTGGAACTTCGATTCGAAATTTTCATTCACAAATTTAACTTCAGCTGGAAATGCAGGATTCAGTCTCTTTACAATTTCATTTATTTTATTAATAGATGAGGTAACATTGCTTTGATCATTTAATCTCATAATTATTGTACTTGTAGCCTGCTTATTTTGTGCAATAATTAACGGTTTCGGACTTTGATAAGGCGACTCCATTACATAATCCTTCACTACCCCAACAATGGTTAAGGGTTGGTCCCAGCTAATCACTTTACCAACAGGGTTTTTCATACCCATCACTTTAACTAAAGCCTCATTAACTAAAACATTTGCGGTATCTACCCGGTCTTTCGAAAAATCGCGACCAGCAAGAATTTCCATTCCTGTGGTTTTAGTCAGATCAACCGTTGTAAATCTATAGTTTACCAGTATTTTTTCATTCTCATCTTTACCAGGCCAGCTTACTGCATACGTATTATTACCGCCAGCGGTTAACGATTGACTGTATTCTGTAACTGCAGTTGCAGCACCAGATTTTAGAATTTCATCTTTTAGAATATTACGTTTACCTGGGTTGGCCAATTCGCCCTCAGCAGAGATTTGAACAAGATTACCGATGTTATAACCGATCGGTTTATTCTTTATAAAATTCAGTTGCTGATAGATAACCGCTGTACAAACAATCAAACATGCAGCAAATACAAACTGAAAAACAACTAAATACTTACGAATAGATAACGATGAGCCACCAGAAAGCTTAAATCCTTTTAATACTTTAACCGGGTCGAATGATGAAAGGTAAAAAGCTGGATAACTGCCTGCAATAATGCCGGTTAATAATGCGAGCCCTAAAAATACAGCCCAGAATTTCCAATCTACATAATCTATTTCCAACGAGATTCGCAACAGGTTATTGAAATATGGCAAACTTACCTCTATTAACACAAAAGCAACCAGCATACTTAGTGTGGTAAGTAAAATCGATTCGAACATAAACTGGCTAACCAGATTATTCCTAGACGAACCAATGGCTTTACGGACGCCGACTTCACGGGCTCTTTTTTCTGATTTTGCTGTAGAAAGATTCATAAAATTAACGCATGCAATCAATAGAATACAGAAAGCTAAAAGAAAAAATATTTTTAACTGGTCTATCCTACCGCCTACATTTTTGCCATTTTCGAATTTTTCATATAAATGCCATTTAGATAGTGGATGCAGAAAAGGTTCTCCATTCGAATTTTTATCATTGGCCTTAATCATACCATGCATTTGATTATTAGCTTGTTCGAAAAAAGAATTATCTTGCAACTGAACAAATAACACGCAGTAATTAGAAGTCCAGCCACTGGTTTTTGTCCAGGGATTTAATGTTTCGTATAATTTCCACGACATTAGGTAATCTATTTCCAGGCTACTGTTTTTCGGTCTGTCTTCAACTACACCCTCTACTTTTAAACTCAGATTATTTTCAAGTTTTACAACCTTATTTAAAGGATCTTCATTACCAAAAAGATTCTTCGCTAGGGTTTCGCTTAAAATTACGCCATCAGGATTTTTTAGAAAAGTATTTGGATTACCTTTCAAAATCTTATAATCAAACATTTTTAAAAAGTCTGGATCAGCAAATACGGCACTTTTCTTAAAGTTATTCTGATGGTAAGAAAGCATTTTATATTCAGGATAAGATAATCGACCAACCTTTGAAACACCCGAAACTTTAGAACGTACCTCGTTTTCCATTAAACCCGGCACCGCAAGAAAGCTGAAAGTTTCTTTTGCCGTTTTCTGATTATTATAAACCAGGTAGGTTTTATCATAATCGGTAAATTGTTTATCATAACCGTACTCGTAAGCAACATAAAGCAACAAAACCATACAGCTGGCCAAGCCAATGGCCAATCCGCCCAAATTAATCAGGGTAAATCCTTTATTTCTCCAAAGGTTTCGCAAAGCGATTTTTAAGTTAAGTCTAAACATAGTTTTAAGGTTGAGGGTTGGAAGGTTAAAGGATGGAAGGCTTTGGGCGCTTTAGCCTTCTACCTTAAAACCTTCTGCCTTCCCTCCTTTATTCATATTTTAACGCATCAATAGGATTTGCTTTGGCCACTTTAACGGACTGAACACTAACCGTAAGTATGGCAATGACTACAGATAAAGCAATAGCCACAATAAACGGCAATGCAGATATAGAGATGCGATACTCGAAGGCTGAAAGCCATTTATTTACAATAATATAGGCTAACGGGAACGCTATAAGATTGGCAATGGCCACCAATTTTATAAAATCTTTATTTAACAACACGAGGATATTGCCGGTACTGGCACCTAAAACCTTACGGATACTGATTTCCTTTTTGCGTTGCTCTGCCATAAAAAGCGCCAGACCTAATAATCCTAAACAAGAAATGAAAATTGCGAAACCACCAAACCAGTTTGAGAGTGAACCTAAAAGTTTTTCATTTTTAAATTTCACTTCAAAAGATTCGTTCACAAATTTGCGGTTAACAGGATAATTTGGTTCCATTTGCTTTACTAAATCATCAATTTTAGCCAGTGATGAACTGATGTTTTGATTTGGATTTAACCGTACAATGATAACCCTCGCGTCTTCCCTTTGATTTACTCTAAAAATCATTGGGGCCACTCTTTGATAAGCACTTTCTACCACAAAATCTTTTACTATCCCAACTGTAGTTAGTTTTTTATCCCAGAAAGTAATAACCTTACCGATCGGATTCTTTAATCCCATCATTTTCACGGCCGCTTCATTTAGCAATACACTGCTTGTATCATTAGGAAATTTCGCAGAAAACTCCCTACCATTAACCATCCTCGTTCCAATAGTTTCTACAAAATCATATCCTATTGATCTATGGTTAAAAGAAATAGCCTCGTTCGGGTTTTTACCTTCCCAGTTTACACCTGTAGTATTATCTCCACCTTCAGTAAAATCTGTACTAAAAAAAGTAACACCGCTTGCAGCGCCTGATTCTAATAGTTGCGTTTTAAGCAATTCTAATTTAACAGCATCATTCATTTTACCGACTACTGCTATTTGAATTAAATTGGACTTATCGTAACCAATAGGCTTATTTTTAACATAATTAAGTTGCTGATAAATTACTGCTGTACAAATAATTAAACTTGCAGCAAAAACGAATTGACCAACCACTAATACTTTCCTCACCGAAGCGGATGAATCTGCTTTAAGTGTGAAACCTTTTAAAACTTTTATAGGCTCAAAAGAAGATAGATACAACGCTGGATAACTACCCGCAATAAATCCGGTTAAAATCATTAAACCCAATAATGTTAACCAAAATGGGCCATTATAATAATCGATTGTTAATTTAATATCTAACAAACTATTAAAATATGGCAAACTAACCTCAATTAAAATAAAAGCTAAAACTGTGGCAATAAATGTGATGAGCAGAGATTCTAAAAAAAACTGATTAATTAACGATCTACGCGTTGATCCGATTGCCTTACGAACGCCAACTTCTTTTGCCCTACGCTCTGAGCGTGCCGTAGATAAATTCATAAAATTTACACAGGCAATTAGCAATATGCAAAAGGCCAGCAATAAAAATATTTTAAGTTGGTCTATTTTACCTCCTACCGATTTACCGTTTACAAATTCATCATATAAATGCCATTTGGTTAAAGGATGTAATAAAGCCACTGACAAATTATCTTTTTGATTCCGCTTGTAGATACCATGCATTAAACCATTTGCCGCAGAGAAAAAGTTATTATCCTGTAATTGAACAAGCGTTAAACACATATTATTTCCCCAATTGACTTCCTTCACCCAGGCTTCCCGTTTTTCGAACAATGCCCAGGGCATGATGCACTCAAAAGCTAAGCTACTATTTGCAGGTGCATCTTCTATTACGGCTTCCACTTTTAATACTTCCTGATTTTCCAGCTTTACCATTTTATTAATAGGATCTTCATTTCCAAATAATTTTGTTGCAAAAGATTTGGTAAGGATGATGGTATTTACATCTTTTAAAACTTTTGCTGAATTACCTTCAAGAAATTTATAATCCAATATTTTAATAAAATTTTGGTCGGCAAATATTGCAGTGCTATTTATTTTATTATCACCAACGGTAATTAATTGTTTCCTCGGATAAGTAGTGTGAGAAGCATATTTAACGCCAGGGATTTTTTCTTGCACTTCTTTAGCCATCACATTTGGTGTCCATGCCCAGCTAAAAGTTTTACCACTTGCCTTCATATTTTGATAAACTACATAAGTTTTATCGCTGTTGTTAAATTGCTTATCGTAGCTCCATTCGTAGTTCACATACAATAGCAAAATCATGCAACTGGCCAAGCCAATGGCTAACCCCCCAATGTTGATCAAAGAGAATCCCTTGTTTTTCCAGAGGTTTCGCAAAGCGATTTTTAAGTTTAATTTGAACATATTTTTGAGGTTTAGGGTTTGAGGTGTAAGGCTTAAGGTCTAGGGCGCATAAACCATACGCTTTACCTTTTACCTTTCTTGTGCCACTCCCTAATCTCCCCATCCGGGAAGATTACTGGGCGGCTATCATTAACTAAACTAAAATCTTTTTTGAGGTTGAAGGTAGGAAGGTGCAGGATTAAAGGTTACGATAAATAACCTTCCACCTTTAAACCTTCAGCCTTTAACCTTATATTAGTTCTTCGTTTCTGCTTTTATTGATCTTTTCAGAAATCACGTGACCATCTTTCAGATTGATGATTCTGTTCGAAAAACTGGCATCGTGACTGGAGTGGGTTACCATCACGATGGTAGTACCGGTTTCATTCAGTTCGCAAAGCAACTCCATTACTTCATTACCGTGCGAGCTATCCAGGTTTCCGGTAGGCTCATCGGCCAAAACCAACTTCGGTTTGGTAACCAAGGCCCTTGCCACTGCTACCCGTTGCTGCTGTCCGCCTGATAACTGTTGTGGAAAGTGACCGCTACGGTTTACAATATTCATTCTTTCGATAATTTCGTTTACCAGTTTCTTGCGTTCTCCAGCAGGAATTTTGTTATAAATTAGTGGCAGTTCAATGTTTTCGAAAACAGTTAATTCATCAATCAGATTAAAATTCTGGAAAACGAATCCCATATTTCTTTTACGGAAATTAGACCGTTCTCTATCGTTAAGCGTTAAAAGCTCGGTATCGATAAACTTATAACTTCCGCTTTCGGGCTTATCCAATAAACCCATTACATTTAACAGGGTAGATTTCCCACAGCCCGATGGCCCCATAATGGAAACAAATTCTCCTGCTGCAACATGGAGATTAATACCATTAAGTGCAGTGGTTTCTATCTCCTCAGTTTTGTAAACTTTTTCCAGATTTTCTATTTTAATCATAATTCTAGTTGTTCTAGTATCAAGTATTCAGTATCAGGTATCAAGACCTGAGTGTTATTTTATTTCTAATTGTTTAGTCCTTTTTCAACAAACTCCAAACTTATTTATTGATCTCCACCTGATCGTACTGGTTAAACTGATCGTAAGATGAAGTAATTACTTCGTCGCCTTTCTGCAAACCATCCAATATTTCATAGTACAAATAATTTTTTCGCCCGATTTTAACGTTTTTCTTGGTGGCTTTACCATTATTTACTACAAATACCCAAGAGCCGCCTGTACTCTGGAAAAACTGTCCCTGGGCAAGAAGCAGCGATTTACTATTGTCAGACAAGGTTAATTTTGTTTGTAACGATAATCCGCGACGTAAACCTTCAGGTGCAGCCCCCTTAAAAACCATTTCAACCTGAAACTGACCAGCTGTAACTTCAGGGATTACTTTACTCACGGTTAAATTATAAGTTTTACCATTAAACTCACAGTTAGCGGTTTGTCCTTCTTTTACCCGATTGATATAATATTCGTCAACTCCTGCCTGAAGTTTATAACCCTGCAGTACGTCAATCTTTCCAATCATTTCGTTAGAGTTATAAGATTTTCCGATAACTGGATCGTAAGAAGACAGCTTACCAGATACAGGCGCCTTAATGGTCATATTTTCGATGTTCTTACGGATCATCTCTAAACTTTCGTTCATTTGCCCCATCGATTGATCGATCTGAGCCAACTGCATCTTTCTGCTTTGGTTTTCTTGTTTAATCGCTTGACGCACAATCTTCAATTTACCCTGGTAATATTCGTAATCCTGATTCGATTTATTAAATTCCTGTAGTGTGATTACTTTTTTAGCAAATAGTGAGCTATCTAATCTATACTGACGGGTTGCTGTTCTTAAGCTATTTTCTACATCTAAAACATCCTGATTTAACACCCTTTGGTTTTGCTCTAAATCCAACCGCGATTTCCGCAATTGGTTAATCTGCTCGGTTGCTGCTGTTTGACTTGAGGTATAACTCAACATGGCATTTGAGTTGGAAATTCTCAATAATGGGGTTCCTTTAACTACCGAAGCACCATTTTCAGTAAAAATTTCGGCAACTGTTCCACCTTCTGATGAACTTACGATTACCGAAGTTAATGGAACTACGCTGGCATTTAATAACACTACATCTTCAAAATCACCATATTCTACTTTGCTGATGGTTAATTTATCGGCATCTGCGCTGTAAACTTTTTTGAGGGATAAAGTATAGCCATAAATTACAACCGCTGCAAAAGCAATTGCTCCACCTATTATTAAAAGGGTTTTAGTGCTAAATCTTTTTTTCTCTATTTTCTTATCCATGTGTTCGGTTGTACGGTTTGGTTTCATCAATAACCAAGCTTGTGCCAAAAGCGAAAAACACATTTAAAACACTAATAATCAACAAATTAATAGTTATCTTATTTTTTATATGTTCATTATCGGACAGTTGATGTGCGGGAGCGGACAGTTTTGGTATTTTTGCCTCACCCCTTCATCCCTCTCTTGAAAGCGAGGGACGGCAAAAGAATAAATATATACTAACTTTAATAGCGAGAGATTATGCTTGACGCCACAGTTTTAATTATCGATGATGACGACGATATTCTGCTTAGTGCCCGTTTGTTTTTAAAGCAGCAGGTAAAGCAGGTAATAACATGTAAATCGCCTAAAGAGATCAATGTTTTATTGAGCAAAAATGAAATTGATATCATCTTGCTGGATATGAACTACCAAAAAGGAGCCAGTGATGGCCGTGAAGGTCTTTATTGGCTAGAACATATTTTATCGGTTGATAAAGATTATGTAGTCATATTAATGACTGCTTTTGGTAATGTTGAACTGGCAGTAAAGGCGATTAAAAAAGGCGCTACCGATTTTATTCTTAAGCCCTGGGAAAATGAAAAGTTATTTGCCACCATTTCTTCGGCATCTAAACTCCGCGAATCGACCAAAAAGGTAAAGAAATTAGAAAAAATACATTCATCGCTCCAAAAAGACCTTACCCGAGGTTTCGAGAATATTGTTGGGCAGGCAGATGAAATAAAGCATTTACAGCATACGCTCTTAAAAGTAGCCCCTACTGATGCTAATGTGCTTATTCTGGGCGAAAATGGAACAGGAAAACAGGTTTTTGCTTATGAAATACATGGTAATTCGCAAAGGAAAAACCAGGTGTTTATGCATGTCGATTTAGGCTCGTTAAACGAAAATTTATTTGAAAGCGAATTATTCGGTTATGCTAAGGGTGCCTTTACAGATGCCAAAGAAGATAAACCAGGTCGCTTTGAGCTGGCCGATGGAGGAACGATCTTTTTAGACGAGATTGGAAATTTAACATTACCGCTTCAGGCTAAACTCTTAAGCGTTTTGCAAAACCGTACAGTTACCCGTTTAGGTGAAAGTAAAGCGCGTAAGGTGAATGTCCGTTTAATAACCGCTACCAATATGCCCCTGAATGAAATGGTAGCTAAAAATACATTTAGACAAGATTTATTGTTCCGCATTAACACTGTCGAGCTTTTGCTACCAGCCTTACGTAAACGTGGAACAGATATTCTACTCCTGGCCAATCATTTTATGCAGGTTTTTAGCTCGAAATACCATAAAGACATCCGAAAATTGAGTAATAAGGCCCAAGAAGCACTTTTACAGTATAAATGGCCGGGAAATGTGCGCGAGTTACAGCACGTTTTAGAAAGAGCGGTTATTATGAGCGATGGTGCTGATATTGCAGAAGAAGATTTGCAGTTAAGTCCGCAGCGCTACGCACAGAACAACGCTATACCAGATGAAATGGCGCTTGAGGATATGGAAAAAATGATGGTGCAGAAAGCAATTGACAAACACAAAGGAAATATATCAAAAGCCGCGGCAGAACTCGGTTTAACCAGAGCTGCACTGTACAGAAGAATTGAGAAATTTGGAATCTAAGAAAGGTTGAAGGCAGGAAGGCTGAGGGCGAAAGGTTAAAATTTCCGCATCACCTTAAACCCTCCACCTTTTAACCCTTTACCTTCAACCCTAAAACATGTTTTACCAACGTTTTACTTTCCGTTTAATATTTCGCCTGCTGATGATCAATCTGCTGGGCTATCTCTTATTTTACCTGATTAAAAACACCCAGCTTTGGTTTACCATCATCGGCGTAGCTTTAATTTTATTGGGTACGATTATTTCCCTTTATTATTATATCAATCAGATCAGATCAGATATTAACCGTTTCGTTTTAGCCGTTAAAACGAGAGATCATACCCTAAATTTTAAAAACAAAGTAACTAAAGGCAGTTTCCCTGAGCTATACGAATCCTTCAGCGATATTTTACAGGTTCATAAACAGATCAGATTGGAACAAGAAGCCATGTTTCAATTGATTAAAACCATTTTGGAGCAGGTTCCCGTTGGTGTAATCGTGGTAAATAATACCATTCAGAAAGAGCATGAAGAGGTTGCATTTTTTAATCAGGCCGCTTCAAATCTTTTAGGTATTCCGGCGTATAAGTATTGGCACAGGGTAAAGCAACACCTCCCAACCTTTGCAACAGAAATAGAGCAGATTTTAACTGGGGGGAAAAGGTTTCTGGAATTGAAAATCCAGGATAAACTGATTCAATTATCTACCGAAGTTATTCCATTAAATCTTTACGGAAATAACTATACCATTATCAGTTTCCAAAACATTAAAGATGAGATTGAGCAAAAAGAAACGGAAGCATGGAATAGGTTAATTGGTGTAATCTCCCACGAGATCTTAAACTCAATTACCCCCATAAGTTCATTATCGGATACGATCAACCGGATGGTAACCGATAAAAAGAACCTCACAGAAGACGAAATGGACGATCTGAAAACGGCCCTGCAAACCATACAAAGAAGATCTTCTGGTCTATTAGATTTTGTAAAGGATTATCGGCTAATTGCCGAGCTGCCTACACCAAACCTCGAATCGCATACCATTGGTGAAATACTGAAACACATTAAGGTATTGATGCAGCCATTTGCCAAAGTTAAAAATGTGGTATTGGATGTAGAACAAACCTCTTCAAAAATCACCATTCAGCTCGACCTGAAATTAATTGAACAAGTGCTGATCAACCTCATTACCAATAGTATTTACGCTGTAGAGAACAGAGAACACCCGCACATCAATGTAAATTACCGGTTGGAAAACACCAAGCTATACATTGATGTTACCGATAACGGGAAAGGCATCGATGCCAGTAATCTCGAAAAGATTTTTGTTCCATTTTACACCACCAGGAAAAATGGATCAGGAATAGGATTAACGATTAGCCGCAACATTATGAAAATGCATAGAGGCAGCATAGAAGTTGTTTCAATGCCTGATAATGGCGCCACTTTTTCTTTGGTATTTAATTACGTTTAATCATTTGAATGTTTTTTCGACCTAAAAAATCAAACAAAACAGTTTTGATATGCTTTTAATAATGTGGATACATCAAATACAAGCATGAAGACAGTTATAATATCGAACAGACTACCCGTTAAAATCATCGAAGAAAACAACGAATACACCCTTATTCCGAGCGAGGGCGGCCTTGCCACAGGATTAGGAGACGTTTATAAATCAGGCAATTCCATTTGGATCGGCTGGCCCGGTATAGAAGTACCGGAAGAACGTCAGGAAGAAATTACTCAAAAACTTGCCGCATTAAACCTTTATCCAGTTTACCTTACTCAAGGCGAAATTAATCTATATTACGAAGGCTTTTCAAACGAAATATTATGGCCAGTATTTCACTACCTTGTT
Organism: Pedobacter sp. GW822-FHT03F06; assembly: GCF_058801365.1. Taxonomy (NCBI): domain Bacteria; kingdom Pseudomonadati; phylum Bacteroidota; class Sphingobacteriia; order Sphingobacteriales; family Sphingobacteriaceae; genus Pedobacter; species Pedobacter sp. GW822-FHT03F06. The sequence goes on from NZ_JBXANE010000011.1 coordinate 230,128, forward strand.
ACTTATGCGCATTACGAACAAAGTTACTGGGACTGCTACCGATCGGTTAATGAGAAATTTGCAAAAAGTGCTATGCAAGTCCTCAACAGAAAAGATAAAATTTGGATCCAAGACTATCAGTTGCTGCTTTTGCCGGGTATTTTAAGAGAAAAACTGCCAAATGCTACCATCGGTTTTTTCCAGCATATTCCTTTCCCATCCTACGAAATATTCCGTTTAATCCCCTGGCGCGAAGAACTATTGAACGGCTTAGTTGGTGCCGATTTAATCGGTTTTCATACCTATGACGATGTTCGCCATTTTATTAGCACGGCAACACGCTTGCTCCCTGTAAATTCATCATCAAACATACTCAATAGCAACGAAAGGCAAATTGTTGTGGAAGCTTTTCCAATGGGAATTGATTTCGATAAATTTTCAGGTTTACCAGCAACTGATCGGGTGCAACAAGAGATCGACTATTTCAGAGCAGGTAAAGAAGATATGAAAGTAATCTTGTCTATAGATCGGCTCGATTACAGCAAAGGCATATTAGAAAGATTAAAGGCTTTAGAATTACTGCTCCAGCACCATCCTGAATACATCGGCAAAATCGAGCTTTTTATGATCGTTGTGCCCTCTCGGGACACCGTTCCAAAATATAGCGAACTCAGAGATCAGATTGATCAGTTCGTCGGAAATTTAAATGCGAGGTACCGTTCAATGAACTGGATTCCGGTAAATTATTTTTATCGTTCCTTCCCTATTGAAGTGCTATCGGCCCTTTACTCCACAGCAGATATCTGTTTGGTTACGCCTATGCGCGATGGAATGAACCTGGTAAGTAAAGAATATGTGGCCAGCAGGAATGGTAATGATGGTGTATTAATTTTAAGTGAAATGGCCGGAGCTTCCAAAGAATTAACTGATGCCATAATCGTAAATCCCAATAACATTGGTGATATTATGGAGGCTATTGTAGCAGCGCTGAAAATGTTGCCTTCAGAACAACAAATGCGTATGAAAGCCATGCGTGCAATTGTACAAAAATTCAATGTTAAACATTGGGTTAACAATTTTATTTTAAGATTAAACGAAGTGAAAGATTCTCAAAAATCGTTATTAACAAAACATGCAGTAAATGCTATTAATGAAGTGATTGTAGCTAAATATGCGCAAACACAAAATCGTGTGCTATTTTTAGATTATGATGGTACCCTTGTAGATTTTACCGGAAATATTGACGACGCTTCGCCAGATGCCGAATTGTATGATTTAATTGAAAACCTAACCCTTGATAAGGCAAATAAAGTTGTGATTATTAGTGGGAGAAGAAACGAAACCCTCGAAAAGTGGTTTGGACACCTAAAGGTAGATCTGATTGCAGAACATGGTGCCTGGCAAAAATCGAACGGAGATAAATGGAACAGCCTGCCACTTTTAACCGACCAGTGGAAACAAGAAATAAAAACGCTATTAGAAACTTATACAGACCGCACTCCAGGATCATTTATTGAGGAGAAAAGTTACTCTCTGGTTTGGCACTACCGCAAAGCAGAAGAAGGACTTGGCGATTTAAGGGCAAATGAAATTATCAGCCATATGAAAATTTTAGCTGCCGATAAAGGTTTGCAACTCATGCCTGGCAATAAAGTGATAGAATTTAAGAATATGGAAGTGAATAAAGGAAAAGCTGCTTTAAACTGGCTTTACGATAAACACCCTGATTTTATTTTGGCCCTTGGTGATGACCATACTGATGAAGATATTTTTAGGGCATTACCAGATGATGCTTTCACCATTAAAGTTGGCAACAACATTTCGGAAGCAAAATATTACCTAAATGATTTTAATGAAGTGCGAAAACTGCTTTGGAGTTTAGTAAAAGAGGCGTTTGTAGGGCGGAGTTAATTATTTAATATTTCGGCTGGTGAAAAGACAACTGATTGAAAAATAATCAATTTTTAGCTGCCTTTCCCAACTCAAGTCGTCATGCTGAATTTATTTCAGCATCTTCCCGCAGGATGGACCCTGAAATGAATTCAGGGTGACGATTCATAATTTAAATAGCTAAAAGAACAACTAGTTGGTCGGGATTTGCAATCCCGACCTTTGCAAGGTGGATGTAATCCACTTTGCAATTACATCTTACAAAAATATCGGTCTATCCAGTTTAATTGCAATACGATAAGCCGCATTCATTAAACCTACATGACTATATGCCTGGGGAAAATTACCCCATTGGCTACCCGTTTTAGCATCAACATCCTCACTGAACAGCAAAAGGTGATTACAATATTTAATAATATTCTCAAATTCTTTAATCGCTTCATCGGTCCGGCCAACACAGGCCAAAGCTTCCACATACCAAAAGGCACAGATTAAAAATGTTGTTTTTGGTTTACCAAAATCGTCAGCATGTAAGTAACGGTAAAATAGTCCATCTTCCGTTTTCAACTCCTTTTCTAAAGCTATTAAATGATCTTTCGCCCGATCTGAGGCCGGATCCAAGTAATTCATCATGATCAACTGTAGCGTACTGGCATCTAAATGTGTGCTTCCTACAGCATTGGTGTACACTTTTCTTTCTGGATCGTAGCAGGCCTCTATATGTGCCGCAGCCTTATCGATTAAAACCTTTGCACGCTGCTCAAAATCCTCGTTACCAATCGTTTTAGCCATTTTTAAAGCAGCCTGTGCTCCTGCCCATTGAAATAGGTTACTGTAACAATGTACGTTGGCAATATTCCTGAATTCCCAAATTCCGGCATCCTTTTCATCGATCGTGCGCTCAATTTTAGAAAGCACACTTTCAATCCACCTTACCGAATCGCTACGTTCGGAAAAAACAAAACGGTGGTCGGTATAAAGTGGCAACATCGAAATTAAAACCTGACCGTAAATATCATTCTGAATATGTTCGTAGGCCTGGTTTCCTATTCTAATGGGCTGCTCGCCTTTATAACCTTCCAAATGACTTAACGTATGCTCGGTAATTTCCCTTTCTCCTGCAATACCGTACAAGGGTTGATAGCGTGTATCTTCTGCGTGTGAAATATCAGAAAGGTAATTAAAATACTTCTCCATTTCTTCAAAATGACCAATATGGTTAAGTGAAGTTAATACATAGTGCGAATCTCTTAACCAGCAATATCTATAATCCCAGTTTCGGGTACTGCCGGGCGATTCTGGTAAACTAGTTGTACTGGCTGCTATAATTGCCCCCGTATCTTCATATTGATGGATTTTCAGCACTAGGGCCGATCGGATTACAAAAGGTTGGTAAAAACCAGCGATTGATGAATGTTTAATCCACAATCGCCAATAGGCGATGGTTTCACGCAAAAAATTTTCGGCGGTGCTTACTACCGGGGCCTCTAAATTTTGGCCATAAGTCATAATAAGGTATTTAGCCTCATTTAGTACAAATGCTTTCTCGTCAAAAATATAGGTAAGCGATACATTGGTGCTTAAACGGATGTTTTCATCGCAGCCTAGATAATCAATGTGATTACTGCCCCTGCTCGATTTCATTTTACCTTTACCATAATCGCAAACCGGCTCGCATTTGATGGTAATACGTGGGTTACCTTCTAAAGGTTCGATCTTTCTGATGAGCATTAACGGTTTAAAATAGCGATCGTATAGGTGAAATCGTGGTGCAAAATCGGTAATCCGGTATTTCCCGTCTTCGGCAGTGATCTCTGTTCTTAAAACATTGGTATTCTCGATGTAATATTGATTAGAACTGAACTCACCCTGAGGTAGAATTGAAAATTCACCACCTTTTTTCTTATCCAATAAACTGCCAAATACAAAAGGGCTATCAAAACGGGGCCAGCAAAGCCAAGATATATCAGTGTTTTTATTTACATGTGCAATGAAAGCGCAATTTCCTATAATTCCTGTTTGATAAAGGTGTTGTTCGGCCATAGAATATAATTTTGTTTATTTACTAACAAGCCGATCGGAAAAATGTTAGGGAGAAATGTCAAAAAGAGATTGTGTAAATATTTTTCAATTTATTTTCTACCAAAACGTCATGCTGAATTCATTTCAGCATCTTCCTTGCAAGATAGACCCTGAAATAAATTCAGGGTGATGTATGGATTAAACCTGTGAAATCTAAAAACAAAAAAGCCAGTTTAGATTACTCTAAACTGGCTTTATGAAAATTAGTATTTTTTCTAAATTACTGTTCCACTAGGTACAACAGCACCTTTTTTAATTACCACGATACCATCTTTAACGGCATAAAGCTCAAAGTCACCATCTTCCAAATGATCGCCCCCATTAATTTTTACATCATTGCCAATGCGACAGTTTTTATCGATGATGGCATTATTAATAAAACAACGATCGCCGATCCCTATTAAAGAATTTCCTTTGCCCGTTTCCTCCTGTATCTCTTCTAAGGTTTGGTACCTATCGCTGCCCATAATGTAAGCATTGGTAACAACCGTATCCTTTCCAATCCTTGATCTGATTCCCAAAACAGCATGTTCTACTTTGCTCGCCTGAATGATACAGCCTTCGGCAATAATTGTCTTATCCAAAGTGGTACCCGAAATTTTTGAAGGAGGCAGCATCCGTGCCCTGGTAAAAATAGCATGGTTACTATCGAACATATTAAATTTAGGAATTTCATCTGTTAGGCCTAAATTGGCTTCAAAGAAAGATGAAATATTTCCAATATCAGTCCAATAACCTTCATACTGGTAACTTAAAACCCTGCTCTGAGAAATTGCTCTTGGCAAAATCTCTTTGCCGAAATCTTTTTCCTCTTCATTCTCATTTAAAATATTGATCAGGTATTCGCGGTTGAAAACGTAAATACCCATCGAAGCTAAGAAATTACGTCCCTCACCCTGCATTTCTTCACCAGTGTCCGAAACCCAGTCTTCTAAACCCGTTTTAGGCTTTTCGATAAAAGAGGTGATCATGTTTTCCTCATCGGCCTTTAAAATACCAAAATCGGTTGCATCTTTTGCCGTTACCGGAATAGTGGCAATGGTAATTTCTGCATTGGCTTCAATATGTTTCTCGATCATATCTTTAAAATCCATCTGGTACAATTGATCTCCGGATAAAATTAAGATGTAATCGAATTCGTGCGAAACAATGTGATGCATACACTGACGAACGGCATCTGCTGTACCTTGGAACCAACCTGAGTTTTGTACAGTTTGTTCAGCAGCCAAAATATCAACAAAGGCAGTACTAAAATGGCTAAAGTGATAGGTGTTTTTAATGTGTTTGTTTAGGGATGCCGAATTAAACTGGGTTAACACAAACATTCGATGAATTCCAGAATTTAAGCAATTCGAAATCGGAATATCTACCAATCGGTATTTACCAGCAATTGGAACTGCCGGTTTAGAACGTGTTTGTGTTAGCGGCGATAATCTAGAGCCCTGGCCACCGCCAAGGATAACGCCTAAAACTTTGTCAGTCATCTTTAAGCTTATTTTAATATTTGGTATAATTCTATATAATTTAATGCTGCGTTATCCCACGAATGGTCTATTTTCATCATTGTTTTTCTTACTGCTTTAAAAGTCTTCTTGTCGTTATACAACTCAACAGCACGGTTAATGGCATGGGTAACATCCCAAATACTCGTTTGATCATGGCAAATTCCAAAACCTCCGTCGCCAATATCAATTACAGTATCCTTCAATCCACCAATCCGGCGCACAATGGGAACAGTTCCGTACCTTAATGCATAAAGCTGATTTAAACCACAGGGCTCCACTCTCGATGGCATGATCAGAAAGTCTGCACCAGCATACATTTCGTGCGAAACCTGCTCATTATAACCAATATAGGCATTGTACTTACCAGTAAAAATGTCTTTTAATTGATTTAAACGGCCCTCTACCCAGTTATCGCCCGATCCTAAAACCAGGATATTGATATTGTCGCCATGCTGTTGTAAAGCTGTGTAAAAAATATCAGGCAATAAATCGGCACCTTTTTCATCAACCAATCTACCAATAAAAGTAAACAGAGGTTTAGATGGATCTAATTGAAAAACATCGCAGAGTGCTGTTTTGTTTGCCAGTTTACCAGCTTCAACTGTTTTTAAATTGTAACTTTTGCTCAGCATCGGGTCTGTTTCCGGATCCCAAACCTCGCTATCAATTCCGTTTAATATTCCTACCGATTTCCAACGCTCTTGTCTCAACAAACTTTCCAAGCCACGGGCATTGTTCATCATTTCGTCCAGGTAACTTGGCGAAACCGTAGTTACTTTCCAGGCACATTTAATGGCCGATGCTAAAGGGTTAATGGCATCTTCCCAGCCCAGTAAACCACCTTTCCACAAATCGAATGCGGGTATGTAATATAATTTATCCCACCCAAACTGACCTTGGTATTGTGCATTATGAATAGTTAAAACCGTCGGGACACTGCTAATTGCTTTATATTTTATGCAATTTGAAACCATAAACGGAATTAAACCGGTATGGTGATCGTGGCAATGAAGTACATCCGGACGATGCTCCCACTGTACAATCCAATCAAGCGTAGCAATCTGGAAAGCCACAAATCTTTCTGTATCATCGCTATAACCATATACATTTGGGCGGTCCGTTAAGCCCTGAATATGGATCACGTATAAATCAAAGCCCAATTTATTGGTTCTTTCTTTTAAAATGCGGTACTGAAAGTGGTGATTACCATAGTTTGCCCATGCATCGTAAGTTACTTCAAATTCGCTTTCGCGGATAAATTTGGTATCGTACGCAGGAATAACCACCTTGGCAATGTGGCCTAATTTATTTTGATATTTTGGTAAGGCCCCTACTACATCGGCTAAACCACCAACCTTTGCAACTGGGTAACACTCGGCGCTTATATGTATAATTTCCATCAAATATTTGGTGTAGATAACCTAAGTAAGTTACTAATTGTTTTGAGTTTTGCAAATAATGAAAATTATATTTTTAGTTGATTATTTTAAGGGAAAAATCGTCATCTCGACTGGAGCAAAGCGAAACGGAGAGATCCAATTTGTATAAATTTACTTTAGTTTTTCATTAGTAAGTGAATGTTCAGTTCTTTGTGGCGAGCTACAGTCCTGCTCATATCTTTATCTTTATAATAAAATAATCAAAAGAGGGAGATAAACTTGTAGTCCCGCAAGGCACGGAAAT
>NZ_JBXANE010000012.1:0-189546 GCF_058801365.1 Pedobacter sp. GW822-FHT03F06
TAGAAAGCATTTAAATTAATGCTTCTCAGAAGATAAAATTTTATCAACTTTTATTTGCTTTTAAAGACAGTACCTTTACGCTTTACTCCGTTACACTACGTGTTCGCTGCAATCGGGTTTATGTACAACGTGGAGTAGTTTTTGGCAGGATCCTGTTACCTACAGGGTGCAGAACCGCTATTCCTAAACCTGATGGAAGTGAGCATCCCGATTCTTCCATCGGGATAAAACGGACAGCAGGGCTGGTTTAGCCAAAAGTACCAGAGCCTTCATTTTCTAATAAAATGCAACATTACGCTACTTTTCCAACAAGCTCAAAATGGCATTAAATGTTTTTCGCTTCAGTTCTTCAATATCTTCGGCAACCAATCCCTTCGCCTCAATGGCTTCTCCAAATACTGTTCTAATCATCCCGGGGTTAAGTAAAAGTGGATTTGTCCTTGGTAAATGTGCTTTACTGTTTAATATCGCAAAAGGTAAAATCGTTGTTTGGGTTTCTATGGCTAAGCGAAAGGCGCCATCATAAAATGGATTTAAAGGTTGATCCGATTTATTCATCGTTCCTTCGGGGAAAATCAATATTGATTGTCCATCGGCCAGGTCTTTTCTCAGTTCGGCTACAGAATGGTCGCGGCTTTCCCGGCTACTTCGATCAATCATCACGACTAAACGTTTGTAAATCCAGCCAAACACAGGGATTTTAAGCATTTCGATCTTTCCTAGCGGACTGAAGGCCTGTGGAATGCAGATTACAATGGCAACAGCATCTAAAAATGAACTGTGATTACCTACGTAGATATAAGCCCGCGAAGTGTCAATTTTTTCTCCACCGGCGGTAAACCATAAAAAAGTAAAAACGCTAAAGCTCCATGCCCAGAATTTTAAAAAATAGAATGAAATTTTTCTTCCTGTTTTTTCCTTAAAAATACCTGTGCTGATCAGAATAAATGGGCAAACGACAAGCATAAGCAAGAAAAATATAATTGCCGAATAGAGCAAATAAAATCCACCCATTAGTTTTCTCATATGTATTAACGTTTATTTAACAGTTTGCAAGGTTAACAAATGTTAATTTTACAAAAATATTGGTAGATGGGAAAGTATTTCCCTTCATTAAGAAAGATAAATTAGTTTTCTGTTCAAGATGTAACAATTAAAGCAGGAAACAAACAACAGAACCGATCTGCTGTTAAAATAGAAAGCCAATTTGCGCTACCAGATAATTTAACTTGCCATTTAACGCGATGAAGCATTTAAAAATTATTCTTCTATCAATTATCTTAATGCAGGGCTTAAAAGTAAAAGCGCAGGATTTTGTGCTGAAAGGTGTAGTAATTGAAAAAGGCTCGAATGTACGGATTGCTTTAGCAGGAATTACCAACATGCGTAGTAAAATGGGCGCCACAAGTAACGATATTGGCCTATTTCAGTTAAGTGCCCGCACTGGTGATACATTATTGATTCAAAAAAGAAACTTGAATGAGCAAAAAGTAGTCGTTAAAACAGATGATGATCTGGTTGTTTATCTGATCAGGGGAAGTACCATGCTAGAGGAAGTTACGGTTAAAGGACAAACCAAAAAGCAGGAAATGGAAAGTATAAAAAGAGACCTGAAACGAAATGGCTCATTTTATGCAGGTAAACCTCCATTAATTTTGTTAAACCCTTTTGGTGGGAGTCCGATAACATTTTTTTATGAGCTTTTTGGAAAAACACCGGCAAGAGCACGTAATTTTAGCCGTTATTATAAAAAGGAGCTAAGTTTAATCGAGGTAGATAAGTTTTTTAATAAAAATCTAGTCTCGAATAATACTTCCTTAACCGGAAAAGATCTGGACAAATTTCTGCTAGATTACTATCCAACGCGCAGTATGACCATTAATTGGAACAATTACGATGCGGTGAAATACATCAAAGAATCGGCTAAGAAATATACCGATACTTTGCAACATACAAATTAACACATCATGAAATACTTTAAATTTGCCGTTATACTCTTCGTTTTTACCTCAATAAGCATCTTCGCAAAGGCACAGGATTTTATTGTGAAAGGTGTAGTGATCGAAAAAGGTTCGAATATCAGAATTGCATTATCAGAAATCACCAACCTGCGTACGGGAATAGGCGTGGGCAGTAATGATATCGGTATGTTCCAGTTAAAAGCCAGAATCGGCGATACGCTGCTGGTAATTAAAAGGGATCTGATCGATCAGCGCGTGGTGGTAAACAGCGAAAAAGATCTGGTAATTTATTTGGTTAGAGGAAGTACTACGCTGGCCGATGTTACCATTAGGGGAAATACCAAAAAACAGGATCTAGACGAAATTAAGCAGGAGTTTAAAAACAAGGGCGTATATAACGGTGGGAAAACAACGCTTTTGTCTGCTATATTCAGTCCGTTAAATGCGCTATACAACTTAATTGGCTCCGATCCTAAAAATGCACGAAGATTTGGCAGGTATGCCGACAATGAAATCAAACAATCGCAGATTGACGTATACTTCAATCAGAGTATCATTAAAAACAACACCGAACTAAGAGGTGATACCCTAGAGAAATACATGTTAAACTGTCGCCCGGAATTTGATAAGGCACAACACTGGAACAGCTACGATTACATTAAATACATTAAAGAATCGTCGAAGAAATTTACCGATACATTAGGGAAGGGTAAGTAGGTTTTAGTTCTCAGTTGAGAGTCCTTAGTCCGAAGTCTTTAGTCAGTTTAGTGTTCGGGTTGAGCGTGTCTTTAGCCAAAATCGAAAGTTTTGAGGCTTTCCTATTTCAGTTAACCGATTAACCAGTTTATACAATTAACCAAATAAACCAATGACTACTGAACCAATGAACTTATATACTCAATGCTTCGCAAGCCTTCTCTGCAGCTAATTTTTCAGCATTTTTCTTGTTGTAATCCCGTCCGGTACCCACTTTTTCGCCTTCTACTACAGCACTAATGGTAAATAATTTAGCGCTTTCACCTTCGCCATTCTCTGCCAGTTCGAACATAACATCCTTACCATGGCGTTGGCACCATTCGATCAGTTTACTTTTGAAATTTGTTTCTGTAAGTTCTAAGGTGTGGATATCGATATGAGGTTTTACAATTCTACGCAATAAAAATTCTTTGGTAAAGTTGTAGCCCTTATCCATGTAAATGGCGCCCACTATGGCTTCAAAAGCATCGCCCAGCATCGAATTGTGCTTGGTTTGTATGCTCACGGAACGTTGATCGAACTGAATAAGCTTATCAAAACCAATTTTCTTTGCAAGTTGATTTAAATTAGCCCGGTTTACAATTTTAGAACGCATTTCGGTTAAAAAACCTTCTTCTTTGTAGGGGTAATGCTTAAACAGCAGTTCTGCAATCACTGAACCTAAAACAGCATCACCTAAAAATTCTAAGCGTTCGTTACTGCTCCTGCTTCCATTTTTTAAAACTTTTGCTACAGAACGATGCCTGAACGCCATTTTATAGAGCGTAACATTGCCTGGAACAAAGCCTAAAATGTTTTTCAGCTTTTTAACAAACTCCTTTTCGGGAGAGAGGTAAAGTTTATATAATTTTAATATCGGCATTAAATAAATAACACAATTAACGGCTAATTAGCATATTTAACTAAGTTATCTATTTTTAACTAGCATACAAAATTATATAGCAGGGCAGTTTTAAATTAATCTTCGTATTTCTTAAAAATAACAGAAGCGTTATGGCCGCCAAAACCGAATGTATTACTTAGAGCAGCTCTAACGGTACGTTTTTGCGCTTTGTTAAAAGTAAAATTCAATTTAGGGTCAAATGCAGGATCATCTGTAAAGTGATTAATTGTTGGAGGAACAATATCATTTTTAACAGAAAGAATTGCTGCAATAGCCTCAATAGCTCCAGCTGCACCCAAAAGGTGGCCAGTCATCGATTTGGTTGAGCTGATGTTTAAACGATAAGCATCTTCGCCAAATAATGTACCAATGGCTTTGGTTTCACTAATATCACCCAGAGGTGTAGAAGTACCGTGTACATTGATATAATCTATATCCGCAGTTGTTAAACCAGCATCTTTTAGTGCATTGGTCATTACCATTCTAGCACCTAAACCTTCAGGATGTGGTGCAGTGATGTGATTAGCATCGGCACTCATTCCACCGCCAACAAGCTCTGCATAAATTTTTGCACCTCTTGCTTTTGCATGTTCAAGTTCTTCTAAAATAATCGTCCCAGCACCTTCACCGGCTACGAAACCGTCACGGTCTTTATCAAAAGGACGTGATGCTGTTGCCGGATCTTCGTTACGTGTTGATAATGCATGCATGGCATTAAAACCACCCATACCCGCTTCGTTAATGATTGCTTCAGAACCGCCACTGATAATTACATCAGCCATACCCAAGCGGATATAGTTAAATGCATCAATCATTGCGTTTGTTGAAGAAGCACATGCCGAAACAGTTGCAAAATTTGGCCCACGTAAGCCGTATTTGATCGAGATATGCCCTGGAGCAATATCAATAATCATTTTAGGAATAAAAAATGGATTGTATCTTGGCGTACCATCCCCCTTGGCGAAATTCGAAATTTCATCCAGGAAAGTTTTCAATCCACCTATGCCAGCACCCCAGATTACACCGATCCGGTTGGTATCTAATTTTTCGAAATCAAAACCACCATCCTTCACAGCCTCATCTGTTGCCACAAGAGCATATTGTACAAACGGATCTAGCTTGCGGGCTTCTTTTTTCTCCAAAAAGTCTTCCGGATTAAAATTTTTAACCTCACATGCGAATTTGGTCTTGAACTTTTCAGTATCAAAACCCTTAATAGGAGCAGCGCCACTCACCCCATTAGTCAATCCTTCCCAAAAATCGGGAACATTATTGCCTATAGGAGTGAGCGCACCCAACCCTGTTACTACTACTCTTTTTAATTCCATTTATACTGAAAAAGCGTAATTCTATTTAACGTTTTTTTCCAAATAAGCAATCGCTTGACCAACTGTACCGATGGTTTCAGCCTGATCATCAGGAATAGCTACATTGAATTCTTTTTCAAATTCCATAATCAACTCTACGGTATCTAAAGAATCTGCACCTAAATCGTTGGTGAATGAAGCCTCTGGCGTAACTTCGCTTTCGTCAACACCTAGTTTTTCTACGATAATAGCCTTAACTCTTGAAGCAATATCAGACATAATTTTATAATTTAATGGTTAAATAATTCTGTGCAAAGAAAAATAAATTCTTACAATTTTCAAATGTTTTTATTTCGATACGTAATTTTGGTATCTCAATAACACAGCGAATATAGAATTAGTTTTTTAATTTCGTTCTGTAAATAATTTATTTCGCTTTGAATAAGACTTACCTAAAACTTACCTTAGACCTTGATTTTATACTAATTGCGATCACAGCACCCCTAAAAGACTATGTGCTTTGCCACAAAATTAATACCCGGTTAAATACTCAATTTGAAAAAATAGAAGATCATGAAATATTTTTTAATATCGACGAACCAGCCTGGTCTTTCTCGAAATATTACTTTTTTGTAGAGCAAGGTGAGGTAGAATACTACTTAATTTGCAATAAAAGCAGCGATGGCTTTCTAATTCCGGAGATGAACAAGGTAGATTTTTTTATTATTATTAAAGAATTTATCGATAAGGAAGATTTGGATTATTTAATCAACGGTTTAAATAAACTGCCTGATATACAGGTGGCTGCAAAGATAGATCCGGCCAAGTTAAAGAGCCGTGAGAATTTGGTAATATAAAAATTATATACTTGGTGTATTAAATACACTATATTTGACGGTTACAAACAAAGAACAAAAGAACAAAATATATAAAATTTGATGCAGTTTGATTATTTTAGATAATAATTAATGCTTTAAACTGCATTGCTAAAATCAATTAATTAAATGAAACCTTTTCATTCGAGAACTAAAATTGTTGCCACGCTTGGGCCTGCATCAGCAAAACCAGATGTATTATATAGTATGTTTAACGCTGGTTTAGATGTTTGCCGCTTAAACTTTTCGCACGGATCACAAGCAGATCACCAAGCGGTTTTGGATACCATCCGCGATTTAAACAAAAAATACGACTATAATGTAGGTATCCTTGCCGATTTACAAGGACCTAAAATCCGTATCGGTTTAGTAAAAGAAGGTGGCATTAACCTCATCAATGGTAAAACTACCGTAATTACTACTAACGAATGTATTGGTAACGAAGAACGTATTTACATCACCTACCAAAACTTCCCTCAGGATGTTCAGGCAGGCGAAATTATCCTTTTGGATGATGGAAAGCTTCAAATGAAAGTGATTTCTACCAACTTAAAGGATGAAGTAGTTTGCGAGATTGTTCACGGTGGTATTTTAACTTCAAGAAAAGGTGTAAACCTTCCAAATACTAAAGTTTCTATTCCTTCATTAACACCAGAAGACCGCGAAAACTTAGAATTTGTTTTAGAAAATGATGTAGAATGGATTGGTTTATCTTTCGTGCGTAAGGCAGAAGATATTATCGAACTTAAAAAAATTATAGCAGAACGTGGTAAAACTGCACGTGTAATTGCCAAAATCGAAAAACCAGAAGCCATTGCCAATATCGACGAGATTATTGCAGTAACAGATGGTATTATGGTTGCCCGTGGCGATTTAGGTGTTGAGTGTCCGATGGAAGAAGTTCCATTATTACAAAAAATGATCGTTGCTAAATGTAGAGCAGCTTCTAAACCTGTAATTGTGGCTACACAAATGTTAGAGAGTATGATCACCACACCTCGCCCAACACGTGCAGAGGTGAATGATGTGGCGAATTCTGTTTTAGATGGTGCTGATGCAGTGATGTTAAGCGGCGAAACTTCAGTTGGAGAATTTCCGTTGATCGTGATCGAAACCATGCAAAAAATTATCCAGAACATTGAGCAGAACAACTATCCTTTCAATCCTGATAAATTTTTAAAACCAAAATCGCCATCTTTCTTAAGCGATGCCATTTGCGATTCAGCTTGTTTCTTAGCGAAACAAACCAACGCAGTGGGTATTGTATCAATGACTTTAAGCGGTTACACTGCTTTCGAAATCTCAAGTCACCGTCCGGAAGCTTTAACTTTTATTTTTACCAGCAACAGGGCATTATTAAATGCAGTAAGTTTACTTTGGGGGGTAAGAGGTTTCTATTACGATAAATGGGAAAGTACCGATAACACCATTATTGAGGTGAACGAATTCTTAAAAAGCAAAAAGTTGGTTAAACAAGGTGATATCATCATCAATACTGCCGCTATCCCAATGGAAGCAAAAGGTAAAACCAACATGTTAAAAATTACGGTTATAGATTAATTTCTAATATCATATTTATAAAATGCTCCTGATTTTAATCGGGAGCATTTTTTTTATCAATAAAAAATATACTTTTGCAATCCAGCACGGAGAGGTGTCAGAGTGGTCGATCGAGCACGCTTGGAAAGCGTGTGTACTGCAAGGTACCGCGGGTTCGAATCCCGCCCTCTCCGCTTTAGATCTATCCCCGTTCTAATTAAAAGAATGCCTAAACTCCAGGGGAGATAAATGCGTTTTTGTTTTAAAGAACTTACTGAATGATTGTGGATGCTCAAAACCCAGTTGGTAGGCAATTTCACTCACTGACAATTCAGTCGTCGAAAGTTTTTCTTTTGCTTTTTCAACTAACTTTTCGTGAATAAGTTGTTGGGTATTTTGCCCGGTCAAAGCCCTGAGCATATCGCTTAAATAACGTGGCGAAAGGTTTGCTTCTGCGGCCAGATATTCAACTGTTGGCAATCCGCTAACTAAAGATTTTTCATCAGTAAAATAATCCTCCAATAAGTGTTCTATTTTAGTCAGTACATCATTGTTAACCACCTTTCGGGTAATAAACTGACGTTTGTAAAAACGGTTGCTATAATTGAGCAACACTTCGATATAAGACACCAACACATCCTGGCTAATTTCATCAATTGAAGTGTTTAACTCATCATTAATATTATCGAATAGTCCTAAAATTATTTTCTTCTCCTTGTCTGACAGAAATAACGCTTCATTGGTTTCGTACGAGAAAAAACCATATTTCTTTATGGTCGATCCTAGCGGATAGTTCCGGATGAGGTCGGGGTGGAACAGAAGTGTAGCCCCGTAATATTTAGCTTCATTATCTGCAGAAATCACCTGGTTTGGTGAAGTAAACATCATACCACCCTCGTTAAAGTCGTAATAACCCTGTCCGTAGCCCATTCGGCCTGTTGTTGAATATTTATAGGAAATCTTGTAAAAGTTGAAAAAAAACGGGCGATCCAACATTTCTGTGTCGGTGACCATCAGCGAATTATCGACTAAACTGATCAATGGATGGACAGGTTTGGGAACCTGAAGCAACGCGTGTATTTCAGAGATTGTTGAAATGCGTAAAGGAGTTTTCTTTTCCATAATATAAAAGTACAAATATTAGGGCAACACAAATCATTGGGTCTGCATTGCCCTCGGTAATTAATTACCTAAAAATAGCTTGGCAAAATCTGCCCTAAAAGCTTCATCACCCTGTGCCAGTCGCTGTGCATATAAGGCCTTGGCATCTTCACCAGCTACATAACGCAGTTTGTTTTTGCCATCTGTGGCCGCTTCATACACAACTTCAGCAATTTGCTCAGGAGAAGAGGCCGTTTCCATCATTGAACCAAAACCCGCCATCATTGATTGTACCATCGGATCATAATCTTCGTTGCTTGCCAGTTCTAAAGAACGGCCTGAAAAATCTGTTGCAATTCCACCTGGCGATACGGTTTTGATGTTTACACCAAAAGTGTTTAGCTCAAAAGCCATGCTTTCGCTCCAGCCTTCCAATGCCCATTTTGTAGCATGATAGGTTGAGCCTAGTGGGAAAGCGATTAATCCGCCGATAGAAGTTGTAGAGATAAACAAACCTTCCTTCTTTGCTCTGAAATAAGGAATGAATGCTTGCGTAACACGGATTACACCCAACAGATTTGTGTTAAGTTGTTTTACGATCTGTTCATCGCTCAGTGCTTCTAATGGCCCAATTAAACCATAGCCAGCATTGTTAAATACGACATCTACACCCTGTTCAATTGCTTTTTTTGCAGTCGATTGGATCTGAGCAAGGTCGGTCACATCCAAAGGAAGTACGGTAACATTGCTTAATGCACCTAATTCTGTATCTTTTTCAGGGTTGCGCATGGTGGCAATTACATTCCAACCTTTGCGCTGAAATAATTTGGCAGCAGCATTTCCCAAACCTGTAGAAGCTCCTGTAATAAAAATTGTCTTTTGCATTTTTGATTGTTTTAAATTAACAATACAAAGTTGCAGCAAAGCGCACGTGCTGATGTAGCCAAATTGAGTTTGCTTGTAGTCTAAATGACGGTTTTTTTTAATGAGGGAAGCTAAAGCACCTTGCTTGGGAGAAAATCCGAGATAATTTTACCTTAATTATTGCTGCTTTGTTGTAAGGATAACGCCAATACTTCTACCATTATTGCGCTTTGAAAAATATAGTTAAAAACGTTGTTTGGGTACTTTATAGCTTATATTTTTGGCTTTTTACTTCCTTTAAAATTGAGCTTAAGGTGTTGATAAACAAGGCTAAATTGGTTTCGAGCGACTAAGGAAGAACTAAATATCTACCAGATAAAAACAGGAAAAATATGGGTAAATATGTAATTGATTTTCAGGAAATCGACAGGTCTGATGTTTTAGAAGTTGGGGGCAAGGGCGCCAATCTTGGCGAGCTATCCAAAATTGACGGGATGCAAGGGCCACGGGGCTTTTGCATAAGCACCGGAGCCTATCAAGAAATAACAGGAAACAATAAGGTACTTAATCGTTTATTGGATGGGTTGAGCCAGCTCAAAAGAGGAGATCTGCAGGCGGTTAGTAAAACCAGCGCCAAAATCAGGACACTTATTGAAAACATATCCATTCCGGAAGATATTGCCGAAGAGATCGGAAAGTATCTTGCTGGTTTTGACAAATATGAGGCTTTTGCTGTGCGGTCTAGTGCTACCGCTGAAGATTTGCCAACAGCATCGTTTGCAGGTCAGCAAGATACCTGCCTGAATGTTATCGGAAAAACAGCAATCTTAAAACATATCAGCAAGTGCTGGGCTTCATTGTTTACCGATAGGGCGGTAATTTACCGCATCCAGAACGGTTTTGACCACCGGAAGGTGCAATTAGCTGTCATTGTGCAGAAAATGATTTTTCCACAGGCAGCAGGAATCTTATTTACAGCAGATCCGGTTTCCGGGAATCGGAAAATGTTATCTATTGATGCCAGTTTTGGGCTGGGTGAAGCATTGGTTTCGGGTCTGGTAAATGCCGATAATTATCAGGTTTGCAGTGGCAGGATTATCAATAAAAAAATATCAATTAAGAAACTGGCCATTTATGCCTTAAAGGATGGCGGTACAAAATCCCAAGCGCTTTCAGCGGAAGAGCAAAATAGGCAAGTGCTTACAGATGGACAGATTTTACAGCTTGAGCAATTGGGCAGGAAGATCGAAACACATTTTGGCCATCCGCAAGACATCGAATGGTGTTTGGTTGATGATATCTTTTATATGGTGCAGAGTAGGCCAATTACCACTTTATACCCCATTCCAGAAACAAACGACGCCGAAAATCATGTATATATATCTGTTGGCCATCAACAAATGATGACTGATGCCATGAAGCCATTAGGGTTATCGTTATGGCAGTTAAGGGCAGCCAGGCCAATGTTTAAAGCCGGGGGAAGATTGTTTGTTGATGTAACAGATAGTCTGGCTACCGCAGCTGGGAGGACGAATTTATTAGATGCGATGGGACAACATGATCCGCTCATCAAAGATGCATTGATCACCATCACAGAAAGAGGCGATTTTATAAAACAACTACCAGATGACGGAAAGGTACCCGTGCTGGCCAAAAGTACTAAGGGGCTGTCGGCTGCCAATATTTTAGCACAAGTAGGAAATAACCCTATTATAGTTGCTGATCTGATCAAAACTAATGAGGCATCAGTAGAAACACTAAAACAAAATATCCAAACGCAATCAGGATCAGATCTTTTTGATTTTATCCTGGAAGACATCGAGCAATCAAAGAAGATGGTATTTGATTCGCAGCACATGGGGGTGATCATCGCCGCGATGAATGCTTCATCCTGGCTCAATGAAAAATTGGGAGAATGGTTGGGTGAAAAAAATCCGGCAGATGCACTGTCTCAGTCGGCGCCCAACAATATTACTTCAGAAATGGGCTTGGCATTATTGGATGTTGCAGATGTAATCCGTCCTTATCCAGCGCTAATTAATTATTTACAGGAGACAAAGAAGGGTAATTTTTTAGATAACCTGCTTCAATTTGATGGCGGCAAGGAAACCCAGAATGCAATCTACGCATATCTCGAAAAATACGGCATGCGGTGTGCGGGAGAAATTGATATTACGAATACACGCTGGAGCGAAAAACCATCGATATTAATTCCCTTAATCCTTAGCAATATCAAAAACTTTGAGCCCAATGCTGGTAAGCGAAAATTTGAACAAGGGAAACAGGAGGCTTTAAAAAAGGAAAA
Organism: Pedobacter sp. GW822-FHT03F06; assembly: GCF_058801365.1. Lineage (NCBI taxonomy): Bacteria > Pseudomonadati > Bacteroidota > Sphingobacteriia > Sphingobacteriales > Sphingobacteriaceae > Pedobacter > Pedobacter sp. GW822-FHT03F06. Next base: position 11,592 of record NZ_JBXANE010000012.1, read on the forward strand.
TGAACTACTGAGCAGATTGGCTCATTTACCAGATAGTGAACAAAAAGCCCTGGAAACAAAACAAATGATCAGTTTGCTCCGAAATTTTGCCGGTTATCGTGAATATCCAAAATACGGCATTGTTAACCGCTTTTTCGTTTATAAGCAGGCCTTGTTAAAAGAAATCGAAAAACTTGTAAATGCTCGTGTTTTTCATGAAAAAGAAGATAGCTATTACCTCACTTTTGAAGAACTTCGTGACGTGGTGCGCACACATCAAATTGATTACCAGCTTATTGTTGAAAGAAAAGAAGAGTATAGCAAATACGAGAAACTTACACCGCCACGGGTAATTACCTCTGATGGCGAAGTGATCACAGGTAAGTACAATCGCGAGCACCTACCGGCAGAGGCCATTGTAGGTTTAGCGGTTTCTTCAGGAATGATTGAAGGACGGGCACGTGTAATCCTAAACGTGGAAGATGCTGATCTGGAAGATGGAGATATACTGGTTACCCCATTTACCGACCCGAGTTGGACCCCATTGTTCGTTTCTATAAAAGGCCTGGTTACAGAAGTTGGTGGATTAATGACACATGGTGCGGTGATTGCAAGAGAATATGGCCTGCCGGCGGTGGTTGGCGTAGAAAATGCCACCAAACTGATCAAAGACAGGCAGTGCATTCGGTTAAACGGAACGGATGGGTATGTGGAGATTTTATAAATAAGTCTGAAGTCTTTAGTCTGGAGTCATGAGTCAATTTATCTTGAGCTGGACGTTTAGCGTAGAGGGTTTGGAGCAGATCAACCAATCAATTAGTCCAAAGTCCAGCGTTCACAGCCGAACTCGCGATTTGTCATTCTGAACGCAGTGAAGGATCTTTAAAAAGATGAATGATGATGTTAGTACGAGGTGTTTATGCAAAAAAGAAAAATCTAATTTGGTGGCATTTGCTTTTCCCCTTTACGGTTAAACAGATCATATACCCAAAATTTGTATCACGATTAATACCAATCATTTCCTAAAACAGTCTTATTTTTATCGCAAGATTAACTAACATGATGAATAAATATTGGCTTACCGTAACGGCTTGTACTTTGGCCATTACAGCAAATGCGCAGCAGAAGGCCTTAACCGTTAAAGATTACGAAAGGGCGGAAAGTTTTATGGGTTATAATACTGCAAAGTATATCGACCATGCCAGCGTGCAACCTAACTGGGTGGACGGCGATAAATTCTGGTATACTACTAAAACCAATGGCACTGAACAGACTTTTTTGGTAGATCCGGTAAAGAAAACAAAAACTTTAACTACCGATTATAAAGGCAGTGCAACGCCATCACGTCGTGGGGGCAGCCGGAATGAAATTTTATCTCCCGATGGAAAAAAAGCCATTTTAATTAAAGATTATAACCTCTTTGTTAAAGATGTAGCTACAGGAAAATTAACACAATTAACCACTGATGGCATTAAAGATTATGGTTATGCTACCGATAATGCAGGATGGAAACATAGCGATGCGCCAATTTTGCGCTGGTCGCCCGATTCGAAAAAGATAGCCACTTTTCAGCAAGATCAAAGAAATTCGAAAGATATGTACCTGGTAACCACAAATGTGGGCGCGCCGGTATTAAAAGCCTGGAAATATCCTTTACCTGGCGATAAGCAGATTGCCACTATTAGAAGAGTGGTAATTGATGTAGAAAACGCAAAGATGGTTTCGCTAAATATCCCTGCAGATCAACACCGTGCTACCTTAAGCGATGATATTTCGAGCAGTGGTACTTTTGATGATATCAATTGGAAAGCAGATGGCACTGAAGTGGCCTTTCTGTCTACCTCCCGCGACCATAAAAATGAAAAATTCCGCATTGCCAATACCACAACAGGTGCTGTTCGCGAAGTTTTCGAAGAAACCGTAAAAACACAGTACGAATCTGGTCAGGGAGCCATCAACTGGCGTTACCTTCCGGCATCAAAAGAAATTATCTGGTATTCGGAAAGGGATAACTGGGGTCACTTGTACTTGTACGATGCGACTAGCGGAAAATTGAAGAACCAGATTACCAAAGGCGATTTCGTAGTGACCCGTTTAATTAAAGTTGACGAAAAAACACGCACGCTTTACTTCATGGCTAACGGCCGGGAAAAAGGCAATCCTTATTTTAGCCACTTATACAAAATCGGTTTCGACGGAAAAAACCTGGCATTGTTAACCCCTGAAGAAGGTAACCATCAGGTGGTATTTTCTCCATCATTCGAATATTTTGTAGATACTTATTCGCAACCAGATGTACCAGCCGTTACGGTTTTAAGAAGTATCAGTGGCAAACTGATCAACACTTTAGAGAAAACAGATGTATCTAGATTAGCTGCTATAGGGTGGAAAGCACCTACCCCAGTTTCTGTTAAAGCCAAAGATGGTAAAACCGATATCTACGGATTGGTTTTCACACCAACAAAAATGGATGCAGGGCAGAAATATCCGGTTATCGATTATATTTATCCGGGTCCTCAGGGAGGTAGCGTAGGCAGTTGGTCGTTTGCGGCTTCACGTGGCGATAATCAGGCTTTGGCCGAACTGGGCTTTATCGTTGTGGTAATAGAAGGAACCAGTAATCCAGACCGTTCTAAAAGTTTTCATGATATGAGTTATGGCAATATGGCTGAGAATACTTTGCCTGATCAGATTGCAGCCATCAGACAGCTCTCTGCCAAATACCCTATTGATACGGCTAAGGTAGGTATCTGGGGACATTCCGGTGGAGGTTTTGCTACTGCTGCAGCCATGTTCCGTTATCCGGATTTCTTTAAAGTAGGAATTTCAGAATCAGGGAACCACGACAACAGAAACTACGAGGACGATTGGGGCGAACGTTACAATGGTCTGGTAGAAAATTCTGATTACGAAGCGCAGGCCAACCAGAACTATGCTAAAAACTTAAAAGGAAAACTGATGCTGGTGCACGGTATGATGGATGATAATGTACCGCCTTACAATACACTATTAGTTGTAGAGGCATTGGAAAAAGCAAATAAATCTTTCGATCTGGTTATTTTTCCAAATAGTGCACACGGTTATGGTGATTACTCACCTTATATGACCCGCCGCCGCTGGGACTACTTTGTACAACATCTTTTAGGAGCAGAACCACCTAAAGATTACCAGATGAAAGGCCCCACAGCAAGATAATTTTTAAAGACAGTATTTTTTTGATTGAACCCCAAAAGTTGTATAAAACTTTTGGGGTTCACTATTTATATCAAAATTGACCACAATTTTTGTTATGTTTTCCGAGTCTCCATGACTAAATATATCTTCAAATAACTTTTCTCAAAGCAAATCTATGTGTAAAGACAACGGAAATCAATTTTAAATTCATACTACCAAAAAGTCAATTTGTAGCCTTTTAAGGCTTTGTCGGTGTTATTAATGCTAAATTGCTGCCTGGCCAAACCCTCTTTGTCAATATCTTATAAATCGCAGCAGTTCTCCGATAGTAAGTTGCCCCGATAAATTATTATCCTTTTTATGGTTTTACATAATTTATAAGCTATCTTCATATTATAAAATGGATAAGATGTGTAAACTTAATCGTTCAGCACAGACACTTAATCATTACATTAACCAAATACTAAACTAAATCACAATAGCTCAGGTTCCTATTCGTAGGGATCCGATTTATTGTACCGAAAATTATGAGACAATTGAAACTGTTTATCATTTTATCCCTCCTGCTTTCTTTCATTACCGGCCAGCCGCTGCCTATTGCCAGCAGTTTTGAAAATAAAGGAAATGATCTTTACAATTATCAAAATACGCCTACAAAATGTCTTTCGCTTGTAGATAAGAATAAATATGAGTTAAAAATGCTCAATCATATTGACATCATAAATGTCGGGAACGATCCCGTAAATTTTGAATTGTCCCACTGCACAAATATTAAAGGTATAATCGACTAATACGAACATAAAAATAGAAACTATGAAACATACTCCACCTTAAAACAGGAAATTCTGAATCCTTAACTACACCTATTTTCTAACCAATTAATTAAATCAATTATGAACATTACTTTAACAGGCAATCGGTCTGTTTTATCCCTAAAACAGAAATTGTATTCATTAAAGAAACTGATAGGCTTAAGTCTCCTGATGCTACTATTGAGCACAGCGGCTTTTGCCCAAATCACCGTAAAAGGTATAATATACGATAGTGATAAAACGCCTTTAGCGGGCGCAACTGTACAGTTAACCGGTACTAGTACAAGAACCCAAAGCGATGCTGAAGGTAAATATCAGATTACTGCTCCAACTGGAACAGCCCGGCTTACAGTAAGTTTTGTGGGTTATGAATCACAAACTGTAAATATCAATAATCAAACCCTGCTAAACATTACCTTAAGTTCGCTGAATAATTTAGAGGCCGTTGTAGTTATCGGTTATGCATCTGTAAGAAAAAATGATTTAACAGGAGCTGCAACAACAGTATCGGCCAAAGATTTTAACAAAGGCCCGCTAAATGCACCCGATCAGTTAATACAGGGTAAAGTTGCAGGTGTACAAATGATCAATAACAGTGGGCAACCGGGTGGTGCCTCTACCGTTCGGATAAGGGGTAACTCAGCCATTACCGGAACCGGACAGCCTCTTTATGTCGTAGATGGGGTGGCACTTGATGGACGATCGGCACGACCATCAAGCAGTGCAGGTATCGGTACCGCGCCCGATGGTAACCCGCTAAACTTTATCAATCCGGCCGATATCGAATCGATGGAGATATTAAAAGATGCATCGGCTACAGCAATTTATGGTTCGCGTGCTGCTTATGGTGTGGTTTTAATTACCACTAAAAGAGGAAAATCAGGTGAGACCAAAATTGATGTAAGCGCCTCGGCAGGTATAAGCAATATTGCTAAAAAAGTTGATGTTTTAACGGGCGATGAGTACCGTGCCGCATTATCGAAATATAATCTTAACACTGGTAACTTCGGAACCAGTGTTGATGCATTGGATGCGATTACCAGAACTGCATATAACCAAAATTACTCGGTGGGCATAAGCGGTGGTACCAACGGCAATACCTTCCGCGCTTCACTCGGTTATCAGGACCAGCAGGGGATTATCAAAACTACCGATTTTAAAAAATATAGTGCTGGTTTTAATGGAAATTTCAAATTCCTAGAAAGCAAAAAGCTAGGTTTAGACGTTAACGTTATCAGTAATCAATACCTTGAAAGTGTAGCACCCATTACCACTGATGCAGGTTTTACGGGAAGTTTGATTTCGCAGGCACTATCATGGAACCCTACCCAATCTTTTTATAATCCTGATGGCAGCTTATTTATAGATTATGGTTCCACCACGATTAATCCTTTGGCTGCCTTGGCAGCAAATAACGATAAATCGAAAGTTACTACCATTCTGGGGAGTGTTTCTCCATATTATAAAATTACGCCCTGGTTAGAGTACCGCATGCTGGCTAGTGTAAATTATAGCACGGGTATCAGAAGGGCTTCTACAAGAAGTACCCTAAACCTGCAAGGCATCCAGCCATCAGGAACTTTTCTTGGCGGTTATGCGAGCTACTCCAACAATGAGTTAATTACGCAACAGTTTACCAATACCTTAAATTTTAACAAGGAAATTGTGGGTAAGTTGAATCTGAACGCTATTTTAGGGTACGAGTATTCTAACTTTATCAATAAAGGAGCAACCAATACAGCAACTGGTTTTGGGGATATAGCCGCCGACTATACCGATGCCTTTCAAACCACGGCCCCGGCTAACCGTACATTTTCTACCTTCAACAATCCTACAACCCAATTACAGTCGTATTTTGCAAGGGCAATTTTTAATTACGATAATAGATATATCTTAACCGCTACATTTAGGGCTGATGGTTCTACCAAATTTGGTAAATCAAATCGTTATGGTTATTTTCCTTCTTTTGCAGCTGCCTGGGATATCAGAAAAGAAAGTTTCATGTCTGATATCCAATGGTTGGATCTATTTAAATTACGCGTTGGTTATGGTAAAACAGGTAACCAGGATTTTCCTTCAGGTTCTGCGCAGCTCCGCTACGATTTTGGAAATGCGAACGGTTCGCCAATTTTAACACCGATCAACAATGAAAATGTCGATTTAAAATGGCAATCAGACAAACAGGCCAATGTGGGTATCGATTTCGGTTTGTTTAAAAACAGGTTAACCGGATCGATTGATTATTTCAATAAAACAACAAAAGATCTATTATTTCCACAGATTGCATTTTCTCCGGCAGTTGGGGGCAATGTACCTACCTGGGTAAATTTACCGGGCCAGATTATCAATAAAGGGCTGGAGCTGACCTTAAACGGTACGATTATCGATCAGGATGACTTTACATGGTCTTTAGGAGGTAATGCTACTTTTATCAACAATAAAGTACAGAATATTAATGGCATTATCAAAACAGGTTCGTTAAACGGGCAGGGTTTGAGTGGTGTAACCACCGAGGTGATCCAAAATGGGCTGCCGCTTTTTGCTATGGTTACGCGCCAATATAATGGTTTGGATGCCAGTGGATTTTCGAAATATACCGATGATGGTTTTACTGCTTATTATGTAGGTAATCCCAATCCAAAAGTAATTTTGGGTTTAAGCACAAATTTAAGGTATAAGAAGTTCTCATTAACGGCAAACTTTAACGGTGCATTTGGTCAGGATATTTACAACAACACCGCAAATTCGGTATTGGCGATATCTAACCTGGGTGCCCAGCGCAATATTTCAGCCGCTTTAATTGATTCGCCTATACAGGAGTCGCTTGCCAATCCAATCGCTGCTTCATCAAGGTATATCGAAAAAGGCGATTACTTAAAATTGGCCAATGCTACGCTTAACTATAACATTGGCAATATCGGTAAATCAATCAAATCGCTTAATGTTTATGTTAACGGCCAAAACCTATTCGTAATTACAAAATATACTGGTTTTGATCCAGAGGTGAATGTGAATAAAGGTGTAAGCGGGGTTCCATCTGCAGGTATAGATTATACGGCTTACCCTACGGCAAGAACCATCAATTTTGGTGTTAATTTTTCCCTTTAATCTTTTAACTATAATAACATGAAAAATAAATATATTTTCACTTTTGCTGTGGTTGCCTTGAGTTTTTCTGGCTGTACCAAGCTAGATGAAAACCTGAATGGACAGGTTGGCAGTGGAGCAGTATCATCAAATAATGTTGCAGGGGTATTGGGTGCCACTTATGCCGCAATGATCGGCCCTTACCAAGCCCCATGGAACTGGGCTGCTTTGCAGGAGGTTACATCAGATGAGATTATCGTGCCTACACGTGCTGGCGACTGGGACGATAACGGTGCCTGGCGGGCACTGCACCTACATAAATGGTCACCGGATCATACTCGGATTTCGGATGTTTTTAGGGATTTAAATAGCATTTCTTATGTGGCTACGAGTGTTCTAAATGCGAGTCCGAATGCGGAGCAGGCTGCACAGGCACGCTTTTTACGTGCATTTGCCCAATTTTCGGTTTTGGATGGCTGGGGACAGGTGCCATACAGGGACCCGGGAGAGGGTGTTACCAAACCATCGCGTGTTCGGAATGCTGCCGATGAAATTACCTACCTAATTAGCGAGTTAACGGCGATCATCCCCGATCTGCCTGCCGGGCCAGCAAATGTTGCCAATAAAAATGCAGCAAGGACACTTTTAATGAAACTTTACCTTAACAAAGGAGCTTTTTTAAACCGCAGTACGCCAACTTTCGATGCTGCGGATATGGCCAAGGTAATTTCGCTGGCAGATGAAATAGCCGCTGGCGGTTATATACTCACGCCAAACTATTTCGATAATTTTGCCCCAACAAATAATGTGCTTTCAACCGAAAACATTTTTACTGCACAAAACTTAGGGGGGGTAAATGGTAGTGATTTAGATGGACAATGGAAATGTACCACACACTATAATCAGGACCCAAGCGGTTATAATGGTTTTTCGACCCTATCAAACTTTTATGCAAAATTTGAGGCTGCTGATACACGAAGAGGTGGAACTTATGCTGGCCAAACCAACGTTTCAGGTGTTAGGGTAGGGTTTTTGGTTGGTCAACAGGTAAACCAGAATGGTGTAGCACTAAAGGATAGAAAAGGTAACCCATTGGCCTTCACCCCAGAAGTAAGCATTATAGAAAGAGACCCCAACCATTTGGAAGTGGCAGGTATCCGTGTTATCAAGTATCCGATTGACTATGCCAACTCAGGATCTAAAAAACCAGATAACGACTGGGTTTATTTCCGTTACGCCGATGTATTATTGATGAAAGCCGAGGCCCAGTTAAGAACATCGCAACCAGCTCCTGCCTTAATCATTGTAAATTCGATCAGAACCGTTAGGGGCGCTTCAATTTTACCAAATTTAACATTGGATATTTTATTGGACGAACGTGGACGTGAGTTGTACTGGGAAAGCTTTAGGAGACAGGATTTAATCCGTTTTGGTAAATTTCTCGCTGCATGGCAGGAAAAACCGGCAAGTGAGGCTAAATACCTGCTTTTCCCTATTCCCGATAATCAACTTGGTAACCCCAACCTGATCCAAAATCCGGGTTATTAAAATTTAATATCTACACAAGGTGCCGTAACGGTTAGCATGCTGATTATATACTGTTAACGTTACGGCTTCTTTATTTTTATAAAAATCGATTAAAAAAACATTAAAAAAGAAATGCTACTTAATTGTTTTTCATCAGTTTTAAGAGTACGCCGTTTGTCCAACCGAAGCCATCCTGAAGTGGATATTCCCCGCCACCACCTTTACTGTCCGTTTCTACCACATTATACTTCTCCATTAATTTGCCGGTGCCTTTAAATACAGAAATATTAAGGTTTATCCATCTCATACTAATGGTGTCGGCCAGTTTATCGTATCCATAATTGCGCAATCCCGCAATGCTGATGTATTGCAGCGGTGCCCATGCATTTGGCGAATCCCATTGCTCTTTTGTGGTGGTTAATGTGGTAATTAAGCCACCTGTTTTAAGAAAATTCCTTTCCAGTTTTTCTTTAACAGCTTTGGCCTGTGCCAGTGTTGCCAATTTAAAATACAATGGAAATGCTGCTGCAAGGGTAAGCTGGTTAGAAAGTGACCGGTTTTTCCAATTATAATCAGTAAAAAAGCCCTGTTTTTTGTTCCAGAAGTATTTTAGGATAGCTATTTTACGCAGATTAGCTTTTTTATTAAATAGAGCAGCCTTTGTTTTGTTGCCTGCCTCGTTGTTTGCCGTGGCAATGGCAGTTTCGAGATTGTATAATAAAGTATTTAAATCAACCGGAAGCAAATCCGTGGTAATAATCTGGTTGTAACTTTTACCATCAGCAAACCACCTGCTGCTAAAATCCCAACCCGATTCTGCAGCAGAGCGTACATTTCTAAGAAACGTGGACGGAACCTGTTTGGTTAATTTAGCGGCTTCAAAATCCTCCCTGTACGATTCTTCGCGGGGCTGATCGCCGGCATCATAGTAACGGTTTAAAATAGTGCCGTCAGCAAGTTTTACCACATGGTTTATCGCTTTGCCATTGCTTAACTGGCTAGCCCCTTTCATCCAAAAATTATATTCTTTTTCCAGAAGGTCCTTATAATCTGCAAGTTTTACATTTTTATTATGCTGGGTAAGCAACTGAACCATAGCAGCAAAAAACGGGGGCTGCGAACGTGTTAAATAATAAGTACGGTTTCCATTGGGGATAAAACCATATTTATTAATGAGGTAAGCGAAATTGTCAACCATATCTTTTATGGTTTTTGATCTGCCAGCCTTTTGCAGACCGAGCATTGTAAAATAAGAATCCCAATAATAAATTTCCCTGAACCGGCCACCGGGAACAATGTAAGGCTTCGGTAATGGCAGCAGTGATGTTTGGTAGGTGGAAGCCGTATCAGGATCTCTTTTTAACACCGTCCACAAGGTATCCAGGTGTTTTTCTATACCCGCACTAATATCTGATTGGTAAGTCGCATGATGGCTTTCTGGCATATTAAAATATTCATTTACGAATGCCGTTAAGTCAAAATTTTGGTTGTTTTTTAGTGTGTTATAAGCCTTCATGATTTCTGAAGGACTCTTTTTTGGGATGGCATCTGCAAAAGATTTACTATCAGGATAAATTCTTGCCATTTGAACTTTCTCAAATAAATCGGGATAGGTTTGCCTCGGACTTAATTCGTTTTGTGCAATTAACTGGCTAGAGATAAATAATAAGCAGGTAAGCACCATCATTTTAATGCTTAACAAATTTTGATTCATCATATTGCTGTTTTATTAAATATAATTAATTTATCATAAAATTTACCTTCTTTTACCTTGACGAAGCCAAGAGAAACCCAACTGGCTTATTTAGCAAACAAAGATTAACTTATCTTCGTTTTGATTATTAAATAAACTTCCGATGGGAAAAATCAGAAATCAGAATAATGTAATCATCACCGGTGCTACCGGAATGGTGGGCGAAGGCGTATTGATGCAATGCTTAAACAGTCCGGAAATTGATGCTGTTTTAGTGATTAACCGCAAGCCATGTGGTTATAGCCATCCGAAGCTTAAGGAGATCATCCATCCCGATTTTTTTGATTTTTCGCAGATTGAAAATCAGCTCTCGGGTTATAATGCCTGTTTCTTTTGTTTAGGAATTACTTCGGTAGGCGTTGATAGCGATACCTATTACAAAATGACCTATACACTAACCATGCATGTTGCCGAAACGTTAAGTAAGCTGAACGATAATATGACTTTTTGTTATGTTTCCGGTGGCGGAACCAATGAAAATGGACGGTTGAAATGGGCACAGGTAAAGGGTAAAACGGAGAACGATTTAATGAGATTACCTTTTGGGCAGGTGTTTAATTTTCGCCCGGGTTTTATTAAGCCGCTGCCAGGACAAAAATATGCCCATAAATTTTATAAATATATCAACTGGTTATTTCCTATTGGAAGGGCCGTTTATCCAAGTGGGTTTTGCACCATGGCCGAGCTCGGCAATGCCATGATTAATACTTTAAACCATAATGGCGAGCGGAGGATTTTAGAAGGAAAAGATATTATTGCCTTATCAAAAGAATAAGCCCGGGTGCTGCAATGAGCTCCCGGGCTTATAATTATCAGCTCCTTATAGACCAGTTTAGGTTTGTTTAGTTGTTTTTTAGCAAATTTTAATATAATACAGCAGTAGCATCTTTATCTTTTTGCGATAATACCGTTGCACCTGATCCGCATTGGCCACCATTCATAAGTGATAGGGCATCAGTTCCGGTAACACCAGGAACATTTGTAGCAGTCGATTCGCCCTGGGCTGCCCAATTGGTATGTCTGAAGGAAATACAGTGACCGAATTCATGGCATATTGTTCTTGCGCGTTGGGCAAACGAATTACCGGCAATATAATTTTTATTGATTTTAACCAAAGCACCTGCACTTCCTCCCGATGGGAACTGTCCTTGCCCACAAACACCATTTCCTAAATTTTCATCTTTGATCAGGATGTCGTAAGGTGCTGTGGTTACAACGCTAAAACGTAAGGTCGAATTTGGAACACCATTCCATTGCGCAATTGCACTATTGATCTCGCTGCTCATAGAAGTCATAGACGGATCTACAAAAATTCTAATGTTTAGCTTTTTAGTGCTGTTTACAATGCTTCCGGTATAATACTGCTCGGTTTTAGCCCCAGCGCCATTAGCAGGGATTTCCATGTTTTTAGGGAATGTAATATCTTCTTCTACGATAAATTCATTTCCATTATCAACAATACTTGTAGCGGGGAAGCCCAGGTCTTTAATGTACTGCAAAACTTTGTCCGAATTTTTTACCGTTTCTTGAGGCTCAGCGATTGATTCCTGATTTTTTTTACAGGCTGCAATTACCACTGCCACCATGGCAACGATGGCAATCTTTTTTAGATTATTTTTCATGAAGTTTAAGTTAGTTAAGTCCTTTCGGAGCTGATAAACAAATGTAACGGAACTTGTTACATTAATTTTTGGCCGTAGGATAATTTTACACGAAAACTTAATTAACACGGTTTGTAATGTTTCAAAGCTGTATTTGTATTTAAAAATTTACATGAATAGTCTGTTTTATCGATAATATTTTAGTTAAATGAGCGTTGCCAAAGAAAACAAGATTAATTCCATATCGCTTACCAATCAAAAAAAGAGTACTACCAGTTAATTCTTCTTACCTTGCCAAATTATGGCCAAAAAAGCCCAAATTTTATAATATGCAAAATGAGAGTATAGCCTTACAGGCGAAAGTGTTTTTATACCATTTAAACAATGCCAACAACGAAAATGGTTTTCGGGTCAAAGAATCGTGGAAATTTAGCCAGGTAAGTGAGCAGGGAAAGGCCGAAATAGAACACGATTTCTTTCCTACGGTTTCTGTTCAGGTAGACCCAAAAAAGATACATGATTTTGCAGCAAGCGTATTATTGCAGCTTAAAGAACAACCTAAAATTAACGTGCCAGATCTTAATGTTAGTATCCAAACCGGATCGGAATATTTTATTGCTTTTTCTCCTGACAGGATGATCAGGTAAGATGGAAAATGAATGATGGGAATGTGGCCTGAATTGATAAAAACACTTCATTTAAAAATATTTTTATGTTGATTTTTACACTGCCATAGGGTTGTCAGTGGCCTGTATTTTCTTTGTGTGACTAAAACAAAAAAGACATGGTACAGGAACAATTATTCTCAGAAACAATGGAAGAAACTTCCCTTGTTTATTTAATGAAAAATTATGCAAACTATAATTTCTGGGCAAATTTAACCTTGGTAAATTGGTTAAAAAATCATCCGGAAGAATTATTGGAGCAGGAAGTATTATCGAGTTTCAAGAGTGTAAAGTTAACACTCGCCCATATCTTACAGGCACAGGAGTATTGGTATTCAATTCTAACTAAAACCGAATTCGAATTCCGCGAATATGGAAGTTTGAATGATATTTTTAATGCACTGTTGAAACAGTCAGAAAACTTAGCCGTTTATATTACTGCAATAAGTGAAGATAGATTTAATCAGAAAACGGAGATTCAAAGTCCTTGGTTTACTTCCGACTTTCAGAATTTTGAATATGTGCTACATGTTTTCAATCACAGTACTTATCACCGTGGCCAGATCATTACCATTTGCCACAATTTAGGCATAACAGGGGCCCCTATGACGGATTATAATTTCTATAATGTAATGGCGAAATAGATTGCCATTTTTTAGATAATGGCTTGTCAGAAAATCTCATTCAATAAAGATTTCTGACAAGCCTTTTTTGCATATTAAAAAACCTTCAATTATTTTTTATTGTCGTACTTCCGTTGATTGTCCTTATTGGAAGTTTGATCTGACCGTTGGCCACCGCCATTGGTTATTCCCTGGATTTTTTTGTCCGTTTTAACATCATGGTTAGCCCGATCAGCTATTGAACTGCCCTGAACCGTTGGATTGTTTTTTGGTGTGCTTGTATTTTTCATAACTGTAAAATTTAGTGAATAATTGCAAAGCGCTATGATAACAACCCATGTAAGAATAGATATGTTTTGATTTTTTGAAATTGTTCGTCATTGCTAGAGAAGCCTTTTCAGCCGACGAGGCAATGACGAATACTGTTATGAACCAATGGCCAATGAACTAATGGCCAATGAACCAGATCATTAGTACAACAAAAATATAGTAGGCTGTTTATGAAGATCTATTTCCTCTTTGCGCCAGTTATAAACACTTTGAGTTTTAATAAATTCATTTTCTGCAGTAAGATTGCTGGCTACACAAACCTGCGTATTGGGTTTGCAGCTTTTCAGCACCTCTTCAAAAAGCTGGTTATTGCGGAAAGGTGTTTCGATGAATATCTGTGTTTGTTTGTAACGGCTTGCCGATAAATCTAAATCTTTAATCCTTTTGGTACGTTGCTCTTTATCAATAGGTAAATAACCCCAAAAGGCGAAACTCTGTCCGTTAAAACCTGAGGCCATTAAAGCCAGTAAAATTGAACTTGGGCCTACCAAGGGCACCACTTTAATGCCGCGTTTATGTGCTTCTGCAACAATATCTGCTCCAGGATCGGCAATGCCAGGGCAACCAGCTTCGCTCATTAAGCCTACGTCTTTTCCGGCAGCAAGCTCAACAAAAAACTGACCTAAATCTGTCCGGTTATGTTTGCCATAATCGTGTACAATCAAATCTTTTTGTGGAGTCTTTAAACCAGCCTCTTTTAAAAAGCGACGGGCTGTCTTACTGTTTTCTACAATGTAGGTATCAATCTGGTTAATGGTATCAACCAAATAAGGGGTAAAAGTTTTATGTGCTACCTCTTCAGCCAATGGTACGGGAATAAGGTATAAAGTGCCTTTTTGCATGCTGCAAAAATACTCACAATAAATAGAATTTAAGTTCTAAAATTTAGGGTACTGGCAATATAATCTCTTTTGTGAACAAAGGTGTAGCAAATTTTATTTCTAACTGACTAATTTTCTGCACAATTAAAATGTGCTTAAAACGTTAAATATTAGTTAAATATGCCTCGTAAGGCAATATTTGAAGGAAAATGCAGAAACTATGCATGCATATTAAACCTTCTACATTTTTGGTTCTCTAATTGATACACACACATTAGGTTATTAAAATAAAACACACAAATGAAAACACTGAAATCTACGGCACTTGTGCTGGGGCTATTTGCGCTCCTTGCCGGAACCACAACCCTTGTCAGGGCACAAGACTATCAAAACGATTACCAGGACGATGGTTACAGCACTGGCAATGTTTCTTTACAGACTTTTTACGATGAACTTTCGCCTTATGGTACCTGGATACAAGACCCTCAATATGGCTACGTTTGGCGTCCGGATGTAGATCAAAGCGAATTTCGTCCATATTATACCAACGGACGTTGGGCGATGACTGAATACGGCAATACCTGGGTTTCCAATTACGATTGGGGCTGGGCACCTTTCCACTATGGCCGCTGGGTAATTAACAGTTACAGACAATGGATCTGGTTACCTGATACCAATTGGGGACCAGCCTGGGTAGATTGGAGAAGTGGTGATGGTTATTACGGATGGGCTCCAATGGCACCAAGTATTAGTATTAACCTAAGTTTTGGCCGCCGTTACGTAGTACCAGAATTTTGCTGGAACTTTATTCCACAACGCAATATCTATATCAATGTGTTTCCAAGATATGATTACGGGCGCAACAATGTATATATCCGAAACACCACCATTATCAATAATACTTATGTTTATAACAGAAGGACCTATTATGGAGGCCCGAGGGTTGAAGATATCAGACGTGCAACCAACAGGGATGTAACCGTTTACAGGTATGCGCAGAGTTCAAGACCTGGTGCGAGTAGGGTTGGTGGTAGAGAGGTTTCTATCTACAGACCTAGACCAGAGCGTAATGCTGATAATCGTAGTGCAGCGCCAAGAAAATTTGAACAAGGCAATGCCGGCATTAGCAGAGGCGGAAGGAATGAAGGTTATACCAACCGCGATCAAAGAGGTGGTAATAGCAATAATAACGATAACCGTTTTGGATCGAGAGGGGATAACCGTACCGGGCAACCTGATAGGAACAACGGTAACATAAGCCGAGACAATAATAATCAGCCTAATAACAGAGGTGAAGTTTATAATAGGGATGCTAATGGCCGTTTTAGCCGCGGTAATGCCAATGGTGTAGATGGCAGAAACGGACAGGAAAATGTAAACCGTGGTCAGGATCAGCAACGTTTGGAGCAGATGAGACAACAGCGTACACAGCAAGACCGTATGAGCCAGGATCAGCAACGTACACAACGCGATGTGCAAACACAGCAGCGTGGTCAGGCAGATCAACAACAACGTGCAGCTCAAATGGAGCAACAAAGGGCACAGCGTAACGAGCAGTTTCAACAGCAGCGTACGCAACGTGATGCTCAGGTACAGCAACAACGTAATGAACAGATGCAACAGCAACGTGCGCAACAAGCCCAGGCCCAGCAACAGGAAAGGACTCAACGCGATGCGCAGATGCAACAGCAAAGAAACGAGCAAATGCAACAGCAACGTGCGCAGCAGGCTCAGGCTCAGCAACAAGAAAGAGCACAACGTAATGAGCAAATGCAACAGCAACGTGCACAACAAGCTCAACAACAGCAGCAGGAACGTGCACAGCGTGATGCCCAGGTTCAACAACAAAGGGCACAGCAACAGCAGCAGCAAATGCAACAAAGACAAGAACAAAGAAGAACAGAAGCACCGCAACAACAGCAACAAAGAGGTGGTGAAAGAAGCGGCTCTGAAGGAGGAAGACCATCAAGAGGTGGTAGAGGATAGATTGGTAAGTCCCGATGAAAATCGGGACTTTTTTATTTTAAAGACTTTGTAATCTTAAAATAAGAAAGTAAGGATTTTGTTCACTCTATTGTTTTGGAAATGAACATTCAGCATTGCTTCGGGAACAACACTCCCGTTATTCGCTATAGCTCCGATGAATCCCGATGTAAAATCGGGAGGAGGCTGCCGCTGCTACCGGGTTTAGAAACAAAGGTTTGTGCAAAAAATAGCAGTTCTCCACCTGGATGAGGTATTAATTTAACGCCCAGTCATTAATAGTAGCATGATCAGGCCTATCTAGACCCGATTGGAGTGAACACGCAATCCCAGTTTTCCAACTGGGATAAGTAAAACGGAAAGCGGGGAGAAACTGAAATAGTTGCAGAAAGCGGCTCTCCAAAACATTAATGGTTTATTTTATGATGAAAGTAAGTGTTGGTTAATGCACTTCATCCGAATGTGTTCACCCTTCAACTACGCCAGGCGACAACCCAAGAAAAAGATTGGTTTACTGCCCAGCCGCTGTATGAAGGTTACTTAAATCGGTTCCCCTAAAAGTGCTTTCGGCATTTGGGTGCAGATTTTCGGGATCGAGTAAAAAAGTAGCTATCCCCAGTTCCAGTCCGAATTTAATTTCCGATTCTGCATCATCTCCTATAATTAAAATATCATCCTTTTTTAGACCATATTTTTCAATCAGCAGTTTAAAAGCTTCTTTTTTGTTGGTTGTCGAAACATCCACAACATGTACGGCTTCAAAATCATCAGCGATACCCAGCATCTTCACTTTTGAGGTTTGCTGTTTCGGAAAACCCGCCGTTACAATAAATTTTCGGCCATTAAGGCTTTTAATATAATGGTAATCATCGCTTGGGTTTAAGGGCTTGGTTACTTCTCTACTGTGCAGATATGAAATCACCTCAGGCATTATCTCTTCATTAAAACCATATTTTTTAGCCACTTTTACAAAAGGCGTTCTCAGCATTTCCCCTTTGGCTAACTGAAATTTTTCATCGCTGATTCCTAAATCCAGGCTTTCTAAGTAACGATAAAGTTCACCCATCAACTGTTCTTCATTCGGTTTGGTAAAATAGATGGTATTGTCTAAATCGATAAAAAAAATATGCTTCATGTAAATGGAATGATTTATGTTAGAATAAAAGCAAAACAACCAGTGCCAATTAATGTTTAATTATTAAAGAATAAAAGTTATGACAAAGGAAACAAAAATTATTGTAGGCGTATTAGCTGGAGCAGCACTTGGTGCAACAATCGCATTGGCATTATCTTCAGATTCGACAAGCGATTTAAAAGGTAAAGTATCAGATTTTTTTGCTGATCTATTAGACGCTTCAAAAGATAAGTTAGCTGGTTTAGCAGATAAAGCGACTGGCGTAGCCGATAAGGTGAAAGATAAAATAGCAGAAATAAATGCATAAAGAATTGGAAGTGCCGGAAATATCCGGCATTTTTATGCTACATATTTCTAACCACCATCTTGATGAACATTGCTTTTCATGGTGCCGCCCGTACGGTTACGGGGAGTAAGCACCTTATTACCTTAAAAAATAGTACCCAGATTTTATTAGATTGTGGCTTATTCCAGGGGATGGGCCGTGTTACCGATAAATTAAACGACTTTTTTGGTTTCGATGCCAAAAAGGTTACTTATCTGATTTTATCACATGCACATATAGACCATTGCGGCTTATTGCCTAAACTGGTTGCAGAAGGATTTGAAGGTAAGATTTTCTGTACTTCGGCAACGATGGACCTGGCCCGCATTTTAATGATGGATTCGGCCAAAATCCAGATGCAGGATGCAGAGTTTTCTAACCGCCACCTACGCGAAGGCGAAGAAATGGAAGAGCCACTTTACACCGATGATGACGTGACCAAAACGCTTAGTCTGATGAAGATAGTGGAGTATGAAGAAGATTTCGAAATTGAGGCGGGCATTCGGTTAAAGTTTACTGATGCAGGGCATATTTTAGGCAGTGCTGCGGTACATCTTACCATTACAGAAGAAGGAAAACCTACACGGATTACCTTTTCTGGCGATGTTGGGCGTTACGGTGATCTGCTTTTAAAAAGCCCGCAGCAGTTTGATCAGGCCGATTATATCTTAATGGAATCTACCTACGGCGATTCGTTACACAAAGATCTCGATCCGATCGAAAACATGCTCTTAGAGATTATTAACCATACCTGTAAAATTAAAAAGGGGAAAGTTATTATCCCAGCTTTTGCTGTGGGCCGTACACAGGAGCTGCTTTATGCCTTAAATGGTTTAGAATTAAAAGGTAAATTACCTGATGTACCTTATTATGTAGATAGTCCTTTATCCTCAAAAGCGACTGAAATTCTTAAAAACCATCCTGAAGTATACAATAATGGCGTTAAAGAAACTTTAAAGGTAGATCATGATATATTTGGTTTTAAAGGCTTGCGTTTTATCGAAAGTGTAGAAGAATCTAAAGCTTTAAATGCCGATCCCAGGCCATGTGTAATTATTTCGGCATCGGGAATGGCTGAGGCTGGTCGTGTAAAACACCACATCAGGAATAATATCGGCAATCAGAAAAATACCATTTTGATGGTAGGATATTGCGAACCTAAATCGCTTGGCGGTAGGTTAATTGCCGGACAAAAGGTAGTAGAAATTTTCCGCGACGAATATGAGGTTAAGGCAGAAGTACAATCGATAAAATCGATGAGCGCACATGGCGATTATGAAGATTTACTGCAATTTTTATCAGGTCAGGATCCGGCTAAAGTAAAACAGCTGTTTTTGGTACATGGAGAATATGAAGTACAGCAACATTTTGCCGGCAAACTGAAAGATGCAGGCTTTAAACATGTGGCTATCCCCGAATATCATCAGGTATTTGAGATTGAATAATATTGAGGTGCTGGTCTGGATTTTTAATCCTGACCTTTATAAGATCGTCATTGCGAGAAGGCTTTTTCAGCCGACGAAGCAATCTTACAACGATCGCTATTAGCTTGTGCCTTAAGATTGCTTCGTAGCCTCGCAATGACGACTTTCTTATGAAATCAATTAATAAAAAGTCTGTTCATTAGTTACAGATGCGTCTTGCCTTCGAATGACATCACACATCTCACCTCATCCATCTTCCATTTTCCCTATCTTTGCCCGCATGGATGTTTTTGGTAAAGCGTTAACAGATATTTATAGAACAGGCGAGGCCGATACGCTTTGGTTGCACAATTCGTATGGAGAGCCGGAAGAAATGCCTTTAGAATTCTTCTTCCGTGATGATGAAGATATGCCCGTTCTAGAACTTCAGGCGTTACACATGTGCAGGGGAAAGGTATTGGATATTGGTGCCGGTGTAGGCAGTCATGCTTTACTTTTACAGGCTTTTAATATCGATGTAACTGCTATTGATATTTCGGAAGCAGCTGTGGATATTATGAAAGCGCGTGGTGTAAAAAAAGCATTCATACAGGATATTTTTACCTATCAGGAGAAATTCGATACCATTATCATGCTCATGAACGGTATCGGTTTAACCGGAACTTTGCCCGGCTTTAAGGATTTCCTGATCAAATTAAAAGACCTCATCAACCCCGATGGACAGGTGATTTTCGATTCTTCTGATATTGCTTATTTATACGAAGATATGCCGAAACCGCAAAACCAGTATTATGGAGAGGTATCTTATCAGTACGAATATAAAGGCGAAAAAGGCAATTGGTTTAACTGGATTTATATAGATGAAGAAACCATTAAGCGTATGGCCCATGAAACAGGATGGGATGCTGAATTGATTTTTGATGATGGTGAAGATCAGTATTTGGTCAAATTGACTTTGGCGTAATAATCTAAAAGTCATAAAGCTTTTTGCACGTCTATTTTAAATGAGTATGCTCATAAATTTGTTAGATACGAATATGAGCAATACGAAAATTAAACTAAGTGTGTTAGATCAATCGCCGGTGCGCAAGGGTGTTACAGCCCGCCGGGCCATTGAAGAAACCACTATACTAGCACAGGAAGCCGAAAGATTGGGATACCACCGTTTCTGGGTTTCAGAACATCACAATACCACCAGTTTAGCGGGTTCAACACCCGAAATCTTAATTGCGCACCTGGCCAATCATACCAAAACTTTAAGGATCGGTTCCGGTGGCATTATGCTGCCTAACCATAGTGCGTTAAAGGTTGCAGAAAGTTTTCGTTTGCTGGAAGTGATGCACCCTAACCGGATCGATCTGGGTATGGGGCGTGCACCGGGTACCGACCGCATTACGGCTTCGATGCTTAACCCCTCAAACAATTGGAGCGAGCAGGATTTTGTAGAACAACTGCGTGAGCTGCAGCATTACCTGCATGATACTTCTGATGGTGGTATCCAGGCAAAAATAAAAGCTATTCCGATTGCTGAGACCGTTCCGCAACAGTGGCTTTTAAGCAGCAGCGGACAAAGTGCTTTATTTTCGGCACATTTTGGAATGGGCTTTTCTTTTGCACATTTTATTAACCCACATGGAGGACCACAGGCTGTTCAATACTACCGGGAACATTTTAAACCTTCGGTTGATCTGGCAAAACCAGTCGAAAACGTGGCGCTTTTTGTTTTCTGCTCAGAAGACGAAGAAAAGGTAAAACAACAGGAGGCTTTAATGGCTTACCGTTTTCTCCAGCTAGAAAAGGGTGGAGGCTTAACTGCTGTAGGTTGGAACGATATTAAAGATATCAGTTATAGTGCTGCGGAGCAGGAACGGATTAACGCCAATAAACCACGGATGATTTACGGTACCCCTGCGGTAATTAAAGAGCGATTGACCAAACTGGCTGCAGATTATGATGTAGATGAACTGATGGCTGTTACCATTACCGAGCATTTTGAAGACCGTATAAGATCGTACGGGTTGCTTGCGGAGATATTTTTTTAATAAATCGTCATTTCGATCGCAGTGCAACGTAGTGGAGAAATCTACTTCCATGGTCTGTGTCTCCACAGATCATTATGAAGGGTTTGAAACAAAGAGTTTTAATGTGGTCTGTGGAGACACAGACCACGGGATTAAAAATTAAAAAACGTCTGTCTGCCGCCAACTTTTTGGCCAAAATTTTGGATATTATAAGTAAGGGTGAGCATGCCATATCTACCCAGGTTATTACTCTGCGTATCGATAACACTATTGCCCGTAATCTGAATGTTCCTACGTACATTGCTCTGCAAAATATCATTCACCGAGAATTTTAACTGCGCCCTGTCGTTTTTCATGAATAGGTAAGTGAGAGCAGCATTCCAGAATTTGATGTTATTATTATATCCGGCGATTTTTTGATCATTGATGGTTAAAGAATAGCTGGTTTCGAAAACCAGTTTTTTTGGATAACGGATAATCAGTTCGGATGTGCTTTGGTGGGTGTTGTAGCTAATGTTAGTGTAATAGCTATCATCGTACCTGCTGCGATTCAGGTTTACCGAATACGACTGGTTAATTTCTACTTTATCATTGAGGTTTAACCTTATACTTCCATTAGGGCCTACATAAAACACATTTGCATCGCTCTCAATGTTGTTCACAATAACCGGACTATGATCAAAATTGGCCCAGAAACCCAAACCTACTTTTAAACTTGTTTTATCTTTTTTGAAATCTTTCGAAATATTGGCCCCACCACTAAAATTATAGATACCGTTTTTGTTAACCGGGTTAACCGTTTGTACACCATCTTTAATGGTAATAGCGTTAACAATGCCGTTTTTTGTGAAATTACCGTAACCGTATAAATTGTAATTGATCAGGCTTTTAGGATCATATTTGTACATATTCATGCTTAAACCCTGCACACGGGCGGGCAGTAGATTTGGGTTTCCATTTCTAATGTAAAATGCATTGGTATTGTCGGCCACTGGCTGAAGATAACTTACATTGGGCTCTGTAAAACGGGCCGAATAGTTAAAGCGGAATATTTTATATTTTAATTGAAAGGTTGGCCATATAAAATTATAACGCTGATTAATATCTACAGTATTGGTAAAGCGGTTGTTTAACGAAATATAGTTGTGTACCAATCCCGGTTGAAGGTAAAGATCTTTAGTTACTTTATACCCAAGGCTGATGTTCGTATTGGTTTTAAAACCTGCCTGTTTAACTGTTTGCGATAAATTGGGAATGGCAATATCGTACAGCTGGTTAGCCGGATTGCGGTAAAAAGTGCTTAATGCATTTTCGTTATTGATGATATTTCCGCTTACATCTGCTTTAAAATTCAGTTTTTTGCTGATTGGTTCGGTATAGTTGCTATAGAGGTAAGACCTGAAGTTATCGATGGTATTATTTCTCAACTGATCGATCTCTGAAGTGGACGGGCTGAGGTAAAAAACACTGGTGCTTCTGTTGTAATTGATAACGGGATTTGGGGTTGCAGAAATATCGGCTCCCATATTGAAAGCTCTTCCAGCCTTTTTAAAATCCTTACTAAAATCGGCCCTTAACTGATATTTGTTGTTTGAAGTATTCAGGTCATTCAGATTATCGAGGGCATTAATGAGCTGACTATTCGCATTGTTGTTACGAGAAGAGACCTTGCTTACCGAATTGTTAGAACTTAGTACAATTGCCGGCTCGATAGTGAGTTGTGTTAAAGAATCGATTTGCCAGTCTAATTTTCCACCTATATTATGTTTCAATATCAGTGTATTGGTGTTTTCGCTGGCATTGGTAATCAGCCTGTCGGTACCTAATGTTTGGTTGGTATTGGTGAGTTTCTCCAGAAGATTATCCGATCGGCCAAAGAAATATTGCGTATTAATTTTGATTCCTTTTTTGGTTAAAGTGTTAAAATTAAAACCACCACCCGAAGAGGTTTGAACACCATTATAACTGCCGCCGAAATTAATGCCATTAAACTCGAAATAACCTGTAGAATTCATCATCATGGAATTAATGCCACTTCGGTTAAAACCACCTATTCGCTGTACATCGTTGGGATTAAAGCCTGGTTGATTGATGTTGTTGCCATAAGCCAAAATACTTACCTGTGTGGTATCTCTAAAGAAGTTCATTAATCCACCGGCCTGATACAGGTCTTTTAAACCTCCACCAGCATATAATTTGCCGAAAGCTCCTTTTTTAATTGCTTTTTTCAATTTTAAATTGATAATCTGTGGGATTTCTGCTGCCGTTAAATCCGGATCACGTCTTTTGGCCTGTTTATCATCAACCACCTGTACCTTATCGATGATATTAGCGGGCAAATTTTTGGTGGCAATCTGCTGGTCGCCACCAAAAAATTCTTTTCCATCCACTAAAATTTTACTAACTGTTTTACCGTTAACCTGTATAGAACCATCGGCTGCAATGGCAACGCCAGGAAGCTTTTTTAACAGATCTTCTACCACTGCTGATGGCAGGGTTTTAAATGATTCTGCATTAAATTCAATGGTATCTTTACGTACAACTACGGGTGGCCTTTCTCCCGAAATTACAACCTCGTTTAAGTCATTTGCCTTAACGGAAAGATAGAGGGTGCCCAAATTTAATGCGGGATTGGCCGCAGTTAGTTCGACCTCTTTTCGGTAAGTTCCATATTGCCACGCGGTTACCACTAAACGGTATTTTACACCTATGGTTAAACCATTGATTTTGAAAACGCCTTTATCATCCGATAATTTATAAGTGCTTAATATACTATCGCCAACTTTATATACTGAGATTGTTGAGTAATTTAAGGTGGTCTTGTGATTGGCGCTATCGGCTAAAATTCCGGTAATGCTTCCGTTTTTTTGTGCAAATAAATTAAAAATTGCTAAGGTAAGGGCGATTGAAAGTAAGAGTTTCTTCATATATATATTAAATAACAAGCTAAAATTAGGCGCTATGCTTTTATGGTACAGATAAATGTGATGAACGATATAAAAAATGTGACAGACTAAAAATCTAATAGACGTACTGGCTGACTGAACGTTGCACTTAATTAAAACAACTAATCTTTTAGGTAAAAGTAGTTGCCTTAAGGTGTTTTTGCAAATACTAAACGAAAAAATTACATAACGCTAAAAAGAAAAAGCCCCAAGCTAATGCAATGGGGCTGAGAAAGCGCACATTATTAGTTTAGTGCAAATCGTTATAATTGATAATTTTAACATCTGGGTTTTTGGCTAAAATTTCTTCCATCCATTTGCGGTGCGAGGCACCAACTCCAACTACAACCCTTTTTGCTTTTTTTGCCTTTGCCTGATCGATGATGTTTTTGCACATGCCTTCGTTTCTTAAAGTCCATTGCGCAATCATCTCTTTTACTGTCTCGGTCGGAAAACCTGCATAACCATAAAAATGACGGCCACCATAAAAGTTCCAGGCTTCATCCAACACGCCGTATTTCACGGTATTCATTCCTGCATATGGATCCGCATTGAAAACCTTCGCTTCAGCTTCATTGTAAGCCCAATATTTTTCTATGGCTTTAATGGTAGCGGCTTCCTGCGAGGTGCTATCGGCTTTCGCTTTGTTGATTAAAATTTTGTATAAAGAATCTGTTTTACCCCAGGCTTCACTCCATGGTTTATCATAGGTTTGGCAATCCATGTTGTAAATCCGATCTTGTTTTAATTGGTAAATAAGAGGGAAATAGATTTTGCTATACTCACTTCCAGGTCTCCAGAAACCTTTTTTCTTTAATGAATCGGTATTTCCGAACATTTTTGCATATTCAACCTGTTCTTCTTTGCCAAAGCTTTGTTTCATGTAATTTTCGAGTACGAAGATTTGATAATCGGCATTGCCCCTGTCCCAGTTTTTAGCATAATTAACAGCTAAATCCATTCTGGTTTTATGGTAGTAGGCAAATTTAGCGAGCGCCTTTTGGTCCTTTTTAATTTGTGCATCAATATTTTTGGGAGATACCGGATTTAATTTTTCTATATAATCATGCCCTTTTCTAAATACTTTTTTGGCCCAGTTGCTTTCTTCCAATTTGGCATAATCGCCTTGCGGTAAGTATTCGCCAAAAACCATATCGGGTTTAAAGTTTTTAAGCTTATCAATTATTGCCTGAAAGTTTTGTGTCGATTTAGAATTGTCGTGGGCAGAGCCTACTATAACAATTTCGATTTGGTTCTGGGCATTCGATTTAACCGCAACTGCGATTAACAATAAAAATGCTAAGCTGAGTTTTTGTATAGTTTTCATAATGAATCTTGTTTTGGTTTTTGTTGATTCAAAGATGAGCATACACACTTAGCTGCTATATTTAATTATCCCAATGGCTTATTATATTATCCCAACTGGAGAAATTGAGCATTAATGGTTTGTATTGTGATTTAAGGGGTTCGTTATGAAAATGAAGTTACTCCATCAGTTTCTGGTTAAATCCAACGATCAGTTTAAACAGATCTTTATACGCCGTAAGCGGCAATGTTTCAGGTTTATCGAATACGTCGTGGTAGGCTGAGGGACCACCCTGAGTATAAATGAAGAATGCCGGAACACCTTTTTCGGTAAAGAAATAGTGATCGCTGTTGGCTGCTTTACCTCTGGAGTTTATTTTTGAGAGATAATGATTTTGATTGTTGATGGCGTTTAGCAGCGCAAATGCTTTAGGATAAACGGATGCATTAACCACCGTCATGCCGGCTTCGCCGGTTCCAACCAAATCTAAGTTGATTAGGAATTTAATCTTGCTTAAAGGAATTAAAGGGTTTTCTACGAAATATCTCGATCCCAACAGCCCAGCTTCTTCGCCCGCAAAACAGATAAAACCAATGGAGTAGGGTTGGGGATTGGCGGCATAATATTTGGCGAGACTCAATAAAGTGGCTACACCGGCAGCGTTATCGTTTGCGCCAGGGAAGTAAGTTTCTGCACCCATTCCGCCCAAATGATCGTAATGCGCGGTAATGATTAAAAGGGAATCGGGAAATTTAGTGCCTTTAACTAAACCGCAAACGTTAGCTGCCTCAAAGTTCGGAATGAATTTATTTTCAATATCAACGCTAATTGCTTTCGGTATTGTGGTAAAGCTCTTTTTATTGAGCTGGATCATTGTTATATCGCCAACTTCTGTAGCTACAGACCAGGTTAATTTATCTTTTAATAAAATTTTTAATGATGGAGAAGCCTGATAATTAAGACTATCCATCTTGTTTAAAATTGCTTTTTGTTTAGCACCAGGACTTTCGTTACTCACAATGAAATCTTTACCGGGGATAAGTTTTTGACCATTTATTGCCACCATCATTTTTCCTGGGAATGTATTTACAGGGAAATTAAAAGGCTGCTTATAAGATAGACCCATTGGCAACAGGCCAATTTTCTGATACGCTGCAGCAAGGTAATCGGCAGACTTTTTCATTCCGTCTTTGGTATAACCTCTGCCCCAAAATTCTTTTGATGTAAGGGTGTTTATTATATTTCTGGTATAAGTAGAATCTTGTGCGAAAGTGTTGATTGCTAAAAACAGGAAGATAATAAAGCCAAATTTTTTCATCCCGAAATTTAGTGAATTAAATTGTTATCAAACCTCGTGTTTTTTTAAACGGCGGAATCTTAAACCCTATAATAACTGTGCTAAGGTGTCTTAGGGGCGCGATATTTTTTTTGGAAATCAAGGTTCGGTGTGCTTCGGTTACGAAAGTCCTGCTATCACTTCAAGTCCTCACTCGTGTCTCGTTCCGGGCTTTCCGTTCTATCAGGTTTATTTAACTTGGGCCTGTAGTTCTTAAGCCTAAAGACGAAGCTAATCAAAGCCCCACAGGGTATTTTGAACCCTGTGGGGTCTTTTAATATTGTAAATCTGCGTTAGGGATTGTAAGGGTTCTGTGCCGGTTTTCACCGGTGCCGGAGCGCAGCGCAGCCCTGAAAAGCCTGGCCCTTGCGTAGCTTGGGAAACGCCCTTATCAATTGGCGGTTAATAATTTGAAGTTTAAATGGCTTATCGCTTGTAAGGTTTATGCAAAAAATAGTTGGTGGTTAACCGGCCGTTGCCCATTAACCACCAACCATTCACTATAAAAACAACTGTTTTACTTTACCAGATAAGGCTGTAAAGCAGTTTTAATTTTTTCTTTGTTCTGGCTTGCTGTCCATTTTTCTTTAATAGATTGGTCGCCCAGGTTAAAAAGTGTTTCGTAAAGCAATTTTCCATTTGCCATAGTTTGTACTTTGAATGTATTTTGCGAGCCGATAATATCAGCCCAAACGCCACGAACATCTGCCCAATAATTTTGCTGGCTGGCCCACCATTTTTGTGCATATGCGAAAGTTTTAGGATCTATTTTCGTAAATTCCTCGTAACCTTTTTCAACAGCTAAAAGTTTATCGCCATCAGCAGAACGTACTATTTTTTTATTGTCCTGCTCAAACATCCAACCATTTTTAGTGATGGTAATTCTGCTGCCACGGTTTAATACATTGTAATCTTTACGCACAGTAGATTCTCTTCTTGGTAGTGGAGAATCGGTTTCGCTCGACCATGAATCGTGACCACCAACATGACTCCATGTTCCATAACCCTGGTAACGTGGACTATCATCAACCTGATAAACTTTTTGTGTCCATTTTCCTTTTACATCAGCTGGCGTTAAATTGCCTTTTTTCCATGCATTACCTTCGGTATAAAGCATAATGTTGGTGTCTTCATATGTCCAATCCTGGCGCCAGTGTTTAATAACCGTGGTATCGTTAATGGCCAGCATGTGCTGAATTACAATTCTTTTAGGTTCATCAACAATAATCTCTGCCCATTCGTTGCCATGGCTTTCGTAAGGCTTACTGAATTTGTAGTTTGGGTCTGGGGCGGTAACTTCACCGTAGTTGAAATTCACTTCATAAAAACCAGCCAATGATTTTATTGCTTTTCTATCCTTGTCTAGTTTTTCTTCAGGAGAGTCGACTTTTGTTTGTGCATTAGCATTAAGGGTAATCAAACCAGTTAATACTAAAATAAGGTTTAAAAATTTCATTTTTATTATTAATTAGGGTGTACTAAGCTTTCCGCCACTGCGGTATTTTTTTTCTTTTTTCCTTTCCCCCACCAGATGACAAATCCGGTTATGGGTAAACTTGCTGCAATTAAACTGGCAAAAAATGCCATTATTTTTCCGGTTAATCCTAAAATCGCCCCTACGTGGATATCGTAGTTCATACCAATTACCGTTTCTCCGGCATTTTTCTCCGACTGGTTTGCTCTGTGCAACAATTTGCCGGAATATTGATCGAACTGAAGTACGTCGTAATTCCAATACGTTTCCTTGCCCCGGTATCCTGTGGCGTAAATGGTTGCCGAACCGCCATTGGCAGGCGACATGGCAATGCGATCTTCATTTTTAAATATTTTTTTGGCTTGCTCAAAAGCCATATCGAAAGGAATTGCAGTAATGGTTTTGGTTGAATCTGATTTAACTTCTACTACTTTTGGGGGCGCGGTACTTCCCGATGCTACTACGTAAACCGTGGTCTGGAACCATTGAAATGCCCAAACCAGACCGGTTAAGGCCAGCATAAGGCAGATCAGCATTACATAAAAACCCAGCACATTGTGCATGTCGTAATTTATGCGTTTAAACTTGGCTTTCCACTTTACTTTAAAGCTTTTATCTAAGTTTGATTTTTTGAGGTTTTTAGGCCACCACATCACCATTCCCGAAATGAGGAGAAATACAAAAATGAAGGTAGACCATCCAATAATCTGCTGGCCAATGGGGTGATTGATCAACAAACTCCAATGGATCATTTTAACTACCCCAAAAAACTCATATTTATAATCGGAAACTAAAGTTACTTTTCCGGTATAAGGGTTAATCAGCACAACATCGTAATAATCTATAGAATCGAAATACCAGAATGCATTAGGGTTGCCAGGTTTATAAACGCCAAGCTCCCATGCCCTTTCTGGTGCTTTATAAGCAGAAACAAAGGTGATTTTCTTTTTATTCCCCAAAGCTTTTTCGGCGTTGGCCTGTAGCACACTTAATGGTAGGGTTTTAGGATTTGATGGAACCTCTACAAAAATCTCCTTGCGGTGAATGAGTTCGGTAATTTCTTTTTGAAAAACATAAATACATCCGGTAACGCCCAACATCAGTACGATTAAACCAGATGCGATACCCAGCCATAGGTGCAGCCAGTCGCTTATCCGCCTTAAACGCGATTTCTTATTTTTTGATTTGGTTGATGTTTTTGTTAGTGCCATTAGCAAAGCTATATGAATAAAAGAACCAATTAACCTTTCTTAAGGCTAATTGGCTTTAAATTTTTATAAAAATTTCGATTATTTAACTTCAGTAGTATAAGTTACTAAATGCCAAACTTTATCGTAATCTTTTCCATTTAATTTTCCAGGTGTTTTATCTTCTGTAAAAGCTTCCAGAAAATAATTTCCTTTTTGTTCTGGTTTGAAAGTGAATTTTCCTTCTGCATCGGTTTCAATAGGCTGTGCTTTTCGCGCTGCATTTACAACAGTTAACTTTTGTTTTGCAAAAGGTGTTTTGTTGTAGATTACCTGGTGAACTGAAGTTTCACCCACTTTTAAAGCATGTTTATCTGGTCTGATGGTTAGTGCTGCAGTTGCAGGGAAAGCCGTGTTTATTTTTGAATTTCCTACAGCCACATCAGCAAAAGCATAATATTCAATTTTAGCTTTTTCATAAATGTCAGCAACTTCATGCACTACAGAAAGTTTATAAGTACCATCCTGATCTGGAGTGAAACTTGCTTTAAAGAAACGTACATCAGGAGCAGTGGCTAAAACCTTCGTTGTTCCGTTTGGAGCAGTTAAAACCAGCTTAAATTCTTTTAAGTTGCTGAACCATTTTGCGGCAGAATCTGGTTCGTTGCTTTCGTATTCTCCGAAGAAAACTTTTACTTCCTGTGCTTGTCCTTTTTTGCCTGTTGAGGCTGTTTCTATCCATAAAGCATGTGCAAATGCACTCGAAATGCTAAAGGCTAGGAAGAAAAATAGTAATGAGATTTTAGTTTTCATGTTTTCTGGGTTGGGTTTTAAAGTCGGGAGAGACTGATCTGATTCAGCCTCCCGCGATTGATTTAATTAAAATTTATATGCTATGCTTACTCTGTAGTTTCTTGGGGCTTCGGCTTGCCATGAGTAGGCTGGTTGATCGTAGGTTGGAGCATTCCAGTAGTTGGTGTAATACGCGCCGCTGTATAAATACTTATCCAAAATGTTAAATACATTTGCGGTCACTTTTATTTTTTTATGTGACCAGAATAAACCTCCATCGAGTTTGAAATAGTCAGGAAGATTTTCGTTAGCATTTTCACCACTGTAGGTGCCTACTGCCCTGTCGGCTAAATAGGTAAAGCCTCCGGAAATTCCTGCACCTTTAAGCGGGCCATTTTGTAATGAGTAGGTTAACCATGCATTAGTGGTATGTTTTGAAAAACCTGGTACTACTTGGCCAACAAAAACACCTGAAACTCCATCGGCAACTTTTGTTACTTTACCATCGGTATATGCATAATTTGCAATTAGGTTTAAGCCTTTTGCCAATTCACCGCGTAAATCGAACTCTATGCCTTGTGCTCTTTTTTCGCCAATTACAATACTGAAAGTTTCTCCAGCCTTGTTAAGTGGATCTGCGGTAAGTTCGTTTTGTTTGGTAATTCTGTATACGGATAAAGTGGTATTCCAACGGCCGTCAAACCAATCTTTCTTTATGCCAAATTCTTTGTTATTCCCGGTAATTGGTTTTGCAGTAGAACCATCACGGAAAAAACCGGTTTGTGGTGTAAAGGCTTCGTCATAAACAGCATACACAGAAGTGTTTTTATCAACGGATACACTTAAGCCAACCCTTGGGGTAACGTGTTTTGCTTTATCAGGAGAACCACCCCAGGCCGATTGACTTACATAAGTATAACGACCTGCAAGGGTTAAACGAACAATATTATCGAAAAACCCTAATTCATCCTGAACATAACCGCTTAGGTATTTTTGATCCATTAAACCTCCAGCTGCAATAGCCCTTTGTTCTAATGGAGTAACACGGTCAAAGTTTGGATAACCATTTGATGGGAAGCCATAATTAGGGTTGTATAAATTAAATGGAGAACTGGCGAGATCTAAATCGTGAGACTGACCCCAATCGGCCATATAATTTTTCTTACCACCATCAAAACCAGCTAAAATGCGGTGTACAATACCGCCTGTTTTAACCGTTCCGTTCACAAATAACTGCGCTAATTTCATGCTGCTTTCAGCATCCCATATACCAACATTACGAATAATGGTGCCATTTGGATATACTGCCGATGGCCATGAGCTTGTGCCATTTTGTAAATATTTATAATAAGCTGCTTGTGCAGTTAATTTCCAATTCTGACCTAGTTGTTGGGTTAGGTTCAATGTTAAACTATGGTCGTTGATTCGGGTAGGCTGTACACCAGGTTGTGTTAAGGTAAACTCTCTTGGTAAGCTGGCATACCCAGTGGTATTAAAAATGTAATAGGAACCTACTTCGGTCATTTTTGCATTTTGTAAAGTATACTCTGCTGTTAGCTTAGTGCTGGGCGTTATTTGATAACTTAACACGGGTGCAAAGCTGTAGCGATCATTTTGTTCGAAAGGTCTAAACGATCCCTTATTTTGTGCAGCTGCGTTTAACCTGAATAAGAATTTGCCATCAGCTGTTAGTTTGTGGTCAAGATCAATTGTTGTACGGTATAAATCGAAGCTTCCAGCAGTAAACGAAACCTCGCCCTGGTTTAAACCAGTAGGTTTTTTGGTCACCACGTTATACATCCCGCTTGGATCGCCATTGCCCAACATAAATCCTGCAGGACCTTTAACAAACTCAATATGGTCAACAAAGCTCATGTCTTCGGTTAATGGTCCCCAGTAAGATGAAACTACATTGAAACCATTACGCATGGCTTGAATTTGCGATCCGCGCATTAAAATATTGGTGTACATGTCTCCCCAGTGTTCAAGACGAACTGCACCACTTACATTTCTAATCAACCCATCGCTCATGCTAATGATCTGTTGGTCTTTAAGGATTCCATTACTTACGATTTGAATGTTTTGTGGTGCCTCTAATAATGGTTCGTTTAATCTAAGTGTAGCAGAAGGTAAGCTTACTTTGTATTTCTGATTAATTCCTGCTATGGTAATTTCCTCAAGCGCCTGATCATTTTCTTTCAATATGAAATCGATAATTTTAGTCTCACCTGCAGCGATTGTAATGCTTTTTTCTGAGGCGTTGATACCAACTGCAGAAGCTTTAATTGTATAAGTACCGGCTTTAACACGGTTTATGGTGTATAAACCATCATCATCTGATGTAGTTCCTTGACCCTTGCCCTTTAAGCCAATTGAAATAAAGGCCGCTGGTTTTCCATTAGAAGTGCTAATCTTTCCCTTTATTGTTCCAAATTGTTGCGCAAATGAGAATAAGCTAAAAAGAGCGAGTAAGAACGTTAAACTAATGGGTTTAATTTTATTCATTTTTTAATATTTATGTTGTTTTTAATTAAAATTTATAAGTAACACTTCCGGTAAAGGTTCTCAGGTCCTGAGGGTTCATGGTGCTGTAACCTGTCCAGTATTTTTGGTTGGTAAAGTTGTCTGCTTTTACTCCGATTCTGAATCTTGAATGATCGTAAAATACAGAGGCATTGAAAACCTCATAAGCAGGTAATATAAATACACCCTGGCTTACACTATTTACAATTTTATTATCGCTGGCATAATTACCACCGGCGCCCAATCCAAAACCTTTAAGCGAGCCTGCATGGAATTTATAACTGATCCATAAGTTTGCTGAGTAGGGTGCTGCAGAATAAGCATCTCTTCTGCCTTCTACATCCGGCGATGCATTTTCTAAATGATTATCATTATATGCAAAACCTGCAATAATATTTAAACCGTCAACGGGATTTGCAATAATTTCAGCTTCGATACCCTTGCTAATTTTATTGCCATCCTGGATTTGTGCATTTGGATTTGATGGATCTCCGTTATAGCCCCTAACAATATCTTTAACTTTAATATAATAGTAAGATACAGCGCCTGTTAACTTGCCATTAAATATGTTTGTTTTAACCCCACCTTCAATTTGGTTTGCTTGCTCTGGTTTAAAAGCATTACCTTGATAATCTATACCGTTTAAGTTGTTAAAGCCGTTCTGGTAATTGGCAAATAAGGATAGCTGATCTTTAATCGGCTGAAATACCAAACCGAATTTTGGAGAAAAAACAGTTTGTTTGTAGGCACCTTTTGGAGCCGAACCTGCCCGATCAGAATTGCCTTTATTGTCGAACCGGTCTACTCTTAATGCAGCTAAGGCGATTAACCTATCTGTTACATTAATCACATCAGAAACATAAGCACTGTATGTATTGGTTTTGAAGTTATACGGATATTTCGGAACACTAGGGAGTGCTGCATAAAATGCCGCTAGATTGTGTTCAGTGAAATTATTGTAGTTAGCGCCGCTTCCATCTTTATTGGTCAGATCAAAAGTGTCGATCGAATAAAACAATTGATCGGAGTTTTGGCGTAAATAATCAAGGCCTAAAACCATTCTGTTTTTTACCGAACCTAAGTTAAAAGTGCCATTAAAATTTTGCTGTACCTCGTAAGTAAAAACCTTACTGTTATCAGTTGACTGATCTGCTCTTGATATCAAATCGGCACCTGGTGCAGCCGTTGGGTTGCCCAATGGAGGGTAGTTGTTCGGGACTAAGAACAAATACGTACCACGGCCGTTAGAGAAACTATAATTGCTTGAAAAGCTGGTGTGCGAAGACCAGTTTTCGTTAAACTTATAATTGGCCTGCCCGAAAAAGTTTGAGCTGTTGTATTTTTGCTTCATCGCATCAGCAGTGAAGGATTTGTCGTAAGCTATTCCGGATTGATCAGCCCTATCAAAACCAAGGTCTTTTACGGGAAAATAGAAGAAAACGAAAGGTTTTAAGGTGCTTGTACCGTTCGCAATTTCGGCATCGAAAAGAAAGTCTAATTTATCGTTTACTTTATATGACAAGCTAGGTGCAATAAAGAAACCTTTATCATAAACATTCTCCTGGAAAGAACCTTTGTAATTGTAAGAAGTGTTTAACCGGGCATAAATGTGGTTATCTTTATCAACAGGAAAATTGAAATCGGTACTAACCCGGTTAAAATCGTAACTACCCGTCGAAAAGCTAACCGCACCTCCCATTCCTTCGAAAGGTTTTTTGGTTATGCGGTTAATTAAGCCACCATATGAGGTTAATGTACTACCGAATAAGGTAGCAGATGGGCCTTTAATAAACTCTACATTTTCTAAGTTAGCAGCATCATTACGGCCGGTTACATTTCCAGCAATTCCGTTTCTTAATTTTGCCTGTACAATAAAACCCCTTGATGCATAATAAGCACCACCATCGCCACCGCGCGAAGTTGATTCCCACATTTTTTGAACGCCGGTTGCATTACGGGCTGCATCATCAACCGAAAACACAAGCTGATCGGCCATTGTTTCTTTCGTAATCGTGGTATATACCTGAGGGTTTTCTAAGTTATTTAACGGCATTTTCGAAATAAATTCACTTTTCTTTGCGATGTACTTATTTACGCCCTGGTTAATATTTACTTCATTAAGCTGATTTGAATTTTGGTTGATTACAAAATCAACAGTTTTGTGCTCTCCGGCGGCAATCACTACCGGTTTTTCTATATTTTGGATACCAACAGCCGATACCCTTAAGGTATAAGAGCCAGGTTTAACCCTTTGGATTTCGAAAATGCCTTTTTCATTGGTCACATTTCCTAGTCCTTTGCCTTTTAAACCAACCGAAATATAAGCGGCTGGTTTACCATCTGAAGTGGTAACTGTACCGCTAATGGTCGAAAACTGCTGGGCAAAGGAGAGTAGGCTGGTAAGAGTTAAAAAAAATGATATACAGAAAAGTCTGATTTTAAGCATTATAATATTTATTTGGATTAATTCTAAACTGCTGCAAAATAACGGTAGAAAATCTTATTATCCAAATTATTTTGAATTATTCTAAATAGTAATGTTTCGATAATAAGAAGATGTGGTTTGATAACATAATCCAATTAACAAACCTTGATTTTTCTACTAATGAGCTATTGGATATGATTGTCTAGGTTTTTTGAAATTTGGGTTTGAAGTAAACCAATGAATTAGTGTTGCTAAAAGCAGGTACATGCCAATTCGTGAGCTGAGAATGTGAGTATAAGTATGATTAATATTATTTTTTATCTATGATAACAGCATTGTAATGTAGAATTAAATATGAAGAGTTGTATTTTTTGTGTTAAAATGTGGGGATTTATGGTTAAAATAAAATTAGAATACGATGTGAAATGCATATATATTTATGTATTAATTAAGGGTAACTAATTCTAAATCAACTGAAAAGCTGTATTAGTGAATATGTTGGAAGAGGGAAATGTAAAAATCAATATCTGTAAAACAGATATTGGGAACATATTATAATTTAAATAACACTCACAAACTATAACCTTATGAAAACAGTATTTATTATCTCGCTCTTTTTTGCAACTATTTGTTTGTTCTCCTGTAGCAAGGAAGATGAAATGAATTACAAAGTAACAAAGGCAATGTCACTTGAACAAAGTATAAGTTCGTCAAATAATATCACTAGTGGTGATACTGGAAATTATGTAAAGGCATGTCCAGATGGATTTAGTGGCTGTGGTGCTACATCCGGGATAGTGTGCGAAATCTCTCAACAACCTTGTACCACTCCACCAAAACCTATACTCCGTCAATATCCTTGTTCGGGCTCAGGTTTAATTGGTTGCAAAGCTGGCCTCCAAAGCGGTCCTACTTGTCCGTCTGCAATAATATGTCCTGGGGAAAATCATCCATCTCCATGCAATTTTGGAAGTATAGCATTTGGATGTTTTTCTGGGTCACCAATCGGTGGACCTAGTTGTAGTCCTTTGGTGAATTGCCAAACTCCACCAGACTAAATAGTTTTTATGTTTAAATACCTATTTGTTTTTTGCCTATTTAGTTTGATTTGTACTTGTGTTATTTCTTGTAAAAACACTGATCAAGATAAATACATAATAAGTTCGAAATCAGCTAAAGATACCTGGAAATATGAAGTTAACACAGATTCAATTCAGATCCCAGTTGAACAAGAGTATAGTGGCCCATATTTTACTTATACACAATATAGCGAGCATAATGTAGATTATCTCATTGGATATAATCCTGCCTTATCAAGTATTGATATTTTTGATTTGACGCACCGAACTTTAGTTAAACAATTAAATTTAGTTGGTAAAAGCTGGTCATTCAAAAACCTGGATAAGAAGGATTTAGATAAAAGTAGAAGTATAGCGGATATTTCTATAATAAATTTTAATTCTATTATACTTAATTATGGCAATGAAAAACTGGTTATAATTGATACGAATCTGCACAAGAAGCAAGAGATTTCAATGGACAGCATATCAATTAAAAATAATATGCCTGGGAAACCTATTTCATACAGTCATGATTTTAAAATGTTTCTTTATAATAATAGGCTTGTTTTGAATCAGGTATATTACGATTTTAATTGGAATAAAAAAATGCCCGCTTTTGTTTCTTTAAATATGAATACTGGGAAACTCACATTTCTTCCAATTTCTTATTCTGATTATCTATACAAAATTAAGGGGAGCGCAGGTTTTTTAACATCTATTGTTACGAGTGAACATCAAAAACAGGGCGTTCTGACGTATAGCTATCTCTATGAATCTAATATCTATCAGTATAACCCTAGAAATTCAACCATCACTAGTTATGGTGGAACACCTTCAAAAGGCAAGTATCTGGCTGATTCAGTATCTTATATTAAAGGTGAAGATCCTAAAAAATGGGTAACCCATAATATAGAAAACAGCCAGTTCTTCAATGTAATGTATGATAAATACAGGCATGTCTATTATAGGTTTAGCTTAAGAAATATATTACAGGAGAATGGTAAATATTTTAATTCCATTTTGGATAAGCCTTTGGTGTTAATGATTTTTAATGAAAAGTTCGAAGTAATTAAGGAAATAGAATTGCCCATGTATAAATATTCGCCAAATACATGGTTTATTACAAAAGAGGGCTTATTCATTTCACCAACGCATAGAAAAAGTAAATTTGTGGATCCATTACATTTGAGATTCGATATTATAAAGGTTATAAAAAGTAAACCATAATGAAAAAGTACTGCTTTATTTTAGTCGTCTTATTAATAATTACCGCATGCAACAAGCGCAAGATGTCGGGAGACGAGGAACATCTTAATATGTATTTTAAAGAAAAGCAAAACACAGATCTACTTAAATTAAATAATTTTTTCATAGTTGTAATTTCAGGAAACTGTGGATCTTGTACAGAAAAGACTATTAAATTTCTCAAGCAGCTTGGAGACAAGAAGGAAAATAAATTTAGGGATTATAAAAAAATAGTTGTAATCCCCAGCAATAATGCTGAGGTTTTAGATTCGATAAAAAATTCCAACATACAATTCATCGTTGATGAAGGATTTGAATTGGAAAAATATGGAGTCAACTTTCAACGAAATGCTTTTTTTGAATTTAAGAATGCCAAACTGGTTTATAAAGATTGGTTGTATCTGGATAACGTTGATACGGTGGCAAAAAAATACAGTTTCATGCTCAAATAAAAAATCGCTTTATATATTGAACCCCAATAATATAAAGCGATCATAAAATATTTTTATCTATTATTTGATCAATATCACCTGTAAACTTAAAGGGCGTTCAGTTTCATTTGCAGGTGTTACCAAACCACCACAAATAATGTCATAGTGATAACCCGCTGTAAAACTGGTGCTGGCGGAAGTAGCTTTAACTGTTCCCGATGAAGTTTCTTTTGCATCCAATGTATAAGTTCCTGCATCTACAGCAATAAAACCACTCGCACTTTTATAGGCTTTATTCGTAACCAGCATGGTAGTTGCGCTGGTTTTGGCCAGGTCTAAAGCCGGTGCATCAGGCGATAAATTGATAAAACGGATGTAAGCTTTATCCGTTGATGGAATGGAAAGATCATCACTAATGGTATAAACATCTAGCGCAGCCGGTTTATTAATTAAGTAAGCAGAGTAATAAGTGCTTGCATTTAAAGTAACGGTTTTGGTTAACAAGCTCTCTGCGCTACTGGCCGTCGTAAATTTTAAACTGTAAGCGCCTGCGGCATAAGAAAGATAAGCAGCAGAGCCTCCAAATGGTAAAGCTGCCGAATTAACCATGCTGCCATTAAAGTAAGCATTGTAGGTAGCCAGAGAAGGTGATGCATTAATTACCCTTAAATAAGATATTGTAGGATCGGCAGTTTCAGTTTTTTTACATGAAGTTAATGCTGTAAAAGCAATTAGAACAAATAAAGGGATCGATTTGAAATGGAATGGAGTAAAATTCTTCATACGGTTAAAATTTGATTTAATATTTAAAGAGTATCCATAAAACGATAGCCAGATTGCATTCGCTACAGACATACAAATATTGAGTTTAAACCATATTCCAGGATGTTAAATGATGTTAAGCAGATGTTAAAGTTCGTCGCATTTTTTTAACAATGTTAAAATTGGCAATAGAACCTGTAGCTTAAATGTACGATACACGAATTTTTTTAAATTTATAAATAGCCTCAATACTTGTTTAAGTCAGATTAGTTCAATAAAATGGAAAGCTTAACATAAAAAAATGATGATATTATTGTGTAACTCGATTTTTATTTAAACCTTTGCACCTCAATAGAGTTAAAGCCGTTTTAATACGCAAGAAATGATTAAACAAATTTTACATAAACTTTCTGTTTCCACAGCACAAAATGTGTCTGGAAAAGGTGTGTTTATTAATCATTTTCAGCCTGTATTTTATTATCCCACAAGCCGGCAAAATTTCACTCCGCGTATTTAGTACCTACACTAAACGTAACGAGGAATTGATCCTCTCTAAAAACCCAATTAACAAGAATACTTATAATTTTTCGTTAGAAAACGAATGGATATTAACGAATTTATAGTGCAGGTTGCACTTCCTGAACATCGTGTATTTGCAGAAGAAATAGTAACCGAAATGGCAGAATCGGCAAAAGCTCGTGGAACAGGGATTGCTAAGCGTTCGCCGGAATATATTTCTAATAAAATGCAAGAAGGCAAATCGGTTATTGCTTTCCATAAAGATGGCTCTTGGGCAGGATTTTGCTATATAGAAACCTGGAGCCACGGACAGTTTGTGGCCAATAGTGGTTTAGTGGTAAGTCCTAAGTACCGCAAAGCTGGATTAGCAAAAGCCATCAAAAATGAGATTTTCGGTTTATCGAGAAAGTTGTATCCAAAGGCAAAAATATTTGGTTTAACAACAGGCTTGGCCGTAATGAAAATCAATTCAGATTTAGGCTATGAGCCTGTAACCTACAGCGAACTTACCCAGGATGAAGAGTTTTGGAAAGGTTGCCAAAGCTGTGTAAACTTCGAAATTTTAAAAATGAAGGAACGCAAAAACTGTATGTGTACTGCTATGCTTTACGATCCGGCCGAGAAGAAACATGAGGTAGCCAAGCAGTTTGCCGAAGAACTGCAGAAGAAACCCAAATTATACGAGCGTTTTATGCGCATTAAGCAGCGTTTAGTTGTTAAACCTAAGCCAAAAACTGGCTTAAAAGCCCTTTTATTTTTATTTACCTTTTTATTTAAATAGCATGAAAAAAGTTGTTTTAGCATTTAGCGGAGGCTTAGATACCTCATTTTGTTGTATTTACCTGGCACAAGACCGTGGATTGGAAGTTCACTCGGTAATTGTAAATACTGGTGGTTTTTCTGATGAAGAGTTACAGGAAATTGAGAAAAGAGCATATGCTTTAGGCGTAAAATCGCATGCTGTTGTAGATGAAACTGAAAGTTATTATGAAGGGTGTATTAAATACCTGGTTTTTGGTAACGTATTAAAAAATGCTACTTATCCATTATCCGTAAGTGCAGAGCGTGTTAGTCAGGCAACGGCTATTGCCAACTACGTGAAAAAAATTGGTGCAGATTATGTAGCCCATGGAAGTACCGGTGCAGGTAACGATCAGGTGCGTTTCGATATGATCTTCAATATCCTTATTCCAGAGGTTGAAATCATTACCCCAATTAGAGATTTAAAATTATCCCGCGAAGCGGAAATAGAATATTTAGCACAACATGGTGTAGAATATAGTGCAGAAAAAGCAAGATACTCGATAAACAAAGGTTTATGGGGAACTTCGGTAGGAGGAAAGGAAACCTTAACTTCTCACGAAACCTTACCAGAAAGCGCCTGGCCAACCCAGGTTTCGGAAACCGAATCGCGCAGGGTAGAATTAACCTTCGAAAAAGGTGAACTGGTTGCTATTGATGGTGAAAAATTAGCACCTGTTAGTGCAATCCAAAAATTACAGGCAATCGCTCAGCCTTTTGGCATCGGTAGAGATATCCACGTTGGTGATACCATCATTGGTATTAAAGGTCGCGTAGGTTTTGAGGCTGCTGGCCCCATTATTATTATCAAAGCACACCATACTTTAGAAAAACACACCTTAACCAAATGGCAGTTAAGCTGGAAAGAACAGCTATCGTCTTTCTATGGCAATTGGCTGCACGAAGGCCAGTTTCACGATCCAATTATGCGGAATATTGAGGCTTTTTTAGCCGATACACAAAAATTTGTGAGCGGTAAAGTATTTGTAGAGTTGTTGCCGTACCGTTTCCAGGTTATCGGAATTGAATCTAACCATGATTTAATGAGCAATAAATTTGGTAGCTATGGCGAAATGAATAACGCCTGGAGCGGAGAAGACGTTAAAGGTTTCTCTAAAATATTTGGTAACCAGGTAATGATCTGGCATAAAGTAAACAACGAGGCATAACCTCGGAGGTTTGAGGTATAAGGTTGAAGGCGTAAGGTTAAAGCGCCCTAACGTTAAACCTCAAACCCTAAACCCTTTTAAATATGAAAATTAAAGCAGGAATAATTGGTGGTGCGGGCTATACCGGAGGCGAAATGTTACGCATTTTGGTTAACCACCCAAATGTTGAAATTGCTTTTGTAAACAGTACGAGTAATGCCGGAAACTTAATTTCTGATGTACATACTGACTTAATTGGCGATACAGATTTAAAGTTCGTAAGCGATATTCCACAGGATATTGATGTGCTTTTTCTTTGTGTTGGCCATGGGGATGCGAAGACGTTTTTAACCGCTAATCCAATTAACGACAGCATTAAAATCATCGATTTGTCGCAAGATTTCAGGTTGCATGCAAATGCCAACTTTTCGACCAAAGACTTTGTTTACGGATTACCCGAACTAAACCGCGATAAAATTAAAGCAGCTAAAAATATTGCTAATCCTGGTTGTTTTGCAACTTGTATCCAATTGGGTTTGTTACCATTGGCTGCTAAAGGGCTGATTAAAAATGAGGTTCATATTAATGCAACTACGGGATCAACAGGAGCGGGGCAGGGTTTATCTACCACCTCGCACTTCAGTTGGAGAAACAATAACCTTTCTGTCTATAAAGCATTTGAACACCAGCATTTGAATGAGATTAGTGAGAGTTTGTTGCAGTTGCAACCATCACTTTCTGAAGCTTTAAGTTTTATCCCACAGCGTGGTGCATTTACCAGAGGTATTTTAGCTGCAATGTACCTGGAAAGTGATTTAAGTTTAGAAGAAGCGCAAAACATTTACGAAGCGTACTACAGTACTCATCCTTTTACGCATGTAAGCCGGAAAAACATCGATCTAAAACAGGTTGTGAACACCAACAAGGCATTGGTACATATAGAAAAACACGGTGGTAAATTATTTATCATCAGTATCATTGATAACCTGTTAAAAGGTGCCAGCGGACAAGCGGTTCAGAATATGAATTTAATGTTCGGCTTGGATGAAACAGTGGGACTCAAATTAAAAGCAGCCAACTTTTAGGCGGAAGGCAAAAAGGTCTGGATTCAGATCTAAAATTTTAAATGTATGAGAGACTATCAAAAACTAGATGTTTGGAAAAAGGCTCACTTATTTACTTTACAGGTTTATAAGGAAATCCTACCTATCATGCCTATTGAAGAAAAATTTGCTTTAACCCAACAAATTCGGCGGGCCACCTATTCTATCCCTTTAAATATTGTAGAAGGAAGCGGTAAAAACACAGATAAGGATTTTGTTCATTATCTTGATAACGCACTTGGCTCTACAAAAGAAATAGAATATACTTTTATTCTCATACGTGATTTAGCTTATATCAGTTTAGAAGTTTACGAAGCTGTGAATAAAAGTGTTAATGAAATTAAGGCGATGTTAATCGCATTTATTAAATTTTTGAGAGGCGGTGGAAAAGGTTAGGCAGTATCAGCCTTCTACCTTCCAGCCCTCGACCTTCAAACCTTATTAAAAAATGAACTTATTCGACGTTTATCCACTTAACGATATAGAAATAACAAAAGCGGCAGGCAGCAATGTTTGGGATGCTAACGATCAACAATATTTAGATTTATATGGCGGCCATGCTGTAATTTCAATCGGGCATACCAACCCACATTATGTAAACCGTTTAACCGATCAGTTAAATAAAGTTGGTTTTTATTCAAATTCAGTAAAAATCCCTTTGCAGGTTCAGCTTGCAGAATTATTGGGAACCGTTTCTGGTAAGAAAGACTTTCAGCTTTTTTTATGTAATTCTGGAGCTGAGGCAAATGAAAATGCTTTAAAATTAGCTTCATTTTACAACGGAAGAAAAAAGGTGATCGCTTTTACAGGTGCTTTTCACGGACGTACATCTTTGGCAGTTGCCGTAACCGATAATCCTAAAATTGTGGCACCGGTTAACCAGACCGAAAATGTAATTTTTTTACCTTTTAATAATGAGATTGCGTTAGAGGAAATTTTTAAAGCACAAGGCAATGAAATTTCGGCCGTTATTATTGAGGGCATTCAAGGTGTTGGCGGCATCAAAGAAGCTTCGAAGAGTTTCTTACAGAAAATCCGTTCACTTTGTGATGAATATAATGCGGTTTACATTGCCGATAGCGTACAATGCGGCTACGGACGTACAGGAACGTTTTACTCGCACGATTATTCTGGGGTTGAAGCAGATGTTTATACCATGGCAAAGGGAATGGGTAATGGCTTTCCAGTGGCAGGGATCTCTATTGCGCCTAAATTTAAACCTTGGCATGGAGAGTTGGGTACAACTTTCGGTGGTAACCATTTAGCTTGCGCTGCGGCTTTAGCTGTTTTAGAGGTAATGCAACAGGAAAACCTGATGAAAAATGCTGAAGAAGTGGGAAGTTACTTAATTAGCGAATTGAAGAAATTTGAGCAGGTGGTAGAAGTACGTGGCCGTGGATTAATGATCGGTATCGAGCTATCTGCCGAACTGGCGCATGTTAAAAAAGAATTATTGTTTACACACCATATTTTTACTGGAGAGGCAAAACCGAACGTGATCCGTTTATTGCCGGCCTTAAATTTAACAAAAGCACATGCTGACGAGTTTTTGGCAGCTTTTAGAGAATTAGTAAAATAGATATTGTCATGCTGAGCCTGTCGAAGCACCCTTTTAAGCTTTAAAAAATGAAACTTTTCACTTCCGTACACGATGTTCCAAGCATCAAACAGTTTGTAAATGATGCGCTAGCGTTAAAGGTGAATCCTTATGCGCACCAAGATTTAGGTAAGAACAAAACCTTAGGTTTAGTTTTTATGAATCCAAGTTTACGTACCCGGTTAAGTACCCAAAAAGCGGCCTTAAACTTAGGTATGAATGTAATGGTGATGAATCTGGATAAAGAAGGCTGGGCTTTAGAAACACAGGATGGCGTGGTGATGAATGGCTCTACAGTTGAACATATCCGCGAAGCTGCTGCGGTGATGGGACAATACTGCGATATCCTAGGTTTACGTTCTTTTCCAAAACTGAATAACCGCGAGGAAGATTATAGCGAAGATTTCTTCAATAAATTTGTGAAATATTGTGCTGTGCC
Source organism: Pedobacter sp. GW822-FHT03F06 (assembly GCF_058801365.1). NCBI lineage: Bacteria > Pseudomonadati > Bacteroidota > Sphingobacteriia > Sphingobacteriales > Sphingobacteriaceae > Pedobacter > Pedobacter sp. GW822-FHT03F06. The sequence goes on from NZ_JBXANE010000012.1 coordinate 55,946, forward strand.
AGTAGTGAGTTTAGAGAGTGCAACACGTCACCCTTTACAAAGCTTTGCCGATATCATTACCATTCACGAAACCTGGACAAAGAAACCTGATGGCCGTAAACCCAAAGTAGTTTTAGCCTGGGCACCTCATGTTAAAGCGTTGCCTCAGGCGGTGCCGAATTCTTTTGCAGAATGGATGTGCAAAGCTCAGGCAGAAGGTATGATCGATTTTACCATCGCTCAGCCTGAAGGTTACGAGCTTTCGGAAGATTTTACACCAAATGCCAATATTCAATATAATTTAGAAGAAGCTTTAGCAGGTGCTGATTATGTGTATGTGAAGAACTGGAGCAGTTATAAAGAGTATGGAAAAGTGTTAACTTATCCCGATGGCTGGATGATGAATAATGAGAAGTTAAAGTTCACAAACGATGCGAAAGTGATGCACTGTTTGCCAGTTCGTCGTGATCTGGAATTATCATCAGAGATTTTGGATGGACCAAATTCATTGGTTATCCACGAAGCAGGTAACCGTTTATGGGCAGCACAGGCGGTGATAAAAGCAATGTTGGAGGAATTGTAAATCATATGCCTCGGCTCGTGTCTTCACGAACCGAAATTATTGGTGAAACAAAACTATTAATGTGGTTCGTGGAGACACGAACCACGGTAAGAATAAATTATGAAACAACTCACTATCATAAAAATCGGCGGAAACGTAATCGATAATTCAGAAAACCTACACCAGTTTTTATTGGATTTTACTGCATTGCCAGGAGATAAAATCCTGGTGCACGGCGGGGGTAAAATTGCAACTGAACTGGGCGAATCGTTGGGCATTGAAGCCAAAATGGTTGAGGGGAGAAGAATAACCGATATCGAAACGCTGCGGATTGTGACGATGGTTTATGCGGGTTTGATCAATAAAAACATGGTTGCCCAACTACAGGCCAAAGGTAGTAATGCCATTGGTTTAAGTGGTGCTGATGGTAATGTGATCAAAGCAAAAAAACGACCGGTTAGTACCAAAACCTATGGGCCGGAAGCTGGTCCTATGGCTGGAGCCGTAATCGATTATGGCTTTGTGGGCGATTTGGATGAAAATTCGGTGTCTTCAACAACTTTAGATAATTTGCTAAAAGCCGGATTGGTTCCAGTTTTATGTGCCATTACACATGATGGTGACACTCAGCTTCTAAATACCAATGCTGATACCATTGCTTCTTCTGTTGCAGTAGCGATGTCGAACTTATATGAAACACGTTTGGTATATTGCTTTGAGAAAAAGGGAGTACTTCGGGACGTTAATGATGATGCTTCTGTTGTAAGAGAAATCAAAGCTGATGAGTTTGAAGATTTAAAAGCCGATGGAACTGTGCAAGGTGGAATGATCCCTAAACTGCACAATGCCTTTGAAGCGATTAAAAAAGGAGTTTCTGCGGTTTATATCGGCAAAGCCGATGAGCTCGCTGAACTTGCTGAGGGAACTTTTGGCACAAAAATGCTGAAGTAAAGGTAGAAGGTAAGTAGGTTGAGGGTGTAAGGTTTTTAGTCGAGGTGCCTAAACTTATCGTTTGCTTTTCAAACACAAAAAAATCGGTGCAATCAAATAATCGGTGCAATCAAACCGAAGGAGAAAAAGAAATAAAATCTGTGTAAGCAAACTAAAGGGAAAATAATCATGACAAAAAAAATAACCATAATTGGTAGCGGAAATATCGGTTTATCTTTAGCGAAAGGTTTGGTAAAGGCCGACTTTGCTCAAGCAGGCGACATTACGCTTACCCGTAGAAATACTGACCATTTAAAATCTTTCGCCGAAGCCGGTTTTAATGTAAGCAATAACAATAAACAGGCTGTGGTTGATGCTGATGTTGTGATTTTGGCTGTTCTGCCGCAACAATTAAATACGGTTTTAGATGAAATTCAAACTTCAATTGTTCCGGCCAAACATTTGGTTATTTCGGTAATTTCTGGCGTGAGCTGTGCTGCTGTTAGGGAGAAATTAGGCGATGATGTGGAGGTGATCAGGGTAATGCCTAACACAGCAATTGCTATTGGTCAATCGATGACCTGTATGGCCAGTGATAATGCCTCAGCAGCAAACATTGCAGAGGTGACCAAAATGTTCGAAACTGTTGGTTCCGTTGTGAAAATTAATGAAGATTTAATGACTTCAGCAACAGCGCTTTGTGCCTGTGGTATTGCATTTTTTTTGAGGGCAATTAGGGCAGCAAGTCAAGGTGGGGTAGAAATTGGTTTTCATGCTGATGAAGCTTTAAAAATGGCTGTTCAAACGGCTAAAGGAGCTGCCGATTTGCTTTTATTACACGGAACACACCCAGAATCAGAAATAGATAAGGTAACTTCGCCGAAAGGTTGTACCATCGCAGGTTTAAATGAAATGGAACATAACGGTTTTAGCTCATCATTGATAAAAGGTATCAAACTTTCGGCTTTAAAAGCAGGAAATCTGTATACTAAAGAGGGTTAGCGGTATAGGGCATAAAGTCTTAATCGCAAACATAAAACTGAAAGCCAAAATAAAAGGTAGAAAGTTTAAAGACGGGTTTAGTCTTGATACTTAATACTAATTACTTGATACTATGTTATTAGAAAATATACAAAAAGAAAGTCTGGATTTATTGCGACAGTTGATCCGTATCCAGTCTTTTAGTAAAGAAGAAGATCGCACGGCGAATTTAATTGCCCAGTTTTTGGAGGAGAGAGGAGTTAAGACTCAACGTAAAATGAATAACGTTTGGGCTTACAACAAACATTTCGATGCCGCTAAACCAACATTACTTTTAAACTCACATCATGATACGGTAAAGCCTAATTCTGGTTATACCCGCGATCCTTATGATGCTGCAATTGAAGGTGATAAACTGTTTGGTTTGGGCAGTAACGATGCAGGTGGTTGTTTAGTTTCATTAATTGGTACATTTCTGTACTACTACGAACAAGAAGATTTAAAATATAACATCTGTTTGGCAGCAACTGCTGAAGAAGAAATTTCTGGTAATAATGGTTTAGAACTGGTGCTGCCTGATTTGGGTGAACTGGAATTCGGTATTGTGGGTGAGCCAACAGAAATGAATTTAGCCATTGCCGAGCGCGGCTTATTGGTATTAGATTGTGTGTCTCATGGAAAAGCCGGTCATGCTGCCCGCGAAGAGGGAGAGAATGCCATTTACAAAGCATTAAAAGATATCGAATGGTTTAGAAACTATCAGTTTCCAAAAGTATCGGAGGTTTTCGGGCCATTAAAAATGACGGTTACGATTATCAATGCAGGTTCGCAACATAATGTGGTTCCGGCAAATTGTACTTTTACGGTTGATGTTCGTGTAACCGATGCTTACACGAATGAAGAAGTTTTAGAGATTATCAGGTCAAGTGTTGATTGTGATGTTACCCCGCGGTCTATCCGCTTAAAACCATCGTCGATTGATAAAAACCATCCGGTTGTTCAGGCTGGTGTTGCCCTTGGAAAAACTACTTATGGTTCGCCAACTACTTCCGATCAGGCGTTATTAGATATTCCATCTGTAAAATGTGGTCCGGGTTTTTCTGGCCGCTCGCACATGGCTGATGAGTTTTTATATGTTAGAGAAGTAGCCCAAGGAGTTGAGGGATATGTAAACATGCTGAAACCGGTAATAAACGGTAAGTAAAAAGAAAGCCTCAGGTCTAATAGATCTGAGGCTTTCTCAAAATAATCAATTCTCTTCGCCACCATCAAAAGCTCTTGCCTCTAAGTGTTTTTCCATATCTAATCGATTTACCCCCTTGCTCCACCATTCAGGAGCGGGTTTTCCTTTAAGCATATAGTCAAAGTATTCCATCATCCGTACAGCATAATCTTTACGGTTTGGTAATTTTGCAATTCCGTGATTTTCGCCACGATAGGTAATCATCACAACAGGTTTGTTTAACCTTCTTAAACCATTGTAATATTCAATGCCCTGAGTAAAATCTACAGCCCCATCTTTATCATTGTGTAAAAGCAATAATGGGGTTTGTACTTTTTTGATGTGATACACTGGAGAGTTGCGTGCGAAAGCATCCCAGTTATCCCAATAACCAGGCGTTAACCTACCTTGACTAGCTTCGAAAATGGCTTGGTTTGTGCCACCGCTATTCCAATAGATTAAGCTGTACATGCTGATCATGTTGGTTAAAGGTGCTCCTGCTGCGGCCGCTTTAAAAATATTGGTTTGGGTAATTAAAAATGAAGTTTGATAACCACCCCATGAGTGACCATGGATAGCCACATTTTTTTCGTCAACAATTCCGGTAGCAATGGCTGCCTTTACTGCAGGTACTACGCAGGCAACGGCCGACATGCCCGGATCATTTAGCTTATATTTAATATCGGGCATTAAAACTGCGTATCCATTGCTGGTATACATCGCTTTGTTGAAACCTCCACCAGGAAATGTAGGCATGGTATAAGTATTCAGGTCATCAGTTAACCTTTCATAAATGTATGTGATGGTAGGATAAGCCTTTCCGGGAACATAATTGGCAGGTAAATAAATGGCCGCCTGCAAGCTATCGCCATTTGCACTCACATAGTCAATTAGTTTTACACCCGAAGACCATGCATATTTGGCCTGATCTGGAGTATTTGTGGTTACTTTTTTGGCAGTACTTAAATCGCCCGTTGTACTTATATAATAATCTGGCGATTGCTGAAAATTACTTTTGGTATAAGTAAAAACTTTAGCTTGTTCGGCTTTTGAAAAACTTTGGTAAGCATTGTCATCTAGAAACAAAATATTGATCTTAGATTTACCTGCAGGTAAAATGCCAATGCCGTTTTTCTTGTTTTTGGTATTAAATACCGCAAAATACTGGTCTTTGCTTAAATCAACACCTTTCTCATCAGCGTCAACGCGAAAACGGGTTGCCACTTCGGTTTTTTTGCTTTTCCAATTATCAGATAATGGAGTAATACTGTTTCCGTCAGCAGAGATTTTCCATAAATCGTAATTATCCTTAATCAATGCATATTTAGAATCAGCTGACCAGCCCAGGTTTTGCGTGGCAGGTTTTATTACGTTATGGTCATCTAATTCATCAACAAAAGAAGATTTAATCTTACCGGTAAGGTTAGCCGTTTTTCCGCTTTCTAAATTAATGCTATAAAATACACCGTCTAAATAATAGCTGGCTAAAGTTCCATTTGGTGCAACCACAAGTCTTCCACCATTAGAGGCATACATTTTCTCAAATAGTAATTTCTTGCCAAAGGTTTTAAGGTTGATCAGATAAACATCCACATAACTTTGCCCATCTAAATTTCCCATCAACTCATATTTCGAATTATCGTACCCAATCGCGTATAAACTTTTAGGGTTTACACTAACTGAGCGCATATTGCTGTCTGCAAGTTGAATGAATTTTTTATCCGCAATGCGATAAGCACTTAAATAACTAAAATTTTTATCGCGCATTTCTTGCGTTTGCTGGGCCGATTGTAGTCTCTTATCCTGCCAATTCCAGATAATCATATCAGGTTTCTCGATATCATCTTTTTTAACTTCGGGTTTTGCCTTGGCTAAAGTGTCTGATTTCTTATCCTCCTTTTTTTCTTCTTTCTTATCTTCCTTTTTAGTTAATGTATTAACGCCAAGGAACAACACGCTTTGATCGTCAGACCAGAATGGGGCGGCATTGGTGTTGATGCCCATATTGGCCGGGAATATTTTGTCGTCAATACCATTGTATATTACTTTGTTTGTTAAATCTCCATTGATTTTGTTAAAACCAAGCATACTGTAAACATCATCTTTATATTTATCGTTTTTATTGGCCTTAAGCAAAGCAAATGCAGTTCCCTGTTCATTCCAGCCCAGTTTCTGATAAACAGCTTTATCATTATCAAGCGCCGTGGTAATGCCTGTTTTCATATCACGTAAAAAAATACCATTTCCATTTTGCCCTGCTGCATCGATAACATAAGCAAACTGGCTTCCTGTTTTGTTAAATGCAAACTCTGAAACATTACCGAGGTTGTAACTTTTTTTGGTGATAAGGCTGTAAAGCAGTACGTCGGTACCTTTTGGTGCATCTTTCTCTTTAGAAGCATTTTCTGCCGGAGCAAATTGGATGGCAATCCATTCAGGTGATTTTTCAGAAAAGCTAAAACTTTTTACCTTTTCGAAAGTCGTCTGTTTATTATCACTTAACGAAACCAGCAAGAGTTTATCATAAACCGGTTTGTTTGTTTTCTTTGCTGCTTTGGCTTCGCTATCCTTAAGTGCAACTTTAAAAGCAGCAAATTTTGAATCGTTTGAAAATGAGATGCTATTGGCCATTGCTCCAATTGGGTAATTGCGGCTTAAAGTATCATTGGTTTTTCTGATCGTCATCTTTAGATCTCCCTCAACTGGTCCACTGGCCAGCGCAATCCATTCGCCGTTGGGCGATAAAGTAGCAGGTCTGTTAAAGGTCCATTTAGAAACATCTTTCCAGCCTAATGCTGGTTTTTCCTGTGCTTGTAGCTGGTGTATAACAAGCATGAAAAAAACGGTGGAGAACAGTTTTAGGGATTTCATAATAAGTTTAAGTTTATACGAAAATAAGCTTTTAAACCAAGAATTATGAGTAGCCATATAAAATTGAGTTTATTGGCGTTTTAATGTGCATTACAAATCAATCTCATTCCTGATTTCTAATGTATTTATTGTACTTTTGCGGGTATTTCGACTGCCTTTGTGCAGGTATATAATAGAGCAATCACAAGAATGAAAATCTGGCAAAAAAATATAGATGTAAATCAGTTTGTAGAGCGTTTTACGGTTGGTAAAGACCGTGAACTGGATCTGCAAATGGCAAAGTTTGATGTATTGGGTTCTTTGGCCCATACACAGATGTTAGAAACCATTAATTTGCTAACAGCTGAAGAACTTAAAACGGTTCAACAAGAATTGAAAAACATTTACGCTGACATTGAAGCTGGAAATTTCACCATTGAAGACAGTGTGGAAGATGTACATTCACAGGTAGAGTGGTTACTTACCCAGCGTATTGGCGAAGCAGGTAAGAAAATCCATAGTGGACGGTCGCGTAACGATCAGGTGCTGGTTGATTTGAAACTGTTCTTTAGGGCTTGTATTGAAGATATGGTTGGCCAAACCTCAACCTTGTTTAATGAGCTAATTAAGCTAAGCAATACGCACAAAGATAAATTGATGCCAGGTTATACGCATTTGCAGATTGCCATGCCATCGTCTTTTGGCCTATGGTTTGGTGCTTATGCCGAAAGCTTGGCAGATGATATGGAATTGATGTTGGCTGCATGGAAAATCTGCAATAAGAATCCACTAGGGTCAGCTGCTGGTTATGGCTCTTCATTTCCATTAAACAGGACTTTGACAACCCATTTATTGGGTTTTGAAAGTTTAAACTATAATGTAGTTTATGCACAGATGGGACGTGGCAAAACTGAAAGGATTTTGGCTCAGGCAATGAGTGCAGTTGCGGCAACTTTAGCTAAAATGGCTATGGATGTGTGTTTGTTCATCAATCAGAATTTCGGATTCATTAGTTTTCCGGCAGAGCTTACCACAGGTTCGAGCATTATGCCACACAAGAAAAACCCTGATGTTTTTGAATTGATCCGTTCGCGTTGCAATAAAATCCAGGCTTTGCCGAATGAAATTGCCATGATGATTACCAATTTGCCATCGGGTTATCACCGCGATTTACAATTGCTGAAAGAAAATTTATTTCCGGCAATCACTTCTTTAAACGAATGTTTGGAGATCGCTACTTTTATGTTCCAGAACATCACGATAAAAGATGATATTTTGAAGGATAAAAAATATGACTATCTGTTTAGCGTAGAAGTCGTAAACGATCTGGCGCTCCAAGGTGTTCCATTTAGAGAGGCTTATAAAATTGTTGGCGAACAGATAGAAAATGGTAGTTTTGCACCATCTGGCCAAATACATCATACACACGAAGGGAGCATCGGCAACCTTTGTAACGAACAGATTTCTGCAGCTATGCAGGGTGTGTTGTCGCAATTTGGTTTCGGAAAAGTGAATAAAGCAATAGAAGATTTAATTCGCTAATTATAAAGGCGATAACAAATAATAATATATGAAAGTTTCAGTATTGGCCAGTTCATTAATCGGCTCAGAAATTATAAAAATCGGTAACGAAGTTAACGAAATGAAGCGCAAAGGTGCTTCGATCGCTAATTTAACCATAGGCGATTTTGATGCAAACATTTACCCAATCCCAACTGAATTAAAAGCCGGAATTGTGGAGGCATACAATGCCAACCAAACCAATTATCCGCCTGCTGATGGCGTTTTGCCTTTAAGAGAAACGGTTTCAGAATTATTAAAGGACAGGTTTGGGTTAGAATACAACACCAACAGCATTTTAGTTTCTGGTGGTTCACGCCCGTTAATTTATGCAACTTATCTGGCTTTGATCGATCCGGGAGATACCGTGGTTTTTCCTGCACCATCTTGGAACAATAACCACTACTCTCACTTGACTTCGGCAAAAACAATTGCCGTAGAAACAGATGCGGCGCATAATTTTATGCCAACAGCTGCACAGTTAAAGCCACATTTAAAAGGCGCAACTTTGTTGGCCTTGTGTTCGCCGTTAAACCCGACGGGAACCATGTTTGATGCAGATTCACTAGCTGAAATCTGTGATGCTGTTTTAGAAGAAAATGCATCACGTAGTGCCGACGAAAAACCGTTGTACATGATGTACGATCAGATTTATTCGCTTTTAACTTTCGGAAAAGAGCATGTAAACCCAGTTTCTTTGCGTCCTGCAATGCGTCCTTTTACCGTTTTTGTTGATGGTAGCTCGAAATGTTTGGCTGCAACAGGTGTACGTGTAGGCTGGGGTTTTGGTCCGGAGGATATTATCAATAGAATGAAAGCATTGGTTGGGCATATGGGCGCATGGGCACCGAAAGCTGAGCAAGTGGCTATGTCTAACTATTTTAATGATAAAACACAGGTAGATACTTTTTTGACCAGTTTTAAAGGCCAGATCCAGGATAGTTTAAATGCACTTTATAATGGTTTTAACGAATTAAAGAACGAAGGCTTTAATGTTGATGCTGTTGAGCCGATGGGCGCGATTTATTTGACTATTAAAATCGATTATATCGGGAAAACTACAGAAGATGGTCAAGTTTTAAAAGACAGTGCAGATGTGAATTTCTACCTGATTAAAGAAGCCGGAGCAGCTTTGGTTCCATTCTCTGCATTTGGAAATGAAGACAGTATGCCTTGGTTCAGGGCTTCGGTTGGTGCTTGTACCCTGCAGGATATTAAAGATATGTTACCTAGGATTAAAACTGCTTTGAGTAAGTTGAAATAGGATTATAAATTAGATAAGAAACCCTCTTCAATTAATTTTGAAGAGGGTTTTTGTTTTTAATCTTTTGATGGACACTATTTAAGTTTGAAGGTTTTATTTAATAATCTTTAAATTTGTATATTAGTTTAAAATCACGTTTATATGGAAACTTACCTTGTACATCCTGATAAAATGCAAGAAAAAGCTTTAAAGGCATTTCTTAAAGCTTTAGAAGTTCCTTATGAAATAAAAAAGGATAGTTCTTTACCAGCACATGTTGTGTCTGGGATAAAAAAAGGACAGGATGATGTCAAAGCAGGCAAAAGCTTTTCTTTAGAAGAATTTAAAGAAAAAATCTCAACTATTTGATGAGTTTGCCTGTAATCATATCAGAAACAGCATATATAACTTTCGAATACATTTGTACTCAAATACATGAAAGATTAGGGGTTAAAGCATTAAGTGATTTTAAAAAGAATACGATTAAAACTTTAGAATTAATTAGTAATTCTCCATTCCTTTATAAAGAAACTGAATTTGATCCTAATATCAGACAAGGATTAATCAAAAAGCTTTCTTCTGTATTTTATGAGGTTAAGTCTGATCGGATAGAAATTCTTTTCTTTTGGGATAATAGACAGGAGCCAATGTTCTTCTAATTTTTTATTTGAAATAACATTAAACCTCGCAGGTTTCTGAAACCTGCGAGGTTGATGTATTTGCAACTATGGACATTCAACTTCAGACTCCCCACCATCAAACTAGTCTTCCCTACTTCCATCATCGGCCATTCTCACCATTTTAGGCTCAAATTTGGCCACTACATCAACTAGTTCGGTTTGTGCTGCCATCACTTTGTTAATGTCTTTATAGGCCATTGGCGCTTCATCCAAACCTGCACCAATTAAAGTGACGTTGTGATCTTTCAAAATCGCTTTCATATCTGATTTGGTAATCGATTGAATGGCTTTTGTTCGGCTCATTTGTCTACCCGCTCCATGCGAAGCTGAATTGATCGCGCTCATTTCACCTTTACCCCTAACCAAAAATCCTGGGGCGGTCATACTTCCCGGAATAATCCCCATCACACCTTTACCTGCCGGTGTAGCACCTTTTCGGTGCACAATCACTTCTTCTCCATCAAGCATTTCTTTCCATGCGAAATTATGGTGGTTTTCTACCTTGGCCAAAACTTTAGCGCCAATCGCCTTGGTTAATCTTTTATGGATCACCTCATGACAGGCTGAAGCATAATCTCCGGCTAAATTCATGGCAATCCAATACTCTTGTCCTTCGGCAGAATTTAGATCCAAGTAAGCCAGGTTTACAGCCTCTTTAGGGAGTTTACAAATGTCTTTCGCCAGTTTGGTATAATGACCAGCAATGGTTGCGCCCAATCCACGTGATCCTGAGTGTGTAAGCAAGGCCACATAACGCCCTTTATCGATATTTAAAATTTCATCGCGTTCTGCAAAATCAATAATCCCCCACTCTACAAAATGATTTCCACCACCTGAAGTACCCAGTTGTGCCCAAGCCTTTCCGTGTAAATTTTTAAGAAAAGGAGTAGCATTAAATGCGTCATTTTCTAAAACATCATGATCAGCTCTTTCATTACCTTTAAAATTTTGACCCGCACCAAATTTGGTAAAAGCAATTAACTCGCGTTTGTACATTGCATCTTTTCCGAAATAATGTTTCTCTGGAATATCGAAAATACTTAAAGCCATTCGGCAACCGATATCTACGCCTACACCGTAAGGGATAATTGCATTTCTGGTCGCTAATACACCACCAATAGGCAAACCATAACCTTGGTGAGCATCCGGCATTAACGCCCCAGCTACCGAAACAGGGAGCTTCATAGCGATATCCATTTGATTTCTGGCACCATCTTCTATATAATTGGCACCGAAAATTGAATAATCCTTAGCATTGTTGATCAGTTCAATGGTTCCATCTGACTTTGGATTGGCTTCCTCAATCACAGTAGTTGCCAGTACACTTAATACTTCATCATCCAAAAAGCTTTCAGGATAGTCTTTTACTTTTTTAAATAAGGCTAATAATTTTTTTTCTTCAATATCCGCGAAATTTTCATTCAAGATAGCTAAAGCCAGGCCTAATATTTTTCCTTCGGAATAACCTATTTCGATCAGGTCTTTTCCTGTTATGTTGTTGTTCATTTTATTTCTAATTAATCCCCGGCAGGTAACACTCACTTAACCGAGGGGTTTCTAAATTTAATTTATTTTACGAAGATTTGCTTCAATTGATCTACAATTTGTCCACTGCCCGATAAGCTGATGTTGTTGATTTTCTCAGCGATTTTCTCTACGTATTCCATCTCTTTCAACTTATACAACATAGCGTTGTCTTCCATCAATTTGGCGGTATTCAACAAACTTCTGGTTGAGGCCGTTTCTTCTCTTCGGGTAATGATATTGGCTTGGGCCCTTTTTTCGGCAACTAAAACCTGGTTCATAATTTCTTTAACATCCCCTGGTAAAACGATGTCTTTAACACCGCAGTTGGTTAATTTTACACCCAGGTTTTCAACCTTATCCAAGGTGATGGCCATTACCATTTCGGCAATTTTTTCTTTGCTTTCCATCAATTCGTCAAAAGTCATTAAACCAATACATTCTCTTAATGCTAACTGCATGGTGATGTACAATTGTTTTTCAAATTCTTTGTTCTCCAATAAGGCTTTTATGATGTCATCAACTTTATATTGAATGCTGAAATTTACCCTTAATTGTGCTTTATCTTTGGTTAAGATTTCTTGTCCGATAATTTCCATATTCAATTGCCTCATATCGGTTTTTAACACCTGAACAGTAGTACTGTTTTTCCAGTAAACATAGTTTCCGGCTTCCAATACGTTTTCAAATTTACCATCGATAAATAACAAGGCTTTTTCGAATGACTCTACTTTGTAAGCCCTGATGTAATTCAATAATGGCGCTTTCTCCAACAAGTTTTTGTCAATGGTTTCATCAATCTTGATGTTACTGATATCTACCTTAACAAAGTTATATGTCGACAAACCTTTCCAAATGGCATGTCTGCCAGCGGTTAAAACATTTTTAAAGTTTTTGTTTTGATAAACCAAAGCCAATTCATTGTCAGCAACACCTACCAGATGAATCAAATTCACAAAATCTGTATTTTCCAATAAGATATCCAATTCAGCTACCGAATAATAATACTCTTTGGCCATATCGTACAAAGTGATGTTTTCACCAAAACCTAACCAGTAAGTTCCTGCGGTTAAAACGTTTTTTAATTTTCCTCTTTTGAACACCAATCCAACATAATTGGTGTTAATGGTTACTCTTTTCATGTTTTCTGATGTTGAGATTTATAATTATTTAATTTGTTGTTTTACAAAGCATTGCAAAAGCGCATTCATTTGTTTCTTGCGGAAGTAAAAAGAATCCTGATTTTTTTAAGAATGAAATTGAACTTTAGCAGTTTTCGCATCCGAAGATTCTGTTAGCCGCTAATTGCTGAATTTGATTTTTAAACCGTTTCGTTCATCTGTTTTGCTTACAAAGCAAAAGGCAAATTCGCTTTTGAGATTTTATGATAAATCTTAAAGCTGAGTGCGGTTTTACAATGCTGATCTTTAGAGCGATTTGAAAAGTTGCTCATCTTTTTGTTTTGGAGTTTGAGTCCTAAACGCTTACCAATTAGCTATTCCAAGTGATGTTTGGAAGCAGGATTCGAACCTGCATGGTTTGTTGTTATTCTACCCCTGAATTATTCCGATTGCTCGGAAGTGGGATTCGAACCCACGACACACAACGTGTTTAGACAGTCTATCATAATCCTTATCAGTATATTCCAAGCAATTTGCCCGAATACTTTGGGGCTATTCCGAAACCCGCAACATTGGATAGATTTTATTTAGTGTTGCCATCCCTTTCGGGATTTCTTTATATTAATCTAATTGTGATAACCTTTACTAACGTAACCCTGTCCGGCGTATCCCGAACAGGGGCTTCATTTTAGTGAATGCTGATCCAGTTAAAACTGGAACAGCATAAACGCGAGAGCGCGTATCATTTAGAACAGTAAACTGTTTCTTATCAATCAGATTGTTATTATTAATATTTCTCAAAGAACTTTATCGACTGGCGACATTACAAAGATGCCACCACCACTACGCGGCCGATTTGCGCAGTAAAATTTATTTTGTTGAAAAAACGTTAATTAGTTGATAGTTAGTCGAATAAATTTTAATTTTTCCTTAATTTTTTTCTTTTAACACTCAATTGCGCAATTGTATTGCGTAGATGAAGAACACTTTGCTATATTTAAATAAGCTTTATGATCAGACTTTTAGCCTGAAACTCAAATTGATTAAAAATGGCAGTAAATAAATTAGCGCTCATCCGGTACAAAACCATCGACGATTGTTTAAAGAACCGTTTCCGCAAATGGACATTAGAAGATATTATCGAAAAGGTATCGGCAACGCTGTACGAACTAGAAGGAATTACCACTGGGGTAAGCAAGCGGACTATCCAAGCCGATATCCAACTGATGCGGAGTGACAAATTGGGCTACAATGCGCCGATTGTGGTAAACGATAAACGCTTTTATGCTTACGAAGACCCAGCTTTCAGTATTACCAAAGCCCCGATTAATAATGCCGATGTAGATAAAATGAAGGAAATTGTTGGTGTACTCAAACAGTTTAACGCCTTTAATTATTTCGACGAAATGAGTGATATGATTGCCCGATTGGAAAATAACCTCTACAAATCGACCAAACAGAGTGGCAATAATATCCAATTGGAGAGTAATAAGCTGGTTAAAGGCTTAGAATGTATTCCGCCCTTGTATCAAGCTGTTTTAAACAAACAATCTTTATTAATAGAATATAAATCTTTCAAGGCGCAACAATCTCAACAGGGAATTTATTATCCATACCTGTTAAAGGAATACAGAAACAGGTGGTTTTTGATCTGTAAGGCAAAAAAGCGGCCTGGAATATTGAATCTTGCCCTGGATAGGATTATAGAATTTCAAGAACTACCCAATGAAACTTTTGTTGCGTACCAGGGGGTAGATTTCGATCGGTATTATGAAGATCTGATCGGTGTAACTAAAAACGAACGTGACCGTGCGCAGAAAGTGATTCTCGAATTTACAAACGATCATGCCCCTTACGTGGTAACAAAGCCGATGCATCAATCGCAGGTAATATTAAATAAGAACGAAAAAACAACAACCTTTAGGATCGATGTGGTATTGAATTATGAACTGGAGCGCGAAATTTTAGGCTTTGGAGAGTGTGTTAAAGTGCTTTCTCCACGATTGCTAATCTCAAAAATTAAAAGGCGTTTAGCACAAACGTATAAGCATTACGAAAGCGTTGATGAAGAAAAAATGGTAAAATCTTCAGGAAACTAGTTAAACGTTTTAGTAATTGAATTCTTATGTGTAATTTGAATTTAATTATGTTCAAGACCAAATATATTCTAGCTTTTCTAATGTGCTGTTCGATAAGTACTTTCGCTCAACAGCCTACGCCTCAGTGGAGGCCGGATTATCATTTTACTGCACCATCCAATTGGTTGAACGATCCAAACGGATTAATTTACCTGAATGGCGAATTTCATCTTTATTACCAGTATAATCCATTCGAAAATAAATGGGGGCACATGAGTTGGGGCCATGCAACCAGTAAGGATCTGGTCAACTGGAAACACCTCCCGGTTGCCATTCCAGAAAAAATAACAAAAGATACCACTACCATGATTTTTTCAGGTTCGGCCGTGCTGGATAAGCACAATGTAAGCGGATTGGGAAAGGGAAAAGCGCCAGTTGTTGCTTTTTATACGGCAGATCTACCTAAACAGCGTAATGAATCGCAGTACATGGCCTATAGCAATGATGGTGGGCTAACCTTTACCAATTATGCCAAAAATCCTATTATTGATTTAAATAAAAAAGATTTCAGGGACCCTAATGTCTGGTGGCATGAGGCATCTCAGCAATGGATTATGACTGTTGCGATGGTTGATGAGCACCAGGCAAGGTTTTATGGCTCAAAAAACTTAAAAGATTGGACCATGTTGAGTGATTTCGGTAAACAAGGCAATCAAGGTAGTGGCTGGGAATGCCCATTTATTATTCCCCTTGCTGTTGACGGAAACCAGGACAATACAAAATGGATTTTGGCCATATCTTTATTTGGACCAAAGGGGCCAACAATGCAATATTTTGTCGGCGATTTTGATGGCAAGACTTTTAAAAACGACAATGATGGAAAATTAACCTTGTTGGTTGATGATGGCGATTCTTTTTATGCCGCTATTCCATGGAACGATGCGCCAAAAAAACAGCGGATTTTATTGGGATGGTTACAACCTGGCGGTAAAGAAACATTCCCATGGAAAGGACAGATGTCTATCCCAAGAGATTTATCCTTAAAAACTACGCCTGAAGGAATTAGGTTGTTTCAGCAGCCAGCTGGCTTGATTGCCGGTAATATTAAAAAACATGCGGGTAGTAAGGTTATAACGAGGCAAAATGTTGTTATCGATCAGTATATCGACTTGGGAACCAGCCAAAATTCGTATTGGATTGATGCCGAATTTTCTGTTAAGGAGGCAAAAAACGTAGGTTTTAAACTTGCACAACTAAAAGATGAGAAAGGAAATGTTGTTAAGGAAGTTGAAGTTGGCTATGATGCTATTAAAAAACAACTTTATGTAGATTGTACGCTTTCAGAGACAGGGATTAAAAACGATAAGAACATCATTCAAACTGCAAGGGTAAATCCGGTAAATGGTAAAATTAAACTCCAGGTGTTGTTTGATAAATCTTCGCTTGAAGTTTTCGGAAATGGAGGCGAAAAGGTAATTAGCACCATGATTTTTCCTGATGAAAAAGCAACAGACTTAGCTGTATTTTCTACGGCAGGAAAAGCAGTTTTAAATAGCCTTAAGGTTTGGGATATGAGTAAACGAAAATGATTGAATTTTGAGTGATTGAATCAATGAATTTATTAGCACTGTAGCCAGTATTCTCTCATTCAATCACTCAGTTATTCAAAAATTAACTCTTAAACTCACTGGTTTTATGGAACTCAATATCAGGATAATCCTGTTTCGTTAAATTAATCATGTATTCACTATCAGCCAGATAAACCGGATTAGCTTCTTTATCGAAACCGATGTGCTGTTGTTTACGTTTTACAAATTCATCCAGTTTCTTTCTGTCGGTAGAAGTTACCCAGCTAGAACGGGTATAACTCAAGGTTCGGAAACGACATTTTGCGCCGTATTCATGCTCTAACCTAAAGTTGATTACCTCAAACTGAAGTTCTCCAACTGCACCGATTACTTTCCTGTTTCCGGGCTGCATTACGAATAACTGTGCAACACCTTCGTCCGTTAACTGTTCAATACCTTTTTCCAATTGTTTGGTGCGCATTGGGTCCATATTTTCTACTTCTTTAAAAATAGATGGAGAGAAACTAGGAATTCCTTTAAACTGCAGTTTTTCACCTTCGGTTAAAGTATCGCCTATTTTAAAGTTGCCGCTATCGTATAAACCCACCACGTCGCCCGGCCAGGCCTCTTCTACAATACTTTTTTCGTTCGCCATAAAATCCATCGGGTTAGAGAATTTTAGCTTCTTATCCTGACGGGTGTGGTAATAGAATTTATTGCGTTCAAACTTGCCAGAACAGATCCTTAAAAAGGCAATTCTGTCGCGGTGTTTAGGGTCTAAGTTGGCGTGGATTTTAAATACAAAGCCACTGAAATTTTTCTCTTCAACCAATACGTCACGTTCTTCGGCTTCACGGTGACGAGGACTTGGGGCGATATCGATAAACGTATCTAAAAGCTCTTTTATCCCGAAATTATTGATCGCACTACCAAAAAATACAGGCGCAACTAAACCGTCCGTATATAAATCCTTATCAATTTTACCATAAATACCGTCAACCAATTCAACATCATCTTTCAATGTATTGATTTCGTTTTCTTTTAGATAATTTAATAAAGATGGGTCATTTAAATCACTTGCCGCCACAACCGAATCGGTTACTTTAGTTTTATCCGAATTAAATAGATTTAAATGTTTGTTATAAATGCTGTAAACGCCTTTAAAGGTATGTCCCTGACCTATAGGCCATGAAAGCGGACAAAGGCTGATGTTTAGTTTTTCTTCAATTTCATCCAGTAAATCGTAAGCCTCTTTACCCTCGCGGTCCATTTTGTTGATGAAAATGATTACCGGAGTATTACGCATACGGCAAACCGACATCAGTTTTTCGGTCTGTTCCTCCACACCCTTTACACAGTCTACCACCAAAATCACACTATCTACTGCCGATAAAGTTCTGTAGGTATCTTCTGCGAAATCCTTGTGACCAGGAGTATCGAGAATATTGATGCGTTTACCACTGTATTCGAAACCCATTACCGAAGTCGCCACCGAGATACCACGTTGCTTTTCAATCTCCATAAAATCGGAGGTATTACTTTGGTTCGCTTTGTTCCTTTTTACCGCACCAGCAGTATTAATAGCACCACCAAAAAGCAGAAATTTTTCTGTCAGTGTGGTTTTGCCCGCATCGGGGTGACTAATAATGGCAAAGGTTTTACGTTTTTCTATTTCAGGGTTAAGCATAATAAAATTTTGGGTGTAAAGAGTGATGAAACCTTGTTAAAGGAATTTAACAGCGATAAGATTTGAATATTGTTGTTTCATCAGGCCGCAAAGATAATAAAAAGCTTTATTATTAATAGTTAGGTTGTTGTATTGTTTTATTGTTGGGATGAATAGATTTAGAAAATGATTTGGAAAACTAAGGACAGTGGTTCTTTTGTTATTGCAGTCCTGCTATACACCATATTCCCGACCTTTCTTCCTTCTTTGTGGACCATCTTTTTAAGGCGTTACGCTAGCTTGCTTTGAAAGTAAACAGGTTTTACCGAAGAACGCCCGTCAATCCCAAGAGCCGGGAAATCAAAAAAACAGTTGCAGTTCAGGTAAATTGGCACTAACAAACCTGAAGCGCAGTGGTTTTGTGTTCATAAACTATGATTTAATTTTTTCAAAAAATATTGAACACAAACCCCGAAGGGCTCAATCAGACCAAAGAAAACACAAACAAAACTGATTAAACGAAGTGCCACTGTTTTTTTGATGTGCATGGGATTGAGCAAAAGGCTCATTGCTGGATTGACAAAGCGCTTTGGGTACTTTGGCGCTCCAAAGTACCATGCCTCCGCGGCATAGAGCGGCAGAAGAATATTAATTACTTGTATCCACACGATAGAATTTTACATCGGGAGTTGCCGTTCCTGTCCCTTAGGTTTAGGTTGCTTCTGCAGTAATTCTATTGAGGGTTTTATTTCCACTAATTAAATACTTAATCGGCTAAACAGTGGCTTAAACCGAAATTATCCAATAAAATTTAAAATTTCTCACCAATCATTGTTTAGTTTTGTGCTAAAATGTTTAGCTTTATTCATCCCTCCGTTTATTGTTGACTAAAATTTTACTGCCGATGCCTACTTTGGAAGAAACTTCTATGCCCGCAGAAATTGCGGCTAAATTTGTTAATTATACCTCAAAACACGTTTTCTTGACCGGAAAAGCAGGAACAGGTAAAACAACTTTTCTACGGAAACTCATCCAGCTTACGCATAAAAAAGCCTTAATTGTGGCACCAACGGGTATTGCTGCAATCAATGCAGCTGGGGTAACTATCCATTCGCTTTTTCAACTTCCTTTTGGGGCTTTTTTTCCTGATGCTGCCGGCGCCTTGATCAATGAAAATATCAATTTTAACTTCAATACGCCCAAAACTTTAGTAAAACACTTAAACATGCAGGGCAATAAGCGCCGCATGTTGCAGGAACTGGAATTACTTGTTATCGACGAGGTAAGTATGTTGCGGGCCGATATGCTCGATGCCATAGATTTCGCCTTGCGTTATGTACGGAGGAATAGAAACCTTCCATTCGGCGGGGTACAGTTATTGTTTATAGGCGACCTGCACCAGTTACCTCCAGTGGTAAAAAATGACGAGTGGCGCATCATGGCTAAGTTTTATAAGAGCATTTATTTCTTCGATGCGCTGGCCCTGCAGGATAATCCACCGGTTTATATCGAACTGGATAAAATTTATCGTCAGGATGATGCTGTTTTTATCGATTTGCTCAACAACCTACGGAATAACAAAATTACCGCTGAAGATACTGCATTACTAAGACAGCATTTCAAACAGGATTTTAAACCTGCGGCCGATGAAAACTACATTACATTAACCACGCATAACAATAAGGCTGATAGCATTAACCGTGAAAGATTAACCCAATTGAAAACCAAATCTTACTTTTTTGAAGCAAAAATTCAGGGTGAATTTAATGAATATGCTTACCCGAATGATAAAAGTTTAGAATTAAAGGTTGGTGCACAGGTAATGTTTATTAAAAATGACATGACAGCCGAAAAGCGGTATTACAATGGTAAGATCGGTGTGGTACATCATATCGAAAAGGATGTGGTTGAAATTGAACTGCCTGAAGACAAAGTGGTGATCCAGATTTCACCCTATACCTGGGAGAACGTAAAATATAAGCTGGATGAGGCAACCAACGAGATTAAGGAAAATGTAGCTGGTTCGTTTATTCAATATCCTATTAAACTGGCCTGGGCTATCACCGTGCATAAAAGTCAAGGTTTAACCTTTGATAAAGCCATTATTGATGTAGGTGATGCATTTGCACCTGGCCAGGCCTATGTGGCCTTATCACGTTTACGCTCGTTAAAAGGTTTGGTTTTAACTTCTCACCTGCGCGAGAGTGGCTTGCAACAGGATCAGAATGTACATTACTTTTCTAAAACGAAACAACCTTCAGCGGTACTGAACGAGCAGATCAGTATAGAGAGTTATACTTTTATCCGCAGTTATCTGCTTGCTGCATTTGATCTGAACCTGATCCGCTATTACTTAAAAGAACACCGTCAGACTTTTGATAAAAGTGAAAAATCGGCCAAGCAAAGGCACGAAGATTGGACCGATACCATTTATATAGACTTTCAAAAAATAACAGCCACAGCTGATACATTTGTTAATCAGCTCAAAAACCTGTTCGCACAGCAAACCGAACATACTTTATTTAATGTATCGAAAAGGGTTGAGGCTGCTTTGAAATATTTTAACCCTTTAGTTAAGGAAATTTCAGATCGTTTTCTGGCCCAAATCGAAGTGATAAAAGAAGAAAAACAGATTAAAACCTATGTTACAGAGCTGTTAGAACTCGAAATTCTGGTGTACGAGCAATTGAAAAAAATGCATAAAAGCAAAGCATTATTGCAAGCGCTCATTGCAGGAAAAGAGTTTAGCAAAGCCGATACCGATGCACTGTTGAATACGGTAGAAAGAAACAATCAGCTTCAAAAAGCCATTCAGTTAAAAGGAGAAACACTTAAAGTAAAATCAGCAGCGGAGAAAAAGAAAAAAGAACCAAAAACGGATACCAAGCTGGTCAGCTTTGAGCTTTACGAGCAGGGCAAAACCATTGATGAAATTGCAAAGGAACGTGGTTTTTCTGCCGGTACCATTGAGGGGCATTTGGCTTATTATGTTTCTACACAACAATTGGATGTAACCAAACTGGTAAAGGCCAATAAGATCAGAAATATCAGTGATGCGGTGGAGCGTCAGAAAACAAAATCGATGGCTACGATAAGGGAGTTTTTGGGAAAAGATTATTCTTTTGGCGAGATCAAACTGGTACTGGCATCGTTGTTCCCATCAGAGGAATAGATCGAAATTTAACCGCAAAGATCGCTAAGGACAAAAACGCAAAGGGCGCAAGAGCAAATTCAAAGATATGGATGAGAATGAATTATCAAAAATTGTAATCGGATTGGCAATAGAAGTTCATAGTGCTTTAGGTCCTGGTCTGTTGGAAAGCGCCTATAAAGAATGTTCGTTCTATAAATCTGATCGTCATGCTGAACTTGTTTCAGCATCTTTCCTGCCAGATAGACCCTGAAATGAATTACCTTCGGTGAGCTCGCTAAGGCTCGGTTCAGGGTGACGACTGTATGTTTAAGTATTACAGAACATTTTTCCTAAAATAGATTATTTATCTATTGAGTTTATAAACTTTGTTGTTAATGGTTACTAAAACATCTCCGTTTTCTCTGTGCAAACTTAGTGCACTCTGTGGTTATACGCTACAAGAAGATTCTGTTTCCTCTGTGTAAAACTTTGTGTCTTTTGTGGTTAAACCTTAAAATTATTTATCTTAGCATCCGTGGAAAAGGTTAAAGTTTTAGCGCAGTACATGCCCGAACCAGCGGCACCGCTAATTGCAAAGTGGATTGATTATTTTCAATGTGAATTTAAGATTTCTAAAACCCGCTCTACAAAACTGGGCGATTATCGCCATCCTTATCAAGGCAAAGGCCATCGCATTTCGGTAAACTTCAATCTTAACCACTACGCTTTTCTGGTTACCACAGTACATGAGTTTGCACATTTGCTCACCTGGAACGATTTCAAAAATAAAGTGAAACCGCATGGCACAGAGTGGAAGAAGAACTTTCAGCGGATGATGATTCCCTTTTTTGATATGAATATCTTTCCTGCCGATATACACAAAGCAATTGATAATTATATGTCGAACCCGGCGGCATCCAGCTGTTCTGATCTGCATTTATCGCGTGCCTTAAAAAAATACGACAGCAATAAAACCGAGACTTTACATTTAGAGCAATTGCCCATTAATACCACCTTTAGAATTAAAGATGGCCGGCGTTTTACCAAAGGCGAACGGATTAGGAAGCGGTACCGCTGTATCTGTTTAGATGATAAGCGGTTATATCTGTTTAATCCTTTGGCAGAGGTTTTTGTGGTGGAATAACGAAAAATCGTCATTTCGAGCGAAGTGTAACGAAGCCGAGAACCCGAAGGCTCTGCGAAGCAAAATCTGTCTTGAGATAGATCTCTCCATTTCGCTGCGCTTCAGTCGAGATGACGATTTTCAATAGTTTATCTATACAAACTTAAATTCATCCCCATCAAATAAACCTTTGTCGCTTAATTTTAAGTGTGGTATCACCAATAAAGCCATAAAAGAAAGTGTCATGAAAGGTGCAAGTAGGGTAGAACCCAGGTCCTTCGCAAACTGATCTATGGAGGTATAACTTTTTGCAACCTCGTAACCGTTATGATTGCTCATCAAGCCTGCTACCGGTAAGGCCAGAACTTCTTTTTTTCCATTGCCCAATGCTACTACACCCCCGGTGGCTGCAATGACCAGATTTACGGCTTCACAGATACTTTTATCGTCAGCACCAAGGGCAATAATGTTATGACTATCATGGGCAACACTCGAGGCAATGGCGCCTTCTTTTAGACCGAAGTTTTTTACGAATGATATGGCAATAGGCGCATCATGATAACGGTTAACCACCACCATTTTCAAAACATCGTTTTCCAGATCACTAATGATATTTTGATTTAAAATTTTCGGCTTGGCAGATATTCTATTCGTAATCAATTGCCCATCCAATGCTTCAATAACCGGAATTTCTTTTTGTCCGGTGAATGGATAAATAAAATCTGCTTCCTTTTTCAAACTGCAATCGAAATGGTTTACCGATTCGCGATCCTCGACATGTTTTACCCAGTTGCCCACTGTTTTTCCATTTTCGGCAAGCAACAAGCCATCGATATAGGTCTGTTTAACTTTAAATGTTTTTAAATCTTCAAGCACGATAAAATCTGCATCATCATTGGTTTGAAGTGAGCCAACGTCTAATTTATAGTGAAGAATAGGGTTGATGCAGGCTGCCTGTAATACATTAAAAATATCAACTCCCTTTTTTACTGCTCTTGCACAAAGCTGATTAATATGGTTTTCGACTAAACTATCAGGATGTTTATCGTCGCTGCAGAACATCATCATTTCCGGCCAATCGTTCAATAGATCGATTAAGGCTTCGAAATTTTTCGCCGCGCTTCCTTCCCGGATGAGGATTTTCATGCCGCGCTGTAATTTATCCAATGCTTCTTCGGCAGTAAAACATTCGTGGTCGGTAGAAATTCCGGCATTGATGTATTGTTGAACAGCATCTCCACGTAAGCCTGGGGCATGTCCATCAACTGGTTTGCCGAGTTCATGAGCGGCAGCAATCTTTTTTAAAACCCCTTCATCTTTATAAAGTACACCTGGGAAATTCATCATTTCGCTGAGGTATTTTATTTCGGGACGTTCTAAAAGTGATTTTACATCATCATGATCCAATTCAGCTCCAGCTGTCTCAAAAATGGTAGCCGGAACACAGCTAGGGGCACCAAAATTAAATTTAAAAGGGACGGTATTCCCATTTTCGATCATAAATTCTACACCTTCCATTCCACAAACGTTGGCAATTTCGTGCGGATCGCTAATTGTGGAAACGGTTCCATGAACTACGGCTAACCGAGCAAATTCACTCGGAATTAGCATACTGCTTTCGATATGCACATGGCTATCTATAAAACCTGGTGAGATAAAATGTGCTCCTTCCTTCTGTTCAGAAATTTTAGAGATTGATTTTATTTTTCCATCCTCAACGGCTACTTCGCCAAAGAAAATATTCCGCTTTGTGATGTTGATGATATTTCCTTCGACTTTAAAATTGCTCATGTATTCTTTATGTTTTTTAATGTCGTCACCCTGACCTGTAGCGCAGCGGAAAGCTACGAAGTAAACCGAGCCTTAAGCGAGCTCACCAAAGGTAATTTATTTCAGTGTCTTTAAAGATGCTGAAATAAATTCAGCATGACGATTGCGTTCTGAACCGCTCTTAATATTTCAATAATTTATCAATCGTTTCTGCCAATCTTGCTTTAGCTAAAAAATCTTCTTCTAATACTTTGCTCATTGGAATGGCGGTATCCAGGCTCGCACAACGCATTACTGGTGCATCGAGATCAGAGAAACAGTGCTCCCCAATCCAGGCAGATAGTTCGGCACCAAAACCGTTTGTTAAGGTATCTTCATGCAAAATTAAAACCCTTCCGGTTGCTTTAACAGCTGCCCTTACTGCTTCTTTATCCCAGGGCTGCAATGTGCGCAGATCAATTAAGGTTGCGCCACTTTCCGGATATAACTTCAGGTAATCTAAAGCCCAGTGTACGCCAAGGCCATAAGTAATGATCGCGAATTTACTTCCTTCGGCAAGCCTAACTGCTTTACCGATCTCTGTAGTATAATAGCCATCTGGAACAAGGGCGTTTAAACTTCTGTAGAGGTATTTATGCTCGAAATAAAGTACTGGGTTTGGATCTTCAATGGCCGCCAATAACAAGCCTTTTGCATCTTCAGGGAAAGCCGGATAAACAATTTTTAAACCCGGTGTTTTGGTAAACCAAGCTTCATTACTTTGTGAGTGAAATGGCCCGGCACCTGTTCCGGCACCCGTGGGCATGCGCACTACCACATCGGCCTTTTCGCCCCAACGGTAATGTGTTTTTGCCAGATTATTCACGATCTGATTAAAGCCGACGGTTACAAAATCTGCAAATTGCATTTCCACAACCGCTTTATAACCATTTATGGATAGGCCTAAACCTGCCCCTACAATGGCCGATTCGCATATAGGGGTATTGCGGACCCTGCTTTTGCCATATTTGGCAGTAAAACCATCCGTAATTTTAAAAGCCCCACCATAATCGGCAATATCCTGACCCATTAAAACCAGGTTAAGATATTTTTGCATGGCCAAGTCTAATCCATCGGTTATTGCATCTAAATATCTTTTTTCTGTAGAAGTTTGACTTGGTTGGAGAACATCTTGCTGATAAGGAAAATACATATCGGCCTCTTCCTGATCGGCATTAGCAATCGGCTCATCTTCATTAAAAGCTTCTTCAACTTCCAGCTCTATATCTCTCTTAACCTGGATTTTGATGTCGATAATTGAATCTGAGGTTAAAATACCCTGTTCAATTAAATACGCTTCGTAATTACTCAAAGGATCTTTCTTTCCCCACTCATCCAACAATTCTTGCGGAACGTATTTAGTGCCTGATGCTTCTTCATGCCCCCGCATGCGGAAAGTAAGGCATTCTACCAAAACTGGTCTTGGATCTTTTCGGATTTCCATAGCCAGTTGATTGATGGTATCATAAACTTCTAAAATATTATTCCCATCTATCTGAATACCCTCAACGCCATAACCAATGGCCTTATCAACCAGGTTTTTGCACCTGAACTGCTCTGATTTTGGAGTGGAAAGTCCATATCCATTATTTTCGATCAGAAAAATAACAGGAAGGTTCCAAACTGCAGCAACATTTACGGCTTCGTGGAAATCGCCTTCACTGGTTGCCCCTTCTCCGGTGTAAACTAATGTGGCGTGCTGTTTATTGGCTAAAACATCCGCCAGCGCAATACCATCGGCTAAAGCCATTTGTGGCCCCAAGTGGGATATCATCCCAATTATTTTATATTCTTGTGTGCCGAAATGGAAAGAGCGGTCGCGGCCTTTGGTGAAGCCGGTAATTTTGCCCTGCCATTGGGCCATTAATTTTTTTAAAGGAATATCTCGAGTGGTAAAAACGCCCAAATTACGGTGCATGGGCAAAATATACTCATCACTTTGCATGGCTAAAGTGCTACCAACAGCTATTGCTTCCTGGCCAATGCCCGAGAACCATTTGCCAATTCTACCCTGACGCAGCAGCTTGAGCATTTTGTCTTCAACCATCCGAGGGTAAAGCAATCTTCTGTATAAGTTCAATAAGAACTTGTCGTCTTTATCACCTCTCTTAAATTGCATATCTGGTTATTTTGACTAATGAGACCTGATTTATGACTCCTTATTTTTTTTTAATTCCTCCCATTGTTTTGCAAAAGATTTATCGGCAACCTTAGGCATCTCCCTGTATTTGCCCCAGCTTTTTTTGAAAAATCTTTTAAGCATAAAATTTTTAAACTTTCCACCAAAGAAATCCATCCATTTGCGTTTTTGCATCATTCTGCTGAACATGCTCCAGCCAATTTCCTCTTTTTTGCCGTTTTCATGCCCTGCGGCGGCATCTCTACGGTTAAGTAAGAGCATTTTATGGATATCGATTTTTACGGGGCACACTTCTGAACATTTACCGCAAAGACTAGAAGCATAGCTTAAGTGTTTAAACTCTTCCATGCCCTTTAAATGAGGCGTAATTACTGAGCCGATTGGGCCGCTATAGGTTGTATTGTAAATATGGCCGCCGATATTTTTATAAACCGGACAAGCATTTAAACACGCACCACAACGGATGCAGTACAAACCCTGTCGCTGGTCTTTTTGTGCCAATAAATTGGTGCGGCCATTATCCAGCAAAATCACATACATTTCCTCTGGCCCATCTGTTTCATTAGGCTGGCGTGGACCACTTAAAATGGTATTATAAACTGTTAAGTTTTGCCCCGTTCCATGCGATGCCAGTAGAGGCCAGAACAGATCAAGATCTGCCATCGAAGGAATTACTTTTTCAATACCCACAACAGCAATATGAATTTTAGGGAAAGTGGTACTTAAACGTGCATTGCCTTCGTTTTCTGTTAGTGCAATACTTCCGGTATCGGCAATTAAAAAATTTCCGCCACTAATGCCAATATCGGCATTCAGGTATTTATCGCGGAGTAATTCTCTTGCTTTTTGTACCAGCTGCGGAGGAGTGGCATCGATAGGTGTGCCAAATTTATCGTGGAATAACTGTGCGATGTCTGTTGCACTTAGGTGCATGGCCGGGGTAACAATATGGTACGGCGCCTGACCAAGCAATTGAACAATGTATTCGCCCAGATCACTTTCTAAAGATTCGATGTTGTTCTTTTCCAGAAAATCGTTTAAGTGGATTTCCTCGGTAGTCATCGATTTTGATTTGATAACCGTTTTGCCGTTGTTTCTTTTAATGATGTTGAGGATTTCCTGTTGGGCTTCTTCGGCATCATTGGCCCAGATTACCTTACCGCCGCGGCGCTGGAAATTTGATTCGAACTCTGGTAAGAACTTATCGAGGTTTTCCATCACGCGCCATTTAATTACGTGTGCCTTTTTTTTGGATGCCTCTAAATTTTCGAATTTTGATAAGCCCCGTTCAACAGCTGCATTGTATTTCCCAATATTATAATTTATGGTTTTACGATGCGGTAGATCGAAAGCTTTCTCGTCAGATTTCTCTAAAAATTCCTCGGCAATATTCATCAATAGTTATTTTGTAATAGGGTAACGAATATTAACTGATTTTAGTTTTTAGCTATTTCGTTATAACATCAAAGATAGGAAACCCTGTTGAGTTTATTTTTAGAAATTAAACAAAGAAGAAGGTTGCTTTTTTAAAAGAATATTACCAGACAACTTTTGACATGTATTTTTTTGTTGTTTCATCATTCGAAATAAGATCTAGATCCAGTTCTATACTTGTTGCTATGATGATTCTATCGAAAGGATCGCGATGTAAAAATGGCAGCACTTTAAGTATTTTCAGCGTTCCATAATCTATAGGAAGAATGGTGATGTTACTTGTATTGCAAGAATCTATGAGTTCATCTAAGGAATATTCTAATTGTAATTTGCCTAGTGATTGTTTTATGGTAATCTCCCATAAACTAACTATGCTTAAATAAAGTTGAGTAGCAGAATCTTCTAAAATTTTTCTTGCTGTTTTAGACAATGCAATATTATCATCTTGCATCCAAAGTAAAACGTGTGTATCAAGCAGATATTTTTTCACTACATATAATCTTTGAAATCATCTAATGGTGCATTAAAATCATCGCTCATTTTCATTCTTCCTTTTAGTAAACCGAGTTTTCGCTGTGTTTTTTCTTCATTTTTTTTATTTACTTTTTTTTGTAAAATAAAATCAATGAAGTCTTCCACCTCTTGCTGGTAGGCAACAGGGATCATTTTAATTTTTTCTAAAATGTGCAACTGATCCATAAACTCGCTTTTATCAAAAATAACATTTTAATCTTGAAATATAAAGCTACACCATTAAGCATAAAAAAGTCCCGATGTAAAGTCGGGACCTAATATTTTGAATGATTATTTCT
Organism: Pedobacter sp. GW822-FHT03F06; assembly: GCF_058801365.1. Taxonomy (NCBI): domain Bacteria; kingdom Pseudomonadati; phylum Bacteroidota; class Sphingobacteriia; order Sphingobacteriales; family Sphingobacteriaceae; genus Pedobacter; species Pedobacter sp. GW822-FHT03F06. The sequence goes on from NZ_JBXANE010000012.1 coordinate 84,361, forward strand.
TTGGATTACCTTTTCCATCCATATCTACTGCCGGGCGTTTTGCTCTGTTGGCCAATTCCCATGCGGTAAAGTAGGTTAGTTTCGCTCTTTTGGCCAGAAGCGGGAAATTGATTTTGCTTACTTCATCACCAGGCTTGTGGTAGTCTTGTTGTAACATCCCATCGTAATAGAAGATGATCGGAATGCCTAATTTAGCAAAGTTATAATGATCTGAACGGTAATAAATCTGCTCAGGATCTTTTGGATCATCATATTTATAATCCAGTTTCATTTTGGTATAGGTTGCATTTACCTGCTCGCTTAAGTTAGCTAAATCGCTGCTCAACATTTTCGAGCCTACCGAATAAATGTAGTTTGCTGAATCTGCTTTGCCTAAATATTCTTCACCTGTACGGCCAATCATATCGGTATTTAAATCAGCAATGGTGTTTTCGACAGGGAAAACCGGATGCTCCGAATACCATTCAGAACCCCAAAGACCTTTTTCTTCACCAACAACAGTCATGAAAAGGATACTGCGTTTAGAACCTTTTCCAGCTTTTTTGGCATCTGTAAATGCTTTTGCCATTAATAAAACGCCGGTAGTTCCCGATCCGTCATCATCTGCTCCATTGTTCACTTTATCTTTTGCATTTGGATCTGTTTCTAATCCAATGTGGTCGTAATGGCCGGTTAAGATTAATACTTCTTTTTTAAGTACCGGATCTGAACCTTCTAAATAACCCAGAACGTTTTCGCATCTAACTGGTGTCTCTGTTTTTGCAGCACTAGCAGAGAAAGGTACGTTTAATACCTGCGAGGCAGGAGCCTGACTATCTACTATTTTTTTTTGCAGATCAGCCACCGTAGTATTCGATGCCTTTAACAATTCGTTGGCTAAAGCAACCGATATCGAGATACGTGGAATATCGTTTTGCTTTTGCGCTTCGATAGCGGCATTGGTTTTCACCATTACCCTTCCATTTTTAAGGGTTTGTTTCGTGTTTTCGGATATTCTATCAACCGCGGGGTCGATCAGTACAATGGCTTTCACATTGTTTTCTGCAAAATATTTTGCCCTAGCTTCAAGCGTAGCACGATAAGCTGCTCTATCAATTCTTGTACCCGGTTTTACGGTTGGATCGCCACCATTGAACATGATAACCACTTTCCCTTTGATATCGGTACCTGTAAAATCGTTATAGTTGTCTTTCTTTAAACCATAACCAATAAATACAAGTTCATTAGCTGAGAAAGTAAAACCTTGATCGCTGATTAGACTAGGAGATACTAAATAATCTTTCTGATATTCTTTAGGCTGACCGTTAACCGTTAAATGGCTTTCTTTTAAGGTAACGTTAACCAAATCGATTTTTTGGAAATAACTGCCATTTACAGGCGCTTTTAAACCCAAAGATTTAAAATAATCGCGGATATAATCAGCAGCCATCCAGGCACCTTTTGTTCCAGTTTCACGGCCTTCGTATTCATCAGAAGCCAGTATTGAAAGGTGTTTGTAGGCATTTTCAGGGCTAATGGCCTTGCTGAATTTTATCGCATCCTTATTCGGTATAAGGGACTTTACCTGGCTAAAGCAACTTGCGGTAACAAATGATACCAAACCAAGGGTTAAAAACTTTTTGTTCATTATGATAATAGTTAGTTAAGTTTCTTGTTAGCATGAAATCTTTTCAACCCTGTTTTGGTGGCGACCGCCCTCAAATTCAGTTGTTAAAAAGGTTGTGGTAATCTCTTTAGCCAGTTCCTCCGAAACAAATCTGGCAGGTATACACAAAACGTTTGCGTTATTGTGCTTGCGGACTAAAGAAGCAACTTCATTCTCCCAGCATAAACCTGCTCTGATGTGCTGATGTTTGTTCGCGGTGATGGCTACACCGTTTGCCGACCCACAAAGTAAAATCCCGTAAGTAAATGCTCCATTTTCTACAGCAGCAGCTACCGGATGAGCGAAATCTGGATAATCAACAGAATTTTCTGAGTAAGTGCCAAAATCTTTTACCTCGTAATCCTGTAAAAAATCTTTTAATATTTCTTTATATTCAAACCCAGCGTGATCCGCTCCAATAGCAATTTTAATTTTTGTATCAGACATTGTCAAATTTATAGAGAATTATAAAATCTATTCGTAATGTTTTTGTTAGTTAGCGTAGAAAGCAGCCTCAGCCTTTTTCTTCTTTTTTTCTATGTAAGCTGATACAAAAATACTGAGCTCATAAAGCAAGAACAATGGCGTAGCTACAATTAGCATCGTCATAATATCAGGTGTTGGCGTAACAATAGCTGAAATGATTAAAATAATAACCGCGGCATACCTTCTGCTCGATCTCATCAGCTTTGGTGTCATCAACCCAAGTTTCGACAGCACGAAAATAATAACTGGAAGTTCGAAGATAATCCCTGTGCCTAAAGTTAAAGTTGCAACAGATGATAGATACGAATCAACTGTGAATGTATTTTTGATTTCGGCACTAACGGTATAACCTGTTAAAAAATTAACTGATAACGGACAAACTATAAAATAACCAAAAAAGATACCGATAATGAAAAGTACAGAGGCGAAGAATACAAATCCACTTGCAGATTTACGCTCATTTTCATGTAATGCCGGTTTAATGAAACGCCAGATTTCCCACAATAAATAGGGGAAACCAACTACAATACCACACATTACGCAAACATTTAACTGAAGGTTAAACTGGCCAGCCATTTCGGTGTTAATAATCTCTCCATTAATTTTGGTGATACACATATCTGCACCAAGTGAAGGAAATTTTTCTACCAGTTTGCACATCATCCTATAAGTCCAGAAATCGGGCTTTTTTGGACCAAATATGATTTTATCTAAAATGAATTCGTTAAAGTAAAAAGCAATACCGGTAAAAACGGCAATGGCAATTACGGCCCTGATTAAATGTTTACGGAGAACATCCAGGTGATCAAAAAAAGACATTTCTGCCTCTAATGTGGTGCTCTTTTGTCCGATAGCTTTTGTTAGTGAAGTTTTTTTAGTGTCGCTCATGTTGAAAACAAAAATACCATTCTATTTGAATAGAATGGTATTTACGTGTTAAATATAGAAATAGTTTATATTATTATGAGAAATGACTGCAAAAATAGAAAGAAGCTATAACAGTAGTTTTTAACGTTGCCCTTTAATTATACTCAGTTGCTTTAAATTTGCGGCGTTGCTATAATTAAATTGATATACACCATCTTCTCCGGTAACGATTAAAGATTTAGGACCAGCAATAACATCAAAGCTTTTGATGTTATTTAAATGCTGCAACATGTTGTCGCCTATTTTGGTTTTATCGGTAATATTGAAGCTCTTTATTCCATAATTGCCTTCGCAAAGAAACAAATTATTACCACTGGTGCTTAGGCCGTGTGGGTTTTGCATAGGATAAATTGCAATCTGTTTCGGCTTGGTGGGATCTTCTATATCTACAACTTCCAATTGATTAGTTGCTTGCCTGCACATATTGCCTGTGCGTAAGGTAACGTAAGCGTATTTGCCCTGTACAACAACAGGGTCGCAGGCAAAAATATGGCTGTAAGTAGATAGTTTTACGGGATTAGCCGGATCGGTAGCACTAAAAATGTGCATACCGCTATTGGTACCTATAAATAATTTATTCTCGTAAGGGAAGATGGTTTCGACACCCCAACCTAAAGTAATAGCCTTTAAAAAAGTTGGGTTCGATGCAGTCTTAACGTCAAACAGACTTAAGTTATTTATTCCAACAGTATATAAATAGTCATTCATTAAGGTAAATCTGGCCATTGAACCACCTTGCCCGGAAGAAGAGTTGCTGGTATAAGCGAGATCGTTAACTACTCCTTTGTAAGTTTTATAAGTTTGTTTCTTTACGAGGGTATCTTTATAGGTGTAAAGGTACTTCTGTGCACCTGGCAAATAGAACTGATTGAAAACATCGGTTACTCTTTTAACTTGTTTGATATTGCTCATATTGGAGAGATCAAAAGCAAGCAAATCAATAAAATTGTCGGCGTAAAGGATATTATCGCGAACCGCTAGATCTACATTTCCCGGAATTTGCAGAAAACCTATATTTACAGGAGCACTAGGGTTGGCATTGTTATAGATGTGGATACCTTCATTGGGTTCATTAATGAAAAGATAATCGTTGTAAATGTATATTTTTCCGGTTTTTTTAGCAGGAATAGCTTTTGTCATCCCCACTGGTAAAGCCCTCATTTGCTGAACAGAAATCATTTTTACAATCTGTATCATTTCATACTCGTCTTTTTTACAGCCTGTAAATACAGCGAAAACAAGTAGGAGGAGTAGTACGTTAATTAGACTTTTTTTCATAATTGGAGTGTTTTTAATATTAAACGTATGAGATTAATTAAACGCTACAGCATTGGTCTTAAATATTAATTATCAGGTTTTTATCTAAAAAAAACTGAAATCTAAAACAAAAAAGAGGCTATCCAAATTATTTGAATAGCCTCCTTGTATTATTAGTATAGAAAGACTTTATTATTCTGAGAATTCGAATGTTTCCATAAATTTCGTAGTGAAATTTCCTGCTCTGAAGTTCGGATCTTTCATCAACTGCAGATGGAAAGGAATGGTTGTTTTTACACCCTCAATTACAAATTCGCCTAAAGCACGCTCCATTGTACAGATTGCTTCTTCGCGTGTTTGTGCCACGCAGATTAATTTGGCAATCATCGAGTCATAGTTAGAAGGGATTGAATATCCTGCGTAAACGTGTGTATCAACGCGAACACCATGGCCGCCCGGAGAGTGGAAGTTGGTGATTTTTCCTGGTGAAGGACGGAAGTTATTTGCTGGGTCTTCGGCATTGATACGGCACTCGATTGCGTGCATATCAGGGAAGTAGTTTTTACCCGAAATTGGAATTCCGGCAGCAACTTTAATCTGTTCTTTAATTAAATCGAAGTTGATTACTTCTTCGGTAACCGGATGTTCTACCTGGATACGGGTGTTCATTTCCATAAAGTAGAAGTTACGGTGTTTATCAACCAGGAATTCGATTGTACCGGCACCTTCATAATTTACGGCCATTGCACCTTTAATAGCTGCTTCGCCCATTCTTACACGGAGTTCATCTGTCATAAAAGGAGAGGGAGATTCCTCTACCAGTTTCTGGTGACGGCGTTGAATAGAACAATCGCGTTCTGATAAGTGACAGGCTTTGCCAAACTGATCTCCGATAATCTGGATTTCGATGTGACGTGGATCTTCGATATATTTTTCTAAATACAAACCATCGTTACCAAAGGCTGCACCAGATTCCTGACGGGCACTATCCCATGCATTTTCGAAATCTTCGTCTTTCCAAACAACCCGCATACCACGGCCACCGCCACCGGCAGTTGCTTTTAAGATAACAGGGTAGCCCATTTCATTTGCTATTGCAATACCTTCTTTAACGCTGGTAAGCAAACCTTCTGATCCTGGAATGGTTGGTACACCGGCAATTTTCATGGTTTCTTTTGCAGAGGCTTTATCGCCCATGCCATTGATCTGCTCTGGGGTAGCACCAATAAATTTGATGTTGTACTCGCGGCAGATGTTAGAAAACTTAGCATTTTCTGATAGGAAACCATAACCGGGGTGTATGGCATCGGCGTTAGTTAATTCTGCAGCCGAGATAATATTTGGAATATTTAAATAAGAATCTTTACTAGGAGGGGGGCCAATACAAACAGCCTCATCAGCAAAACGTACGTGTAAACTTTCGCGATCTGCGGTAGAGTAAACAGCAACCGTTTTGATGCCCATTTCCTTACAGGTACGGATAATACGCAAAGCGATTTCACCCCTGTTGGCAATTAGTATTTTTTTAAACATAATTTTTAATTTAGGATTACACCGATATTGTGATTACACCGATTATTTTGGCGTCATCATCAATCTGTGAAATCAAATTAATCTGTGAAATCAGCTTCTAAATAGGTTCTACTAAAAATAACGGTTGATCGTATTCTACTGGCGATGCATTATCAACCAGGATTTTAACGATACGGCCAGAAATTTCGCTTTCAATCTCGTTGAAAAGTTTCATTGCCTCGATAATACAAACTACTTTACCAGTGCTAATTTCATCGCCAACATTAACAAACATTGGCTTGTCTGGGCTAGCTGAACGGTAGAAAGTACCGATCATCGGAGATTTAATGGTTAAGTATTTTGAAGTGTCTTCTGCAGCTGGTACAGCAGGTGTTGCTGCAACCGGAGCAGTAGGAGCTGTGGCAACAGGGGCAGCAGCCTGTACAAGCGGAGCCTGTGGTACGGTAGCATGCACAACTGTTGGTGCTTGGTTTGTTTTGATCGTGATTTTGAAGTTTTCCTGCTCAATAGCAACTTCATTTACTCCAGAACGAGAAACAAATTTAATCAGTTCCTGTATTTGTTTGATATCCATTTTTTAGGCTAGTTATGTAAAAAATAGTGTTTATTGAATTAACTAAGTTATACTTTTTTTGTTTTATTTTTCTTTGCAACCCTTTAAGGTTGATGGTTTAATAGTTGATAGTTAATGGCCATGATGCTTTATCAAGTAGTTAATTAACTCCAAACTCCAAGCGCTCAAATAAATTACTTGGTATCGTAAGCCCATTTAAGGTATACCGAACCCCAGGTAAAACCACCGCCAAATGCAGCTAAAACGATGTTATCGCCTTTTTTTAGTCTGCTTTCCCATTCCCATAAACATAAAGGAATTGTTCCGTTGGTTGTATTTCCGTAACGTTCAATGTTAATCATTACTTTATCGGTTGTAACGCCCATGCGGTTTGCAGTGGCATCGATAATGCGTTTGTTGGCTTGGTGAGGCACTAACCATGCAACATCATCAGCAGTTAGGCTGTTGCGTTCCATAATTTCGGCAGCAACATCGGCCATATTGGTTACGGCAAATTTAAATACTGTTGGACCTTCCTGGTGTGCAAAATGTTCTCTTGCATCGATGGTTTCGTGTGTAGCAGGTTTAACAGAGCCACCAGCTTTCATACCCAGAAAATCTCTTCCAGAACCATCTGTTCTCAAGATAGAATCCTGAATACCCAAACCTTCTTCATTTGGTTCCAATAAGGCACAGCCACAACCATCACCAAAAATGATACAGGTTGTACGGTCTTCGTAGTTGATGATTGACGACATTTTATCGCCGCCAACAACTAAAACTTTCTTGTGCCTTCCTGATTCTATAAACGATGCGCCTGTAGAAAGCCCGAAAATAAAACCAGAACAAGCAGCCTGTAAGTCATAACCCCAGGCATTTGTAGCGCCGATTTTATCAGCTAAAACGTTTGCTGTTGCAGGGAAAGTAAAATCTGGAGTAGTGGTGCAAAAGATAATCAGTTCAATTTCTTTTGCATCAATTCCCCTCTTTTTAAGTAAACCATTTACAGCATGAACAGCCATATCGGAAGTACCTAAACCTTCTCCCTTTAAAATTCTACGTTCTTTAATTCCCGTTCTGCTGGTAATCCATTCATCCGAAGTGTCAACAATGGTCTCTAACTCTGCGTTTGTAAGCACATAGTCGGGAACGTAACCATTTACTGCTGTAATAGCAGCGTGAATTTTACTCATTTTAAGAATTTTAATAAATTATTTAAATGCCATTCTAATCTTTTCTACCAATCCTGTAGTGATCATTTCTCTGGATTGTAGAACCATATTTTTAACAGCTAGCGGACTAGAAATTCCATGTCCGATAACAACGGGAGCGTTAACGCCTAGAACCGGACTTCCACCGTATTGTTCATAATTAAAACGATCGAAGAACTCATCTTTAAGTCCCTTTTTGATGGTAAGCACGTAAAACGATTCTGCTAATTTTAGCATCACATTTCCGGTAAAACCATCGCATACGATTACATCGGCCTTATCGTTAAATAAATCTCTCCCTTCCACATTGCCAACAAAGTTGAAGAGTTTGGTTTCTTTCATTAACGGGAAAGTAGCCATGCTTAGCATATTCCCTTTCTCATCTTCTTCACCAATATTTATCAGGGCAACTTTCGGATCATTTATATGCAAAAGATTTTCTGCATATAAACTACCTAAAACACCAAATTGTAGTAAAATATCGGGTTTACAGTCGGCATTAGCACCTACATCTAACAGTAAGCCTGTGCCACCTTTAATTTTTGGAAGAATTGTACATAAACAAGGGCGGATAATGCCCGGAATGGTTTTAACGCTAAAAACTGCGCCAACCAACATGGCTCCAGAGTTACCAGCACTAGCGAAAGAATCGATTTTGCCTTCTTTTAAAAGGTTAAAACCAACTGCTATGCTCGAATTTGGTTTCTGAACGATTGCTTTGGTGGGATGTTCGCCCATACCAATTACTTCATCAGTATGAACGTATTCAAAATGATCTGGATTAAAACCTTCTTCTGCAAGAATGGGTTTAATCTGTTCGGTATCGCCAATAAGAACTAAATGCTCTCCAGCGTTAAGCGATTGATGAGCAGCTATTGCTCCCAAAACAATTGCTTTGGGAGCATAGTCTCCGCCCATTATGTCGAGGCCTATTTTCATAGAAAAAATCTGTTTGTGTTAAGTCAGGTGTAATCCTGAATTTTTCAGTTGACTAAGGTATGACTAAAGCCGCTGAAAACACAAACAATTTTTTAAGAAAATTACCCTATCTGAGTATTTTCGATAACCAGTTTGCCGTTGTAGTATAAGTTACCATCAACGTTGTAAGCACGGTGAGGTACGTGAATAGCACCTGTTGCCGAGCATGTTGCTAAAGAAGGAGTAACCGCTTTATAGTGTGTTCTTCTTTTATTTTTTCTCTGTTTCGAGATTTTCCGTTTTGGATGTGCCATTGGTGTATAATCTAATTATTTTTTTAACTTATTAAGGGCTTCCCAACGTGGGTCGCTTGTTTGTTCATTTTCTTCAGCCTGCTTTTCGATCGATAATTGATTTAAACGGTCAATCATCTCCTGATCGCAATCTTTATCTGCCTGCTCGCAGTTTTTGATATAAGGTACCGCTACGTTAATCATTTCGTATAAAGGACCAGATATATCAATCTCGGTATCTTTACGGCTTAGCGAAATAATTTCTTCATCATCGCTCTCCAGTTCATCTTCAGCAAACTTTACAATCTGCCTTTCATAAAGATTTACAGGCAACGAAAACTCAGATAAACATTTATCGCAATCTAAATTAACTGTACCAATAACTTTGAATTTTAGAAGCAACATGGTCTCTTGTTTCTCAAGTTCCAGGTCTACTTTTAAATTTCCGCTTTTTATTAACGAATACTCAAATGCATTAAAAAAGCGGTCATCAAGCTCATAATCAAACTGATGAGTTCCCAATTTTAATCCGGTAAACGGTAATGAAAATTGTTTTAGTGGGTTCAAAGTACTGTAAAATTTTAGCCTGCAAATGTAGGGATAAAATAATTAGATTAAAAATGTTTTTTTAAAATTGTTGATGTTAATCGGACAGGTTTTCAGAATGTTAATTGAAATACTGTAAGACCTTGAACGTTTCTTGTTAGTCGGGATTTGTAATCCCGACTTAGAATAAAGGGTTTTTATTTATTAAGTGGATTGTAAATCCACAGTTCATTGAGCCGAGATTGCAAATATCGACCAACAAAAATTACTGATCAGCCAATACCATTTCTTTGTTATTCCTGCTCCACTCGCTCCATGAGCCTACATAAAGTTTTGGAATAGGTAGGCCGGCATAATCCATCGCCAGTAGTGTATGGCAGGCGGTAATGCCCGAGCCGCAGTGTACAATTACATTTTCTGGTTTAACCTGAGCCAAAGCTTCAGCATATTTTTCCTTCAATATTTCAGGGGCCAGGAAAGCACCATCAGCATCTAAATTTTCGGTATATGGAATATTTGCCGCACCAGGGATATGGCCTGCAATCAAATCGATCGGTTCAGTGAGGCCTGCAAAACGGTTGGCATCGCGCACGTCAATCACAATGTAATCGTCGGTTTTAGCAACTTTTTCTACTTCATTGATATCCGATAACGGTAGGTTCCATGTTGTGATTTCGTATTTTCCCACAGATTTTGGGATTTCTACTTTATCTGTTGTTGGGAAACCTGCTTTAACGGCCGCCTGAAAGCCCCCATCAATTACTTGTACTTTTTCATGACCAATTGCTTTTAGCATCCACCAGAGCCTTGCAGCGGCGTTACCGCCGTTTTTATCATCGTAAACAATCACATGGCTGTCTTTTGTGATACCGAGCCCCTGTAAAACGGCAGAAAACTGGTCGAATGTTGGCAAGGGATGCCTTCCACCGATAGCAAAATCGCCAATGTTGGCTAAATCGCTATTTACATCTGCAAAAAGTGCGCCTGCCAAATGTTGTTCATCGTATCTGGCTTTCGAACCAGCGCTGGCATCGATAATTACGATCTCCTCGTCTTGGTTTAACCAGGTTAATTCTGCTGGTTTTATGATGGGTGATATATTATTCTTCATATTTCATTCTATTTATCCGTAATCAAACCATACTGCATTTGCGCCATTGGCTTTTGCATATTCTAAAAATCTTCTGAAATTTCTAAGGTCCTGTCCGAAATTATTGCCAATATAGCCTTCACCTTTATCGAGATTAAAATCAGTAAAATAGTAATCATTGTCAAGGGTGTCTATCTCATGGCTATCCAATTTATCATTTAGTGCGCCTAGCTTTGAAAGCTTTTGGATCAAAGTTTCGATCGTTTCCAGTACCTTATTTATATTGTTATCTATTTTTTTTCTATTATTTGCGATCTGCTCACGAACTTTTTTCTTATCGTTTTCTGTTTCTGCAAAAGACAAACGGAAATCAATCTCCATTTCGTTCCAGTATTGCTCCATTTCATATAAAATTGAAATATCTGTTTCTGTCAGCCTACTTATCTGGTCGAGTTCGGTTTCTTTTTCAATCACATCCCTCCGCGACATCAGGTTGCAAAAGGTTCTGCTTAAACTATGTTGGTTAAAAAAATCTACATAGTTATCTGTGTTTTTTAAACGGGATATTTCTTCTGAATTATCGGTAATGAGATGAATGTCGAGCCCCATGGTATATTTTGCGATTCAATTTTTTGCAATATAAGAGATTTTGGAAATCAGGCCTAATGCGATTTCTTGCTGATTAGTGCCCATAATCCCAAAACCGGTCCAACAGCCAAAACCATATAAAGATAATGCGAATTCATTTCTTTAGCCAAAAGATTAATCACCTGAATGCTAATAATCGTAATGGCAAAGCCGATACAGTTTACCAGTGTTAACGAAGTTCCTCTCAGACTTTCTGGTGCATGTTTGGCAATTAAAGAAGAAAACAAGGGTGAATCGGCTGTGCCGGACAAGCCCCAGCAAAATAAAAATATAAGAAAAGGATATACTGAGCCGCTGAATAGGAAAATTGGGGAGAGCAGGCAACATGATCCAGAAATGGACAGCGCAATAGTGGCAATCCGTTTTGCGCCGAATTTTTGTGAGAGCAAACCGCCGATCATGCAGGAGAGGCCACCTGATGCGATAATTAAGAAAGAAAACAGCGGGATATTTAAAGTTGCATGTGCATGTTTGGTGTTATAAAGCAATAGCATACCTGGTAAAAAAGCCCAGAAGGTATAAAGCTCCCACATGTGCCCGAAATAGCCGAAAGCAGCAGAGCGAAAATCAGGGTTTTTAAAGCCATTAAAACAAGATCGAAAATCGAATTTTTGTCCGGCAGTTCTAAATGGGCCATTTGGTACAAACCATAAAATAGCAATTGCACCAATTAGAGATAAACCCGAAGTAGCGAAGATTACATACTGCCAGGGAAAATTTGCAGTAAATGTTTTTAATAAATGAGGGAAGGCAGTACCCAAAACCAAAGCACCAACTAAAAAACCTAATGATTTTCCTAGCCCGTCTTTAAAGTAATCGGATGCTATTTTCATGCCGACAGGGTAAATTCCAGCCAACATAAAACCAGTTAAAAAGCGAAAAAGCAACAATAAATGAACATCGGCTAGTTCTAAACAGATGCCAAGGTTAAACAACGCGGCTGCAATTCCACAGATAAAGAATACTTTCGAGGGTGAAAAAATATCGGAAATGGCAAAAAAAGCGAAAACTAATGTTCCGCTGATGAAACCAAACTGTACCATGCTGGTGAGGTTGGCCAGTAGATTTGTCTCAGTTGGGAAACTTTTAACAATATCGGGTAATACAGCATTGCCAGCAAACCACAACGATGTACAGAGAAACTGTGCAATAACAATTGTGGGGAGAATGTAATTGGGTTTTTTAGTGCCGCTCATTTTGAATTTGATGCACAATTTTACCAAAAATAAACCTGATAGTAGTGGAAATACTTTTTGTTATGGTGCCTCGACAAGCTGAGCATGATAATCACAAAAAGATTGGAACGCATAGCAGGACTTTCGGAACCGATGAAACACAGCAATTGCTTTACAAATAAGTAATGGATCACTTTAGTTTCTGGAAGTACGAGGTCAGACGTCCGAAGTCGGAGGCAAGAGTGCCATAGCTACCGATTATTACTTTGGTTTTTCAGCTTTCGTCTTTCTGCTCTTACAACCTTCAGCCTTTCTACCCTCAGCCTTCTACCTTAAGAAGCATCATCTTTAATATCAAACTGTGTTTCAACCACTTTACCGCCTGTACGCAATTGATTGCCCAACATCTCCTCTTGTTCCCTACGGTTTTTAACAATATGGATGGCCGAGAATAAAGCTTCGGTGAAAGAAGTAGAATCTGCAAGGTCTTTACCTGCAATGTCGTAGCCTGTTCCATGATCGGGAGAGGTACGGACGAAGCTTAAACCAGCGGTATAGTTTACGCCATTATGGAAAGCTAATGTTTTGAAAGGAATTAAGCCCTGATCGTGGTACATGGCCAAAACGGCATCGAACTGTTTGTAGCTACCATTGCCGAAAAAGCCATCGGCAGGATATGGGCCAAAACAAACGATACCTTTGTCGTAAGCTTCCTGAATGGCTGGTGTAATAATTTCAGCCTCTTCAGTGCCCAATAAACCATTGTCGCTGGCATGTGGATTTAACCCCAGAACAGCAATTTTTGGTTTTTCAATCCAGAAATCTTTTTTCAGGCTTTCGTTAATCAGCTTTAATTTACTGATAATTTTCTCTTTTGTAATCGAGGTTGGAACATCTTTCACCGGAATGTGGCCAGTAACTACACCGACCCTTAAATTTTCGCTGATCAAAAACATTAGCACATCTTTACTGCCACTTTTTTCTTGCAGGTATTCGGTATGGCCGGGGAAAGCAAAAGTTTCTGATTGAATGTTATGTTTGTTGATTGGCGCAGTAACCAGTGCATCGATATCACCGTTTACCAGATCGGCTGTTGCACGCTCTAATGATAAAAGTGCATATTTTCCACCTGTTAGCGTTATCTGCCCTAATTCGATTTTTACATCTTCTTCCCAGCAATTAATCATGTTTGCTTTTTTGGGCTGTGCCTGGTTGGCATGGCTAACTACATTAAAACTGAAATCGCCTAAATTATTCGCTTTTCTGTGAAAAGATGAAACCTTAGTATGGCCATAAACAATTGGAGTGCAATAATTTAAAATAGCAGGATTAGATAATGTTTTAATGATTACCTCTAAACCTATGCCGTTTACGTCGCCTATACTAATGCCAATTTTAAGTTTATCGCTCATAATTACTGGAAAATTTTAGCGCAAATTACTGATTTTCGTTTAAACCCTTTAAAAAAAATGAAACCGCAAAGTACGCAAAGTGATTTGCAAAGAAATAATAAGCCTATCTTTGCAAAGAATTTTAATTTTTAAAGCCCCTTCAGGGGTTTGGGGTATGAGTTTAGTAAAAGCGAAAAAACATTTAGGGCAACATTTTTTAACCGATAAAGGCATTGCCAACCGCATTGTAGAGGCTTTGGTGAATACCGATAAATACAATCAGGTTTTAGAAGTAGGGCCAGGGATGGGAATCCTATCTGATTTTTTGCTGCAGCGCAAAGATTTAGAAACTTATCTGATCGATATCGATACCGAATCTTTCCACTTTTTAAATGAAAAATATCCTCAGCTTGGCGATCGGTTGATTAATGGCGATTTTTTGAAACTTGATTTCGATGCCATTTTTCTAGGTCAGTTTGCCATTATTGGTAATTTTCCATATAACATCTCATCGCAGATTTTATTTAAGATTTTAGATAACCGCAACAAGGTTGTAGAAATGGTTGGGATGTTTCAGAAGGAAGTTGCCCAACGCTGTGCAGCACCTGCAGGTAACAAAGAGTACGGGATTTTAAGTGTGTTTCTTCAGGCCTATTATAAAATTGAATACCTGTTTACGGTTAAGCCGGGTACATTTAATCCACCGCCAAAAGTACATTCTGCAGTAATCCGTTTAACCAGAAATGAAGTGGAGACCTTAGACTGCGATGAAAAATTATTCTGGCGGGTGGTTAAAGCGGGTTTTAACCAACGGAGAAAAACTTTGCGTAATGCTGTTTCTGCAGTGATGCCTAAGGATAAAATGGACGATCATATTTATTTTGAGAAACGTGCCGAGCAGCTAACCGTGGCCGATTTTGTTGCCCTAACGCAGCATGTGAGTAAGTTGATGGCGGTTTAGTGATGCAAATCGTCATCCTGACCTGTAGCGCAGCCAAGCTACGAAGTAAACCGAGCCTTAAGCGAGCTCACCGAAGGTAATTTATTTCAGGATCTTTTTGACGCGCAATTTTTATAATATGAAAAGCAGGTTTCTGTACATTTGGGTTGCAGCGGTCCCGCTATCCGCTTCAAAGCCTTGGTTCGTTCCTCACCTTCGTGTTTTTCGCTCCTATCGGGTTTAATCAAAATGGGACACTACAAAAATCAGCATTTATACGATCATAGAATTGCTTTTCTTGCCAGCTGAAACATTTGTGTAATCCCAAAATCTGTGCAATCAATCGCTTGCATTTTCTTGCAAATCCGTGATTATTTTCATTGAATTTCTCCTTTCCTTTGCGCTGTATTTTTAGGAAATCTTATGATAAATTATCGCGAAATTTTTGAGGAACAAGGTATTGACTATTTAACTTACCGTGCATTGATTGATCAACTTCTGTTAGAGGGAAAGGCAACCGGTGATGTAACCTACGATTTGCATTATACTAAAATGAATGTGCAAAGGATGAATCGCGTGGATAAGACGATCAGCTTAAATGATGAGTTGATTTCGACCATTGATCATCTTAAAGAAAATTATAAGTTTTTGGTGATTACTGAAGGCTGGTGTGGCGATGCTGCGCAGATTGTTCCGATATTCAATAAAATCGCAACTGCGTCATTGGGTAAAATTGATCTGAAATTTGTGCTTAGAGATAAAAATTTGCCATTAATTGATGCGCATTTAACCAATGGTGGAAGAGCTATTCCGGTTTTAATTGTGTTAAATGAATCAGCAGACCAGGTTTTAGGAACCTGGGGCCCAAGACCACAAATTTTGCAGGAGCTTTTAAAGGAGTGGAGAAAAGAAAATACTGAAATGTCGGTTTTGGCAGAAAAACTTCATGGCTGGTATGCTAAAGATAAAACACAAACCACACAGGCCGGATTATTAGAACTTTTGAAAGGGCTGGAGGGTTAATCTTTATATAGAATAGTCGCCATCTCGACTGTAGCGAAGTCCCGAATGTTCGGGAGAGAGATCTGCCTAAATAGATTTAGCTTCGCTGAGCACTACACGGTTCTCGACTTCGTTGCACTTCGCTCGAAATGGCGTTATTGCGCGGGTAGTTCTAGAAACAAGTAATGCTAATCAACAGAAACAGTTAATCCTTCTTGCTGTAAAATTTTACGGTAAACTTCCATCTCGGTAAATGATCCTTCCAAAACTGGACATTTTCCGTCATTATGCACTTTCCAGGCAATTTTTTCAGCCTGCGATTCGTTATAATCGAGATATTTCATCATGCAGTAAATCACATGATCGAAAGTATTGATATCATCATTCCACAAAATAAGGCGATGTACGGTTTTTAGGGAAGTTAAAATTTCTTCGAGCGTAAAGGTCTCTTCTTTGGTTTCTGTAGACATGGTGCAAAAATAAACATTAGTATCAAGTATTTAGTATCGAGTAACAAGATTTTGTTCCTTTGTTAATAATAATGGCTTAGGCAATAAATGATTAACTTTGTTTAACCAAAATATAAATAATAGCATGCACCAGTCTAAAATTGCGGGAATAGGTTACTACGTTCCGAAAAATATATATACCAACGATGATTTAAGCCGTTTTATGGATACCAATGATGCATGGATCCAGGAGCGTACCGGCATTAAAGAACGCCGTTTTGCCGATCGAAATGAGGAAACCACTACTACAATGGGTATTGAAGCAGCCAAAATTGCGATCGACAGGGCTGGGATTACCGCTAAGGATGTCGATTTTATCGTTTTTGCCACATTAAGCCCCGATTATTATTTTCCAGGTTGTGGCGTGTTATTGCAACGCGAAATGGGCATGGGTGAAATTGGTGCCTTAGATATCCGAAACCAATGTTCGGGCTTTGTTTATGCACTTTCTGTGGCCGATCAGTTTGTAAAAACAGGTATGTATAAAAATGTGCTGGTAGTGGGGAGCGAAAAACATTCGTTCGCGATGGATTTCGAGACCCGTAGCCGCAACGTATCTGTAATTTTTGGCGATGGCGCTGGCGCTGTGGTACTGCAACCTACAGACGAGCCTGGAAAAGGGATTTTAAGTACACATTTACATAGCGATGGTGCCGATGCCGAAATCCTGGCCATGTATTATCCAGGTTCTCATGCCAATAAATGGTTAAAAGATAAACCTGCCTATCCGGAACAAGAGTTGGGGGGACTATTTATGACACAGGAAATTTTAGACAGTGGTGCCGCTTTACCTTATATGGATGGACCATCGGTTTTTAAAAAAGCAGTAGTGAAGTTCCCTGAAGTAATTAAAGAGGCTTTGGCTGCTAATAATTTAACAGAGAAAGATATTGATATGTTGGTGCCACATCAGGCAAATCTGCGTATCAGCCAGTATGTGCAGCAGTTGTTGGGTTTAAATGATGATCAGGTTTTTAATAATATCCAAAAATATGGCAATACCACAGCAGCTTCTGTTCCCATTGCCTTGTGCGAAGCATGGGAAGCGGGAAAAATTAAAGATGGCGATCTGGTATGCCTTGCCGCATTCGGATCGGGCTTTACCTGGGCCAGTGCATTGATTAGATGGTAACCATAGGTTCGTCATTTCGAGCGATTGCAACGAAGTCGAGAAATCTAGCTCTAAAGATCTCTCCACTCCGCGTTGCTTCGGTCGAGATGACGACCGTTCATTTGAAGCTGTTAATAGTGGCGTAGTCGATTGGCCTATTGCGTTTTAGTCCTGATAAAATCTCCTAAATAACTACACTCGCCTGCCGCCACAGCATAAAAAGGTGTTTTTGCATAGCTAAACCTTAATTCTTTAAGATAAGGATTGTTATAATTTGCCTTGATAAAGTTTCTCCATTTTATATCTTTTTTATCGTAATAATAAAATGATAGCGGATTGGCATTCATGATGATCTGTTTCTGCAAACATTTTGCCAACATAAAAGTACATTTTGCTTTAAAATCAGCATTGGTACTTAGTGCCCTGGCCTTTAAATACCAGGCTTTTGCGGTCTGTGCTTTTTTGTAATCGCCATCGTATACATATTTTGCCGGGTTACTATTGTCGTATGATGACCAATCGTAACTGATCAGGAACCAACTGTTACCAAAATAACCAGTTTGGTAAACGGCGTTAGCCATTTTATAATAGTAAAATGCGGCATTCTTTTTATCACTGATGGTTAATTTCTGTAAGCGGAGCATTTCTGCAGCAAAAGCCTTTTTGGTAACCGAAGTTTTAGCCGTTACATATTTTTTAGGATAATCATTTATCGTTTCGATGAAAGGATTAGCATATAGTTTTGCGTTGGATTCATCTCCATACCAGTTCTCTGGATTGAAGTATTTATAACTTGGCGAAACCTTTGCAAACATTTGCACAGCCTTATCATATTGATGTGTGCGCAAGTAAGTTGTGCCAAAAAGTTCATAAAAATCATCATTTTTAAGCTGGTTTAAAGCCGAAGCCAACAAAGCGGTAACATCATTGCCTGCCGCCCTGGTTTTATAAACAGCTAAGCCCTGCATGCTTTTCGGACTTAAGTTTTTCTGCCAAAAAGTAATACTCTGATAACTCATGTTCTGGAAAAGTGAATTCTCCTTTAATGTTTTATATTCCAGATCGCCTTTAACCATTGCCAATGCTGCTTTTGCAGTATCGCCCATATTCAAATAAGCTGGCGCCAATATTTGCTGGTAGAAATTCCTCGTGGTTCTGCTAAAGCGTTTACTGGCACGATCGGTATCATAGTAATATTGCCCTTTTGGCTGTTCGCTGTTTTCTGCAAAACGCTTTTCGTCAAGCCATTTTAAGGTCGGCAATAAATCGTTCTCATTAAAAGGATTGCCTTTTTTGATGTTTTTTGCCTTGATCAATAAATCGGTAATGCGGTATTGGTCGCGTAATCTTTCTGGTAATTTATCTGGCTTTAGGATGGCAAGGTAATTTGTCGCCAGAAAATCTTTGTTCTCCATCCACGATAAATAAGCTGCGGTTAATGTACCCAGCTCTGGCTGTGGATATTTTTTTTCGGTAGCCAGTTTTACTGCAAAGTTCCTGATTTCATTCAGGTGTTTTAAATTGATGTTTTTTAGGCTGTCTTTATATTTAGAATTGCCGTTATCCGAGAAATAATAATTATAACCAATTTTGGCTATGTCATTCGCCTCAATAAGATCTTGTTCTAATTTATTTACTTCGCGCACCAGCAGCGCTCCGTTAAGCTGGCTTTTTGGTTCGTATTGATAAACTTTATTCAAGCTTTCTATTCCTGAATCAGCATCACCAAACCCGTTTATCGCCCAGATATTGGCTTTCTCGTTATTGGTTTTGGCGTATTTTAGCGCCCCATTAACAGGCGAGCTGGTGTAATAATAATTTTTATAAGCCTGTACTCTCCGTTCAGGGTTGCTTGCAAAAACTTTCGAGAACAAAAAGGCAGATTCTTCGGGATTGCCCAGCCTGCGGGTAGAACCTGCATACAATGCCAATGCCCAGCCCTTAACCGCACTGTTTACCTTACTGGTTTTAATGTATTTCTCGTAAGTTGATTTACTCTCGGCATGATAACCTGCAAAATGGAACATCCGTTCAGCTTGGTAAGCGTAACGCAGTTTAAGAAAGTCATCTTTTTCTGCTTCTGTCAATTTTAGGCCTTCTTGGGCTTTTGAACCCATGGCGGTCGTATCGCGAGGCTTTGGATCCCAAAGACTAAAATCTACATTGGCCAATGGTTCGCAGCTTTTGGCAAATTGGTAATACTTTAGTGATTCTTTGCGTTTGCTTAACGCCTGGATAAAACTATTCTGTTGTAAGCTATCGGGTAATTGTGAAACGTTACCATTAAAATTAATGAGTTTTGCATCAGTTGCGCTATCAGTTTTGTACATTACTTTTAGCACATCCTCTTTTTTAATATTAAGGTATTTCGCCCATTCTCGACTGTTAATATCAGGCTCACTTTCTATATCGGTCTCGCTGTTGAGGTAAACCATCTGGTTGTAGGCAAAAGGCGAATATTCATCTCCTTCAACATTGTTGTGAAAGTAAGAAATATAATAATCATAAGGATCTATCTCGCCACCACAGGCAAGATTTACGGCAATTTCGCCGAAAAAAGTAATCAGGAATACACTAAAAATTAGCGATAACTTTTTGAACGTCTTCATTGGTAAAATGTTTTAATAGGTCGGTGTCTAAATGGTAAAAAACAAGGTTTCGAGTCCTAGGGCTTAAATGTCGGGATAAAAATTTAGAGGTCGAAAGTAAATCTTTAGCAGAAATCTGTTCCCACCTCACCACATCTCCTTTTTTTAACCCGGCTGCAGGATAATCAACCAAAAGATCATAGAGAATGGAATTTCCTCTCTGTTTAAAAAGTTTTTTATCTTCGATTTGTGTTTTGCCTATCCGTTTGGAAATGCCCGCATATTGCCCGTTTCTGAATACCACTGCCCATTCGAAAATGGGTAAGGCCACATCAAGTGGTAAGGGATATTGTTCCAGGAAATCTTTTAAGTAGATATCCATTTCGTACTGATCCAATATAGAGTTTTGTTCGCCATACTTACGTAGGTTACCCATATTGTAACACATTAAAATGGCTTTCTCTACGGGAGGTACGCCGCTTGATACAATGTTTTTAACCTGATGCAGACGCAGGGTTACCGAAACGGTTTTTCCTTTTAAAAGCGCATTTCCTTTTAATTGTTCGAGAAATTTAAAATACCTGTTTCTGGTGCCTTTGGTCCAATCACAATCAATCTGTAATTCTGCATAGTTTTGCTTTCCTGCCTGTTTTGCCTTAGCGGCTACAAATTTAACAATGCGATCGGCCATAACCGCTGTTTGCATGGTGTCAATCTTGTTAAAAACCTCGTTAACGATAAACACAACAGGGATAATATCAATCTGTTTAGGTAGCGGGTCTGAAAATTTAATCGGCGAAACAGGTACAGGCAGCTGCAGATCTGGATTAAAATCTACATCCATAATACGCACGTACAAAGATTTAGATTTAAATTGATCTAGATAACTGGTTTCTTCCTTTTTGTTCTGATAATCCGTTTTCCAATAATAAAAAGTAGGGTGAACAACTGTTTTTTGTTTGCAGCCAAAGAAGAGAAATACAAAAATCACTAAAATACTTATCTTGCGCATATCAATTTTATTGAGCAAAAGTAGTATAAAATGCGAGCAGTTTTACAAAGAGTTACACAGGCGAGTTGCACGGTTGATGGTAAGGTTACGGGAGCAATTGAAAACGGATTTTTAGTCTTATTAGGCATAGAAGATGCCGATGCTTTAACGGATTTGGACTGGCTGGCACAGAAAATTATCGGGATGCGTGTTTTTGGAGATGAAAACGGGATGATGAATAAAGCACTTGCCGATGTGGGTGGAGATATTTTATTGATTAGCCAGTTTACCTTGTTTGCATCTACCAAAAAAGGAAACCGTCCGGGTTTTACAAGGGCAGCGCGACCAGATGTGGCGATTCCTCTTTACGAGAAAATGATCGAAAAGCTATCTGCTTTATTGGGTAAAAGAGTAAAAACCGGAATTTTTGGGGCTGATATGAAAATCGCACTTTTAAATGATGGACCAGTTACGATTTTGATTGATACGAAGGATAAAGAATAAGCGTATAGGAAAAGTTTAACGGCCAGATTACCTGAAAGTAGCACAAGTATGGAAAATGATATGAATCTTAAAAAGTCAAATGCCACTCCGGTGGATTTAGGTGTTCTTGTTTTCTTCGTTATTTTGAAACTGATTTTACCTTTCTTCCTGGTCAATGCAGCATATAGTTTACACCGCGATGAGTTTTTACACTTAGACCAAGCAAATCATTTGGCCTGGGGTTTTCAATCTGTACCGCCGGTAACCTCCATATTTGCGCTGATTATTAAATTACTGGGTAGTGGCGAGGCAGCAGTTCGTCTGGTGTCAGCCAGCATTGGTGCAGCAACCCTGGTTTTTACCTGGAAAATTGTAGATGCCCTAAAAGGTAATTTATACGCGAAAGTCTTGTCGGCAATTGCTTTGATCTGCTGTGCTGTCGGACGTTTAGATCTACTTTTTCAACCTAACGCCTTCGATATTTTAAGCTGGACGGCTGTTTATTTCTTTCTCATCAGGTTTGTTGATACGAAAGAAAATAGATTCCTCTATTTTACAGGCATTGCTCTTGGCTTGGGCTTTTTAAATAAATACAGCATTGTGTTTTTGGCAGCAGGTGTAATCCCCGCTTTGCTGATCTCAAACCAACGACAGGTTTTCAGGAATAAACATCTCTATTTAGCTGCCTTGCTGGCTTTATTAATGATATTGCCTAACCTCATCTGGCAGTATACACATCATTTTCCGGTTGTTGGTCACATGAAAGAATTAGCCGCAACGCAATTGGATAAAATTAACCGGGTCGATTTTCTGAAAGATCAGTTGCTCTACTACTTCAATATTATTTTTATTGTTTTGGCGGGGATTATTGCCTTGCTGTTTTATAAGCCATTTACGGCTTTCCGTTGGATAATTTTCGGCTTTATCATTTCCATTATCTTGTTCACTTGGTTTAGGGCAAAAGGATATTATGCTGCAGGTTTGTATCCTGTAATTATCGCTGCTGGCTGTACTTATTTCAGCTTCGTATTTAATAATGGCTGGAAAAAATATTTGAAAGTATTGATGGTCATTTTACCCATCGCACTGTTTAGCCTTACCCTGAAATTTGCTTATCCGGTTTTAAGTCCAGAGCAGATTATAGCCAAACATGAGAAATTTGCTAAAATTGGCATGTTGCGTTGGGAAGATGGTTTACAGCACGACCTGCCTCAGGATTTTGCCGATATGCAGGGCTGGAAAGAAATGGCTGCCTTAACCGATATTGCCTATGCCAGGGTTAAAGATAAATCAGCTTTGCTGGTCCGTGCTGATAATTACGGAGAGGCTGGGGCCATCAATTATTACTCGAAATTTAAAAATATCAATGCTGTTGCCTATAATGCCGATTACTTGTACTGGTTTAAAATTGATAAACCGATTAAACATGTAATCTTAATAAGGGAGCCAAATGAAGAGGATCCCCAGCGTAAAAAAGAACGGCCGTTTTTTGGGAAGATTACCAAAATTGGTGAGGTACGAACGCCATATGCCAGAGAAAAAGGAGCAAGCGTTTTTTTACTCGAAGACGCCAATATTGATATTAATAGTAGAATCAATTCAGAAATAGAAGAAGAAAAACATGACCATTAACGAAGCACAGGAAACCGTAGACCGTTGGATTAAAACTACAGGCATCCGTTATTTTAACGAACTCACCAATACGGCCATCTTGATGGAAGAAGTTGGAGAGGTAGCCCGTATTATGGCCCGCAAATATGGCGAGCAGTCGTTTAAAAAAAGCGATGAAGCGGTAAACCTCGCCGATGAAATGGCCGATGTGATGTTCGTTTTAATCTGTCTGGCTAATCAAACAGGCATAAACCTTACCGATGCTTTAGAAAAGAACCTGGAAAAAAAGAGCATCCGCGACGCCGATAGGCATAAGAATAATGAGAAGCTGAACCCCTAAATCCCCTAAAAGAGACTTTATATTTCTAAGGCTTTAAGCCCCCTCTAGGAGGTTGGGGGTACAAACTCCATCAAAGTTCTGTAAGCCACAAAGCGGTTTTTGTATCTTTCGTTTAGTTCAGCCTGTAATGCGGGTGCGAATGTTTCCTGGTATTTATTATAGTTTTCTAATGTTTCGGCAACGTACTGGGCGCAATAGGTTACCCCTTCGTTTGGTGAATCTACAACCTTTAATAAACGGTTGGAAATAAACATGCCCGTAGCCATCACTTCAGGAATATGAACATCTTGCATCCATTGTAACCATTCTTCGGCAGCTGCATCATCTAAGATAAGCGTAACATTATATAAAAACATGGCACAAAGGTAAATAATATATAAATGTTAAAAAATTGATGATAAAGGATTTTATTCTTTAAAGTGATATGAATCATTTAAATTTGTCAATTCCCATTGTTTTTAAGCATGATACGAACTAACGACTCTCAAAAAATAGATAACTCAACCCGCAATTACATTTATACTGGTTACCTGACGGCAATTTTCGGAGGGATTTTAGGGCTGGTTATTGGTTGGGATTTAATGAAGAAAAAAAGAACACTGCATACTGGTGAGAAAGTTTTTTCTTATTCATTAACTGATCGGCAGCACGGTGCGAGGATCTTAATATTAGCAAGTATTTGCTTCATTTTGTTGCTAACGTTAACTATCATTGCATTAGATGCCTAAATTATCTGCCATTCAGAAATGATTACCATTGTCAATTCATCTACCACTAAAGAACTTGAAGGGGTTCTTGAACTCCAAAAACAAAACCTAAAAAAAGATTTAAGCCCCGAACAAATAAAGGAACAGGGTTTTGTTACGGTTTCACATTCGCTTGATGATCTGGAAAAGATGCATCAGCATGAACCCAATATTATTGCAAAAGATGGAGAGCTGGTTGTGGCTTATGTGTTGGCCATGACCGAACAGTCTAAAAATGACATCCCAAGATTGGTTGAAATGTACGAAAGTTTCGATCAGATTCAATACCAGGGTAAACCCGTTTCTTCTTTCTCTTATGTTGTTGTAGGACAGGTTTGTGTTAGTCAGAATTATAGGGGAAAAGGTTTATTCGATCAATGTTATCATGCTTATAAAGAGCATTTTGAATCTAAATACGATTTTGCAATCACCGAAATTGCAACCATTAATTTACGGTCGATGAATGCACATAAACGTATTGGCTTCGAGGTTATTCATACTTATACCGATGGCAGTGCTGTAGAATGGAATGTTGTGATTTGGGACTGGAAACGGTAGATTGGTTTGGCGTTTAGCGATAGGCGTTTGGCATCAATTAACCAGTTGCCAGTTTTCAGTTGGTAGTTTTCAGTTAACTGATTAACCATTACGAATGGCTAATGAACCATTGAACCAATCAAACTCCATCTCCGCGTAAATTCCTAAATCTTTTTCTGGCCTCGGCACTGAACATACTCCCCGGGTAATCCGTAATCAGTTTCTGAAAATAAATTTTGGCTTGCGCAATGTCGTTCAATTTCTTTTCATAAAGATCGCCTAAGGTAAAAAGGGCATCATCTGTCCAGATACCATCTTTAAAATCTTCCGTTACTTTTTTCAGGATATCGGCCGCTTTTTGAAAATCGTTAGCCTTGATGAAAATCCTTGCTTTACTCATCATTATCGCATCGGTTAAGCTGTTTTGCGGAAAGGCTATCGCAATGCTATCCATTTTCTTAACAGCACGTTCGGGCAGGTTTCTAAATAAAAGCATCTCTGCATCAGCATACATTTTTAAAGCATTACTGTCTGCGGGGGTTTGAATGTTATCGTTAATCAGCAAACTCAGGTTCAAGGCATCGTTTGCAATAAGCTGCGAAGTGGCCGCCTTTAAAACCAAACACTGACCATTGCTGTATTCGAAATTACCCTGATAAAAGGAAAGTTTGGCGCTCCTGAAACGTGCCTCATTTCCTACGGGTTGTCCTTCAAACTGTTTACTCACCTGCTCGTACACTAAAAAAGCTTCCCAGGGTTGGTTGGTTAAAATGTAAATATCGCCTAAATCGAGTTTTAGCTGGCCTAAGTCCTGATCGTTAATGCCAGGCATTTTTATCGCTTCTTCCAGTTCTTTTTCTGCACTGCCGGGTTGATTTAAATAATAAGCCTGCAGGTTTGCCAGTTTTTTTATGGCAAAAAGTGTGTTCCTGTTCTTGCCGTTTTCGTCTAATAAAGCCTGATAATCTTTCGCCAGCAGATCAAGGTCGGCAACTGTATATTTTCCATTGGTACGCAGGTTATACTTGGTATTCAGCATTTCTATTTTTGAAGGGAGATAATACTGGTTATCCTTTCCTTTAGTTAACAGATAGTCGTAGGCTTTAATGGCTGTTTCGTAAGCGCCATTATCAACAAAGGTATAAATGGCATTAAAGAGGGTACCACCGTCAGCCTTAGTACGTTTATCGTACGCAATTAACTGGCGCAGGGCCATATCAAATTCCTGTTGTTGAATATAATTCCAGGTAAGCAACTGAATATAAATTTCGGCATCTGGTTCTTTCTGTATTTTTCTTAAAATGGCTGTCTGAAAGGTTTGATAGTCGTTTTTATCTTCAAAAATAGAGGCGAGTACGGCTTCAGCCTGCGGTAAAAGCTGCGGCATTGTTCCAAGTGCATCAAGATATTCCTGCATGAGCATGGCTTTATCCTTTTTAAAACGGTAGATATTTAATAACTCGAAGGTAAACATTTGGTCGTTGCCCAATAGTTTTCTGCCCTGCTTAAAAGTTTGTACTGCATAGTCGTAATTTTCGAAGCGATAAAAGCTGTTGGCCAAATTTCTGATCTTGAACTCATCCTTGGGAAGTTTGCTGATCACATCGCTGAAAATTTTATTTGAATTTTGTGTATCGCCTTTCTCCTGATAAAGCTTGCCCAATGCTATTGGATAAATATCGCTCTGCGGATTTTTTTTGATTTCCCTTTTAACCACTTTCTCTGCCACATCATAACGCTTCAATTTTACGAGTGTATTAAAGTAAATATCGAAATAGGCTTCATTATTGGGAATAGCATAGAGTTTTTCCAGTAGTACAACCGCCTTTTCATATTCTCCATCCTGATAATATTGAATAGCCAGACTACTTTCATCAGGCGCAATCTGCTGATTGGGGCGAAAGATTTGTGCATTGGCCCCAAGCGATAGAAATAAGAATACGATGAAAAACAAGCGGTTCATAAACCCTAAATTATAAGTTTTAAATGTAACATTTTAATACATCTTTAGCTAAACCGTCAATTCATATTAAACGTATTTTAAATGTTACCTGTATTTTATTTTGTAGAAATTTTATAAATACTAAATTGACCCACGACTTATTATTGATTGCATAAGTAACATTGTTGGTGTAAATCGCGGTTAAGTTGTTGTGATACTTATTTTTGTCATCCCGTAAAGGATTTATTTATGCTAAACAGGATTTTTCTATTGTTAATGGTTGCATTGATTTGGGCTTGTAAGGGCACTAACAATGATACTATTCCTGTGGATGATTTTTTTAAAACGCAGGATAAAGCCTATTATCGTATTGCCCCGGATGGGAAAAGCCTTTCTTATTTAAAACTTCATGATAAAAAACTTGATCTTTTTGTTGAAGATCTTGCTACCGGAAACAGTGTTCAGTTAACCCATTTAAATGGAAAGAATATCAGTTTCCACTTCTGGACCAGCAATAATGAGTTGATTTATTATACTGAAGATGAATCTAAAGAGCGTAAATCGGATATTTTCGTAATCAATAAAGATGGAAGCAAGCAGGTTCAGCTAAGTGCCAACGAGAAAAGTAGGTTAAGGGTAATAGAAGATCAATTAATTGACGATAAATACATTATTGTTGCATCCAACAAGCGCGATTCGACCGTTTTTGATGTTTACCGCTTAAATGTTCGGAATGGGAAGATGGATATTGCTGCCAAAAATCCCGGTAATATTACCGAATGGATGACGGATAACAGGGGGGTACTAAAAATTGCTGTAGCGAGCGACGGCGTGAATGAAACCTTAATGTACCGCGAAAACGAAAACCAGGCCTTTGCTCCGGTAATTACCAATAATTTTGAAACCACTTTACAACCAGTTGCCTTCTCAGAAGATCAACCAAATGTACTTTATGCCATTTCTAATGTAAACAGGGATAAGAATGCACTAGTAGCACTCGATTTAAAAAGCGGTAAAGAGAAACAGGTGCTTTTTGCAAATGATACCTTAAACGTTGTAGATGCAAAATATTCGCGCCCGCAAAAGAAAATGCTTTTTGTAACCTGCGAAACCTGGAAAAAGGAAAAATATTACCTTGATGACAGTACCAAAATTACCTATTCGAAAATAGACCGGCTTTTGCCAGGTACAGAATGGAAAATTATGGATAAAGATAAAATGGATAGGGTTTTTGTGGTAAGAACATTTACGGATAAAAATCCGGGTTCTTATTACCTCTATACCGTTGGTGAGAATAAACTTAAAAAACTAACTGATATCAGCCCTTCTATTAAACAGGGCGATATGAGTGCCATGAAACCAATCTCTTTTAAAAGCTCAGATAATTTAACCATTAATGGTTATTTAACCTTGCCAAAAAATAAAAAGCCTGTTAATTTACCTGTAGTTGTGCTGCCGCATAATGGCCCTGCAGGGCGAAATAGTTGGGGCTATAATGCAGAAGTGCAGTTCTTGGCTAACCGTGGTTATGCTGTTTTGCAGGTAAACTATCGTGGATCTACCGGCTATGGTAAATCTTTTTATGCCGCTGGTTTTAAGCAGTGGAGCGATAAAATCCAGGAAGACGTTAATGATGGTGTAAAATGGTTAATCGCGCAAAAAATTGCCAACCCTAAAAAAATCGCCATTTATGGCAATGGTTTTGGTGGTTATATCGCATTAAATTGTTTGTATAAAAATCCTGATCTTTATAAATGTGGTGGGTCAAATTCAGGCGTAATCAATTTGTTTAGTTACCTGAAAACCATTCCGCCGTTTTTAAAAGCGAATTTGCAGATGTACTATGAAATTGTTGGCAATCCGGTAGCCGATACCGATTATATGCGGTTTGCATCACCTGTTTTCCATGCCGATCGGTTTAAATCGCCTGTTTTCATCGCACAGAATCCTAAAGATCCTCGTGTTAACGTAGCAGAAGGTGTTCAGTTTATCAAAGAGCTGAAAAAACGGAATGTTCAGGTTACCTATATCGAAAAGGAAGAAGGTCCAAACCCTATAGTACGTCAACAGAGCAGAACGGCTCTGTACAAAGCATTAGAAGAGTTTTTACAGGAAAATCTAGGTAAGAAATAGGGTATGGCCTTAGATAAAAAAAGTGGATATCGTAAAAATTTCTCTCTCGGGATAACCTTCATTGTACTCATTTCCATTCTTTTTATTCTATCGCTTTTTTTAGCGTTTAATTACAGCAAGAAATCGATTGAGAACGATTTTGTATCTGAGAAAGTAAATGTGCTAGAGCAAAGCATTAAGCCTTATAATGATTTCTTTCAGAATAAAATGCCCGAGATTTCATATTATAGTGGCTTTTTAGATTCTTCTACAGCAGCAAAGTTTGTAGATACGGTGATGTTAAAGTATCCTTTCATTTCGAAGGTTACTTTTTATGATACAGAAGTAAAGAATGTTCCGGTAAAGGATGGGATCAATGCAAACCACTTAGGTATTGGCCCTAAATCTATTTTTCAGTTTGGCAAAGGTGTTAAGCCCGATTCGGTAAAACTATATTCAGAAGACGATACGAGATCTTTTAATGTGGGGAGCGATTTTAATGCAATAGCCATTAAACTGGCCACTTTTGTTGAGGATCTGGATACGGCATCGGTACCTACACAAGAAGAACTTTTTACCAATTTTTCTATCGTTAACTCCAATGAAAATAAAATCACTTATTTAAATATTCCGCGCCGCGAAGATTTAAGGGCTTACAAAGATATGATCAGGCGAAAGTTAAATCCGGCGCCGGTTTATCAACAAGATGTACTGGTTTTTAATCTCGATGCGCATAAAATAAAGATCATCAATACCAGGCCATTGTTGTACCAAACAATCAGGATTGAACCATTGACTTATGACCCGATTGATACTTCTGACGAAAATATCAATACAGAAATTGCCCTGCCAGGCGCATTTTCTGATTTTAAATTATACCTCATTTCATCAAGATCTTACATCAAGAAAGAAATTTTTATTTACTTTATGCCGATAGCCTTGGTGCTTTTATTGGTATATGGTGTGCTTTTATTGGTTGCTTTTTTGATTTACCGTAACCTCAACATCAACAGCAAAATGTTTAAGCTGCAGTACGATTTTGTGAATAACCTTACGCATGAGTTTAAAACGCCCGTCAGCGTGATTAAGATTGCGGGAAACAATATTAAAAGTGCTACCACATTAAGCCAGAGGGAGCAGCAGCTCTATGGTAAGATACTGGATGAAGAAGCCGACAAACTGAATGGTTTAATGAATAAATTGCTGGCCTTTACACAGATCGAAAATAAGGCGATTAAACTCAATCAGGAAGAAGTTAATATTGTAGATTTTATTGAAAGCACAATCGAATCGCATACCTTAAAACATCCCGATTTCAAAATTACCTATGAGGTGGTGGGCTTTAAAACCTTTATTACCGATCCGGTATTATTGGGGAGTTTATTCGATAATCTGGCAGAAAATGCCTACAAATATTCGAAACCAGAACATAAAAAATTACACATTAGTGCAAAGCTGATCAAAGGGGTGCTGGTTTTCCGGTTTGCCGATAAAGGAATAGGTATCGCAGCATCAGAATTAAACAATATATTTAAGAAGTTTTTCAGAATTCAGAATGAATATAACCAGATGGGCAGTGTAGGCCTGGGTTTGGCATTCTGCAAAGAACTGGTTAACTTTATGGAGGGAGAAATCTCTGTAAAAAGCAAAGTAGGAAGCGGTACTGAATTTAAAATTGTACTGCCTTATAATAGTTAAAATAGGAAGGTTAAAGGTTGAAATGTGATAAGGTTAGGTTCAACATTCGAACTTTGCAGCGTTTCAACATTACAACCACATAAAACACATACAAATGTCAAAAGAAGTAAAAATATTAATCGTAGAAGATGATGAAAATCTTCGCTTTCTTGTGGCCCACCGTTTAAAGGCTGAAGGTTATACTGTGCTCGAAGCAAATGATGGCGAAGCTGGAGAAAGAATGATTGTTGCCGATCAGCCAGATATTGTTTTATTGGATTGGATGATGCCGGGTAAACAGGGCGCCGAAGTTTGCGAGAATGCACGTAAGCAAGGTTTCGAAAACCTGATCATTATGATGACTGCCAAAGCACAGGATGTAGATAAAATTGACGCTTATAACTTTGGGGCATCCGATTATATTACCAAACCATTTAATATGGATGTTTTGGTAGCCATGTTGGAGAGCAAGGTGAAATTTATCGTGAATAAAGATACAGCCGAAATTCACCGTTTTGGTACTATGGAACATCATCCAAACATCCACACGTTGTTTAGAGATGGAAAGAAAATTGAGTTAACGATATTGGAAAACCGTATTTTGCTTTATTTCTTGCGCAACCCTGGTAAAGTAATTAACCGTGATGAATTGATGTTGGTGGTATGGGGTTACAACTCTGATGTAAACACCAGAACGCTCGATATGCACATTGTGCGCTTACGTAAAAAGATAGAATTGAATCCTGATAATCCACAATTGTTACAGACTGTTAGAGGAGTAGGTTATCGCTTTAACGCGGGATAATTATATTGCGTCGTCAGATGTTATTGTGCCGTCAGATGTTACCATCTGACGGTTCTATAGATGTCAGATGGTAACATCTGACATCACTAAGAATAGATTTCTCCATTTCGTTGCAATCAGTCGAAATGACGAGTTTTATTTACTAAGCTCTCTTCAAAGTAAATATTGTGATCTCAGGTAAAATACCAACCCTGCCCGGATAACCTAAAAAGCCATAGCCTACATTAACGTAAAGCTGTTGTTTTTGCTCCTGGTATAAACCTGCCCACTCTTTGTAAATGTATTGCACGGGGCTCCATTGAGCCGCTTTAAAACGAACGCCAAACTGCATTCCGTGGGTATGTCCGCTGAACATGGCATCTATTTGCGGGTATTTTTTCAAAACCTCTCCGCGCCAGTGTGAAGGATCGTGACTTAGTAAAAGTTTAACGGGTAAATCATCCGTATTTTGAACCGCCTGCTCCATTTTTCCGTATTTAGGAAAACGGCCCATTCCCCAGTTTTCGATACCTAAAATTCCGATTTCTTCTCCATCTACCTTTAATCTGCGGTTTTCGTTCATGAGTAAATCGTAGCCCATTACTTTATGCACATCAACCATATCTTTCAGGTTTTTTACCTTTGCAGGAGAAGATTCTTTGCCAAAAAAGTAATCACCATAATCGTGGTTTCCTAATGATGAATATACACCTAGAGGTGCTTTTACTTTCGAAAATATATCCTGATAATCTCTTACCTCGTTGGTCAGGTTATTCACGAGGTCTCCCGTAAAAAAAACAAAATCGGGTTTCTCGCCCAATAGCATTTCTACCCCGCCCTTTACGGCTGTTTTATTGTAAAAACTTCCAGAGTGGATGTCCGAAATCTGCCCCATGGTAATGCCGTCAAAAGCTTTGGGCAGGTTAGGGAGGATTAAATTTACCCGTCGTACCTGATAATCGTATGCGCCTGAAATAATGCCCCAGCTTAATGAAGTTAAGGGTACTGCTGCTGCCACCAATCCGGCTTTAACCAGAAACTCAGAGCGTGAAATGGGTTCTGCTGTTGTATTTTGTGCTGTTGAGACTTCACTTTTTTTGTTCCTTCTGAAAATTTTAACGAATAACCTTCGTAAATCATCCAAGATCAAAAATGGAAGCATAGCCAGTTTACAGGCAACTGTTAAAAAGAAGGCAACTAGAATAATGGCCCTTAGCGTAAGGAAAAGGTTGAGGTAAATTCCACAGAAAACACCAATGATCAATAGTGCGCTATAAGTCCAGTAAACAATACCAAATATTTTTTTAGTAGTCGGTTTCCATTTTTTAAAAACAGCGATAATGGCCTTATAACAATAAATATCAAAAGCAATGATGAATATGCAGGCAGCAATGATGAAAGGTAGTCTTCCCATACGATCGGGTTATTCCAGTTAAATTAAAAAATAAGAGAGGTTCTATTGAGCTGTCTAAATTAAGTATTTGAAGTAAATAAATTGTCTAATATTCGTTGAGGATGATCTAAAAAGGCTTTATAAACCCTGTAAACTTCCGATTCCTCATATTTAACCTTAGCTATTTTACTTTCTGACATTTCGTATATCCAGGCATTAGGGTACGATAATAAGATCGGAGAGTGTGTGGCGATGATGAATTGGGCATTTTTGCCTACCAGATTATTGATTTTAGATAACATGGCAATTTGTTTCGTGGCAGAAAGTGCCGATTCGGGCTCATCGAGTATATAAACACCATGGCCGCTAAAACGGTTCATAAATAGCGACCAAAAAGATTCCCCATGCGATTGTTCATGTAAGGAAATACCTCCATAAGAAGCGATTATCTTAGGTGAAGATATAGGTATATCCGGGTCGTCTTCATCAAGTTTGTCAATCTCGCTGGCAACATTGTAAAAACTTTCTCCCCTTAAAAAATAACCGTCTTTAATTTGTTTAAATCCTTTGGTTATACTGAGGAAGTTATGCAATGCAGAATGTGTTGCCGTGCTTTTAAAATTGAAATTCTTACCGCCACCTTCTGCGTTAAAACCAAGGTAAACCGCTATGGCTTCAATCAGGGTCGATTTTCCAACCCCGTTTTCGCCGGTAAAAAATGTAACATTGGGATGGAAGTCTAACTTTTCAAAAGATTTTAAGCATGGGATATTAAACGGATATCCATTAGGAAGGTGTTCTTGTTTTAACCTCAGCGATAAAAGATATCCGTTAAACTCCATTAATTTTATCTGAAATCGTCTTCATCCTCTTCTTCGTCAAATTCGGCATTAAATAAACTGCCAAACATATCAGCGAAACCGAAGCCGCCATTTAAATAATTTTTGCTCAATTGCGAATATTCAGCTAAACCATGTAATACGAACTCCATTAACAATAAAGTTTGATTTTCGCTTAATTTAGGATGAAACTTCTTTACCAGATTGTTTAAACCCGGTACCAGCATCAGTGCTTTTTTATACTGTGCATTGGTTAAAACATCGGTAACATCCACATTATTGCCTTCGGTAAACCATTCGGTTACTTCAGTATAAGGATTTGCCGTTTTGCTTTTCTTCGCTTTTTCAGGATCTGGAAAGTAACGTGCAAATAACGTTTTAACCGCTTTGCCGATTAAGGTTGTCGCCACATGCGCTGGTCCTTCCAGTTCGCCTTCGTAAACCAGTTCTATTTTACCGGTTATTGCGGGCACAATTCCTGCAAGGTCGGATAAGCGTACGAAAGTATTTTTCTCGCCCGCAATCAGCATTCTTCTTTCAGCTGTGCTGATTAAATTTTCATATGCTGAAATGGTTAATCTAGCCGAAACACCCGATTTTTGATCGATATATTCACTTTTGCGTGCCTCAAAAGCAATCTGCTCGATTAAATCCTTTACCAATCCATCGGCCTCAATATTGGCTTTTTGATCGGTGGTTAATTTTGCTTCCTGAAAAGTAATTTTGCGCGAAATTTCGATGGTTTTAGGGTAGTGCGTCAAAATCTGACTCTCAATCCTGTCTTTCAAAGGTGTAACAATGCTTCCTCGGTTGGTATAATCTTCAGGGTTTGCGGTAAATACAAACTGGATATCCAGCGGTAAACGCAGTTTAAAACCACGGATCTGGATATCTTTCTCCTGTAGCATGTTAAATAATGCCACCTGGATACGTGCCTGTAAATCCGGAAGTTCATTAATTACGAATATGCTGCGGTGTGCACGTGGAATTAAACCAAAGTGGATTACACGCTCGTCATTATAGGTTAATTTCAATGTGGCAGCTTTAATAGGGTCAACATCACCAATTAAATCGGCAACGGTAACATCTGGTGTAGCCAGTTTTTCAGTGTATCTTTCACTGCGGTGTAACCAGGCAATTTCGGTATCATCGCCCTTTATGGCAATTTCGTTTTTCGCATACCACGAAATTGGATTCAACGGATCATCAAAAATCTCACTTCCGGCAACATATGGTACATATTCATCCAATAAGTTTACCATCAAACGGGCAATACGCGTTTTTGCCTGCCCACGTAAACCTAAAAGTAAAATATTATGGCGCGATAAAATGGCTGTTTGCAGTTCAGGAATCACCGTTTCATCGTAGCCGATAATGCCCTCAAATTCGGTTTTTTTATCGCGGAGCACTTTAATCAGATTTTCCCTAAGCTCTTCTTTTACAGATCTCGATTTATATCCTGTGGTTTTTAATTCGCCTAATGTGGTGTTTTGCATCTTTTTAAAATCGGTTTAAGGTTTAGTGTTTAGGGTTACAGCGCGCAGCATTCAACCATTAAATCTTCGCCTGTTTAAAATGTTTTCTTAGACTTGTTAGGTAGGTGTTTCCGGCTTTGGGTTTGCCTTAAACCTTCCACCTTTTTGCCCTCTACCTTATTTAACTGTCTTACGTCTGTTTTTAATGTAATCTTCAAAAATATATTCGCCCAAGCCATTCAATGAGCTATAAAAAGCCCTTCCGCCATTAATTTCGGTAAACTGGCGCACAAACTGTTGCAGGTAAGGGTCTTTGGCAATCATAAATGTGGTAATCGGGATCTTCAGGCGTTTACATTGGGCAGCCATGTTTAAGGTTTTATTAATTACCTTCCTGTCCAAACCCATACTGTTTTTATAGTATTTGCCATTTTCTTTTAAGCAGGTTGGTTTTCCATCGGTAATCATGAAAATCTGCTTATTATGCGTTTTCCTTCGGCGGAGTAAATCAGCAGCCAGTTCTAATCCCGCATAGGTGTTGGTATGATAAGGACCAACCTGTAAATAAGGCAGGTCTTTCACGCTAATTGGCCAGGCATCATTTCCGAAAACCACAATGTCTAAAGTATCTTTAGGGTATTTCGTTTTAATCAATTCGGCCAAAGCCATCGCAACTTTTTTTGCAGGGGTAATCCGGTCTTCACCATATAGGATCATCGAGTGCGAAATATCGATCATCAATACCGTAGAAGTTAAAGTTTTAAAATCCTTTTCCTCTACTTCCAGATCGCGATCAGTTAAGGTGAAATCGCCAATGCCATGGTTAATCTGCGCATTGTGAATAGAGGCCGTCATATCAATCTGATCCAAGCTATCCCCAAAACTATATTCACGTCTATCGGCATTTTTCTCTTCGCCAACACCCGATTGGTTACTGTTGTGGTTTCCCCGGCCTGATTTTTTTAGTTTGCCGAAAATTTCATCAAGGGCCGATTTGCGGATCGTTTGTTCGGTTTTGGCTGTAATTTTAAATTCTCCAGATTGGTTGTCTTCCGTAAGATAACCTTTGTCTTTCAGGTCGTCGATAAAATTACCAATACCATAATCGTTATTGGTTAGTTTATATTGCTTGTCGAGCTCGTTCAGCCAGCTTAAAGCCTCTGCTGCATCTCCAGCTGTATAATTCAGCAGTTCGCTAAATAATTTCAGCAACTCATCAAACCCACCCTTTGGCGTATCGCCCGGCTTATAATCAGAAAAACGAAAACCTCTCATGTGCTTGTATTAACGATTTATCGAAGATAAAAGTTTCGCTTTGCATTAATTTAAGCGCGGTGTCATTTTTGAGACAAGCAAAAGGTAAAAGTCGAAAGACCAAAGCAGATTGAATTTCCAACTGAAAACTGTCAAACTGATCTGGGCGTTCCCCAAGCTGTGCAAGGGTCGGGCCTTACAGGGCTGCGCTTCGCTTCAGTACCGATGAAGACCTGTGAAACAAGCAAGCATACCATGATTAAATAAAAACAGATGCTTAATAGGCACTGAACCCTTACAATCCCTAACGCAAAACCCACCGTTTTAGAAATAAAAATTCCGTGTCAATCTGTGTTTCCGTGGCTAAAAAATAAAGCTAACCCAACGCCATATGATAAATCTTTTTATTGTAATTCGGATTTGCGCCAGCTTGCGAGGCTACAAAAGCCCCAACTTTGCAGGCATTATCCAATGTGGTTTCCATAGGGTAGCCCTGTAGGTAACAGGCAATAAATGTGGCTAAAAAGGCATCGCCGGCACCAACTGTATCGGCCACCTGTACCTTATAGCCAGGGTGTTTAAATAATTTGCCCTCTTTTAAAACGCAGGCACCTTTATCGCCAAGTGTGAGACAGATGATTTCAATGTTAAACTGACTGGAAAGCTGTTTTAAAAGTTGCTCATCTGTACTACCACTTAAGCCAAAATATTCTTTTACCCATAAAATTTCATCTTCATTTATTTTTAGAATATCTGCTTTTGCCAAAAGCT
Organism: Pedobacter sp. GW822-FHT03F06; assembly: GCF_058801365.1. Classification (NCBI taxonomy): domain Bacteria; kingdom Pseudomonadati; phylum Bacteroidota; class Sphingobacteriia; order Sphingobacteriales; family Sphingobacteriaceae; genus Pedobacter; species Pedobacter sp. GW822-FHT03F06. The sequence continues at coordinate 121,139 of NZ_JBXANE010000012.1, forward strand.
CCCCAATTAATTCTTTTGTATAAAAAGGCGCACGAAGGTTAATGTCGAATATTTTAGTCTTAGCATTTTCTAAAAGTTTAAGAATGGTTTTTTTAGATTTTTCTTCCCTGCAGGTTAAACTACAATATACCAAGGCATCTGCCTGTTTTACAGCTGCTATGTTTTCGTCGCTGATTTTGATGTCATCCCAAGCTACGGGTTGTTTAATCGTATAAGTGGCCTGATGGTTTTCATCCAACTGCACCACCACCGTACTGGTCGGTAATTCGGCGTTTACCTGGATCAAATCAGTTGCAAAATGATTGCTGGCCAGAAAACCGAATAGCTCTTTTCCGTTTTCATCATCACCAATTGCGCTAATAAAACTGCTGTCTATACTTTGTTTGTGTAAATTAAGCGCAACATTCATACTCGAGCCGCCAGCTTTTTTACCCTCTGGAAAAACATCCCAGAGTATTTCGCCAATTGTGATTACTTTATTTTGCATAGGAGATTTATAGAAGTGTAAATAAAGAATTTTTACGCATGGAACAAAATAATTTGTTTCATATCTTTAATTTTTACTTCAACTTAAATAACCATGAAAAGAATACTTGTAATTGCACTGTTTTTAGCTTCCTTTAGCGCTTTTGCTCAAAATCCAAAAGATAAACAGGCCATACTTAATTTACTCGAAAAGCAACGTACAGATTGGAACAAAGGCGATGTTGAGGCCTTTATGCAGGGTTATGAAAAATCAGACAGTTTACTTTTTGTAGGTAAAAGCGGACCAACTTATGGCTGGCAGAAAACATTGGATAATTATAAAAAGGGCTATCCTGACAAAGCAGCAATGGGGTTTTTAGTGTTTGGAATTAAAAAAGTCGATTTTTTAAAACCTGATCTGGCTTTTGTATTGGGCAGCTGGAATGTTAAACGAGAAAAGGATGAACTTAAAGGGTATTTTACACTCCTAATCAGAAAAATTAAAGGAGAATGGAAAGTAGTTGCTGATCATAGTAGCTAATATAAACGGGTTCTCATTCCTAGCTTGATTGGGAATCATAATGCAATAAGCTTATAGAATTGTCATCCTGAGCTTGTCGAAGGATCTACCAAACCTGTATAAGGCGTTTCGACAGGCTCAACGTGACAATTCTAATGAAACTAGATTTATAATACAGCCTCTAGAATAAATTTAATTGCGATAAAATCGCCCCTCTCATGCATCCCGATTGCAAATCGGGACGATTATTTATTCCCCCAACTTAAAATCTTTGTAATAATAATCCTTATCCGCATCTGTTAACTGGCGGATTACCCTACATGGGTTTCCTGCTGCAAAAACATTATCCGGAATATCCCTGGTTACAATACTGCCTGATCCGATGACCACATTGGATCCGATTTTTACCCCTGGGTTAATCACCACGTTTCCACCGATCCAAACACTGTTGCCAATGGTCACTTCCTGAGCCCACTCATATTCCTGATCGCGTAAATGTGCATGGATAGGGTGGCCTGCAGTATAAATAGCCACATTTGGTGCAATGAAAACGCTATTGCCAATGCGTACCTTGGCGCAATCTAAAATAACAAGGTTAAAATTTGCGTAAAAATTATCGCCGATTTCAATGTTGTAGCCATAATCGCATCTAAATGGAGGTTCTACATAAAACATCCGTTCTGTTTTTCCGAATAACCTTTTTAATAATTCTTTTCGTTGTTTGATAAATTTTGGCGCGAGGTTATTAAACTCGAAAACAATTTCACGTGCTTTTAATCTTTCTTTAGAGAGTTCTTCGCCGCCAGCCCGATAAGCTTTGCCGGCCAGCATTTTTTCTTTTTCGCTAAGGATATTGTTTTCCATCTTTGGTGCCTGATTTCTAATTCTCGGTGTTTACGCAATTATAACAAAAAACGGGGCTATCGTAACCGATGCCCCGTTGTATTTTACTTTTTCAATACTTTTCTATGGCCTGCCTTTAGCTAAAGCTCTTTCAGCAATTTTAACAGCTTTTTTCTCTCTCCAGTGGGCGTATTTTTCTTTGAAAGTCATTTTGATTAAACTGTCTATCGCACCGTGAGTAAATAAGCTCCAAACGCTGGCTACTTTGCGTGTAATTGATTGATCCCAGGCTCTTAAACTTAAAGAGAACGATCCGTCCAGGTATTTCATCCAGTGCCACATTCCGGTTGGCATAAATAAAGTATCGCCATGCTCTAAGAAAACTTCATAACCTTCTACGCCATTTAGTGCCGGAAATTTTTCAAAATCGGGGTTGGCCACATCATAATCTTCTAAAGCATAAGTTGCATTTGGCAGGCAATACAATCTGTCTTTCCATTTGTTGTCGAAAAGAACGATGTGCTTTCTACCGCCAAAGTGTGTATGGAAAATATGCGGTAAATCGATATCGTAATGTAAAAAGGTTACCGAGTTGGAGCCGCCAAAAAACATAGCGGGCATACTTTCGATAAAACCACCCATTAAATCTTTAGGGATTTTTACATCATTGATTAAACTTGGTACTTTTTTAAAGAGGTTAAAAAAGAATATACGCAGTTCAGTTGGCTCACGTTTGATCAGGTCAAGGTAATCGCCAAATTTCATATGCGCCGTAGCTGCATTGATTGGTTTTGATGGATCTGCTTTAGAGTTGTCGTAAAGTGGAACTTCAAGCTCGCCACCAATTTCCTTTAAATATTCAGTCGTCCATTTTTCTCTGGCAGGCCAGTCTTTGGTTAGGCCCCTGATTACTAACGGACGTTTAGTTTTCAGATAATTTTTCTTAAAATCTTCGGGAGTGATGCTCTCAACGATATCAACAGGTTTTAAAATGAAACTCATGCGCTTAAAATCGGTTATTTGTGCCGAACAACAAATGTGTAAATTTTATTTTACAAAATTGATGTTAACAGGTAAATGTGACTAAAATCACGTAATCTAAATTAGCAAATACTTAACAATTTAGTAATTACGCCTCAACTTTATTTTTAACAATTTCGGCATAGGCAGCGTCCCACAGGTCGATCCTTTTTTGTAGTGCCTGTTTTGTGGTTTCCTCTGCCTCAGCCCAAAAAGCCTCATCTTTTTCACAAAGTTTCTCTGTCATGGAGAGCGCCAAATGGCTGTGGTGATCGCCATCTACTTCGATGTGGCGCTCTAAATAATATTTAAAAATCGAAACTTTATCTGCCTGGGTACTGTTCAGGTCGTTTACCATACTAAAAAACATGTTTGGAATCAAATCCTCGCGGCCAAAAGTAAAACTTGCGGCCTGTAAATGTGTTTTTCCACTGTTAATGGTTTCGAAGGTCACATTTACAAAATCCTTTGCCGCTGCAGGAACATCCGCTTTCTCGAAAGCTTCATTAAAGCTTTTTCCGTTTTTTAGTTCCTGTAAAAAGATATTAATGGGTTTTGTATTGGCACCGCATTGATCCATTGCATCTAAGTACAGCTCAAAGTGACTTTTAATTGCCCCATTGGCATCTATATCCGATTCTTCACCGGCCACAATTTCATTGATCAGCTGCCGGGTAACCGGATCGCCCACCGGGAACCAGGGTAAAGTAGTACAGGTTAAGTTAATTTGTAGGGCTTTAAGCAGCGACATGAAATCCCAAACTGCAAAAATATGATGCTCCATAAAAACCCGGAGATCTTCTATTTCACTAATGGCCGAATAAACTTTGTGGTTAATAATTTCCTGCCTAAGTGGCGCTATTCTTTCCTGGATTTTTATAATGTTAGGATGCATGTATGATTATTGAATAATTGAGTTTTGAATGAGTGAATGTTTTGAGCGAGATTAATGCGCTCATCTTATCATTCAATAATTCTTTCATTATTTTACTTTGGTAAATTCTTTTCTAGTGCTCTACTTGCTCTTTTAACTGCAAGCTGTTCTTTCCATTGCATGTATTTTTCGCGGTAGTTTGCTTTCATAAAGTCGTCAAATTTACGCTGTAAAGTTAAGTTATACAAGCTTTTTGCTTTTACCGCCCAGCTTTTGTCCCATGCCCTTAAGCTAATAGAAAAAGAACCATCCAGGTATTTCATCCAGTGCCAGTACCCGGTTGGCATAAATAAGGTATCGCCATGTTCTAAAAAGGCTTCAACGCCCTGAACACCTTTTAAAGCCGGGAATTTATCAAAATCAGGATTTTCTACGTCATAATCTTCTAAGGCATAAGTAGCATAGGGGATTTGATACAAACGTTCTTTCCATTTATAATCGAATAAGATTACATGTTTTCGGCCATTAAAGTGCGTATGGAAAATGTGTGCTAAATCGATGTCATAGTGCAAAAACGTTACCGATCCTTTACCGCCAAAGAACATATTAGGGTAACTATCTAAAAAACCGCCCATTAAATCTTTCGGTGCGATATAATCTTCGAGTAGCTTTGGTGCAAATTTTATCGGATCGAACAAAAATATGCGCAGATCGGTCGGTGTTTCTTTAATCAGGTCGATATAATCGCCAAATTTCATTTCGGCGGCAGATGCATTTATAGGTTTAGCAGGATCGGCCTTAGAACTGTCGTAAAGCGGAACCGTTTTATCGCCAACAACTTCTTTCATGTATTCCATCGTCCATTTTTGGTAAGCAGGCCATTTTTTAGCCATATTCTTTATTACCAATGGTTTACGCGGTTTAAGGTAGTTCAGCTCGAAATCTGATTTAGATATGTCTTCAACTACATCTATCGGAGATAAATTGAATTTCATGTTAAAAAACTATTAATGTAGCAAAATTAAATAGTTAAAAAACACTAAGCATTACAAATGCAAAAACGTGAAAAAAAACTGACAATTCATCAAAAAAAGTCAGAAAGTATGATGTTTGATAACAAAAAACGCACTTAATTATGAGCAAGTGCGTTAACGTTAAAATCACTTAGGGCGTGATTTTTGGTTTTAATAAGGATATCTTTTAAATGTTATTTGGGCATTAAAACAGTATCAATTACATGGATTACGCCATTTTTCTGGTAAACATCTGCAATGGTTACCGTGCTCATTCCACCTTTTTCGTCTTTTAGCACTAATTTTTTACCTTCCATCCAGGCCCAAAGTTTACCACCTTGTACTGTTGTAAGTTCTGCTTTGCCACCACCAGCTTTTATTGCTTTAGCAATTGTTTTGCTATCCATTTTACCGGCAACAACATGGTAGGTTAAAATAGTGGTAAGGGTTGCTTTGTTTTCTGGTTTAACCAAATTGTCTACAGTTCCCGCAGGAAGTTTATCAAATGCAGCGTTAGTTGGCGCAAAAACTGTAAAAGGACCTTTGCTTTTTAAAGTTTCTACCAAGCCTGCTGCTTTAACTGCCGCAACCAGTGTAGTGTGGTCTTTTGAATTTACGGCATTGTCTACAATATCCTTAGTAGAATACATGGCTGCACCACCAACCATTGGATTTTTTTGAGCGTAAACTTGAGTAGTGAATGCCATTGTAATTACGGCAAATGCGGATAAGATTAAATTTTTCATTATTTCTAATTTTAAGTTTCTGTTATTTGGTTCCATTTACGATGGCTTACAGATACTTGGTTTTTAGAAATGAAAAATAATTTGCAATGTATTGATTGTTAGTGTTTTATTTTTTTTCTTGTAAAGATACAGTAGTGGTTCTTCGGGGCGGCTAGTCCCGTTTTTCGCTTAATCTTTTGGCTGTTCTTCGACTATGCTCAGAATTATGCCAAAAGGATATCGCTTCAACCTGGTTTAGATAAATTGGGTTCTTCCTTTAGTCGCATCCTTTATACTTTGTGTTTCACGCTTAACGCCAACCTCAAAACGCAGTGCTAGTTCACCTTAGCCGTTCTTACTTTTTTAGAAAAAAGCTTAGGGAAAAAGCGTTTCAATAATACGGCTCTGGTTTCTTTTCCGCCAATATAAACTTCTTCTTTTTTGTTGCTAACAGCCACTACAATTTGTTTGGCACATTCGGACGGCGTCATGGCATTTTCGTGTGCATCACCCATTTTATTTAGGGGCTTACCATCTGCGGTAAGCGCATTATAGGTTACATTTGTTTTGATAAAACCTGGACAGATGATGGTAATATCGATGTTTTTATCGTAAACTTCCGATCGGAGTGAATCGAAATAACCATGCAGCGCATGTTTTGATGCGGAATAAGTAGAGCGGAATTTCGTGCCGAATTTCCCAACAAGACTACTAATTACAACGATCTGCCCACCACCGTTGGCGATCATCAGCGGCAAAACTGCTTTGCTCAGTACCACTGTTCCCCAGAAATTGGTATCCATAATGTGTTGTTCTGTTTGCAGATTAGTTTCGAGCGCTAAACTCCGCTGGCTTACACCACCGCTGTTGATCAGTAAATCTATTTTTCCAAAAATACGGGTGGCATCGGCAGCTTTGTTTTCCAGTGTAGTTGTTTCACTCAAATCGAACGGTAAAACATGTACATTAAAGGAGTTTTGGCAATTTCCTTTTACCCTGAACAGCTCATCACGGTTTCTTCCCGAAATAATCAGCTTGTTGCCCGCTTTAAAATATTCATATACCAAGGCTTCGCCAATACCTGATGATGCGCCTGTAATCCATACAATTTTCGACATACATTTTAATTAATTATTGAATGACCGAGTTTTGAATGAGTGAATGTTGTTTAACCCGCTAAATCAGTCATTCTCTAAATCAATCCTTCTCAATTCACTCATTCATCTCCTACTATAAACAATTCTGAAGCAATATGATCAGCAAATAATTTTCCGTTCTGATTTAAAAAAATCTTATCTCCGTCAACCAGTAGCCAATCTTTATCCTCGAAATTTTTTAGGTTGTGTTTTGTTTCTGCTAAAAAGTCTTTCCCGAAATCGGTATTTATTTTTTGTAAATCAGTTCCCCACATGGTTCTTAACGAAGTCATGATGTATTCGTTAAATCTGTCGTTTAAACTCAGTTCCTCAACAATTTCAGGAAGCTTGTTATGGCCTAACGTTTCCATATACAGAGCGTTATTGGCTGGGTTCATATAACGGTTCTGGCCATTAAAGCCGTGCGCCGATGGACCAATGCCAATATAATCTACACCTTTCCAATAATTGGTGTTATGCACGGCATAATGGTTCGGTTTGGCAAAATTCGAAATTTCATAGTGTTCAAATCCTGCATCTATCAGTTTATCCATCAAAATTATAAACTGAGCGGCACTTTGATTATCGTTTACGGGAGTTTGTTTTTTGTTTTTAATGGCATAGGCTAAAGCTGTCCGGGGTTCTACTGTTAGGGCATAGGCCGAAATATGCGGAACCTCAAGCTCAACTGCTTTTTGGATATTATTTAGCCATTTTTGATCGGTAAGCAAAGGATAACCATAAATTAAATCTAAGGTGAGGTTTTCAAAACCGGCATCCTGACTTCTTCTGATACAATCTTCGGCTTCTTGGGCCTGGTGTGCCCGGTTCATCCAGATCAGATCTTCATCATAAAAAGATTGGATGCCCACACTAAAGCGGTTAACGGGCAGTTGTTTTAGTTCTTTTAACTTCTGAGCGGTTAAATCATCAGGATTGGTTTCGATAGTAATTTCAGCATTTGCATCGACCGAAAAGGTGTGGTTAATGGCATCAAAAATCTTTTGCAAAGATACCTGCGATAAAATGGAGGGTGTTCCACCGCCAAAATAAATGCTTCCAACCTGTCCGCTAATCCGGTCTTTTTTCATGTTGATCTCCCTACAGATCGCATCAACCATTTCATCAGCATATTTTAAGGAAGTGCTGAAGTGAAAATCGCAATAGTGACAGGCCTTTTTACAGAAAGGGATATGAATATAGATACCGGACATTGCTGCAAAGATAGCGAAGTTAATTTTTCTTTATTGTTATAAATAATAAGCAATTAGTTTACATAACCATTAATGGAAATCGGGTAAGTAAAGTAATAGCTTTACTTATTTCTTGCTTTTGTAAAGTAATAGCTTTACTAATTGAATGAATAACACTACTTTCTAATATCTTTGCTACTGTATTTTTTTAAGTATCTTTTCCCATCTTTATCTCCATCCAAAACATTTGTAACAGCTGAAATTTTGTGTGGAAGCTCTTCCTGTTTAATAATCTGTATTTTTACGATCCTTCTAAAGGTTTTGTTCCATCTCCTTTTATCTAACTTTTCTGAAATTGCAGTTGTTATTCCGAATATTGGCGTTTTCTTTTTTGAATTGGACATTGTTGAATGTGTGCGACTTGAGCATTATTGTTAAAGTTATTAATTAATCCATTTATTTTCTTTAGGTAAACCATGATTATTCGACTACTTTTGCATCCTTAAGTTTTGATTTACTGCATGCCGAAATTTATTTTCTTTTTGTTCGCGTTTGTATGGTCTGCTAATTTTGTAGTAGCACAGGAAATTCCTGTTCAAACAGATAGCGTAGCTGTGAATCAAAATCAATATCGAAGATACCGGCCAGATTCGGCAACACTCGCCAGGCAGAAATTTTCGACCGATTCGCTTGTTCGCCATACCTGGGTGCTTCCCGATAGTTTAATTAATAAAGGGGCTTTGCTCGATACCATCGAAAAGGAATATCTTTTTCCTAAACTCGATCTACTGGCTTGGCAAAAGAAATACCAGCACTTAAAGAAAAAGGTAAATCCTTATCAATTGGGCACAAAAATCCCAAAAGGCAACGTTGGTTTGCTGGGATTTATTTTCGGCATGCTCATCATCTTTGCCATTCTCAAAAATGCTTTTTCGAAACAACTATCGGCAATCGTTCAATCGTTTTTCAGTAACAGGATTTTGAATAATATTAACAAGGAGGATAACCTGTTTAGTTCCTGGCCATTTTTGTTGCTTTTTGTGCAGTTTGGTTTCGTTTTTGGAATGTTCTTTTTTCTTGTAGCACAGTGGAATGATATGTATCAGGCAAAAGATGGGTTTAAATTCTTTTTTAGTATATCGATTACTATAATTGTCTTTTATGCCCTTAAGCTGGTCCTTTTACGCTTTTTGGGTTATCTGTTCAATGTGCAGAAACCGGTGGGCGAATACATCTCAATTTTGTACCTCAGTTACTTCAATGCATCCCTACTATTTATTCCTTTAGTAGTTGCTTTCGCCTTATCTCCACTTAAATACGGTGGGGTATATATCGTGTTGGCATTCTTACTGTTAGGCATTATTTTTGCTTTTCAGCTATTGCGGGCAGGTATAACAATACTTTCTAATAATAAGTTTTCTAGAATGCATTTATTTTTGTACTTTTGCGCCCTCGAAATATGTCCTATCCTAATACTAATTAAAACGATAGGACTGTAGCAGGAAAAAGGAAAATGCAAGAAAAGAACGACTCTAGAATCCGCAAAGTAAAAAGTATTTTGGTTACTTTACCAAAACCTGAAACAGAAAAATCTCCTTACTACGATTTGGCCAAAAAACACAACTTAAAAGTTGACTTTAGGTCCTTTATTCATGTTGAAGGTGTACCCGCAAGAGACTTTAGAAAGGATAAGATTAATCTGGCCGATTTTACGGCAGTAATTTTTACCAGCCGTAATGCAGCAGATCATTTTTTTAGAATCTGCGAAGAAATGCGTTATGAAGTGCCAGCAGAACTGAAATATTTTTGTCTGTCTGAGACTATTGCATTGTATCTGCAGAAGTATATTCAGTATAGGAAGCGTAAAATCTTTTTTGGTAAACAAACTGCAGCAGATTTAGCAGAAGTGCTAAAAAAACATGCAAACGAGAAGTTTTTATATCCTTGCTCTGATATGGCTACCGAAGACACGATGAAGTTCTTGGAAAAAAGTGGATATAATTTTACGCCTGCAGTTTTGTTTAGAACAGTAGTGAGCGACTTATCTGATTTAGCTGAAGTATTCTACGATGTTATTGCGTTTTTTAGTCCGTCAAGTATCCAGTCGTTGTTTAAAAATTTCCCCGATTTTAAACAGAATAATACCCGGATTGCTGCTTTTGGAACTAACACGAGTAAGGCCTGTACCGATATGGACCTGATAGTGGATATCGCTGCGCCAACCCCAGGCGTTCCGTCTATGACGATGGCTATTGAAAATTACATTAAAATATCTAATAAATAATACGATAAATAATTTATTTTAAGTCAACATAATAAATGCGTAACTTTACTGCTAGTAAGAAAGTTACGCATTTTTTTTGAACAAAATATAAGGCTGTTGGAGAAGTGTTAATCTAACTTTAATTGTCTTTAAGTAATGATTTAACGTAAAATATTTGCTTTTGTTGATAATTTCAGTGATTTTTGATAAAATTGCTCCTAATCGTGCTTTGCACACTATAAAAAATATGAAGAAAATCTACCTTCTAGCTATTGTAGGTATAACTGTAATGCTAGCAAGCTGTGGTCATGGCGGCCAAGGCGAGCTGGTTGGTGCTTATAACCGAAAATTCAAAAACGATAGAATCCCACTAGGAATGGTTTATGTGCCGCCAGGGCATACGCCACTGGGAGGATCGGATGAAGATATTACTTTCTCTCAGAACGGGCCAAGTAAAATGGTTACCATTAGCGCGTTCTTTATGGACCAGACCGAAATTTCAAACGCAGAATACCGCCAGTTTACCAACTGGGTACGCGATTCGATTGCAATTGTGATGATGGGCAACCCTCAACAATTTATGGTTACACCCAAAGGAAATGCCGCAAATGCTGTTGGTGGAGAGAAATACATCGACTGGAGGAAAGTTGGACCAAACGGTGCCAACATTTGGCGTAATAAAGGTAAGGGTGCAGCTGCCGCTCAAGTGAGTCAGTTAGATGGCATGTATTACTCAGGCTTAGATGCACTTCCAGGAAAAAAAGAACTGGATGTTCGTAAATTCGAATATTCTTATGCTGAATTAAATATGGAGAAAGCTGCTCTAGGGCATAAAGATCCAAACAGCAAACGCCAGGATTATATCGATCGTTATAACGTTGCTATTTATCCTGATACAATGGTTTGGAAAACAGATTATTCTTATTCACAAAATGATCCAATGGTGCGGGGTTATTATAACCACCCTTCATATGATGATTATCCTGTAGTTGGCGTAAGCTGGGAGCAGGCAAAAGCATTCTCTCATTGGAGAACAAGATTGTACGATGGAGTAGCTACAGCAAGAAAATTGCCTGCAGGATCCAGATCAGATTATAGATTACCTGCCGAAACAGAATTTGAATATGCGGCAAGAGGCGGCAACACCAAAACAAAATATCCTTGGGGCGGTCCTTATATCAGAAATACAAAAGGATGTTTACAGGCGAACTTTAAACCAGGCCGTGGCGATTATTCGAGCGACGGTGGTATTTATACCGTAGGTGTTAGATCGTATTTTCCTAATGATTATGGTTTGTACAACATGGCAGGTAATGTTTCTGAATGGACATTAACTGCGTACAATAAAGGCGCAAGCCCATTATTGCACGATTTGAACCCGAATTTTACTTATGATGCTGGTGCAACAGACAGCAAATACAAAAAGCGTAAAGTAGTAAAAGGCGGTTCTTGGAAAGATACAGGCTATTTTCTACAAAATGCAGTAGCAACATACGAATATCAGGATACACAAAGATCATATATTGGTTTCAGATGCGTTTCATCTTATCCTGGTACCGACTTAAGACATTAAACCAAACAAACTAAAAACTAAAGAAAAACATCAAAATTTTATGGCAGCAAAGAAACAACCAGGCTGGTTACACGTAGCGATTTCATGGGGAGCAAGTATTGTAATTATCGGAGCGTTATTTAAAATTCTACACATTGGTGGAATTATGGGTAACTATATGATCGGTCTTGGTCTTGGTGTAGAGGCATTTTTATTCTTTTTAACAGGATTTTTTCCACCAGAGCCAGAACCAGCTTGGGAAAGAGTTTACCCTGAATTAAAAGCAGATTTTAAAGGAGAATTACCAACGGCCTCGGCCAGGCCAGTTGCGGCAACAGCACCGAACACAGCAGCTTTGGATAAAATGTTATCAGATGCTAAAATCGGTCCTGAATTGATTGAAAGTTTAGGCTCTGGTTTGCGTACTTTTGGTGATAAAGTAGCAACAATTTCTAATGTTGCAGATGCATCTACCGCAACAAACGAATTTACAGGCAAAATTAAAACAGCTTCAGCTGGCTTCGATAATTTAAGTGCATCTTTTGATAAGGCCACTGCTAATTTGAAAGCGATGGGTGAGAGCACAGTAGATTCTCAGGCTTACCACGATCAGGTTAATAATTTGGCTAAAAATTTATCAGCTTTAAATGCGGTATATGAATTAGAATTACAAGATTCTAGTGCGCATCTAAAATCGATGAATAAATTCTATTCGAACTTATCGCTAACCATGCAGAACTTTAACGAATCGATGGAAGATTCGAAACAGTTTAAAGAAGAGGTGAATAAGTTGGCTAAAAACCTATCATCGCTTAATGCAATTTATGGCAATATGTTATCGGCTATGAACGGCCCACGTGTATAATTTGTTTAGTTTTTAATTTTTAAAGGAAAAGCTACATCAAACATGGCAGGCGGAAAAGAAACAACAAGGCAGCGGATGATCAATATCATGTATTTGGTATTGTTGGCTATGCTCGCCTTAAACGTATCAGATACCATTTTAGATGCATTCAAAAATATCAACGATAGTTTGGATACTTCTAAAAACAATGTAAATACAAGTATTAATCAGTTATTTTCTGCCTTCGAAAATTCGAAGTTGAAAGAAGAGCCAGCTCGTGCACAGCCAATTTACGATAAGGCAAAACAGGCACAGAAGGCCGCTGATGACTTAAATAATTATATTGAAAGCATTAAAAAAGAATTTACCCAGGCAGGTGATGGAATCGATCCGGAAACTGATGATTTGGTAAATAGGTCAAATCAGGATATTGCACAGAATATCATGATCAATCAAAAGAAAGCAGATGAATTGAAAAAGAGAATTAACGCTACACGCGAAAAATTAATCTCTTTGTTGGACCCGGCTGATAGAGCAAATGTTTCATTCTCTCTTGAAGCTAAAGATCCTGCAAGAAAAAGGAAAGGAAACTGGCAGGAAACTTACTTTGGTGAGGGAACGCCATTAACTGCTGCAATGACAATTTTAACCAAACTGCAAACAGATACAAAAAATGCTGAAGCAGAAGTAGTTAAAAAATTGTTCGGAAATATGGACAAAGCACAGGTTAATTTGGATCAGTTTGCAGCAGTTGCAGTAGCACCTACTTCCTATGTAATCCAAGGTCAGCCATATACTGCTGAAGTATTTTTAACAGCCAGCGATTCGAGATCAACTCCCGATATTACCGTTAATGGAAGTAAATTATCCGTTAAAGATGGTAAAGGAACTTATAGCGGTGGTACAAGTAGCGTTGGGCAGTTTACTTGGGTTGGTACGGTTCGTGTTCGCCAAACTGATGGTCAGGTAAAAGAATATAAAACGCAACCACAAACTTATCAGGTAGCGAAACCATCTGCATCTGTTTCTTCAACCAAACTGAATGTAATTTATGCAGGTATTCCGAATCCATTTACAGTATCGGCAGCAGGTTTCCCACTAGAAAGCGTTCGTGCATCTATTTCAGGTGGTTCAATGTCTGGTGGTAACGGAAACTTTAATGTAAACGTACCTGGAAGCCTTGTTGGTCAGGAAGTATCAATCAATGTATCAGCGAACAATGCAGGTAAAACGGTTAGTTTAGGCTCACAAAAATTCAGGGTTAAAGGTATCCCAACTCCGGTTGCTAAGGTTGGTGGCCGTTCTGGAGGTGATGTAGCTTCGGTACAATTAAAAAGCGAAACTGAAATTGAGGCAGATCTGGATGATTTCCCTTTTGATGTTAAATTTAAAATACAGCGTTATAAATTAACAATTATCAAACCGCGTTCTGATGCAGTTACCATTCCTGGTAGTGGTGGCAGTTTTGCAGGTGCGGTTAAAGGTGCAATAAACTCGATTACGCCTGGTACAAGGGTGTTTTTTGAAGATATTGTTTCTATAGGGCCAGATGGACGCCAGAAAATTTTGCCTTCATTAGCGTTTAGCGTAAAATAAAAAGAAGATGAAAAGGATTTTAAGTATTGCTATTTTAGTGTTGTTAACCACGTTTGCTTTTGCACAAAAAAAGCCAACCAAGTTAGCGCCGAAGAAAGCTGCGCCAGTAGTGGCTGCACCTCCTGTGGTAGATACAGTGAAAGCCCCTGTTAAAACAGCTAAAAAGAAACTTAAGGTACCACCTAAAGATGGTTTCTATGCCCGTAAGGATATTGACAGTACTGAAATGGTTCCTTTGGCAGATGTAAGAGAAGAGGATGTTTTTTATGCAAAACGGATCTGGAGAGAAATTGACTTACGTGATACGGTTAACTCAGCCTTAAAATCGCCTAAATCTCGATTAATTGATGTATTGATTGCCGCAATTAAAAAAGACGAACTGACAGCGTATTCACCAATTGATAGTGCATTGAACGAAGATGATGCTTTTCTTAACCCAATGTCTGCAGATTCTGCGGCCAAATCGGCTTTAGGAACAGCAGAGGTTTCGAACAATAAAACCGGAACGGTTACCACTGTAGTTAATGATTTTAACCCGGAGTTATTCCTGAAATTCAGAATTAAAGAAGACTGGATTTTCGATACTAAACGTTCTGTTTTTGAACCGCGTATTGTAGGTATTGCTCCATTAAAGTATAATGAGGTTTCTAAACAATGGCAACCGGTATTTTGGGTGTACTATCCGGAGGCCAGAGAGATTTTAACGAAGAAACGTTTAATCAATACCAATAACGATGCTTCAGCATTGAGCTTTGATGATTTCTTTATCCGCCGCTTATTCAGCAGCTATATTGTAAAAGAATCAAATCCCGGCGATAATAAGATCAGAGATATTATTACCGATCCTAGAGAGAGGTTATACGAATCAGAAAGGATTAAAAAATCTGTTCTTGATTACGAACAAGGTCTTTGGGAATACTAAATATTAACAAAAAGCTCCGATTTTCATCGGAGCTTTTTGTTTGTACCATATCCACTCCTTACGAACAAAAGAGTTGAGAAGAAAGGGAAGATGAGCTAATCTTAATTCTTAAACTGGCTCAGTTTGATGATGCCAATAAAAAATCGTGGCAACCCAAATTAATGGATTGCCGCGCTTTTCTTTAAAGATAAAATGTTTTATAGGTTATCTGTTGCTGATTCTATTACACTTTGGATAGCTGCAGGTACATTTGATAAAATATCGTAACCAGTTGCAGATTCTACTGCATTAACTGTTGTACGGTATGTTTTCCAATTGGTATTCAAACCATTTGTATTTGGCATATTTACTGTAATTACCCTCGTAGATGAAGTAATACGGCTTAAGTCGTTATTGCCGTTGGATAGTACTACAATAACTTTCCAGGTATTAGAAGGTACATTAACTTTACCATTGTCGATAGTATAAGTGATGCCGCCATTGCTTCCTGTACCGCCCGATCCATAAGAACCGCAAATAACATATACTTCGTTACCTGCTGTTACCAGCGAGCGGGTGTAGTTTTCAAGATCGGCCCATGGTCCTTGGTTATTATTTGGTGCCTGAGGCATCATGTTGCTCATTAAGAACGTAGAAGAATTTGCGGCTACAGAGATTGTTCTATCTGCTGATGGGCAGTTATGGCCACGATCAAAACCTGAACCTGAATAGCTGCTGCTCGATACCTGGTACCATCCAGAAGGCAAAGTATTGTCGGCTCTAAAATCGTCTTGGCGAGGAGTTGAACCCAGATCAGATGATCCAATGTGCCAGCTTACCCAATTAGGTGTAGCCCTTGTTTTGCTGTAAGAAAGTGTATAATAAGTGCGTTCCATCAGGTAATTTTCTGGATAAGAAGTGCTGGCAACAGCATTGCTTGGGTTACCCAATAAAAGGTTACTGTTATCTCCTGGTGTGGTAGGCGGATTGGTTATATCGCCAGTGGAAATACTGAAATCGTCTATGTTGATGCGGGCAGTACCGCCACTGATTTTACGGATCTGAAAACGTACATTCCCAACAATTGCAGTATTGAAGGTTACGGTTGATAATGTTGTGGTACTACTGGTAATGGTACTGCCTGATTGTAACCAGCTCGAGCCACCATCGGTAGAATACCAAAGCTGCCAGGTGCTATTGGCATCGGTACCGTATTTGGCATGGGCAATACTTACCACATCAGCTCCGTTTACGTCGAAATTCATACTCAATATACCGGTATTGCGTATTCGAACTGATTGACTGCCGTTTTTTGCATCTGCAGCAAGGTTTCCAATTAAGGCATCGTTAAGGCTCCAGCTTCCACTGCCCAAGGTTACTGATGCCGTGGCATAACTTCCTTTTGTGCCAGATTCGAAATCTTCAGGAAAACCTGCAGCAATAGCCTGTGTGCTGGCAGTAGCCGCTTTACTGTTTAATTTTTGTTCGAATAAGTTGGTTTCAGGTTGAAATTGGTTTTCTTTTTTACAGGCAGCGAGGCCAAGGCATAGGACAGCCAGTAAGCTTAATTTTTTTAATGCTTTCATGTTTAGTTTGGGATTATTTAATGGATGGGATTGATTGCTTAGGTTTCGACAGCAAATGTTTCAATAACTACACAGTTGCCATCTGGTAAATAGCCGGTAATCAGAACAGGTATTCTGCTGGCACCCTCTACTCTGATGACCTGTATGTTGGAAAGGTTTTGCTTTAATGAAGAATAAAACGCTGTTATTTTACGGGCATTTTCTACCATAGGTACATCGGCTGCATCTACCTTTGAAACGAGGTTGTTGAAAAATACAGCGTGATCCAGGAGTTTTAAATTGGATGGAGCTGAATGGTATTGAACTGCAATTTTTTGCAATAGTTCTGCAGGAGGGACTTTACCCCAGTCAGCCGCTTTAAAAGGGCTTTCTGATTCGGTAAAATACAATACACCAAGTAAAAGCTTGGTAATTGTAAACAGGATGTTGTTACTCATGTAAATTAGGGATAGATGTTTACTTGTATTAACAGTCCTAATTTATTGAAAAAAAATTTAAGGCATACCAAGAAAAGATTAATATTGTGTTAAGATTTTACACGCTGGTCTGTTGGCATTTACGGCGCAGATTTACGCTTCTTTAAAGTGTGCCAGCAAGGTAGTTACCTGCTTTTTGTTCAATACTTCTGCCAGTTCTTTCTCGGTAGCTTCTTTGATCTTTTTAACCGATTTAAAATGGGTTAGCAGTTTATCTGCAGTAGTTTTGCCTATACCTTCAATCTGCTCCAGTTCTGTTTTAAGTGTCCCCTGATCGCGTTTCTTGCGGTGGAAGGTAATTCCAAAGCGGTGGGCCTCATCACGAAGCTGCTGGATCACTTTTAAGGTTTCCGATTTTTTATCCAGATACAAAGGATAGGAATCACCAGGGTAGAATAGTTCTTCCAAACGTTTGGCAATGCCAATTACGGTAACTTTGTTTTCTATACCCAATAACTTTAAACTTTTCAGTGCCGACGAAAGCTGCCCTTTACCACCATCAATGATGATAAGCTGAGGCAAAGTCTGGTTTTCATCCAACATCCTCCTGTAACGACGGAAAACGGCTTCTTCCATGGTTGCAAAATCGTTAGGACCCTCTACCGTTTTCACGTTAAAATGGCGGTAGTCTTTTTTCGATGGTTTTGCATCTTTAAAAACAACAATCGCAGAAACCGGGTATTTGCCCTGAAAGTTGGAGTTATCAAAACATTCTATATGTTTTGGAAGCTGGGTTAAACGCAGATCTTTTTGCATGGTCGTTAAAATACGATCGGTGCGTAAATCGGGATTTAATTTTTCGTATTGATTAAGTTTCTCTTTTTTAAAGAACAATACATTCTTCTGCGAAAGCTCCAGGAGTTTTTTCTTTTCGCCAAGCTTAGGTACTGTAAATTTTAAACTTTCATCTTCTAACGACGGCTCAAAAGGAACAATAATTTCTTTCGATGTACTGTTAAATTTTGTTCTGAACTCCAACATCGCCAGCGTTAAAATCTCATCGTCACTCTCATCCAATTGTTTTTTAACCTCGATAGTCTGCGTTTGGATAATCGTTCCGTTCATCACTTTCAGGTAATTCACAAAGGCATAACGTTCATCCGATGCAATACTCACAACATCCACATTGGTAATGGCACTATTTACCACGGTAGATTTACTCTGGTATTTCTCCAGTACTTCTAACCTCCTTGCATATTGATGCGCCAGTTCGAAGTTCAGGTTTTCTGATGCCGATTTAATGACTCCTTTAACCTCGCGGATTACATTTCCGATTTTGCCATTCAGGATCTCTTTAATCTCACCTATATTTTTATCGTAGTCTGTTTCGGTCTGGTAATTCTGACAAGGACCTTTACAGTTCCCAATTTGATATTCCAAACAAACTTTAAATTTCCCTTCAGCTATATTTTTCTCCGTTAAAGGCAAACTACAGGTACGAAGGGGATAGGTTTCTTTAATCAGATCCAAAATAGTGTGCATCATGCCTATCGAACCATAAGGACCGAAATAGGTAGAACCATCTTTAATCACCTTCCTTGTCCAGTAAATACGGGGATAATTCTCATTTTTGACAATAATCCAGGGATACGTTTTATCGTCCTTTAGGTTAATGTTAAATTTTGGCTGATGCTTTTTGATTAAGCTATTTTCGAGTAACCAGGCATCAATCTCTGTATCAACAATGGTGAATGTAATTTTACGGATTTTGGAAACGAGTACCCTTGTTTTGCCATTAAACTGATTCCTGTCGCTATTGAAATAAGAACCCACACGGTTACGCAGATCTTTTGCCTTTCCAATATACATGAGCTTTCCATCGGCATCCCAATATTGGTAAACACCAGGTTTATGCGGAATTGCGGTTAATGCTGCTTTATGGTCGAAACTGCTCATTATTACAAAAATAAGATTCGGAAGGGATACTTTTGATTAAGTGGACGTCGATTTAGTGTAATTTATAATTTGGGCGTGCCCCTAAGCTGCGCAAAGGGTCAGGCTATCCGCTCCAATCTTTTGTTCCCTTTCGGCTGCGCTCAGGGCGACAACAAAAGGATTTCCACTGCTATCCTTCAGGCAAATCCTAAAGCATTAAAAGCCTAATTTCTCATCCAATTCGGTTGCGCCTTCTTCCTGTTGCTGGTATTGGTTGCAATCGTAGGTGATGGAAATGCCAGATTTTGGTGCCTCAAAATCAGCATGACTAATTTTTAAGGCCGGATTGGCATATACCCTTTTGATAAAACCTGCAAAAATTGGCAACGCGGTATTGGCACCTTCACCCTGGTTGGTGCTGATAAAGTGGAATGCCCTATCCTCACAGCCAGTCCATATACCTGTTACCAATTGAGGGGTAATGGCCATAAACCAACCATCTGAATTATTTTGGGTAGTACCTGTTTTAGCCCCGATAGGTGCGTTTACTTTGTATTTATAATTCAACCTCGATCCGGTTCCGTTAGTGACTACACCTTTAAGCATTCTGGTCATTACATAGGCAACCTCTTCGCTCATGATCGGTTTTGGTATTTCCTTTTGAGAAAATAACACTACACCATTTTTATCTTCTATCCTTAATAGATAAATCGGCTTGGTATAGGTTCCTTTGTTTGCAAAAGCGCCATAAGCGCCTACCATATTGTAAACAGATGAATCGAAAGTACCTAAACAGATGGAAGGAAATGCCGGAACATTAGGAATCCCCATTTTGGTTGCCAATGTTGATACTGCAACCGGGCCAACCTGTTTCATTAAATAGGCGGTAACATAATTTTGAGAGTAAGCCAGGGCTTTTTGTAAAGTAATGCTGCCTGGCAGTGGTTTGCCCGAATTTCTTGGCGTCCATGGTTCTCCATAGCCATCTATCGTTACTGGTACATTTGGTACAGTGTAGCAAGGAGAATAACCATTTTCAATTGCTACGGCATAGGTGAACGGCTTCGCAGTTGAGCCTACCTGCCTGGTTCCCATTTTAACCTGATCGTATTTAAAATGTTCGTAATTAATCCCTCCAACCCACGCTTTCACATGCCCATTGGTTGGGTCCATGGTCATCATCGCATTACGCAACAGCATTTTGTAGTAGCGAACGGAGTCGATCGGTTTCATTACTGTATCAATATTGCCTTTCCAGGTAAAAATGGTCATTTCTGTTCTGGTATTGAAATCATCTTTGATTTCATCTTCTGATTTACCTTCCAGTTTTAACGATTTGTAACGATCAGAGCGTTTAATACCCTGTTCAATCTGTAAAGCTTTATCCTTAAACGGGTTTCTGCCTTTCCAGCTGGCAATAAACTGGGCCTGTAACACTTTCATGTATTCTTTTTGTGCTTCTTCGGCATATACCTGCATATCATAATTCAATGTGGTATAAATTTTCAAACCATCGCGGTCTAAGTCGTAAGGTGTGCCATCGGGTTTGGTAATCGACTGCTCCTGAAAAATGTTTTTGATATCATTCTTCAATACCGAACGGAAATATGGTGCAATACCATCATTAACGGTTGCTGCATTAAAATGCAGGTTTAAGGGTTTCTCTTTTTGTTCGTCAAATTCCTGTTGGGTTAAGAGCTCAGATTTAACCATCATGGCCATTACAGTATTTCTACGGTCTCTCGAGCGCTCAGGATGACGCGTTGGCGAATACATGGTAATTCCTTTTTGCATGCCCACCAAAGTTGCTGCCTGTGTTAAGGTTAATTTATCGGGCGTGGTATTGAAATAAACCCTTGCTGCCGATTTTATGCCATAAGCCTGGTTACCAAAATCGACCGTATTTAAGTACATCGTGATAATTTCCTCCTTGGTATAGTTACGCTCTAGTTTAACGGCAACAATCCACTCTTTAAACTTGGTTAACACGAGGGAGAAAAAATTCAGGTTCGATTCTCTTGGGAAAAGATTTTTAGCCAATTGCTGTGTAATGGTACTTGCACCCTGCTTTTTGCCGATTAAATTATAACCGATAATAGTGAAGGTACGTTTGAAATCTATACCTGAATGTTCTTTAAAGCGGGTATCTTCTGTGGCAATTAGCCCATTGATTACGTTTTCCGAAATATCTTTATAAGTAACATTCGACCTATTCTGAACAAAATAGGTGCCTAATGGCCGGCCGTCTTCCGCAATAATTTCTGAAGCCTGATTACTTTTTGGGTGTTCAATATCCCTGAAAGAGGGCAGCGCACCAAAAAGGCCCAACCCGATCATGGAAATGAAAATGGCAAACAGGGCAATTCCCCCGATCAGAATTTTCCAGATGACTAAACTATATCTTTTTGTTTCTTGTGCAGAAAGGGACTTATTCATTTTGTGTTGTTATTTTCCAATCATCTCCAGAATAGAAGATTTGGATGCAAATTTATTAATTTTTTATAGAATCGATTTTTAGCCTCAAGCTTAAAATATTCTACACTTACTTATAAGTGTCTTTTAAAAACTCCAGATATTCGTTAATCCGCGATCGGTCTGTTAGCTTTTCGAAGTTTTCTTTGCTGATGATAAAGCCCTTATATAGGTTAGCTGGAACTTTCATAATGTTCTTTAACTGGCCTGTAATGCTTGATTCGTAAATTTTGGCGTCTTCAAGATCGATAAAACTCGTAATGTAAATCAGCTGGTCGTTATCTAACTCTACCAATTTATGTTCCAAATCATTATCGGGATAATTGCCACGGTTAAACTGGCCTATTCCAAAACGCGATGAACTTAAAGTTAAAGTTGCGTCGGCAACGTCGATCACATAATAATACTCTTCTGATTTAGCTGCACTAAAAATGCTGGCCGGTTTGGTAGGATCGACCGGTTTAACCTCAGCAGGTTTAGATACCGTGGTAGGCGCTGTTGTTTTTACAGTGGCATTGTCGGTTACTAAAGGTTTTGTTGGCACAGCAATTGGCGTAGCCTGACTTACAAAACGTGGCGCATTGGCATCAAAATCAATAAGTGCAAGCGGTCGTTGTTTAAACTCTTCCAAATTTGCCTCAATATATTTTAAATGATCGCGGACTAATGGGGTAATAATTTTGTCGTTTGGATAAAGCGTGGTAATCAAATTAAATTCGGTAAGCAGGGCATCAACTTTAGCCGTGCGGCCGATAGCAATTGCTTTTAAATAGGCATATTGTGGTGCTAAATCATTGTTAGGGAAAGCGGTAATGTTATCATCAGCCTGTTTTACCACATTTGCATAATCTTTTTTCGCATAGGCATCAAAGGCCACATTGTAGTTGTTGTTGGCAATGTTTTCTATCTCTGTTTGTTTGGCCGAATAGGAGGGATCTAAAATGTTCTTGGCAAAATTAGATTCAGGGAATTTAGTTAGCACCAATTGTTTGTACTGATCTGATTTTACTTCATCAATACCCTTGTAATTTAGATGCAAACTGTAATATATGGCAACCAAGTGGTTATTGTCCGGATATCTTTTAATCAGTTCCAGATAAATCTTATTTGCTTCTGCTTTGTCGTTTAGCTCTTGTTGGTAGAAGCTGGCAATCTCAAAATAAGCATCAATGATTTTTTGATCGGAGGTAGCCAATAGTGCCGGAGTGGTTGGCAAGCCATCCAAAAACTGTTTTTCTAATGTGGTTTGGTCTACAGCTGTTTGATTCGTTTCTCCATTTGCAGGCGTTATTCCGGTGGCTACATTTCCTCCTGCCAAAACCTGATTGGTTTCCTGGGCAGAAGACCGGATGCTTTGTCTCCAGTTATCTTCCAGCTGCCTGTTGCCCCACCGTTTTTTGAAATCGCCAAAGCCATTGCTTATTGCCGCATTATTGTTAAAATAAAAGGTATTCCCTGCAGTATTATTCGAAGCATTTAACGATCGATTAGGGAAATCCGGATCATTTAAATATTGATTGCTGATTACCCCTCCGGTATTGCTCACTTCAACTTTAGGTGTTAAATATGCTTTAACCTTAGCCTCACGCTCGCCTGTAGGAAGTTTAGCTATCGCTTGGGCGGTATCTTCCTTGGCAATAATAGTATACCTATCAGTTAAATATTTCAGGTTATCAGCCTTTTTAACAATGTTATTGTAGTCAGGAAAGTTTTTTGGTAAAATCATCACTGTACTATCGTAATACAGTTTTGCTTTAATGTAGTTGTTAAACTCTTTAAAGTTTAAGTCGGCAATTCTTAAATAAGACAACGCCTTTTGAGTTTGGTTTCTGGTACTTTTTGCAACTGATTTGTGGTAGTTTTCTTCAGCTTTTGCAAAGTTTCCTTCGGAGGAGAAAAGTTCTCCAACCTGGTAATAAATCTGATCGGTATAATCGAAATTCTTATCGTCTTTTAATAAAGCAAGCAGCTGTTCTTCCTTATTGAGTTTTACACCACTGAGCAATGCCTTTAGTTTAATGCGGTTTAAATTGGCATGAAAATACATCTCAAACGGTGCATTGCTTTTTTCAACCTTGGTGAAGTTTGCATAAGCGTCCTGAAGATTTTTTTCTTTCTCCTGCAACTGCGCAAGGATAAAGCGCCATCTTATACGCAGCTGTTTTTCGGCTGGAAGGGCAATTGCCGATTCTAAAAACAGGATGGCTTCTTTATTGCGTTTCTGATAAATGCGCATCTGAGCGGCAGTGGCCAAGGGTTCTGCCAGATCTTTTTTTAACTCATCAGACGCACGCAACATGGTATCAAGAATTTTATCGGCAAGCACCATATTGTTTAATTGCATTTGGCTACGCGCTTTCCAGTTCATCGCCATAACGAATGTCTTTAAATCGTTATTATAGGTTTTTGCCGTATAATCGAAATATTCTGATGCGATAAAATAATTGCCTTTTAAATAATTTGCTTTACCCAAAAGCATATAGGCATCATCAATATAGTTACTAAAACTTTTATCGTTTATAACGGTTTGTCCTTTTGTAATTACTTCATCAAGCTGTTTATTGGCCATTCCTGGTGTAAGCACCAGATTTACCTGTGGCTCTGGATCGAGGTAAACGGGCAGGGTTTTCTCATAATTATCGGCATAACTTTGTAATAGGCGCTCATTGTACTCGGTTAATAAAACATTGGAGTTGTAGATATAGTTATATCTTGCCGTTAAGTTTTGAAACCTGCGATCTACTGCTGTATCTTTATTTGCGACACAGCCATAAATAAGGAGGACACTAAAAAAGATGAAGAAGGGATTTAAGTTTTTGCTAGCGTAATTTTTCAAGTATGATAAATCTCTTAGGTGGATATACAATAAACAATATATGTAGAAAAATATTTTATTTGGCAACAAATTTTAATTATTCAAAGTTAATTTAATTATTGCATTAACAAATGGAAAATCCGAAAGAAGAAAATACAAAGAAAAAGGTAAATGCAGCCGCCAAATATTCTGCCATTGGCTTCCAGATGATTGCTACCATTGGCCTGCTCACTTTTATTGGCTATAAGATTGACGAGCATAGAAACAGCAAAACTAATTTAATTACTGCTGCTTTTGCTTTAGCGGGGGTAGGGATTGCGTTATACCAGGCCATTAGGCAGGCCACTAAGCCGTAAGTTTTCAGTTGGCAGTTTTCAATTTTCAGTTGGCAGTTAACAATTGGCAGCTTACAGTTCAGCCCTTGCTTCAGTTAACCAGTTAACCAATTCGACAGTTAAGCAATTAATCAACCTTATAATAATTCTCCTTTGCACTACTTACTTGATACTAAAAACCTTATCTTTGCAAAAGTTTTTATCTGCTAAGAAATTATACATTGACTCTAGCCAAATTTACCAGTATCTATTTCATTTTTGTAGGCCTTTTAATAGGCGTAATTGCCGTTTTACCTGTCGTATTTCCTGATAAACAATTGTTTGTAAATAACTTTTGGGTAATGTTTGGCTTTTTGGCCGGCATCACTTATGTAGCTTATATGCTTGTGGATATCGGTGTAAAACGCGATCCTGAAGTAGGTGTGATGGCAATTATGGGATCAATTGCTGTGAAGATGATTTTTTGTATGGCTTTTGTGTTGATTTACAGTATAAAAGCGAAGGGAATTGGGCTTGTATTTCTGCTTAATTTTTTTTCTTTATATTTATTGTTTACGGCCTTTGAAATTTACTGTTTGTTACGTAACTTGCGCCACCAAAATTTAAAGTAAAAAACTGCCAATAAATGGATTGTAACCAAGTTTTTGTGTCGAAAGTTAAAAGACTAATTGTTGTTTTTACGCTTTTAATCGCGTTTTTATCTATCAAAATTGATACTTTCGCCCAGGTTGATAGCGCTGTTGTTCCTGTTGATAGTGTTGTAGCCGGATCTGCCGAAGCGGTTTCTGGTGAGCATGGCGCTGCTAAACATGGTGAAGAAAAATTCGAGCCAACTAAGGTAATTATGGAACACATTGCCGATTCGCATATGTGGCACCTTTGGGGGCATACTTCGTTGCCTCTTCCTGTAATTTTATATACGGCTAACGGTTTAGAGTTCTTCTCTTCTGGTCACTTCCATCATGGTGAACATGATTATAACGGTAAATACAATAATTATCGTTTAGAAGAAGACCATATTAAAGTGGTTGGTGCTGATGGAAAGATTGATGAAGAAGCAAGTAAATCTGTTATAGATTTCTCCATCACTAAAAACGTTGCAGCAATGTTTGTAGCGATTTTAGTAATCTTAATCGTATTCATTTCAGTCGCTAGCGCATATAAGAAACGCGTTGGTAAAGCACCAAAGGGTTTACAATCTCTGGTTGAGCCGATTATTGTATTTGTAAGGGATGACATTGCTAAGCCAAACATCGGCCACAAATACGCAAAGTTTATGCCTTATTTACTAACTGTGTTCTTCTTTATATGGTTTAATAACTTGTTGGGATTGATTCCGATTTTTCCAGGTGGCGCTAACGTAACGGGTAATATTGCCTTAACTTTTGTAATGGCATTGGGTACTTTAATTATTGTTAACATTAACGGTAACAAGTACTATTGGAAACATATTTTGTTACCTGATGTACCATGGTGGTTGTATCCGATTATGATTCCTGTAGAGTTAATTGGTATCATTTCTAAACCTTTCGCTTTAATGATTCGTTTGTTTGCTAACATTACGGCAGGTCACATTATCGTATTAAGTTTAATTTCCTTAATATTTATTTTCGAAACAGCTTGGATTTCTCCAGTTTCAGTTGCATTCGTGGTATTCATGGATATATTGGAGTTGTTGGTAGCATTTTTACAAGCCTTTATTTTTACATTACTAACTGCCCTTTTTATTGGTATGGCAGTAGAAGAACATCATTAACAGAAAACTATTTTTTACAAATTAATATAAATTAAATTAGTTATGGTAGGTTCAATCGCGGCAATCGGTGCCGGTTTAGCAGTAATCGGTGCAGGTATCGGTATCGGTCAAGTAGGTGGTAAAGCAATGGAAGGTATTGCTCGTCAACCAGAAGCTGCATCAAAAATTCAGACTGCAATGATTATCGCTGCTGCCCTTATTGAGGGTGCTGCTTTATTCGGTGTGGTAGTTGCATTATTAGGTAACAATCCTCAATAATTCAAACTGAAAAATTTTGGTAGGGTATTTAACGATTGGTTATTTACCCTACCTTATAAAGTATTAAGAATAAAAAATTAGATAAAATGGAATTAGTAACCCCAAGTATAGGTTTGGTTTTTTGGACCGCTTTAGCATTCATCTGCTTATTGATCTTACTTAGAAAATTTGCATGGAAACCTATTTTAGGTGCAATTCACGAACGTGAGCAAAGCATTGATGAGGCCCTTAACAAAGCTGAATTAGCCAAACAAGAAATGGCTCGTTTAACCAGCCAAAATCAAGATTTGATGCAACAGGCCCGTGCAGAACGTGATGAGATTTTAAAGGAAGCTAAAACTTTAAAGGATGGTATTTTAAACGAAGCTAAAAAACAAGCCCAGGTTGAAGGTGCTAAATTGATCGAGAAAGCTAAAATCGAAATCGAGAACCAAAAGAAAGCAGCTTTAGCTGAAGTTAAAGACCAGGTTTCTTCATTATCATTAGAAATTGCAGAACGTGTTTTACGTACGCAATTGGATGATAAGGCAAAACAAGAAACTTTAGTAGCTAACTTGTTAAAAGACGTTGAATTAAACTAAGCGTATTGCGTAAAGCGATAAGCGTATTAAACGCCAGCCGCTAAACGCCAACCCAAAAGATATGTCAGAAATTAAAGTTGCAAGCAGATACGCCAAATCATTAATAGACCTAGCCGTTGAAAACAATGCGCTAGAGGATTCTTATAATGATATGGTTTTGTTTGAGAAAGTGGTTGATGAAACCCCTGAACTAGAAGCAATATTAAAAAACCCGATTGTACCTTTAGATAAAAAAACGGGTATTTTGAACGGTATTTTTGCTGATAAAGTAAGTAAACTAACCATCTCGTTTTTCAAGATTGTAGTAAACAAAGGCCGTTCGGCGATTTTATTTGCCACTGCTAAACAGTTCGTTCAACAATATAACCTAATTAAAGGTATTGTTACTGCTGATGTAACTACAGCAAGTGCGCTAAGCCCTGCGGCTAAAGAGCAGATTATTGCGATTGTTAAAAGAGAATTAAACGCCAACCAGGTTATTGTTAACGAAAAAATTAACGAAAAATTAATTGGTGGATTTATATTAAAAGTTGGTGATAAGCAATTTGATGCTAGTATTGCCAGCGGTTTAAGTAAACTAAAAAAAGAATTTGCGCAGTAAGCGCGTGGCGATAAATGTATAGCGGAAAACGCCATGCACCAAACGCCAAATAAAAAAGTATTGCGATAAGCGGATGGCGAATAAATGCCAAGCGCCATGCGCTAAGCACTAAACATTTACAAAAAGATATAAAGTAAAATTATGGTAGAGGTAAGACCAGACGAAGTATCGGCAATTATCAGACAGCAATTGGCGGGCTTCAAATCAGAAACCGAACTGGAAGAAGTTGGTACCGTGTTGCAAGTGGGCGACGGTATTGCCCGTGTTTACGGTTTAACTAAAGTTCAATCGGGAGAATTAGTTGAATTTGCAAACGGCCTACAAGGTATCGTATTAAACCTTGAAGAAGATAACGTTGGTGTGGTACTTTTAGGTGCTTCAGACGAGATCAAAGAAGGTGATACGATTAAACGTACCAAAAAAATTGCCTCTATTAAAGTTGGTGAAGGTATGCTTGGCCGCGTAGTGAACACTTTAGGTGAGCCTTTAGATGGTAAAGGCCCAATCTTAGGTGAAACTTACGAAATGCCTTTAGAGCGTAAAGCACCAGGTGTAATTTATCGTCAGCCGGTAAATGAGCCTTTACAAACTGGTATTAAAGCAATTGATGCAATGATTCCAATCGGTCGTGGTCAACGTGAGTTGGTTATTGGCGACCGTCAGATTGGTAAAACTGCCGTTTGTATCGATACTATTATCAACCAAAAAGAATTTTATGAAGCAGGCCAGCCTGTGTTCTGTATTTATGTTGCTATCGGTCAGAAAAACTCAACTGTAGCTAACATTGTACGTACATTAGAAGAAAACGGCGCTTTACCATATACAGTTGTTGTTGCCGCTTCGGCTGCAGATCCTGCTCCAATGCAGTTCTATGCGCCGTTTGCAGGTGCTGCAATTGGTGAGTTTTTCCGCGATACAGGTAGACCAGCTTTAATTGTTTATGATGATTTATCTAAACAAGCTGTAGCTTACCGTGAGGTATCGTTATTACTTCGTCGTCCACCGGGCCGTGAAGCTTATCCGGGTGATGTTTTCTACTTACATAGTCGTTTGTTAGAAAGAGCTGCGAAAATCAACTCTAACGATGATATCGCAAAAGCGATGAACGATTTGCCTGAATCGATTAAACATATCGTTAAAGGCGGTGGTTCATTAACAGCTTTACCGATTATCGAAACTCAGGCAGGTGACGTATCAGCATATATCCCAACCAACGTAATTTCGATTACTGATGGTCAGATTTTCTTAGAATCGAACTTGTTCAACTCAGGTATCCGTCCGGCAATTAACGTAGGTATCTCGGTATCACGTGTGGGTGGTAATGCACAGATCAAATCGATGAAAAAAGTAGCGGGTACTTTAAAATTAGATCAGGCTCAATACCGCGAGTTAGAGGCTTTCTCTAAATTCGGTTCTGATTTAGATGCTGCAACGAAATCGGTTTTAGATAAAGGTGCACGTAACGTAGAAATGTTGAAACAAGCACAGTTCTCTCCATTTACAGTAGAGAAACAAGTGGCAATTGTTTATGCAGGTACTAAAAACTTAATGCGTAGTGTTCCGGTTAACAAGGTTAAAGAATTTGAAACTGAATTCTTAACGCAATTGGAGTTACGTCATCCAGAAACTTTAGCTGCATTAAAAGCTGGTAAATTTGATGATAGCATTACTGGTGTTTTAGATACAGTAGCAAAAGAGATTTCAAGTAAATACTAATTAGATACAAGTAGCGGGTATCAAGTATCAAGATATGTGAACAATCCAATCTTGATACTTGATACTTAATACTCGATACTTAAAAAATGGCTAATTTAAAAGAAGTAAGAAACCGGATTGCATCGGTACAATCAACACAGCAGATTACCAAGGCTATGAAAATGGTTTCGGCAGCAAAGTTGAAACGTGCTACTAATGCAATTATCGCTTTACGTCCTTATGCAACTAAACTGAAAGAGATTTTAGGTAATCTATCGGCAAGTTTAGAAGGGTCTTCATCGCCTTTTATCCAAGAGCGTGAGCCCAATAAGGTTTTAATTGTTACTGTATCATCAAACCGTGGTTTGGCTGGTGCTTTTAACATGAACGTAATTAAAGCGGCCAACAATTTAATTGCTGAAAAATATAGCGAACAGTTGAAAAACGGTAATGTGAGCATTATTTCTATCGGTAAGAAAACTCAAGACTTTTACGAAAAACGTAAATACAACGTTATTGGCAATAATAACGAAGTATACTCGGCTTTAACTTTCGAAAACGTAACCAAAATCACCGATGTGATTATGGCTGGTTTTATTAAGGGTGAGTTTGATAAAGTAGAAGTAGTTTATAACCGTTTTAGAAACGCAGCAGTACAATTTATTACTACAGAGCAGTTGTTGCCTTTACCTAAAGCAGAACAAGCCCCGGCTGATCTAAAAACAGATAAGAAAACAACAAATGTTGACTATATCTTAGAGCCTTCTCAAGAAGAAATTGTAGAGCAGTTAATTCCTAAATCAATTAAAATTCAGTTATATAAAGCCGTTTTAGATTCTCACGCTTCTGAGCACGGTGCGCGTATGACATCAATGGATAAAGCAACTGAAAATGCCGGAGAATTATTGAAAGCCTTAAAACTTTCATACAACCAGGCACGTCAGGCAGCAATTACAACTGAGTTAACTGAGATTGTAAGTGGTGCGGCAGCATTGAATGGATAAGATCAGGCCTAGAGTCGGAAGTCTTTAGTCAACAGTCAAAATTATCAAAGCCCATTTCTGAATTGAAATGGGCTTTTTTATGGCCTATATTGAAGTAAATCCAAAATTATTATGTTTTTTATGGATTGTAATCCAAAATTATTATGTTTTTTATGGATTGTAATCCAAAATTATTATACTTTTGTATAGTAAATATTTGCTATGATTGTTAGGAAACAATTGGATTATGCCTCTGCAAGGCTCTTTAAGGGAAAAGCGTTTATTATATTTGGCCCAAGGCAAACCGGTAAAACTACTTTCGTAGAACAGTTGCTCGCCAAAGTGGATAAAAGGACATTGTACCTGAACGGAGATGATGCAGATGTGAGGGAAGCTTTAGCCAAGCCCAATGCAACACAGATTGCGCGGATGCTCGGTGATTATGAGGTGCTTTTTATTGATGAAGCCCAGCGAATCACTGATGTTGGCTTATTAATTAAAATTATCGTCGATCGCTTTAACAAAGTTCAGGTTATCGCTACAGGTTCGTCGGCTTTTGAGTTGTCTGGAAAGATTAACGAGCCTTTAACTGGCAGAAAATACGAGATGATGCTTTTGCCTTTTTCGTATGCGGAACTGGTAAACGATACCGATTTTCTTACCGAAGAGAGATCATTAGAACAGCGTTTGATTTATGGTTCTTATCCCGAAATAATTAATGATCCTCAAAATGCAGAAGAACATTTAAAACTGCTTGCTGACAGTTATTTATATAAAGACC
Organism: Pedobacter sp. GW822-FHT03F06; assembly: GCF_058801365.1. Classification (NCBI taxonomy): domain Bacteria; kingdom Pseudomonadati; phylum Bacteroidota; class Sphingobacteriia; order Sphingobacteriales; family Sphingobacteriaceae; genus Pedobacter; species Pedobacter sp. GW822-FHT03F06. Next base: position 152,298 of record NZ_JBXANE010000012.1, read on the forward strand.
TATTTGCCTTGGAAGAAGTGAAAAAGCCCTTACTGTTCGAAAAAATTGTAAAGGCTTTAGCTTTACAGGTCGGGAGCGAGGTTAATTTCTCTGAACTGGCACAGTTGGTTAAAGCTGATCAAAAAACGGTAGATAAATATATCAATTTACTTGAAAAATCTTTTGTGATTTTTACATTACCAGCATTTGCAGGCAATGTGCGTAATGAAATCAAAAAGAATAAGAAAATCTATTTTTATGATACTGGTATTGTGAATGCTATTACGCGTAATTTTAATTCAATAGCTAACAGAAATGATGTAGGTGCATTGTTTGAGAATTATATGATTGCGGAGCGGATGAAGTTTTTACATCAGCATCAAATGGAAGCAGATTGCTTTTTTTGGCGCACTACACAGCAGCAAGAAATCGATTATGTTGAAAAAACGAAAGATAAATTTTTAGCTGTTGAGTTTAAATGGAACGAAAGGAGCAAAAATAAAATTCCTACAACTTTTACACAAGCTTATCCAGAAGCAGAAACGCTAATCTTATCAAAAACCGATAGGGGAAGCTTTCTGAATGGTTAAATCTTTATAACAAAAAAGCCAGTCTCGATTAAGGAACGGGCTTTTTTGTTTTAAACCGATTGTTATAAATTCCCAAGTGTAGAACTAATTCCTAGCTCCCCATGTGCGCCAAGTTGAATTTTAGTATTGTTATCTACCGAGAGGATGTTATGCATAGAATCTTTTTGCCAAAACATATCATCAAAACGAAAAGCTTTTCCTTTCGCAATACCACTAATGTTTGTAAGCTGCAATAAATTTCCTGTAGCCTGTAATTTAACATAAATAGTATCTGAGAGTCCATTTGGCTTTAATACCGACCTTACTGTATTAACAGGTAGGTTGACATAAGAATTCAGATCTAAGTCGAAGGTGCTGTTATTTTTAATCTGATAACTGATATCCCCGGGAAGTACCCTTACTTTGATCTTACTAGTCTTGTTGTAAACGGTCAAAGTCACTTCAAAGATGCCAGAAGTTTTGTACTGATGTTCAGTTTTACTCCCTTTGGTTTCAATAGTTCCATCGCCATAATTCCAAATATAATTACCACCTGCGGTTGCATCTTTTGCATTAAGTTCAATGGATTGCGTTAAATACAATGACTTTTTATTAATGTTAAAATCGGTTGTACTAATTTCTGGATTTGGTTGTTTCTTGCAGGCTGCAAAGAAAAGTAGGGCAATAGCTATCCCTAGTAAACTTTTGATTTTCATATTTTTGATTTTATTTGTGTGTTTTCAAAGCTAATAAATTCTATAACTAAAAAGTTAATAGATTAAATTATTCACGATTTTTTTCCCCTGTATTTATTGAGACATGATTTAAATGATGTTTAAATGAATGCTGCATCACAGGAGTTTAATATCTTTGGGCATTAATTCCAAATCATGAAAAAATACCTGTTCATCGTTATATCGTTTTTGCTGCCAATTTTTGCTGTAGCCCAAAATCCTGCCCGTGATTATACCAATGCAGTGCTTTGGCAGCAAACATCTGGCGAGTATAGGGCGTTATGCTTTCAGGCTTATAATTTTGCCCGTTTATCATTAAAGGAAGCTTTATGGGCTGATACCAGTAAGAAGCCAAATTGTGTGATCGTTGATATAGACGAGACGGTTTTGGACAACTCTGCTTTTCAGGGACATGAAATTAAAAAAGGCCTGAGTTATGTACCAGAAGATTGGACGGAATGGACAAACCTGGCCAAAGCCGATACCGTTCCCGGTGCTTTAGCTTTTTTAAAATTTGCAGCATCAAAGCATATCGAAACTTTTTATGTGAGCAACCGCGATGAAAAGGATTATACCGCAACATTGAAGAATCTTCAACATTATGGCTTTCCATATGCCGATGATGCGCATTTAGTGGTATCGAAAGGAACATCAAATAAAGAACCGCGCCGCCAGAAAATTACTGAAACGCATAATATTCTCCTGTTATGTGGCGATAATTTAAGCGATTTCAGCAATATTTTTTATCGCGAAAATAAAAATACCCTTGAACAGGTAAACACAAATCAGCACCTGTTTGGAACAAAGTATATCGTGTTGCCAAACCCCATGTATGGCGATTGGGAAAAGCCTTTGTATCAGGGAGAAAAACTTAGTGATAAAGATAAAGCGAAACAAAGATTAGAACGATTAAAAAGTTATTAAGTTTTATAATTATTCAGCAATAAGTATTACTTTTGCAGCATCATAAAAATAAATATTATGGAGAACAACGAATTAAAGCACAATACAGAAAGTATGAAAACGGCTAACCAGCCAGGAATTTATAAATTAATGATTTTTGGTGTACTGGTTTGCATGGTGGGTACTTATGCACGTTTCGCTTATGATTCGTGGCAAGTATCTTTAGCATCCTGGATTGTTTTGTTCATCGGCGCAATTATTGCCATTAAAGGTGTATTCAAAATATTAGACGCATAAGCGTTCTACTATCAAAATATAAAGCCGGTCATGTTCATTCATGACCGGCTTTTTTGTTTATAGGCACAAATCCATCAGATTTTAAGTCCTGCAGCCCTCATTGAGGTCATTAGAAATGATATTACTTTCTTTTTTGAAAAGCAAATTCAGAAGCATTTAGGTTACAGCAGTCCCGCCATTTGCTTTAGCCCTGATGAAGAATCAGGGGCTATCGCGACTGTCGGGTTTAGGATAGAAAGGTCTGCCTAAGTAATTTAAACCTGACAGGAGCGGGCACCGAACGCAGAGAGGTAAAGCGGATGGCAGGGCTTTCGGAACCGATATACACAGTAACCTGCTTTTCAAAAAAAGGTTTTCAAAACCTGCGAGGTTTATAATAACCGAAAAACCCTTCCAAACTCCCTTCTTACTAGGCAAAACTCAGTATTGGGTTACCTAAATATAATTCTGGTATTAAGGGAAAACACAGCGTTAAAAGCTAACCAAAACGCTGCACTTCTTATGGCCATTTGAAGCAAATATTTAAAATGATTATTTATTTAGAACCACACAATCATGAAAAGGAATATTATTGCTATAGCCATAGTTTTAACAATTTTTGGCTGCCAGAAATCGAATGAAAAGTATGCAAGCGCTGATGCCGTCGACACTCAAGAGCTAAGCCGTGAAACCGCAGATAGTACCGTTGCAGAGAAAATCGTCAAAACCGCCGATATGCGTTTTAGGGTTAAGAATGTTCAAAGTACCAAAGAGCAGCTGAGCAAAACCATCAAAGCCGAAGGCGGAACGGTTGCTGAGTTCTCTATCGAAAGCTCCATTCAGGAAACCGATAAGGTTAAACAATCTACCGATTCGTTAAAAGAAATTACCTCCTATCGCACGCAAGGTTATCTGGTGGCCAAGGTTCCATCTGAGAAACTGGATGAATTTACTAATACCATCGCGAAAATGGCTGTCTTTGTAGACCACCAAACGATGAAAATGGACGATCAAAGTATCGCTTATTTAGCCAATAAACTAAAAGCCCAGAATCGTGTTGATGCGATTGAAAAGATCAATAAAGTAGCCTCGAAAAAAAGTGCCAATGTAGAATCTTCTCTTTATATCAAAGACGATTATGTTGACAAGAGAATTGAAAATATGCAAATCGATAGCCGTGTGAAATTTAGTACCATTACACTTAATTTTTATCAGGACAATACGGTTAAAACAATGATTGTTGCTAATGACAATCTGTACGACTACCGTCCGGCATTTATTAACAGGCTTTGGTTGGGCATTGTAAATGGCTGGACAATTTTTAAAGAAATCATTATCGCTATTTCCAATTTGTGGATGTTAATATTGATAGGTATTGCAACCTTTTTCACTATAAAATATTTTATCAGGAAGAATAAATTAGCAATGGATGAAGCGACTAAAAATATAATTCATCGGGCAGGGCAATAAGAATTTATTCTTTTAACTACGCTACCAATGACAGATTTAAATAATCGATCGTCATTCCCGCGCAGGCGGGAATCTTAAAGCCTATAGCATTATGATTATCTTCGATGAGCAATCGTAACCTCAGGATGACATCTTTTTTTGATTTATCTGCTAATAATATTTGGTGTTTCACCAACGCGCTCCATGGTCCGTGCCCGGCACGGACCATTTTAGATTAAATGGATTACTATCTTCTTGATTTGGGCTGTATCACAAATATAGCATTGTCATTCTGTCCGAAGGACTCCTGTGGAGAGCCTGTCGAAGGAATTGTTAAAATTTTCGGAAAAGCGTTTCGACAAGCTCAACGTGACAAATTCGGTTTGATTTCATAACTATTTCTTCACCTTAGCCGCTAAACCTTTAACCTTGGTTTTATTATCACTTACGAAAGATTCCCAGCCCGAATAGGTCTTTGATTTCCCTCCTGAGGTAATTTTTTGAAAAGAATGGCAAACTGCAACGGCTAAACCATCAGTAGCATCTAAAAACTCCGGCGTTTCTTTAAAGTTTAACAAGCGTTGCAACATGGCTGCCACTTGCTCTTTAGTGGCATTTCCGCTGCCGGTAATGGATTGTTTGATCTTGCGTGGAGAATATTCGGTAACCGAGATATTTCTGGAGAGTGCAGCTGCAATGGCAATGCCCTGCGCCCGGCCCAGTTTTAACAATACCTGAATGTTTTTTCCATAAAACGGTGCTTCGATAGCTAAAACATCAGGTTTGTACTGATCGATTAAAACCACAGTTTTTTCGAATATCCGCTGAAGTTTAAGAAAAGGATCATCCAAATGGGTCATCTTTACTACCCCTAAACTGATCAGTTCTGTTTTATTTCCCTTCTCTAAAATTACGCCATAACCCATCACCGCTGTGCCTGGATCAATGCCCATAATAACCCGCTCCTTTTTTTCGTTCAACATTACAGCAATATTAAGCATATTTGCAAACTAAAAAGATAATCTTGACAGGCAAGAACAAAAAAATATTATCAATCTTCATCAAAGCTGCAATCGTAATATTTGCTTTTTGGTTTATTTACCATAAACTCGTTGCGAACAAAAATCTGCACGATTTTAATACATTATTAAAAGATATCCCTCAAACCGAAATTATTACGGTAATCGGTGTTGTGGTATTGTTGATGTTTGTGAATTGGTTTTTGGAGGCTGGGAAATGGAAATACCTCATGAGCCACATCGAGCCTATCAGTTTTTATCGCGCTATCGAATCGGTATTTTGCGGATTAACACTGGCCATTTTTACGCCCAACAGGCTAGGAGAGTATGGCGGAAGGGTATTTTTCCTGTCGCCTAAAAGAAGGATTGTGGGTATAGTGGCCATGAGTGTGGGCAGCATTGGCCAACTGGTATTAACGAATGTTTTTGGTGCCATTGCCGCCTGTTTTTTTGTTTACCGTTTTATCCCGATCGATCAGGTGCTGTTTATCGCAGTGGTGTTTCTGGCAGTATTTTTCTGTCTGTTTTTCCTGGTCTTCTACTTTAACATCCGATGGTTAAATGGCATTTTGCTTTCCATTAAATTTACCAGGAAATACAAGAAATTTTACAGCATTTTAGCGAGGTACCGAAAAAGGGAACTATTCAAAATCATAATCTATTGTTTTGTCCGCTATTTGGTGTTTAGCTCACAATACTTCATCTTGTTTATATGGTTGGTGCCAGAGTTGCATTATGCAGATATCATCATGATGACCTGTTTGCTCTTTTTGGTACAATCGGCATTGCCGTCACTTGATCTTTTTGATGTGGGCATCAGAAGTGTTACCGCTGTTGAATTATTTAAACACGTAACAGACCAACATGTGGCCGTTATTGCATGTACTGCAAGTATTTGGCTCATAAATATTATAATTCCTGCTATCTTAGGCACTTATTTCGTTTTTAAACTCAATTTTTTTGGAAATCTTAAATCTAATTAGTCTAGTATCTGCTGCTTTAACCTTAATCTATGGTTTTTTAGTCCTTAATTTTATCCGAGGATGGCATAACCTGGTTTATTTTACTCCACAAAAGTCTGATCCTCAAACCAAAGTTTCTATCATTGTTGCGGCAAGGGATGAGGAAGCCAATATCACCAAAACCATTGATGACCTGGTTGCTCAGCGTTACCCTAAGGTTTTAACCGAAATTATTATTATTGATGACCATTCTACCGATCGTACCGCAGAAATTGTGTTAAGTTATGCAGACCGGAATGTGAAACTGATTAAGCTGAATGAAGATAGGGCGCTGAATTCATACAAAAAAAAGGCGATACAAACTGCAATAGGAACTTGTTCTGGCGATCTGATTATTACCACTGATGCCGATTGCAGGATGGGTGCAGATTGGCTGGCTACCATTGTAAACCTATATGAGCAGAAAAATTATAAAATGATCTCCTCTCCGGTAGCCTATTTTCAGGAGAAAAGTTTCTTTGAGCGCCTACAATCATTAGAGTTTCTATACCTGATCGGTTTGGGGGCCTCTACTATTGGCAATAAGGAACCCTCAACCTGTAATGGAGCAAATTTAGCTTACGAGAAAACAACCTTTTATGAAGTTGGTGGTTTTCAGGGTATAGATGATCTGGCATCGGGTGATGACGAGCTACTGTTGCATAAAATTGCGGCCAAGTATCCTGATCAGATCGGTTTTCTCAAAAATAGAGAAGCTATTGTGTATACGCATGCAAAAGAAACTTTGGGCGCATTTATTCAGCAACGAAAACGTTGGGCTTCGAAAAGTACCCGTTATAAGAATAAGGCCATTATCGTATTAGGGGTTCTAATTTGGTTCTTTAACCTCACTATTCTGGCAAACTTTATCACCGGGCTTTTTATTCCGGGTTTTTTGACCATCACATTTTATCAACTATTGGTTAAAATGGTTTTAGAAACCTTATTTTTATGGGATGTAACCGGCTTTGCCAAAAGGCGCAGTTTACTCATTTTAATCCCTGTTTTAAATGTGCTGCACGTACTTTATATGGTGTACATTGGCATTGCCGGAAACAGTGGAAAATACAATTGGAAAGGCAGAATGGTTAGATAATGGATAATAGCCCATCAAAAAAAGTATGGTTAAAGTTTAAGCGGAATAAATTTGCATTCGGCGGATTAGTCTTTATTTTACTTTTGATGGTAATGGGTATTTTGGGTTATTTAATTATGCCCGATGATTCTCCAAATGCTAATATTCAGATTCTTCAGTTAAACAAAAAGAAACCCGGAAGTACTTTTACTTTTTTAATTGTAAGTCGGAACCCGAAAGTAGAAAAGCTTAACTTTTTCGAAAGAATGTTAAACGGGCAAACACCAACTTTTAAAAGTATCCCGATTACTTCTTACAAGATAAAAGGCAAAGATGTTTTTGTGCAGGAATATATTGGCGAGGATGAAAAAGCCAAGGAAACCAGGTACGAACTGAAAGATTTATGTCCAAGCTGTGTTTTACCTTCAAAAACAGGAACACCACAAGCGCTTTTCGAAGAAAATAACATCTATACACGAACCTATATTTTAGGAACTGATATTTACGGACGTGATTTATTAAGCCGCTTGATTTTAGGTATCCGTGTTTCGCTATCAGTAGGTTTAATGGCTGTTCTCATCTCTCTTTTTATTGGCGTGAGTTTGGGCGCGATTGCGGGTTATTTTGGTGGTCGGGTAGATGCAGCCATCAGTTGGTTTATGAATGTTGTTTGGTCGCTACCATCATTACTGCTCGTTATTGCTATATCGTTTGCTTTGGGTAAAGGTTTCTGGCAGATATTTATAGCGGTAGGTTTATCCACCTGGGTAGATGTAGCCAGATTGGTACGTGGGCAGGTAATGGCTTTAAAAGAGGTCGAATTTGTAGAAGCTGCCAGAGCTTTGGGCTTTAGCACAAGCAGAACCATTATCAAACATATTTTGCCGAATATTGCCGGACCAATTTTAGTAGTGGCCTCATCCAATTTTGCATCAGCTATATTATTAGAAACCGGCTTGAGCTTTTTAGGTTTTGGTGCTCAACCACCTATGCCCAGTTGGGGGAGCATGATTAAGGAACATTATGGCTATATTATTATGGATGCAGCCTACTTAGCTGTTTTGCCCGGTTTAGCCATTATGTTTACGGTTTATGCCTTTAATGTGCTGGCTATAGGCTTACGCGATGCTTTTGATGTAAAAGCGCAGAATGTAACTGTTTAATCAAAATCATAAAAAAAAAGCAGTATCAATCGATACTGCTTTACCCTTAAAAACAAAAGCTTAGGCTGTGGCAGTCAGTGTATTCCCTGAAACAGTAAGCGGATAAACTTTTAGTGCACTCGTGGTGCCACCATCATTTGGTTGGGCCAAAATGCTGCCTGAAGTGCTATATCTCGAACTATGTAAGCCACATTGAATGTAATTGCTGGCCTGAATAAAACTTAATGCCCCACCCTGATGTGGGCAAACGGCTTGTGTGGCCACAAACGAGGTGCTGGCATTCCCTGTTGCGGTACGGATAAACAATATGCTGTTTACAGTAATGAATGCACCAACAGCTTGTAACTGTGTACTTAGATCTACACTTGCGGTAGTACCCGAAGGAACACCACCACCATTAGGTTTGTCGGGTTCTGGTGCATCACTTTTTTTACCGCAGGCAGAAAAGCAAGCTCCGGTACAAACCATGGCAACACCCAGTCCCAATGATTTGATAAATTCGTTACGTTCCATAATCGTTTAGTTTTTATTTTTGGTTGAATTTGATCTACTTTGCTTTCTTCTTATCAAAAGAGAACCTTCTGGCGATACTAAAACCCCAACGGTATTGTCCTTTCAGCCAGGAAGTATTGGTATCGGTAATAAATTGCGATTCCTGTATGGCTGTGGCGTTAGTGAAATTAAGGTGGAAAATATGACCTCCGGTTTCAAACTCCAGTCCGGCGCCTAGCGTTTTGTAATATTGTGTGCCCAATGTACTTTCCAGATAAGCCTTTTTATCTTTATCCCTGAATGGAATAGTATAATCAGCAACAAAAGCCATCCGTTTAGTGATCTTGATACGGCCACCAACTGACAGCGCAAGCAAATCGTTCTGATCTCCAAAAACAGTAAAGTTGCGGTGTACGTATGATGGCATTACCAGCATTGAGAAGTTCGAATTAAATTTACGGGCAATTATAGCTTGCACCACATAGGTCAAACGATCTTGAAATTGGCTGTAAGCATTTACCGCTGTTGGATCAGTTGAAGCCTTTACGGCTGCAATGGTTGTACTGCCAAACAATGTTACCGCTACGGGTATTTTTTCATCATCTGTTTGTTCCAGCAACCGGTATTTTAAATTTCCTTCATACAATTGTGTTACAACTCCGGCACCTTTTGCCCTGGCTAAGCCTACAGAAAGTTTATCGCTGATTCCATATTCAAAACCGATGCGGATATCGGTTGATTGATCCAGACCAAAAAAGTTTTTAATTCCGCCACCAGATCCGGCAATATCTCCAAACCGGTGGTCTACCCTGAAATCAAGTTCATTTTTGTAAATGGTTTCATTGGTTTGTATGTTAATGAGTTTGGTCGCTTTAAATGTGGCCTTTACATTCTTTTTTTCTACAGGCATCTGCAATGCATTTTCAAGCGAATCCTGTGCAGAAGCAACTATTGGTAAACAAAGGGCAAACAAGTATAAAAGTGATTTTAGATGATATTTCATAAGGTTTTATTTTTTAGGTTGATAAGTAGCCGTCATTTTTACCTGTATGGTTTCGGCAATTTGTTTGAAAACAATCGTTGGGATTTTGATGTCGTGATCAGCAAGTTTTACATTAAAAGCCGAAGTAGCTTTTACCTCATCAGCTGTGATAACCAGCGAACCTTTAACCTGATATTCTTTGGTAACTCCATGGATTTGCAGATTTCCTTTTACAGTGATGGGATAAGTACCTGGCTTTGAAAAATCAATCTGTTCTATAATTTTTCCTTTAAAATCTGAAGTCGGGTATTTATCGCTTTCGATATAGTTTTCGTTAAAATGCTCCTGCATCAACTTTTTCTTAAATTGAAAAGAAGTATTGTTGATTTTGAAAATGATATCGTTAGTTTTAATATTGAGGGCCGAAGCGCCTGTTTTGCTTAACGCATCAATATCTTCAACAGGTGTGGAAGAGAAAAATGAAGAAGTTACATTTTTACTTACCCATATCTGCGCTTTTATACCTGTGCATAATAACAAGGCTATTAAGGTGAAAAGTAGTTTTTGCATTGGTGTATCTATTTAAATTTTTAATGGAACCATCTTGATCAGCGTTAATCCTTTTTTATTATTCTGGCATACCTTTGTCAACCCAAGCCTGTAATAATTCTCTTTCGCTCGCGGTTAAAGAACCGCCTCTAGGCATTGTTCTGGTAACCAAAACTGAATTAGCTACACGTGCATCATTTTTTATAGAGGCTAAACCATTCAATGCCCATACCCCCTTCATTCCCCCATTAGGGCCATGACAGCTGTTACACTTGGTTTGAAACAATGCCCCGGCAAAATTTGTGTAGGTTACATTTGCGGTGGTTACAGGTGTTGGGCCATTGGGTGTCGGTGTTTCGGGTTTTATTTCCTCTGCTTGTTTTTTTGAGCAGGCAAAAAGCAAGGCAGTAATTGCGGCTAATAAAAAGATTGAATTTTGTTTTTTCATAGGTACTTAATTAGGATTAAAATTGTTGGTAGATTCATTTTTATATCATCATATTCGATTCGTTTGCAGAGCAATTGAAATTTTTACCGTGATGGAGGAATTGTTTTTAGCTTTTACCGATAGGCATAACATGATCAGAAATGCAACAAATAAAATTGCGATAACTTGTTTTTTTGCAGCCATATCCGAATTTTTTAAGATTTCTGTTTTGTTTATTTGAAAACTATCCCTGTTTTTTGATAATCATGGGTTTTTAAAGAAAAATCCATTAAAATCTTAATCGTTACGTACACTTTTTATAATTGGTTGCCTGCAATAAAAAAAAATGCAAAAAAAAGCCGTCCCGATTTTGCATCAGGACGGCTTTCGAGATAAATTCTGTCTAAAACCTAGTTAAAATCTTCGGCTTTTAACGGCGGATTAATTTTAATGTCTTTAATTACAACTGAAAACTCCTGAGCACCTTGTGGGGTTGCTACTGATTGAGTTAAGGTAAACGGAAATAATACATCGCCTACTTTTTTGTAATTTGAATATTCCACAGACTGGCTAATTTCAGCGCCTCCTTTGGTAGTGGTACTCTCGTCTTTTAAAAGTAAACCAGATTTGGTATCGTAATATTCAGTTTTCTTTTTGCCCGATGGAGAAGTGATATTTAATTTAAAAGCGTCAGCAGTACCTACCTTTGCTGTTCCGGCTGCTTCAATTTTCGTTCCATCAGTTGCGTAGTACACTTGACTACCATAACCTTTATCATCTTTCTTTTCAGCCAGGTCATCACCGGTTAATTCAGCCTTTTGACCCATTTGCATGGCATAACCTGTTTTGCCATTATAAACCTGTTTCATGGCCGTTTGGCCGCCCATAGAAATTTCCATGCTGCTTAAGTTAGGCGCCATGTTTTTCATGGTAACGGTAAGCTTTTGACCTTGCATTTCCATTTCGCCGTTTTGCTGTAATGAAGTAATTTTTTTAATGGCTTCTTCACCGCCAATGGCTTTAATGTAGTTTTTGATAATTTCTGCAGGTGCAGCTGTTGGTACAGCAGCAGTTTCGGTTGCTTTAACCGCATTGGCATAGTTATCATAAACCTGTGTTTTAAAACCTGCTTTAGTTAAGCCTGCTGCAAATGCATCAGTTTTGCCCACAATAACAATACGAGTATTATTGTGGTTAAAGTATTTTTTGGTTACCCTTAAAATATCGTCGGTTGTTACCGCATTAATCTTTTGTAAATAAGTACGGTAAAAATCTTTAGGTAAGTTATTAATTAAGATATTGCTCGCAAAACCTGCAGTACGTGCTGGGTTTTCTAAGCCCAATGCAAACGATCCATTAAAAAGATTTTTGGCATTCTGTAATTCATCAGCAGTTACTTTTGTAGTACGGATCGTGTTAATTTCTCTTAAAAATTCTACCACAGCACTGTCAACTTTCTCGTTTCTAACGGCTGCACTGGCCGAAAATTTAGATTGAAAACGACCAGAACCTGTGCTTGAGTATGCACCATAAGTAAAGCCATGTTTCTCCCTAAGATTATCAAATAACCTCGATTCAGAGCCGCCACCTAAAATTTGGTTCGCCAATAAAATCGGAAAATAATCCGGGCTGTTCATTGGCAGGTCGATTAAGTTCACCACTGTAATTTCAGATTGAACAGCGTTGCTTACATTAATGATATCAACTTCAGTTTTGGCAGGATTAGCAACTTTAGTAAGCACTGGTAAAGTTAAGGCCGTTCCTTTCCAATCGCCAAAGGCTTTCTCTGCTAAGGCTTTTGCAGCTTCCGGTTTAATATCACCAACAAAAGTTAGATAACCTCTAGATGGTGTAATGTATTTCTTATAAGCTGCTTTTACATCATCTAAAGTAATGCCTGTAATAGAAGCCTCGGTTTCGAACTCTCCATAAGGATGGTTTTTACCATAAGCCAATGCATTTACCACACGGGCTGAAATGGCTTTCGCACTTTTCTCATTAGATTTTAATCCGGTAATGGTTTGCGATTTTAATTTTTCAAAAGATTCTGCAGGAAAAGCGGGTTTACGGATACTCTCGGCCATTAAAGCAAAGGCCTGAGGGAAATAACGGGTTAATGCAGAAGCACTTCCACCGTACGCACCAGCACTTACATCGGCACCCAGCTGATCTACAGCCTCATCAAACTGTGCTTTTGTTTTGGTGGTGGTTCCTTCATTCAGCATACTGCCCATCAAACTAACTACGCCGGCTTTTGCGCCTTCAGTAATAGGACCTGCATCGATACTATAACTTGCTGATACTTTTGGCAGTTTATGGTTTTCTACCACCAAAACAGTAATGCCATTTGCTAATTTATAAATAACAGGATCGCCAACAGTAATAACGGGTGCCGGACCTGGTTTTGGTTTGTGGCTTCGATCTATAGTTTGTGCTGAAATACCTTGAGCCAATAAGGAAACTGCAGCTATAATGAATAATTTCTTCATGTTTTTAATAATTAAAATGAAAAAGCGGTCAGCTTATTTCTTAGGTAAGTAATACAATACAACTCTTTGGTTTTTGTTCAGGTACTTTTTAGCAACGTCTCTGATCTCCTCGCGGGTAATGGATCTGATTACCTCAAGTTCCTTGTTAATATCGTTTGTATCCTTATCATGGAAAGTATAACCATCTGCAAGATTTTCGGCAACACCTAACATTTTACTGTTTGCACTTACGTAGTTGTTTTCGAATTTATTCTGCAGTTTTTTATAATCACTTTCGCTAATTAAATCGGTTTGAAGGCGTAAAACTTCTTCATCAATATCTTTTAATAAATCGTTAAGCGGTGTATTCTTATTAGGTAATGCCAGGGTGATGTAAGCGCCGTAATCTTCAAGCGAATAGTTGAAAGCAGCAACCTGTAAGGCTGTTTTCTTTTGATCGACCATTTTAGTGCTTAATCTCGAGCTTCCGCCTTCTGATAAAACAGAGCTGATCATCCCTAAAACCTTGCTCTCTCTACTCTTCATTCCTGGTACACGGTAAGCTGCGAAGATGGCGGGGATCTGAATGTTGGCATCGTAAGCGGTATCGATAATTTCTTTGGTAATTTCTGGTAACTCATATGTTTTACGAACTACTGGTGCACCTTTAGGTACTTCAGCAAAGTATGCTTTTACTAAAGCTTTAGTCTTTTCTACATCTAAATCGCCGGCAATGGTTAAAACCGCATTGTTAGGCACATAGTATTTTTTAAAGAAAGCAATAAATTCACTCAATTTTGCAGCATCTAAGTGCTCCATTGAGCCAATTGGCTGCCAACGGTAAGGATGCCCATCAAACAAATGGCCGAAAATTTTCTCTGTAAATTTTCCATATGGAGAGTTGTCGATGCGTAGACGCTTTTCTTCTTTTACTACTTCATTTTGTGTTTTTACCCCACCTTCATTAATTACGGGGTGTAACATTCTTTCGCTTTCCAGCCATAAACCCAGTTCCAATTGGTTTGATGGAAAAAGTTCATAATAAAAAGTACGGTCCTGAGAAGTATTGGCATTGTTCTGGCCGCCATTACTACTCACTAATTTCATAAATTCACCTTTTTTGATATTATCCGAACCTTCGAATAATAAGTGTTCGAAAAAGTGAGCAAAACCTGTACGCTGGGTTTCTTCATCTTTAGAACCAACATGATACATTACCGAAACAGCAACTACCGGAGCGGTTTTGTCTTGGTGTAGAATGACATGGAGGCCATTGTCAAGGTCGAATTCCGTAAACTGTACTTTTTGGGCAGAGGCACTTAAGCACAGACCGGAAATGGCCAAAGCAAAAAGAATTCTTTTTTTCATTAGTAGTTTTTTTAAATGATTAGAAATAATCAAAGGCGAAAGCGAGCAATTATTTCATTAATAAGTTAATTTGGATTTTTCACTAGCGTGAGACAATAACAAGGATGCACCTAAATTATGGATTTAAACAAAAAAAGCGAGTATTTACACTCGCTTTTTTTAATATATTTTATCTCCAGGCCTTGTATTGGTTAATTAAGCCGTTGGTAGAACTATCGTGGCTCGAAACTTTTTCGCTTCCCTCCAGCTCTGGAAGAATTTTTTTTGCTAATTGCTTGCCAAGCTCTACTCCCCACTGATCGAAACTAAAGATGTTCCAGATAATTCCCTGAACAAATATTTTATGTTCGTACATGGCAACTAAGCTACCCAGCGTATATGGCGTTACTTTTTTCAATAGGATAGAGTTTGTTGGGCGATTGCCTTCAAATACTTTAAACGGCGCAATTTTTTCAATTTCTGAATCTGATTTGCCTTCTTTCTTCAATTCGGCGGTTACTTCTTCTTCTGTTTTACCGTTCATTAAAGCTTCTGTTTGTGCAAAGAAGTTCGATAATAAGATAGGATGATGATCACCTAGCGGATTTAAGCTCTGTGCCGGGGCAATAAAATCGGCAGGAATAATCCGGGTACCTTGATGAATTAACTGATAAAAGGCGTGCTGGCCATTTGTTCCGGGCTCACCCCAGATAATTGGTCCGGTTTCATAATCAACCTCATTACCGTTCCTATCTACATGTTTACCATTGCTTTCCATATCTCCCTGTTGGAAATAAGCAGCAAAACGGTGCATATATTGATCGTAAGGTAAAATAACCTGTGTTTCTGCATTGTAGAAATTGATATACCAAACGCCTAACAAACCTAAAATTACAGGCAGGTTGCTTTCAAACTCAGCAGTTTTAAAATGGTTATCAGTTGCATGGGCACCCGCTAACAATTGTTTAAAATTATCAAAACCTATACTTAATGAGATGGATAAACCGATAGCGCTCCATAACGAGTAGCGGCCACCAACCCAATCCCAAAACTCAAACATATTTTCGGTATCGATACCAAAAGCAGAAACGTCTTTCGCATTGGTAGATAATGCAGCAAAGTGTTTAGCAATATCATTTTCTTTTCCGCCTTTATCCAAAAACCAAGAGCGTGCAGAGTGTGCATTCGTCATGGTTTCTTGCGTAGTAAAGGTTTTTGATGCAACTAAGAATAATGTTGTTTCGGCATTTAAATCTGCTAATGTTTCGGCGATGTGTGTACCATCAATATTCGAAACAAAGTGAATGTTTAAGTGGTTTTTATAATGTTTTAGTGCCTCGGTAACCATTACAGGACCTAAGTCTGACCCACCGATACCGATATTAACGACATCAGTAATGGCTTTACCGGTATAACCTTTCCATTCGCCGCTGATGATGCTGTTGCTAAATTTCTCCATTTTAGCCAGTACTGCATTTACTTCGGGCATTACATCTTTGCCATCAACTAAAATTGGCGTGTTGCTTAAATTACGTAAGGCAATATGAAGTACCGACCGGTCTTCTGTTTCATTAATTTTATCGCCGTTGTACATCGACTTTATAGCTTCGTCCAATTTACACTCACGGGCTAATTGAATCAATAGTGCTAATGTTTCGTCGCTGATGCGGTTCTTGCTATAATCTAGCAGAATATCTTCAAAAAAAACAGAAAACTTATTGAAACGATCTGCATCCTCAGCAAAAAGATCTTTAATGCTTTTTTGATTAATATCTATAAAATGATCGGCTAAATACTTGTAGGCCTCAGTTTCTGTGAAATTTACTTTAGGTAACATAATCTTTGTTTTTTTGTAAAAGTAATAAAGCAAAAATTTAAAATGGTCTTTTTAATGTTCTAAATGAATAAGAATTTTTAATGTCGGTTAAACCACTTAACTTTAATACAACGTCCCTGTTAGTTCATCAATTATTTTAACCTTAAATTCTACATGATGTTAGAAAACTTAAATGAAATGGTGCGTGAAAACGTACAGGAAAGTGTTGTAAACAATACCGCTATTCCGAATGAACAAAATGAAGCGGTAATCCAGGCTGCATCGGGTTCTATCTTCGATACGCTGAAAGACCAGGTATCATCAGGTAATATTGGTGCATTAACTGATATATTTAACGGTAACAAAGCAGAAGGCACCCAGGTTGCTGAACAGGCTTCGGGGAATTTTATCGAGAAATTAAATGGCTTGGGCATTAATGCCGATACGGCGAAATCTTTAGCGGCAAGCATTATCCCCGGCTTGATTGCCAAGTTTACCCAGAAAACAAACGACCCGAACGATAACTCTTTTAACATTAAAGATGTTTTGGGGAGTTTGGGCGGTGATGATGGTAAGTTTGATGTAAGTGATGTAATCGGGATGTTTAATGGTGGTGGACAAGCGCAGCAACCCGGCCAAACAGGTGAAGGTGGGATTATGGATAAGCTGAAGGGAATGTTTGGGTAAAATTAATTGACGATAATTATTTAGCAAATGAGGTTAAGTAGTTATCTTCGCCAAAAAAATAAAATATGTTTAGAGCGCTCTCACTACTGGCAACATGCTGCCTGTTTTTTTCTTGTTTCTTTTTTTCTTCTTGTGAAAAGGATGGGGTAACTATAATAGATACCTTAAGAATTACAGATACCCTCGATGTTGATCGGCCCATAAATCTAAAAGCATCAAAAGGTGTTTACGGAACACGTATTACTATATCCTGGACACCAATGCCCTTGGCTCAGAAGTATCAGTTATTCAAGTTTAATGATGTTACCCAGAAATATGTTTTGCTAAAAGAATTAAGCGATACAACTTTTGATGATTCGGCGATTAGCAAATCTTTAACCAAGAACTTTTACAAAGTTAGAACTTACAACTCTACAACGTCATTCAGTAGATTTAGCGATGCAGATTTTGGATATACCTCTGGGTTAAATTATTATCGCGCACTGTCTTTTGGAACAGAGGGTAACGGAGTTGGTCAATTTAACTTTGCCTATCACATTGAAACAGATAAAGCTGGAAATATTTATGTAAGTGATGAGGGCTTAAACCGTGTTCAGAAATTTGATATCAATGGAAATTATAAGGAGCTTTTTTATAGTGGGCCGGGTGCAAGGGCAATTGGTTTTTTTAGCAATGGAAATTATATAGCAACCCGTACCCAAAGTAGTAGTTACGTTCAGATGTTCGATGCTAATAAGCAGCTAATTAGAGAATGGGGCGTTTACGGAACAGGAGATAATGGATTTGGAAATGTAGAGGAACTAACTATTGACGACGAACAGAATATTTGGATTGTAGACAGCCTAAACGATCGGATTAAGAAATATGATTCAACTGGTAAGTTACTTTTCACATTTGGTACCGAGGGCAGAGCAAATGGTCAATTCTATACGCCGTTAGGCATATGTTATTTTAAAGGGAATATTTATGTTAGTGATGCCGGTAGGATGCAGGTTTTTGATAAGCAGGGCAAATACCTAAAAACTTGGAAAGTTTCAGATAACTATTGGGCCATTAAGGGTAAAGGTGATTATTTATACATTGCCGCTGGCGGTTACATTATTAAAACTGACGAGAACGGTGATGTTAGGGAAAAAATAGGGCTTGGCCAATTAGATTTTGCCAGAGGTGTGGCACTAGGAGCTAACGACGAGGTGATCGCTTGTGATATCTACGTAAGAAAGATTGTAATTTATAAAAAAGGTTAATCATCCAAAAAGCTATCCCAAGGGATGGCTTTTGTTTTTTATCCAATTCCTTCTCTCCCTAAAATTGTTTAGCTTAGAGCACCTAAACTCAATCATTCATTATGAAGAAAATATTCCTGATCGGTTTTTCGCTACTGACATTAAATTCTTTCGCCCAAAAATCGGATTTAAGGCCGTTGGTTTCAAAAAAAGCTGATGCCATCGAACAAAAAGTAATTACCTGGAGACGCGATTTCCACGAACATCCCGAATTGGGAAATACCGAAGTTAGAACAGCTGGCATTATTGCAAAACATTTAGAATCTTTAGGTATACAAGTAAAAACAGGTGTAGCCAAAACAGGCGTAGTTGGTGTGCTAAAAGGAGGTAAACCTGGGCCGGTTGTGGCTTTGCGTGCCGATATGGATGGTTTGCCGGTTACCGAGCGGGTAGACGTCCCATTTGCCTCAAAGGTAAAAACGCAGTATAACGGACAAGAAGTTGGCGTAATGCATGCCTGTGGACATGATAGTCATGTGGCTATTTTAATGGGCGTAGCAGAAGTATTGGCTTCTATGCAAAAAGATATTCAGGGGACGGTGAAATTTATATTTCAGCCCGCTGAGGAAGGCGTGCCTGCCGGAGATGAAGGTGGAGCGGCATTAATGATTAAGGAAGGCGTACTCGAAAATCCTAAAGTTGATGTAATTTTCGGTTTGCATATCAATTCTCAAACCGAAGTTGGCGATATAACTTATCGCCCGGGTGGTACAATGGCTGCAGTAAACGATATGAAGATTACAGTTACCGGCCGCCAGGCACATGGGGCTTATCCATGGAGCAGTATCGATCCGGTGGTGGTTTCGGCCCAGATTATCAATAGCCTGCAAACCATAGTAAGTAGGAATTTAAATGTGACCGAAAACCCAGGTGTAGTTACCATTGGCGCAATTAATGGTGGTGTACGGTCGAATATTATTCCCGAAAAGGTAGAAATGTTGGGTACCGTACGCAACTTTAGTAAGGAAGATGAGGCCATGTTTATCGAAAGGATTAAAACCATTGTAACCAAAACGGCCGAAGCAGGCGGTGCAACGGCTGAAGTTAAAATCCCCTATAGCAACCATTATCCGGTTACTTTTAATAACATTGCGCTAACCGAAAAGATGTTGCCAAGCATGGAATCAACGGCAGGTAAGGATCATGTGAAGTTAAAACCACCAGTTACAGGCGCAGAAGATTTCTCCTTCTTCCAGGAAAAAGTACCTGGCTTATTTGTGTTTTTAGGAGGGATGCCAAAAGGTAAAGATCCTTTAAAAGCTCCATCGCACCACACACCAGATTTTTACCTGGATGAAAGCGGTTTTGTTTTAGGGGTTAAATTACTCTCTAACCTGACTTTAGATTATATGTCGATGAAGAAATAACGGTGGTTCATTATTCATTTGTTAATTAGTCATGGTGCCTGATGGATTAATAAAGAAAATAAAATTGATTAACAAGCAATAAGGGGTCAGTTTAATTAAAATCGCTTTCCGCCGTGCATTATGCTCAAAGCGATTTTATATATTTGTTTCATGACCAAAGAAAATATTCAAGATTTAAGGGACAGAGTAACGTCGCTGAGGAGGTATCTTTGACGTTGATGAGCTACTTTACGCCATCCGCGAAGAGGAAAAATTAACAATGGCTCCCGATTTCTGGGACGACCCTAAAAAAGCAGAAAAAATTCTTGCCGAAATCAGTTCAAAGAAAAAATGGACGGATGGCTTTAACCAAACCAATAATGCGGTTGAAGATGCCGCGGTAATGTTTGAGTTTTTCCAATCGGGCGATGCTTCAGAAGCCGAGCTGCAAGATCAGTTCGAGATCAGTAAAACTGCCGTAGAAGAACTGGAACTTAAAAATATGCTCCGTAGCAAAGAAGACCAACTTTCTGCCGTTTTACAGATTACAGCCGGAGCCGGTGGAACGGAAAGCTGCGACTGGGCTTATATGCTAATGCGGATGTATATGATGTGGGGAGAAAAGAATGGTTATAAAATTACAGAACAGGATAGCCAGGAAGGGGAGGTTGCCGGTATAAAATCGGTAACGCTTCAGTTTGATGGCGATTTCTCATATGGTTACCTGAAAGGCGAAAATGGTGTGCATCGTTTGGTTCGGATTTCTCCATTCGATTCTAATGCGCGTAGGCATACCTCTTTCGCTTCTGTATATGTTTACCCCTTGGTTGACGATACCATACAGATTGATATTAATCCTGCTGATATAGAATTCGAAACATTTAGGGCTGGTGGAGCAGGCGGACAAAATGTAAACAAAGTTGAAACAGCCGTACGTTTATACCACAAACCTTCAGGCATTATTATTAAAAACCAGGAGTCGCGATCGCAATTGCAGAATAAAGAGAATGCTATCCGTTTATTAAAATCTCAATTATATGAAATTGAGGAACGGAAACGTAACGAAGCAATTGCTGCGGTAGAGGGATCGAAAAAGAAAATAGAATGGGGCTCGCAGATCAGAAGTTACGTGCTTGATGATAGAAGGGTAAAAGATCACCGGACCAATTATCAAACCTCCAATCCCGATGCGGTTTTAAATGGCGATATTAACGGGTTTTTAAAAGCATATTTAATGGAGTTTTAATCTAAAACAAATGGCAAAATCATTCATCCTCATCATGTTATTGTTTATGGCAATAAACTATTCGAATGCCCAAGAAGTTGTACCCTTATATTCAGGCGGAATTCCGGGCGCTAAAACTACACCTGCTGATTATGTAGAAAATACTGAGGTGCGTGCAAATGGAACATTGAGTGTTACCAAAGTATCGGTACCTACGTTTACGGTTTTCGAAGCGCCTAAAAATATCGCTAAAGGAACTGCAGTAATCATTTGCCCGGGTGGAGGTTATGGTGCGCTGGCATTTAGTCATGAAGGAACCGATGTAGCCAAAAGGTTTAATGAAATTGGGGTTACCGCTTTTGTATTGAAGTACCGGTTACCGAGCGATCAGATTATGGTTGATAAAACTTATGGACCATTGCAGGATGCACAGCAGGCCATTTACCTGATCAGGAAAAATGCAAAAAAATATGGGATTAAAGCCAACAAGATCGGGATTATGGGTTTTTCTGCTGGGGGGCATTTTGCCTCAACTTTGGTTGCCCATTATAACGACCTTAAAATTTCCGATCCGGAAAAGATAGATCTTAGGCCAAATTTTGCCGCATTAATTTATCCCGTAATCAGTTTCGAAGAATCAGTGCATACGGGCACCATGAAGAATTTATTGGGCCCAAATCCTACCGATAGTTTAAAACATTATTTTTCTGCCAATAAAAATGTAAACAAGAAAACACCCCCTATCTTCTTTGTACATGCGAAGGATGATAAGACTGTTCCTTTTGCGAATAGTGTTTTAATGAGCGGGGCATTAGAGCAGAATAAGGTACATACCGATCTTTATCTGTACGAAAAAGGTGGCCATGGTTTTGGTTTGATTAATAAAACTTCTGATGTAGACTGGTTTAACTTGTTGGCTATCTGGATGAAAAAAGAGAAATTTTAATATCTTTGCTGATATTTTAACCTCTTAACCGGAAATTTTAATGCAAAAAACAATTAAATATGTTATGGTAGCCTTTGTTGCTATCATATCAATAGCAAGTTGTAAAAAAGAAATTAATTGGAATGCCAAGCTTGATCCTAATGGAAATGGCTGTAAGCTAGCTAGTTTAAAGGCCGATCTTGATATTTTAGGCACTTACACGCTTGCCTTTACTTACGATGCTTCCAACAGGATTTCGAAAGCGGCTACCACGGATGGTCAGACTAGTAATTATGCTTATACCGCAAATAAAATTACAGCTACCGATCAGGATGGGAATGTGTCTGAAATCGTTTTGGAAAACGGAAGGGCAATATCGAGTGGGAGCGATGGTGTTATTAGTGGAGGTGGAGTGAGTTATAGTTATACCAGAAAATACGCCTACAATGCAGATGGCTATTTAATTCAAATAAAAAATTATTTAAACGGAGAATTAAGTACAACTGATAACTTAACTTATGCCAACGGCAATTTAGTAAAAGCAGTTTCAGTTGATGCTCACCTTGGCTATACAGAAACCACTACGTATGTGTACTCTACAGAAAATGCGGTAAACACATACGAGATTGCGGACCCACTTTCTTATCATGTTGATTATTTCCCAGGTGGATATTTTGGGAAACAATCTAAAAATGTATTACTTAAAGGTACAGCAAAAACGGTAGACGGTAATGGTGATCCTTTTACTGATGCTGTTTATACCTTCGGTTATCAATACGATGGAAAAGGAAATGCTACATCGGTGTTGTTTTCGGTGCTATCTACTTTTTATCCAGGCAGTGGACCAGTTCAAACGGATACTTACAATGTGAAATATAGCTTAAATTATACTTGTAAATAGATATATAAAATATCATTGAAAGCCTGATCATAACCATGATCAGGCTTTTGTTTTTATGGGGTTTTTAGCCGTTAATACAAATTAAACGCCTAAACATTCAGAAACAGAAAATACCCATATTAAGAAAATAATGTAGAAACGCTCATTTTACCACTCTTTTTTTACGATTTAGCCCCTCATTTCTTGATTATTCTGCGTATATCTTTGCTTACAAGCATGTCGATTTAAAAATGAGATTATGTTTGAAGCCTAACCAAATCTTATGAAAAAAATACCAATCAACCTTGTCTACCCTATAGTGGTTGCTGAAATCTTTTGTATTTATTAGTTATTGATTTACAGCTGATTGATCACATTCTAACATCTTACCATTAACCAAATATTTACCTAAATCAAAAAAAAAATGAGAAATGAAAAAATGAAATTAAGCGTGCTATTGGTGTGCGTGTTTGTAACACTTTTATCTTGTAAAAAAGAGAAAGAAGAAGTTAAACAAGAAAACGGACAGGTTAAAGCCTGGGAAACATTAATAGATGGTAACTCCCTTGCCAACTATACTAATTTTGAGGCACAATGGAATTATAATTATCCCTGGGGCACCGATCATAATGGTTCTGCCCGCATGGTAGGGAGTACCTCAAACCATAACCAGATCTCGTTAAGCGGAGGTGTACTCACCATTAAAGCTACCCGCTTGGCTTCATCGCCAGGAAACAGTACTGCCAATGGTTTTACCAATATTGCTATTTGGTACAACTCGGGTGCTTGTTATGCCAAACAGCAGGTTGTAATTAACGATCAGTTTCCTAGTTATACCATTTCGGGCGATTTTGCTGTACCTACCAGTAAAGGTACCTGGCCTGCTTTTTGGATTACAGGCGTTAATTCATGGCCACCCGAAAGTGATATCATGGAGTTTAAAGGCAATAACACAAATTGGCAGAATACTTATGATGGTGGTTGGGAGAATAAACTTACAGCAGTTTCTAATGCGGGCTCATACCATAATTACAAATGCTGGTACAATAAAGTAAGTGCAACAGATGTAGATTGCCATTATTATATCGATAACGTTTGGGTAGCCAAGCATACCATGAGTAATTCGGTAAATAAACCCATGTGGCTAATTATCAATATGCAGATGGAAGGCGATAGTGGCTCCCCAGGCCCTTCTGGCAATACTTTCTACACAGGTAAAAATGTTTATATGGGTAGAGAAAGAGCTTTTTAATTTATAAAAAAAAACAAACATTCACTTTCGGAGGTAGCTTTATAGCTACCTCCTTTGTAGCATAAAATAAATATGAAAAAAAGCCTATGCATTTTTGCCTGTATACTGCTCTGCATTTTATTTGTACAGTGTAAAAAAGATGAAGTGGCGGTGCCAGAGAATGATGTTAATTCGCTAATGGCTAAAATTAATCTTTTAAGACAAAGTGGATGTAATTGTGGCACAGCATACATGCCTCCGGTGGCTAACTTATCTTTAAATATACAGTTGCAAAATGCGGCAATAATCCACGCTAAGGATATGGCACAGCAAAACTATTTTGATCATTTATCTCCTGAAGGCGGTACGCCCGCTGAGCGTGCATTAAATGCAGGTTATACAGGTGATTTTAGGGCAGAAAATTTAGCAAAGGGATATAGCCAGGCAGATCAGGTAATTGCTGCATGGAAAAATAGTGTGAGCCATTGTAAAGCCATGATGGATGCTAAAAGTAAAGAAGCGGGTATAGGGATGTCACAAAATTACTGGGTGGTAACCTTTGGTAATCCGTTATAATTCTTTTATCGTTTTATCAATCACATCCAATAACCCATTGGTATAGGCATCATCTGTTAATTCCCAGAACATAATGCCATTTAATTTTTGATCAATAACATATTTGGTTTTTAATGAAATTGATTTCGGATCGTCAAAAGTGGCGATGTATTTTGTTTGTGGATTATAATAGTATGGGGCTTTGGCTTTCTCGTCCCAATAGTAAGTATAGCCGTTTTCAGTAGAAAATTGTTTGGTAAAGTCTTTAAAAGAAACGCCTCTTAAAAATTTTGTTGGCTGATATAAACCCTGGTTGGCATCAATAGTGTTTTCGAAAATACGGGCGTAAAATGCGGCCCCTAATGCAATTTTTTGTGCAGGTACCCCTAAATCTATCAAAGTTTTTACGGCATAATCGCCTGATAAAGATTGTTGAGCAGTAGCATACAATGGTGTATGGTGACCGCTTTGTGTTGCATAGCCACTTACAAGGTCATAACTCATTACATTAACCCGGTTTACCAGTGGCATCACTTTATCCCATTCGAAACAAGAGTCGATGCAGTTTTTTGTACCACCCGCAGCAAAGCTAATTTCGGCCTTTTTGCCTAGTTTTTTACGGAGTTCTTTAATCAGTAGGGTGAAATTGTGTTTATCATCTACTGTATATCTGTGCCCTGGGAAGCCTACTACAGCTGGGTATTCCCAATCGATATCTATCCCGTCAGCATGAAAGAAGTCGAGTATTTCTTTAGTGGTTTTAGCAAATGTTTTTCGTCCCTCAGCTCTGCTGAATACCTCCGAACAATCTTTGCAGGCACTCCAGCCACCCATTGCTATCATTATCTTTAAATCAGGGTTCCGTTGTTTTAAGGTTACCATTTTAGTAATTAAGGCCGAATCCTTCGCCGAACTAATGTTTAAACTATCACCTTTCAAATGACCGAAACTATAAATCAAATGACTCAATTTTTCGATGGGAAAGCTATCGATCACCGAATTTTGCCCCGTGTAATAGGCAATAACGTTTGGTTTAATTGTTTTTTGGGCTTTTGATTGGATACTTAAAAATGATAAGGAGATGATGGCTGTAATGCAGAACAGTACAGTAGGGGCGATAAGCTTTCTTTTGTGCATGGGATCTAGGTAAACTATTTTTCGGCAATAATATCTTGAAGTTCGTTCAATTCGGCAACTTTATCGGTAGCTCCTGCATTTTCATAAGCCGAAATCAGGTTTCTGATTACCCGACGGATAATATCGGTATTGCTGCAGGGTCTGTAATATTCGGGCAGGGCCTCTAAATTAAGCTGGCGCAGAAACTGATCAACATCATGTTTGCCGAAGATATTACCACGGTTAAAAGCATTAATGTAGAAAAGCACACCATATTCTGTTCCTTCCTGTTTGCTATCGTCTATATAACCCAAAATAAAGTGCTGTGGCAAGTTTATTCCATAAACAGGCAGATCTAATTTCTGTGCCAGGGTAGAGTAGATAATGGCCAGCGAAATCTGGTTGCCCTTTTTGCTTTCCAGAACCTGGTTTAAATAAGAATTTTGTGGATCGTGATGATTTTTGGTATTGCCACCAAAACCATATTGTTGATACAAAACGTGATTGATCAGTTTTACTTTTTCAACCGAACTCATTTCATATTGAAGGCCCAACCAGATATCTCTTTTAATTTCTTCCAGCTGGTTAATTACCTTTTGCTCATCTAAATCAGGGTATTGATACCGGTTAATAATTAATGCACCCTGCAATAAATCAAAAGCACCACTTAAATACCATAAGTTTAAATCTTCTTTAACCGTTTTAAACTGGATCTGATGAACAATATTTTCAATTCGTTCCTGCAACAAACCATCAAAAGACTGTTCCCAGGCATTTTCTAAAAAATGTACTACCTCGCCGCCATATTCAAGCAGTTTCTTTTCTACATGATGGAACACTTCCTCGTCAGGATCATCCAACAATTTTACTAAAGCACTTATCTCTGCGTTATTTTCCATAAAACATACCTACGTTTGCAGTGTTTAATTACTTTTGCAATATTATGCTATTTCAATTTATTACAGATTACCTTAAACACCGTTTAACAGCAAAAAGCCGACATGGAACGCACTCACCATTCGTGTACAAGCTCGCTGATGAGGTAATTTACGATTTTACCGACAAATCTGAATACAAAAATATAGAAGAACAACGAAAAAAACTTTTTAATGACGATTCGATAATCACGGTTACAGACCTTGGAGCGGGTTCTCACCTTAATAAGAACCGTACAAAAAAGGTAAGTCAGATCGCGAAGAATGCCTTGAAAAGTCCGCGCTTGGCCAAACTGATTTATCGCCTGGCGAAAAATACAAATCCTAAAAGTGCTATAGAATTAGGTACTTGCCTTGGTATTACAACGGCTTATCTGGCCAAAACAAGTGCTGATACAGCAGTAATTACCATTGAAGGTTGTCCGCAAACAGCAGAGGTGGCGAAGAAAAATTTCGAGGATCTAAATTTAGAGAATATAGAGCTTCATGTGGGCAATTTTGATATGATCTTACCCGATATTATTGCCAAACAGCCAAGTTTAGATTTCGTTTACATTGATGGTAACCACCGCAAGGATGCTACCCTGAATTATTTTAACTGGTGTTTGCCTAAAATTAATGAAGATTCACTGCTGATTTTTGACGATATTTATTGGAGCGAAGGTATGAAAGAAGCCTG
Organism: Pedobacter sp. GW822-FHT03F06; assembly: GCF_058801365.1. Classification (NCBI taxonomy): domain Bacteria; kingdom Pseudomonadati; phylum Bacteroidota; class Sphingobacteriia; order Sphingobacteriales; family Sphingobacteriaceae; genus Pedobacter; species Pedobacter sp. GW822-FHT03F06. The sequence goes on from NZ_JBXANE010000012.1 coordinate 179,412, forward strand.
GGCTGAAATTAAAAACCATCCTGATGTTACCGTAACCGTAGATTTGTTCTGGATCGGCCTGGTTTACTTTAAAAAAGGACAGGCAAAAGAACACTTTAAGCTTAAATTTTAGATAATGGAAATCGAACCGAAATTAGAAGGTATCCAAAAACGGTCAGCGCTGTTTATTTTGTTGATTAGTTTATTTTCGGGGATTGCTTTTTATTTGGTGTCACTTTTTATTGAAATGAATGTGCTTACACATATCATGTTCGGTTGGGATGCATTCTGTTTGGTGCTGATTACCCTTCATTGGTATATGTTTTTTCATACTTCCGCTGCTGAGACACATCTTAAGGCCAAAATGCAGGATGAAACCCGTGGCGAAATTTTTGTCATTGTGGTAGTATCTACCTTTGCGGGTTTACTTGCAGTAGTTTTGCTGTTAATTAATAAAGATATCAAACCACTCGATCTGGTAGTGGCCATAACAGGCATGTTTTTATCGTGGTTTTTAGTGCACACAACCTTTAGCTTGCGTTATGCACACCTATATTATGGCGACGATAAGAAGAAACATACTGACAAAAAAGGAGTTGGACTGGAATTTCCTGGTGATGATGAACCCGATTTCATCGATTTTGCGTATTTTTCTTTCGTGCTGGGCATGACTTTCCAGGTTTCGGATGTAGAAATTTCGAGCAGAAAGATCAGAAGGCTTTCCCTTTTACATAGTTTAATCGCCTTTATCTTTAATACTGTAATTGTGGCGTTAACCATTAATGCATTGGCTGGGTTAAGCAAATAACGAAGCGTCATCTCGACCGAAGCATCGCGAAGTGGACAGATCTATCATACCGCTATTTTTTGTCATCCTGAGCGCAGTGAAGGATCTTTAAAATTCAATATTTTAGCTGGAGTGGGGGCGTGGAAAGACTTATGCTCAGCAATTACAACAGTTTTTAGGAAATGAACAGTCCGGTTCTTTTGGCGGGCTTCAGTCCCGCTCCCGCTTCTGCCGATGAAGAATCGGCATCTCGCTTCGATCGGGTTTAGTTACAAAGGTTAAATGCTTTTGGCTCCATGCCAGGAGCAAGCCATTCGGTCGTAAACCTGACAGCAGCGGTAGCCCCGAATTTTTCATGAGGGCTATAGCGAATGGCAGGGCTTCACTTGCCAAGAACCACAAGCCGTTCGTTTTCAAATAAAAAAGCGTGAATTTTAGGTTTGGGAAATGAACAGTCCAGTTCTTTTGGCTGCCCTTCGACTCCGCTCAGGATGACCTCCAAAAAGTATCCCGCTTCTATTCCTTAGGTTTAGATACCAAGGATAGATGCCTTTTGGCACCATTTCAGGAGCAGTCCTTTCATCATAAACCTGACAACAGCGGTAGCCCCGAATTTTTCATGAGGGCTATAGCGAATGGCAGGGCTTCATTTGCCAAGAGCCACAATCCGTTCGTTTTCAAATAAAAAAGCGTGAATTTTAGGATTGGGAAATTAACAGTCTGGTTCTTTTGGCGGAGTTCAGTCCCGCTCCCGCTTCTGCCGATGAAGAATCGACATCTCGCTTTGATCGGGTTTAGTTACAAAGGTTAAATGCTTTTGGCTCCATACCAAGAGCAAGCCATTCGGATATAAACCTGCCAAGAACCATAAGCCGTTCGTTTTCAAATTAAAAGAGAATATATTAATTTATTATGCTGTAAATCAGTTGATTATTATTTTAAACTGATTTTTCAGTAATATAACTTGTTTTTTAGTTGTAAAACTGAAAAATAAGTTATAAGTTTGGGTATGGAAGAATTAACCAAAACAGAAGAGCGTATTATGCAGGTTTTATGGAAACTGCAAAAGGCATTTGTGAAAGATATTATCGATGAACTGGAAGAAGAACCTAAGCCGCCCTACAATACCATTTCCTCGATTGTTAGGCTTTTAGAGAAGAAAGGTTATGTTAATTATAAAGCCTATGGAAAAACCTACGAATACTTTCCGGCGATTACAAAAGATGAATATGCCAAAACTACCTTTTCGAAATTGTTTTCAGGTTATTTTGATAATTCTCCAACCAGCCTTTTATCGTTTATGGTAAAAGAAGAAAAACTAAGTGAAAAGGATATAGAAGAAATTAAAAAAATCATTAACCAAGAGCCAAAGTCATGATTTTAATTTACTTATTAAAGGTATCGGCCTGTACCGTAATCTTCTTTGCAGCCTATCAGTTCTTACTGGCTAAACTCACGTTTTTCAACCTGAACCGTGCTTATTTATTAATGATGTTGGTGTTGAGTTTTAGTATTCCGGCAGTTACCATCGAAAACCGTCAGGAAGTAATGGTTGCCAGTCAAGAGATTCCGTCAAAAATAGCTTACAGCAACGAGGGTTTTATTGAGCAGGATTTTGTAGATGAAGGTAATGCTGCTAACGCTAACATAAACTGGGACCAAGTGCTCATGTATGGCTACTGCTTGGTTTTAGCCGCCCTTGTTTTTAAAATGCTTTTTATGATGGCACGTATTCAAACTCAGTTGCGTAAACATACCATAGACAGAAAGGGAGCTGTTATCTTGGTCGATGCGAAATCAACCATTAAAAACTGTTCTTTTTTTAACCAGATTATTGTCGACTCCTCTTTGCAGCACGAAGAAAAGAACCTGGTAATTAAACACGAATACGTTCATGTGAAGCAGTTGCATGCTGTCGACAAACTTTTAGTCAATTTCGTTACGGCAATCCTTTGGTTTAACCCCATTATTTATTTCTGGCGGAATGCCATCGATCATAACCACGAATTTTTGGCCGACCGTGAAACTTCTAAAGTTGCAGATAAGAAGGTTTATGCTTCTTTACTTTTAAATCTGGCTATGCCAGCTAAAAATTTAGCCATTAATAGTTTTAGTAAACTTCCACTAAAAAATAGAATCATGATGTTGTATAAAGAACCAAACGCCAAGCTGCAAAAGCTTGCCTATTTAGCCATTGTTCCGGTTTTAATGATTTGCTGTATGGCATTTATAAACCGAAAAGAAATTATTGTTCAGAAAACATCAGCAGGGAACCAGGCTTCTGCAGATGCGCCGACAAAGCCAAATGTTTATGCGATGAACTATTTAAACAGCAATATTAAGGTTAATCCAAATGCTGCTTTTAATGAAGTAGAGCCTACATTGGTTATTGATGCCGGCCACGGCGGAAAAGATGGTGCAATAGCTGCCCTGGATGGACAAAAGGAAAAAGACCTAAACCTAAGGGCGGTAAAAATCCTAAAGGAAGAAGCCGCAAAAAGGGGGATTAAAGTAATATTAACCAGAAATTCTGACCAGTTTATTTCACTTCGCGATCGTTTACCGAAACAGGAGGCTACAGCTTTTATTTCCATCCACCATAATGCAACACTTGCAAATGCGGCCGTACCTTTCGGCGGCATCGAAATTTATGTTTCAAAACTGAACAGCAATATTAAAACTGCTGAAGATCTGGGTGCTGGTATTTTAAGCAAGTTGAAGCAGCTAAATGGACTTGAGGTAAGAGATTCTTTGAAAAACGCAAACCTGTTATTGCTCCGGGAATCTAAAGTGCCTGCAGTTTTAATCGAGCTTGGAAATATATCAGATGGTAAGACTCTTGATTACATCAATCAGGAGAAAAATATCCGAAGGATCAGTAATTTGATTTTAGATGGATTTGTAGCTTTTTCGAAACGGGGCTGTTAATAAATTATAGCTATGGAACTATTAACCTACCTATTCAAAGTTACTGCTTGTACGGTGTTATTCTTTGGCTTCTATCTGCTGGTTTTAAGAAAACTGACTTTCTTTAAAATCAACCGATTTTATTTGCTGGCTACGCTATTGCTTAGTTTTATTATTCCGGCTTTGCAGTTCGAAGTTAAGCGCGAAATAACAGTAGTGGAAACTGAGGCTCCGGTTAATATACCTGAAATAGAACCTCTAACTCAAGCACCTGTTCAGCTTATTCAGCCCATTGTGGTGAAGTACCAGCCAGAGGTGACGCCTAAAATCGACTGGATGGCGGTGATGTATTACTTTTATGGTACTACGGCTTCGCTTTTACTGTTGGTCTGCCTGTGGCGTTTGTTCAGCTTGCTTAAGCATACTAATAGGTACACTACAAATGGCGATGGCCTAAAGCTGATTACCAAAACAGAAGGTTTTACCAATTGCTCTTTTTTTAACTATGTTTTTATAAATGATGAAGATTTAAGTACAGCCGATTTATCAATTTTGCTTAAACACGAACAGGTTCATGCCAGGCAGTACCATTCGATAGATAAAATTGTTTTGATGGTTTTTAAATCTGTTTTGTGGTTTAATCCTGTTGTTTACTTATATGATAAAGCTTTAGAGCAGATACATGAATATGAGGCAGATGAAATCACTTCTACAGATTTTGGCAATCAGGAATACGCCAACCTCCTGTTAAAACTGGCGATCAGCAAAAGTGATATGCCCTTGATCCACAATTTTGTGAAGAGCCCGATTAAAGACCGGATTAAAATGTTGTTCAACGCTAAATCCAAAAACATGAAAAAATTGATATACCTATTGGCATTACCAGTTGCCGTAGGATTGTTTTGGCTATTTGCCGTACAGGTAGTGTATGCGCAGGACATAAAGAAGGAAAGCAAACCTTCGAAAGATTTTTATGAAGGAACATTGAAAGGCAAAGTGCTTAACATTAAAAAAGAAGCTACAGGCGTTTATACATTCGATTTCTTATCAGAAGGTAAGGTTTACTCGCTTGAAGCCACTGCTTATAAAGAAAAAATTAAGGTTGGCGATGAACTTGTTGCTTATGTATCAGGTAAATCGTTGAATATGAAAAGGATGGATAAAAGCGGTAAGGTTATTGCAAAAACAGATGGACCAATTTATATACCAACAAAGGTTACTAGCTTAAATGGAAATCTAATTTATGAATGGAAAATAGATAGGCATGCTTTTTTATATGAAGCCAATAAAGTACGTTTTGCTTCCTCTAAAATTAAATCTATTCAAAAAAGTGCCAATGGTAAGATTGAAAAGATTGTTTTGAATGATGAATTTTTTACCATCAGCCTAAACCTTAAAACACTGAACATAAAGGATGATAATTTTAAAGTGGGCGATAAGGTATTGGTTAAATTTATTGGAGAAAAGTTGGTTTCAAAACATACTTACAGTACAGATAAAATGATTGCACTGTATGCTGAAGCTAAAAAATATACGATCAAAAATGAAGCACTTTATAACCGGTTTTATTTCAACGACGGGAAACAGAAAGTAGCTGTAGTAAAAAATGAAGCAGCCAAAGTTTCGGGCCCAGTTGAGCCTAAAATCATTTCCTTCAAAAAAATAACCGGTGATGTGCAGCATAAAATTTCTTATCTGGAAAATGCGGTTATCGATATTAATAATTGCAGGTTAGAAGCCAGGTATGTTGAGTTGGATCAAGCCAACAATAAAATGATTGCCAAAAATGCATCGCTTAAAAATGCTAAACAAACCGTTACGGTAAAGTCTAACCTGATGACGTTTGACCTAATAAAAGGAGATTATCGTATTGATATCGGTGATGAAACCAAAACAGGCAATGATCTTGAAAAATTGATTAATTCTATCGCTTATAGTGGTAATATCGAAAATTCAGATGTAGCTTACAGTGCTCGCGATTCTGTAACGATTAGCAGTGACAAATCAATTGTTACGCTTTATGGGAAAGCAACATTAGATTATAAAAATTTTACCATATCAGCCGACGAAGCTACCTATAATAGGCATACGGAAAAAATAACGGCTAAAAACCTTACCCTTCGAAATAAAGTAACCGGAATAACAATGGTTGGTTCTTACGGTGAGTTTGATATTAATGGTAAAGCCGAAGTTTGGCAGGGCAATAAATCGTTTGAATGATAAGAACATTAAACTTTCTTGTTTTATTTTTCATCATCATCAATTGCGATGCTCAATTCAAACTCTCTGGAAAGGTAACTGACCAAGCGGATAAAGCTTTGCCATTTATAACCGTTAAAATCTCTAACGCTAAAAATCAGGTCAATTATACACAGACAGATAGTCTTGGATTTTATCAGATCATTAATCTGCAGGCTGGAACATATGCAATCACTTATGCTGCGCTCAATTTCAAAGCTGAGAACAGGTTACTGACTTTAAGCAGTGATACCCTAATTAATATTCAGCTCCAGGAAAATCCAAACAAGCTTACTGATATCCAGATTAATGCTAGGAAAGCTCTAGTAGAAAAACAGATCGACCGGACGGTTTTTAATGTGGAGAACAGTATTGCTGCTATCGGAACAGATGTTTTGGAACTGCTTTCGAAAGTGCCAGGAGTCCGGGTTATGAATGATAAGGTTTCATTGGTGGGTAAGGGTGGCGTTAATGTGATGATCAATAATAAGCTTGTGCCTTTATCAGCAGATGAACTGTCGAATTATTTGAAATCAATTTCATCAGGCAGCATCGCCAAGATTGAATTGATTACCAATCCGCCTGCAAAATACGATGCCCAGGGAAATAACGGCTTGATCAATATTGTGCTCAAGAAAGTTACTGCCGAAGGATTTAAAGGGTCGATAAATACAGCTTTTACACAAGCTACTCATGCAACAACGTCTGCCGGTGGAAATCTGAGTTATCGGAAAAACAAAATTACACTCTCCTCAAATTTCAATATCAGAAAAGGATCTCTTGTTCCTTTGGAACAAAGTGATGTTTTTTATCCCACACAGACCTGGAATATGGTAAATAAGGACCGGAATTTTAGAACGGTACCCAGCGGACAGATCGGAATTGATTATCAGGCCACCAAAAAAACAGTATTGGGATTATCGTACAATGGTGGCTTAACCAATTTCCATTCCGAAGAAAATATTAAAACCACTGTTTATAGCAAAACAGGTAATTTAGATTCGGTGTTGAATTCTGATGCCAATGCCAAAATCAGGTCTCATTACCACTCGGCCAATGTTTATTTAAAACAGGCCTTGGATTCTACCGGAAAGCAACTCAGCATTAACGCCGATTGGTTTAAATACGGTGATGATAAAAACAGGTTTTTTAACAATACAAGTTATTTCCAAAATGGAGTAGTTATTCCGAATTCTTTCGCCGAATACCTATCAACCAGCAAGCAAAATGTAGATTTATATACCTTAAAAGCCGATGTAGACTTGCCCTATAAAACTTTTAAGTTATCCTTCGGTACAAAACTGAGCTTTATCAACAACCAGAGTGATCTTGCCTTTTACAAAGTCCGTAATGCAATTTACGAATTCGATCCGGGTCAAACCAACCTTTTTAACTATCAGGAAAATACACAGGCCCTCTATGTTAATTATAATAAAACCGTAAGGAGTTGGGATTTTCAAGCTGGGCTGCGGGGAGAATATACGCAAATTGATGGTATATCCATTAATGAACAAAATCGAAATGAGTATTTCCGTTTTTTTCCTACATTTTATATCGCTTATCGCGCAAATGATAAAAGTACTTTTGCGCTTAATTATGGCCGTCGGATCAACCGGCCTGCTTACCGCAAATTGAATCCTTTTCGCTGGTACAGCAACCAATATGCTTATACTGAAGGAAATCCTTTTTTGCAACCATCTTATAACGACAACATCGAAATTTCGCACACTTACAATAATGTCTTCACTACGACACTATCTTTTAGTCATACCACAAACGGCTTTAATGATGTAAATTTTATTGAGGCTGGCACTAATATTCAGGTGGCCAAACCTGTTAACTTTATTACAGAGTATCATTATCAGTTCAGCAATGCAGTTACTTTTAATGTGTTTAAATGGTTGGAAAGTATCAATCAGGTTGATGTTTTTTATAACACATCAAATTCCAGCATCACGCAAACCCTAAGTGCCCTGAATGGGTTTGGTGCTTATTTTTCTACCTTAAACCAGTTTGTTTTTAACCGCTCGAAAACTCTTTTGGGCGAAGCCAGTTTCTGGTATCAATTTCCCTCCGTTGATGGCTTGAACCAGAATAAAAACCAATATAACTTAGATCTGGGTATAAAAACGTTATTACTTAGCAAAAAGATACAATTGGCCATTACCGCTACCGATGTTTTAAAAACCAATCAATACCGTTTTAGCAGTTTGATCAATAATATCAGGCAAGAGTATAATAACTATTACGATAGCCGCCAACTCAAGATTACCTTCCGTTATAATTTTGGCAATGAAAAAATTAAACAGCAGGATAGAAAGTTAGGAAATGAGGAGGAGCGGAGGAGGAGTAATTAGGGATTTGATCATGTGCTGTTTGAGGATTGAAAATTCCGACTAGCAGCGATCGTCCTGCTGAACTTGTTTCAGCATCTATTTGCTGTAAAATCCTTCTACTACAAGGGGTGTCATCTCCTGGAGTGCAATCCCGAACTTTCGGGAGAGAGATCTTGAAGCAAATTATTAAAATGAAATTAAAAGATTTCTCCACTACGGTCGAAATGACGATATGTCGAGATCGTCCGGCTTCTTAAAATTTGCGGTTATTTATATTGATTTTTATGAAATAAATTAAGCCTCAGGATGACAAAACGAGCACAGTAACTAAACGAACGGGATCACAGTGCGAAGCCCTCCATCTTGCACACCTTTCCCTAAAATGCTTCCGCCAAACTGATGTAAAACCCAGCCTGGCGTTTTTCGTTTGGCAGTTTTTCGCCTATACCATAATCTACCCGAACGCTTAAACCCTTTGCCGGATCAAAAAAGTAACGGCCGCCAACACCAAAGTTTGGTTTTAGCCCATCCGCATTAAACTCACCGTTTGCAAACACTTTACCAGTCCCCGCAAAAGCGACAATGCCAAAACGGTTCATAAAACGGTAGCGGATTTCAGCTTGTGCCGCCATCAGGTTTTCGTCACGGTAGCGGCCACTATAGTAACCGCGCATCATCTGGTCGTTGCCTAACTGTTGTAATAAGTAAAATGGGGTGCTTTTGCTTTGAATGCTGTAAAAAATGCCCTGTACCCCTAAAACTACTTTTGGTGCCAGACTAAAGAAACCACGGAGATCTAGCTTAATCTGTGAGCCATTAAAATTTTCTCCGCCAAAAAAATCAGGCGCATATTGATACGTTGCCCTACCAAAAAAGCCTTTTGTTGGATAGTTGTTGCTATTCCGTGTGTCGTAACTCTGCGATGCACCAATCCAGGCTACTGATCCACCATCTTTATCTAAAATCTGAGGATTGGTACTGTAAATGCCACCAATTTCCTTATCTATAAAACGGTAATTCTCAAAACCAAGCGAAACACCTGTATAAGCTTTAGGTAAGGTGTTCATTTCCGTATCAAAAAGTGTTTTAAATACCCGTTGGTCTAGTTTATCTTCATTTGCCTTTATTGCACTGTTGCCAATACCATAAAAATTAAATGGCTGATTTTTGAAACGGATATCACCGATAAAATGATATTTGTTTCCTTTGGTCCAGGCATCGCCTTTAAGCATAAAATTAGCTGTCTTTTTGGTAGAATAGGTTGTGTTCAAGGCGAAGTTTGAACTGCGGTTCAACGTATCTTTACGGTCTATGTAAAATGAATAAATGGCACCAACGCCAAATTCAAATCCTGTTTCCTGACTATAGCCAAAAGCTGGTAGAGGTAAAAAACTTGCTTTACGGGTAGTATCTTTTTCGTTTGAGAGCATCTTTTTGATCAGTTTCATCTGTCCGAACGAACTTCCTGAAATGAGCGCAAGTAAAATAATCAGATAATATTTTTTCATTGTCACAAAGAAAAGGAAATTTAATTAATTAGTTCATTCGTTCACTGGTCATTTGTTCATTGGTACTGCAAACTGCTCGTGATTGGTTAACTGATTAAATTGGTTAATTGTACCTAGCGACTGCTTAATCTCAACTCCAAACACCCAAATCTACCTCGAGGTAGATCTTTCTCCCGACTTAACGTCGGGACTGCGCTTTCAGTCGAGAAGGACGATCGCTAGGATTCGAAGCAATGCCTGCCGCCATCTAAACCGGATTGAAGGGGAAAGCCCACAGGCGAGGTACGAGCCGCGGACTTGTACCGGAAAGGTACTGTCTTTAAAAGCAAATAAAAGTTGATAAAATTTTATCTTCTGAGAAGCATTAATTTAAATGCTTT